>JAJYPN010000003.1 GCA_021795395.1 Pseudomonadota bacterium | reverse complement strand
GCTCTACCCCTAACCAAGCCTCAATACGCAAGGCCATTTCCGGCGAAATGGCAGCGCGACCATTCAGCACGCGGGAAAGCGTGACGCGCGCAACGTCCAGTTGTTGCGCAGCATCAGTGACCGATAATCCCAATGCAGGCAATACATCATCCCGCAACGTAATGCCTGGATGCGGCGGATTGAACATGCGTGCCATGATTGCTTCTCCTTTTAATGATAGTCCTGATAGTCCACGAGCACAGCATCCGTACCATCAAATGCGAACGTCAAGCGCCAGTTGCCATTCACCCATACCGAAAAATCCCCTTTCAGTTCTCGCCCCTTCAACGGATGCAAGCCCCAACCCGGCAGATTCATTCCTTGCGCATTAGTGGTTTCATTCAACCGTCGCAACATGGCTGCCAGCCGCGGGGCATGAGCGGTTTGTATCCCAGCCATACTGCCCTGCTCGAAAAAGGCTTTTAGCCCCTTATGACGGAATGTCTTGATCATGGCGCATTGTATCGCATAACATTACAGCCGGCAATATCCATCAACCCTTCACTACTTGCAAATCCGGTTTTATCGGCACCCCGGAAAACTCGATTTGCGCTTGCTCCAAGATCCACGCCTCAATTTTGATGTGCCACATGCGAAGCAGATCGAGCGGTCTGCGTATGTAGTTTTGTTCACGCACCCCTTGCGGGGCATGGCCTTGTATTTGCGCCGCAACGCCGGCCGGAGTTTCAGTCCATTCGCACAGGCTCGCAAAACTTCTACGCAAGCCGTGCAGTGTCAAGTGCGGCAGATCCGCTGCTCTGAGCGCATCGTTATGGGCAAGGCGCGGTTCGGCAAGTCGCCCGGATTGTGAAGTCGGGCTGCTAAATACCCAGTCGTTTCTGCGCTGTAGTCCAGTTAACAAATACGATACGTACGGGGTCAGCGGCACCATCCGGAAATCTTCGACCTTGTCATGAAGTCGCAGGCTGTTCCATTTAAAATCGACGTCATCCCACTGCAAATTGGCCAGCTCTTCCCTGCGCGCTCCCGTAATCAATAACGCTTGAAGATAAGCATTAATCACTGGATTGCCAATACTTTGAACCGCAGCAAACCATACGGGTAATTGCTCGCGTTGTAATACGTCATTCTTAACCCCCGCCTTACCCAAACATTCTCGCGCTTTTTTACTCTTCGCTGGATTATTCGCAACAATCGTTTTATAAAGCGTATGGTCAGCACACCAGTTTATAAAGGCTTTTAATAAACGCAAAGCCAGTCGGGCGCGAGTGGGCCTTGTTAGTGATTCCGCCTGCGCCCATGTCTCCACATGCGCATTGGTGAGATCAATTAACCGGATATTGGCAAACACGGCCAGGGGCCCGGGTTCGGTTAATTTAGGGCTGCGCAACCGTTGTCGCCCACCGGCTTGCATCATATGATCGTGATCGAGGGCATGGCGTATCGACCAACGCGGTGTACGCTCGGTAATATACTCAGTCCAAGCCATTCCAACCGTCACGGATTCGCGCGCTTCTTTCACCACTAACACCGCTTTTTCTGCGTCTTTTGCTTCACGCTCGGATTGCACGGCTGCCAGGCTATCCGCTTTTACCTGACGGGGGTCTTGGCCGCCATCCATCATGACTTTCATGCGTCGCGCTTCCGCACGCGCTGCAGGTAACAACCAGGCGTCCGGCGAGCCAATAGTGATACGGATTACCTGATCATTGAGTCGGGCCTGAAATATGTAACTTTTAGCGCCTGTGTCGGTTACCCGCAGTCCCAAACCTGGCGCATCAGAATCCCACAAAAAACTCCGGCTCTTGCCATTCTCACAATTGAAGTTTAAAACTTTCGGCGCCGTAAAGTTGATTTTTGCCATGTCCTGTTCGTCCGCAGTAGGTTGAAATAGATACCATCCATCACGTTTCGGTACAATCCGCACATCATCACACAACTTCTGTGTACTCGCCGTGTACTCGTATTTGGAGTATATCAATCAACTCTGTTCAATACAACGGAACAACGACAATTTTATAACTATATGTTTTATCAATGATTTTACAATTTATCAAATATCAATCAACGCTAATAAATGCACTTATTAGCGGACTGAAAATCCGCGTGTCACAGGTTCGATTCCCGTCCCAGCCACCAGCGAATTCAATAATCGGCAATATCTTTCAATATTAGTTATTGCTGCCGCTATATAGTCAATTTCCGGCTTAAAATTTGCCGGTATAAAATAATACAGGCACGCCGAACTGCCCGCAGCAAACTTGCCCAAGACGGATATCGACCTTCGGAATACCCATACGCAAGTGACTGCCACATCAAAAATTCACCTGATAAATTGCGTCCAGCTTAGTAAGTCCCGATAAATTTCCAGCATTTTCAAATGGGGCATACTATCAGGCAACGCTAACTTCGAAAAAACGAAGCGGCTTTATTTCACCTTGATTAAGGCCGGAAAAATCTCGGCCGAGCATCCAAATACCAAACGCTAGATCGCCCAGATTCCGTTAATCGCAGCCTATCGCTCTCCAATGCTTCAACGGCCATATCAGCAGACGATAATAACTAACACCCATTATATTGTACGAGTGTCGGCCAACGCAGCAACAACTGCTATCAATTTCAATCACTTATCAATTCAGGCATCAGCAGTAACAATAATGCAATACTAATACACTACTATTCCGCATCTTACGAGACATCAATTACTAAAATAATTTTCATAATTTATTAAAGTGTCATTCTTGAAGCGGGGGACTTTGTGCCATGAGTATTCGATATCGCATTACCTTATTAATCGCATTATCGTTCGCCGCAATCTTTGCAATTGGCGCCTATGCCATATTTCAGGCAAAATCTAACGCTACTCAAGTAAAAAATGTTACCGAAAAAGTAGTGCCTAGCGCACTTGCAGCAAGCGATCTTGTATCGCAATTAAAGGACGTACAGCTCGAAGCCACCGCATTGGTTACAGCAACAGATAAAAATATTATTGATCAGGTTAATGAAAACCTCACCGCAAAAAAAGCAAAACTTCAGGAAGGCATCGAACTTCAGGCAAGGCAAGCCACTAACAAAGCGCAACAAGGATTGATACGACAAATCAAGGAAAACATAAACAACTATTTTAATGCCGTAGATGATACGGCCAAATATAA
The DNA here is from genome assembly GCA_021795395.1 of Pseudomonadota bacterium. GTDB lineage: Bacteria > Pseudomonadota > Gammaproteobacteria > Burkholderiales > Sulfuriferulaceae > Sulfuriferula. Next base: position 115,096 of record JAJYPN010000003.1, on the reverse strand, counting down.
ACTGGCAGGTCAAAACGAACTTGCAAATGCCAATTTTTATGCCAATGCTACCGAATTCCAACGTGAATTGGGGCAAATCATCGAGACTTTGCGTGTGGAGAAAATTCGCACTAAAGATCAGGCGATTTCTGCACTGAATCAAAATCTGTCGCAAACGGCGACGGGTATATCTGTCGTATCGATCATTACCATATTGATGTTAAGCGTTTTCGGCATAATTCTTTATCGGAGAATTATTACTCCTCTTCGCCAGATGCAGACGATGATGAGCGAAATCGCCACCAGTCAGGATTTTACTCGTCAGGTTCCCGTCGAACGCATGGACGAGATAGGTCATTCGATAGTCGCTTTTAATATGATGATCGTCAAAATACAGGAGAGGTCTGCCGAACTGAAACAGAAGACGACAGACATACTTGCAATGTTGCAAAATATTCCGCAAGGGATTCTGACTATTATCGAGGACAACAAAATTCATCCCGAGTATTCGACCTATCTGGAGACGATTTTCGAGACCAGGAATATGGCGGGCCGCGACATTATGGATCTGGTTTTCTCCAATACCAATATTGGCGCTGACGCCTTGTCGCAAATTGAGGCAGTAATGGGCGCCTGTATTGCTGAAGATGTGATGAATTTCGAATTTAACCAGCATCTGCTGATAGGCGAGATTGAAAAGAAAATGCCCGGCGGTCAAACAAAAATACTCGACCTGAGCTGGTCGCCGATCGCGGACGACACAAATACTATTGTGCGGATAATGTTGTGCATTCGAGACGTGACCGAACTGCGGAAACTGGCTATCGAAGCAAGCAAACAAAAGCGCGAGCTGGAAATCATAGGAGAAATTCTTTCCGTAACGCAGGAGAAATTCCACGAATTCATTGCCGGCTCTATTCGGTTCATCGATGAAAACGAGCTGCTAATTCGTGAAAATCCCGGACACAATGCAGACGCAATTGCTTATCTGTTTCGCAACATGCATACCATCAAAGGCAACGCTCGCACCTACGGCTTGAATCATTTGACAAACATCGTCCATGAGGCTGAACAGTCCTATGCGGAATTGCTAAAACCCAGACCGGCCATCGCATGGGACCAGGCAACGATGATGGAAAATCTGCTGGCCGTGAAAGAATCGGTTGAACATTACGCCAGAATTAATGAGCTTAGTTTAGGCCGTAAAGGGCCCGGTCGGCGCGGTAACATTGACCATTACATGATGGTGGAAAAGCGCCAGATCCGGGAAACGCTGCAACGCCTGGAAAAGGTTAATACCAGCAATCTGCATGAATTGCTGGCCGCGCACAGCTCAGTGCAAGGCACCCTCCGCCTGCTCGGTACCGAGCGCATTGCCGAGATTCTGGACGGAGTATTTGCTTCCTTGCCTGCGCTGGCTACAGAACTTGGCAAGGAGCCGCCCATTATCGATATTCAGGATAACGGATACGTTATACACAATCATATTGCGGGCTTGCTCAAAAATGTTTTTATGCATTTGCTGAGGAATTCGCTTGATCACGGACTGGAAAGCCCAGGTGAACGCTTGCAGCAAAATAAACCTGCGGCAGGAAAAATAAAGTTGCAGATGGCGGCCCAGGACGGCATGTTGCAGATCAGGCTCGGTGATGACGGACGAGGACTCGCGTTAGCGCGTATCCGCAAGATCGCCATAGAAAAAAACATGATCAGTTCCGATACGCTGCTTGATGACGAAGAGACCGCAAATCTGATATTCCTGCCCGGCTTCTCTACCGCCGATAAAGTAACTGAAGTCTCGGGACGCGGCGTCGGCATGGATGCAGTACAAAACTTTGTGAAACGCGAAAACGGCATGATCAAAATACACTTCTACGACGACAAAACCGGAGCCAATTTCCGCCAATTTGAATTTATCGTCTCTCTTCCGCAAATCTTCTCCGAAAATGTCAAGGGAATTGATTTTCATACTCAAACTACCATCGACGGTATTTTAGCGGAACTGAAATTCACCGAGGCACTTCCCGTGGCCGGATGACGAATTAGCAATTTACAAAATAAATAAAAGAACGGCTCAATGAATAATAAAAACACCTTGATAAGCAAAATTCTTGTTCTCGACGATGGCGCAGTCCATTTGGAAAGTCAAAAGGCGATTTGCGAAGAATGGCATCTGCTTGGCATCAAACCGCAGCAAGGGGATATCGAAGCGGCGATGGCCATACTGAAATCCAATGTGGATCTGGGCGGAATCATGCTATATGAAAATTATGGCAACAAGACCGGCATGGGATTGAAACTGGCGAGAGAAATTCACAATTTCAGACCCGAATTACCCATTTTCTTGCGGCGGGATTCAGTAGCTGACGTTTCCGGGCTGGACAAAAAGGATGCGCCGATGTTTCGGTGCGTCTATACGCTTAACGACCTGCAGGTACTCCGTGCGACCCTCGACGATTCGATATTCAATCGCATCTATCCCAATGACCTCGTACGGGGTATTACCGAGATGACCAGCGCCGCTTTACAGGCGCTATTCCGTAACTGCGATATCGATGTCGAAACCCCGTATCTGGTCAAGGATAGCATTATCTACGGCGAGGTATTCACCATGATCGCCATCGAAAGCAACTGGTGTCGGGGATATATGATGCTGCAAGCCGAGGAAGATTCCGTACTGAATCTGATCAGTCATCGGGCAGGCCATGAAAGCCGGATTATGACGTTTCGGGACCTTAATAATGTATTGGGCGAAGCAACCAACATGGTATGGGGCTCGTTCAAGAACCGATATGCAGGCCATGCGAACGGGCACGGTCTGATGCAATCTCAAGTTCCGATCGTCATCAATCATCAGCACCGTTATATTTCCTTCGGTTCCGAAGATTCGCAGCTTTGCCTTAAATATTCGCTCCGCGAGAGCAACAATGTCCAGACAGAACCGGTCTCAATTTATCAACGATTTGTTTTCAATTTGAATTGGTCGCCAGATGAGTTCAAGGATAACGCCACAATGGAATCTTTGCTCGAAGCCGGCGAACTGGAATTTTTCTGATAGAAAATCGAATATTTTAAATCTGATTATGAAGGAAAATTAAATGGCACAAATATTAGTAGTCGATGATTCCGGTACAGTTCGTGACGAAGTATGCAATTTCCTCAGGGCCAATGGATTGGCGGTCGCGTCAGCCATGGACGGCAAAGATGGCTTAGTGAAACTGAAAGCCGATTCATCGATCAAACTTATCATCAGCGATGTCAACATGCCCAATATGGACGGCTTGACCATGGCGGAAAAAATCCGCACCGAATTAAACAATTCCGCAGTCAATATCATTATGCTTACTACGGAGAATAGCCCTTCCATGAAGGAACGCGGCAAAGCCGCAGGCATAAAAGGGTGGATTGTTAAGCCTTTTAATGGTCCTGCGGTTATTTCGTCGATAAAAAAACTAAGCGGATAAAGCATATCCGCTTTAAGTATTTGTATTACAAAAATCTCGGGATTATTGATTGCTCCGTTCTTTGTGTGAACGGGGCTAAAGCAATAATATCAAACCGTAAAAGATTCATAATCTTATAAATTAGGCACAAGAAAGGCAATAGGATAATCGGTGGGTATATCTGAAAATTTTTTACTAGTAGTGTTCTTTGCATTAGTGTTGCTTATGTTTTTTTTATGGCAAAAAAAATCGGCGGAACTCAGACGGCTAAAAAGAAAAATGCATGAATACGACAAGCTGGCCCGGGACTTTAAAGGTCCTATTTCAGTCACGGATATAGGCGAGCTTATCAAAATTCTACAAGCTGAAACGAATGATTTGCACAAAAAACTAGCTCAACAAACCGCAGTTTCCGACCTAACTTTAGCAAACGCGGCAGAACGTTTTCTCACCGAGCGCGCCGACTCCGTTTTGCAAACCCGTTATGAGTTCATGTCCAAAATTACGAATTTACATAATGCATTAATAAGCGGCCATGCTTTACTGAAAGAGGATGTTGAGGCACTACTCGGCATAGTCAACATCCTGGAGCGCTGGCATGATGAGATGCAAACAATTTATCTTAACAACAGCGATCTGAAAACCCAGAATGAAGAATTTTCCCGCCTGGTAAAATCGCTCGTTATTCTGGCCGTTAACGGATCCATTGAAGCCGCACGCTCAGGCGAGCATGGGCGAGGATTTGCTATTGTTGCAAATGAAATGCGAGACCTTGCCCGGGCATCTGAAAAACTGGCACACAATTACAAACAGAATCTTTATAAGAACGATCTTATTACCACTACGACTTTTCAGGATTTGCAAGCGAGCAGCAACATGATCCGCACTGTCGTCTCAGGGTTACATTCTTCCACTAATAATGTACTTTCGATCATTGCTTCAGCAAATTCGTCTATATGATTACGGAAAACGCAATTGCTGCGATTAGAGGGCTATTTGAAAAGTCGGTGCGAGAAAATATTGCCTGCATCTCCGAAAACAATTACGAAATCCGGGAGACTATGGATGGTCCTGTGCGCTTTGTTGCCGAAAATCGCAATCTTATAGCTCTGAACATTTCCTCGTACATGTTTCGCATTGTCGTTTTGCTCGACTGCTATATCCATGCCGCTACCGTTGAGCATTTGGCAAAAATACTTCGCATTCCCGATAAAAAGCTTGAGGGAGAGATATTATCCGACGCGCAAGGCGAATTTATCAACCTGCTTTGCGGCGCAGTCAATCGTAACCTGTGCACCGAGTTTCGTCATGTAGGCATGTCTACGCCCTTTTTTCTCGATATCGCATGCAGTAGCTACGTATCCATTTTAAATCCCACGCATGCACAATCGTTTGAAGTTGCAATAAATGATTTGAGCCTGTTTAAATTAACCTTATGCACGTGCGTAGGAAATGGCGCCACGCTTAATTTTCATATGCACCGATCAGAACAAAACGAAGCTTCAACAGGTGAGCTGGAATTGTTTTGATACCACAGTTTATTTGCCATTAAAAAATAGGCACAGAATCCGACTTTGATCGCCATACGCAGTTTCGACTGCACGTATTTGTCATCCCGCTGTTTGCTTTCCAAACCTATTCACGCCCTACCCACGTCGGCCGATCCGATATCGCAAATCGGCCTCGACAATAGTGTATCTGCTTTGGGTTTGACAGACTCATGGACATTGTTGAAAATTAACGATTGTTTAAGATTAAAGTAAATATATTTAACTTTCATTAAACTAGTGACATCTCCATAATACAAAGAATAGTATCGATTACTTGTGCGCTGATGGCCTATGAGCGCACTTTCACATATTCCTGTACGGAGATTTCCATGTCATTAGACTCGAATTACATCCTTCTTATGCTCAGCACTGCGGCACCGTTGCTACTCTGGGCCATGGGGCTTTTCGGAAACATGGTGGCCGGAGCACACGCCCAGCGTATCGCGCGCCTGAGCAGCATCGTCAGCGGGCTGGCTTTTCTTTGCGCCGTGTTGGCCAGTCTTTTGTACGCCGTACGCGGCATCCCTTTGGTGATCACGTCCTATTCGCTGGCTTTGCCGGGAAACATGGGAGCTATCGGACTGAGTATCTATATCAATACCGTAACGGTAATGATGCTCTGTCTGGTTTCTTTCGTCGGATTCGTGGTCGCTCGTTACGCGCGCAATTATCTGCAGGGCGAAACACATCAGGGGCGATTTTATACCTGGCTCAATCTTACGCTCGCCTCCATCCTGACGCTGATTGTGTCCGGCAACATGCTGATGTTCGTATTGGTATGGATGACCACCAGCCTGAGCCTGCATCATCTGCTGATGTTTTATCCAGAACGCGAAGGAGCAATACTTGCGGCACGGAAAAAAATCATTGCCAGCCGATTGGGCGAGCTTAGCCTGCTGATAGCGGTATTACTCATCGGCTCCACCCTGCACACGATGGAGTTTAGCGCACTATTCCCTGCCATGGCGGCAATGACGGGCCCGCTCCCGGTCTCGCTGTTATGGGCCAGCCTGCTGATTGTCGTGGCTGCGGCACTTAAATCCGCCCAATTTCCTCTGCATGGATGGTTGATGCAGGTAATGGAAGCGCCCACCCCGGTTTCGGCTTTATTGCATGCCGGTATCGTCAATGGCGGCGCTTTCCTGATTATCAGGATGAGTCCCATCATGTCGCAGGCGACAACCGCCTCCAATCTCCTGGCCCTTATCGGACTGCTCACGATCGCATTTGCCGGTCTGGTCATGCAGACTCAAACCAGCCTCAAGGTATTTTTGGCCTGGACTACCGCCGCCCAGATGGGGTTCATGCTGCTTGAATGCGGTCTCGGCCTGTACAGCCTGGCCATGCTGCATCTGATCGCGCATTCGTTATACAAGGCCCACGCCTTCCTGTCTTCGGGTAGCGCCGTTGATCACTTCCGCGCACCGGCCATGCACCCCCAGCACGATATGCCCACTCTCGGGCACTGGATCATCGTGCTCGCTTTCGCAGGCCTGATGACAACCGCTATCGGTACGGCATTTGGCATAACCATAACGGTGCAACCCGCGCTGCTGGCGTCAGGTATAATTGTTGTCGTGGCCATGACCCAATATTTGCTACAGTCTTTCAAGTCAGGTCTGGGAGCAACATTCATTTTGCGCGCCGCCGCCTTAAGCGCCTTGGTCTGTACCGCTTATTTCAGTCTGCATGCCGCATTTCATTACATGCTGGCAACGAGCCTGCCGACCGGACGGGTGAGCAACGATCCCGTTCAATTTGTGCTCATAGGGATGACAATGCTGGTATTTTTTGCCATTCTGCTGATACAGCAGAACTTGCCCAATTTGTCCAGGTACCCCGTCGCACGCAAGGTGTACGTACATCTGTATAACGGCTTGTATGTCGACATCCCGTTTACCCGGCTGGTGCAAAGGTTATTCCCGGTAATTCCCAATAAAGGAGTCAAACCATGAATCGCTCGGCAACCATTCTTTCCAAACCGTTTGCCAAAATGGGAATCGATACCAACGATACTCATGTATCCGGCGTAGCCGGCCGGGCAATCCCTGTTTACAGTCCGGCCTTGATTGAAGACAAGGTTAAAGCAGCATGCCAGCGTATAGCTCCGCTCTGGCCACTGGATGCTTTTGTCGCAGTCAGCCCTTATTTTGGTCTGCGCGATCTGGATTTCGAACGGGCGAACGAGAAACTTGGAAGAGTGGCCAAGTCTTCCCTGGTCATGCCGCGCTCCTACTATCTAGAGCAATTGCTGGCAGGCCGTATTGATCGAACCGATCTGCAACAGGCCCTCAAACGGCACGGACTCGACATGAACGCTGCGCAAGCGGAACGAACCTTGGTCAACGATACGCAGTCTGAGTTTCCCGAGCCAATCCCACTGGTTTCGGATGTTCTGGAAAAAACAACCGATATCGGCTGGACCAATTTTGTCGTAGAACAAATCAGCCAGTTCTCTGCGGCCTATTTCGATCAAGGACAGGCGATCTGGTCCATGCCATGGCAGGATGAACCTCTCTTCGATGCCTGGCGCCATTTTGCCGAAATCGACCTGAGCCCGGGAATGATGGGTTTGCATGGTATAAAAAGCGTGATTGCCGCATTACCCGGCAAACCGGGCGACACCATTGCACTGGTAGTGCAAAAGCTCGCCATACCGGAGAATCTGCTCGAAGATTACCTTCTTGCCGCCCTGATGAATATCGGCGGCTGGGCATCGTGGGCACGTTACCTGCGCTGGGAAAAGGAGTTGGTTGGCGGACAAGAGGATTCCATCGTTGGATTATTGGCCATACGCCTGGCCTGGGAACTGATCCTGTTCAACGCCAAACAGACATCTGGTTTGCGCCAGGCGTGGCAGCAAGCATTGCAGCCCTCTGCCAGGCGCAGTACGAAACAGCATGCGCAGTTGGATCTTGCCTTGCAAACAGCCTTTGAACTCAGTTATCAGAAGGCCATCATTGCGGAACTTGCCCGCTCCAGCCAGCAAATCTCTACAAGCAGCCCCGTTCTTGCGCGGCCATCAGTACAGGCAGCATTCTGCATCGATGTACGGTCGGAAATATTTCGCAGAGCATTTGAAACCGCGGCGCCTACCGTCCAAACCATGGGTTTTGCAGGATTCTTCGGCGCTTCCATGGAATTCGTTCCGCTTGGGGCATCGAAGCCGCGCAATCATCTGCCCGTTCTGCTGACACCCAACTGGCAAGGGCATCAACACATATATGGTGCCAGCGCGCAGGAATTGGGCAAGGTCATCCGTTATCGCCAACGATATCTGCACGGTGCTGATAGCTGGAAGGCCTTCAAGAATTCGCCTTCGTCGTGCTTTTCGTTCGTGGAATCGACTGGCTTGCTTTACGGTCCGAAATTGCTGAAAGACAGCTTTGGATGGAGCCGCCCGGTGCCTCATCCTGCGACCAAGGGTTTGCCTTCCAAATTGGCCAAACGTCTTGTACCGAGTCTGGAAGCCATTCCTCACGGACAAGAAATTACCCACACCCGACAGAAATCCGACTTCCCGGTGGTTGGCATCCCCCAGGGCGATCGCGGCGCGCAAGCAGAATCGATTTTAAAAGCCATGTCGTTGACCAGCAATTTCGCACGCTTGATTTTGCTGGTAGGGCACGGCAGCAGCACGGTCAACAATCCTCATGCCACCGGACTCGATTGCGGCGCCTGTGCAGGTCAAACCGGCGAGAACAGCGCCCGTGTCACCGCTGCCTTGCTGAATGACCCCAAAGTACGCGAAGAACTCGACCGCAAGAGCATACGCATACCGACAGACACCCGGTTCGTCGGGGCATTGCACGATACGACAGTCGACGAGGTGACCTTGTTCGATATCGAGGAATTGGAATCGACCCACGCCCAGGATCTGCAACAACTTCGCCACTGGCTCACGCAAGCGGGACAACTGACGCGGATGGAACGATCCGCTTTGCTCGGCATTTCGAATTCGTCTCCGGAAGCGGTCGACGCACTGATAAAGGAACGCAGTCGCGACTGGTCTCAGGTATATCCGGAATGGGGTCTTGCCGGTAATGCCGCCTTCATTGCCGCGCCGCGTTCCAGAACGCTGGGCGTCAACCTTTCCGGCAGAGCGTTTCTGCATGATTATGAATGGCGCGAAGATGAAGGATTCGGAGTTTTAGAACTCATCATGACTGCGCCGATGGTGGTCGCCAACTGGATCAACATGCAGTATTACGGATCGGTCGTCGATAACAAACGGTTCGGCAGCGGCAACAAGGTGCTGCACAATATCGTGGGCGGCTCTATCGGCGTATTGGAGGGGAATGGCGGCGATCTTCGCGTCGGCCTTCCGCTCCAGTCGCTCCATGACGGCGCACGCTGGAGGCACGAGCCGCTCAGGCTGAATGTCTTTCTCGAAGCGCCGAAATCGGAGATCGATCGCAGCATTGCCAAACATGAGCTGGTACGCGAACTTGTCGAAAACCGGTGGTTGTATCTCTTTCAGATTGACGACGAACACGGCGGCATCTTTCAGCGCACTCCGGACAGGCAGTGGCAACGAATGTCATGACAGATTACCCGTAACGGCTGTTTGAACCGATCATGGGTTTCGAAACATCCGTCTACGAAGTTCCAGCGCAGCTCTGCTCACGCAGCACGGCAAGGAGCGGGTTATCGCGCCCGTGCTGGCAACCGCCATCGATTGCCGCGTGCATCGGGTAACCGGATTCGACACCAATCATTCAGGCACGTTTTCGCGCCACATCCGGCTTTCGGCGTTCAGGCACGCAACTCGATGCGGCACGAAAAAAAGCCGTATCGGCATGGAGTTGGCGGACTGGCCCACGGGCTCGGCAGCGAGACGAAAGCCCGTCTCAGATCATCCTTCCGGCGGATGCCCTTTCTTGCGCCCGGCAGAAATCGCCACGGCATTGGACTGCTGATGGTCCAGCAGATGCGCGACATCGCGCAAATATTCCATGAAGGCCTTGCTTGCCGGCGCAAGCTGTTTTCCCATCGGATAGACGACATGCCATTTTCGTTTCAGCGGCAGTCCGTGTATATCCAGTATCACCAGTTCTCCACTGGCGAGTTCCGAGCGCAGTGTACTGGCGGAGAGCACCGCTACCCCCAGGCCTCCGGCCACGACCTGCTTGACAGCCTCATTGCTGCCCACTTCCATACGCGCCTTGAGAACGACACCGTGCTGCTCAAAAAACTTTTCGGCGGCCAAACGTGTGCCAGAACCCGCTTCACGCAGGATGAACGGGACATCCTTCAAGCGCGACGGTACGATATCCGTTTCCTTCGCTAGTGGATGGTTCGGGCTGGCCACCACCACCAGAAGATTGTCGGCGAAAGGTTCGGCCATGACATTCATGTGTTCCGGCGGTTGACCCAGGAAATAAAGATCGTCCTGATTGCGAGCCAAACGTTCGAGCAAGGATTCCCGGTTACCTATGAACAGGACGGTATCGATACCAGGGTGTTTCGTACAGAAATCTCCTAACAGCCGGGGAAGAAAATATTTGACCGTGTCAAGTGTGGCAAGCTTGAGGGTACCCTTTTCCAGTCCTTGTAGAGCGGCCAATTCCTGAGTAAGCTGTTCGAGCCGGTTCAGCACATCCTGACAGGTTGCCCATGAAATCTCACCCGCTGCGGTAAGAGATATTTTCTTGCCGATCTGCTCGAATAGAGGCTGACCGATGATCTCGGCGAGTTGCTTGACCTGAATGGACAAGGCCGGTGGCGTCAAATACAGTTCTTCGGCAGCGCGAGCGAAGCTCATGTGTCGAGCGACAGCGTCGAAAATCTTGAGTTGATGCAGCGTCGCATGAAGAATAGCCATAATATGATTGAATTATAGCAAATCATCCCTCTCAATATAGTTAAATTTATTAAATCACTTCGCTCTCACGCGAATAAGCCGACCCGACATGCCGGCATAGCCGAAGGCTTTCCGGATAGTCTTTAATTTAAATGGAGTTGCCGCTGATAACTTTCATCTTTTCTGACGTATAATCCGCATCTCCTCTTGCTTCACCGGTCGAATCTGCAGAGACCGGCTCCCGCAATCTGCACTGCAACAGCACTTCCGCCGCGCGGCCACTACCTCCCCATACCTTGATGCAGCGTTCCACTTCAAGTCTGACCGCTTCGCGTACTCCTTCCATGGTGGCGGCATAGCCCTCGACTCCGGCCAACGCATTTTCGCGGATACGCCGGGCTGCAATATCCATCAGTACCGAACTATAATTGATTTTAGACGCCCCAAACCCGATCATACGGCGGAACTGGTCATCGGTAAAACCCGCGCTACCATGGATACCAAGCGGTATATTCACCGCCTGATTGATTTTCGAGAGCCGGGTAAAATCGTATTTATTGCCACCTGCGCTATTACCGATACGACTGACCGATACCGCCAGACAATTCACGCCTGTATGTTCAACGTAATATTTAGCCTCCAACGAAGACGTAGCGCCGCCGGTCGCAGGTTCCGCGGCATCATTGACCGCTCCATTTTCAAGCTGGCCTACTTGTCCGACCACCAGCACGCCACGATGGGCCGCCATGGCCACGATCTTTTTAGTCAACTTCACGTTATCCGGCAGCGAATGCGTCGACGCATTGAAAACGACTCCGTCGCAGCCCATATCGATCGCTGCGGCAGCTGCCTGGACGCTGTCTTCCACCTCGATCTGGAAGGCAACGGGAATGGTGGCGCGTTGACTCATTTCAATCACACCGCGCGCCAGGGATACAATACTGTCGGTTCCCGGATAATACCTGGAAACGCTAAGTATGATCGGAGCGCGCATGGTTTCTGCAGCCACCACCACTCCTTCCAGGATATCCCAGCCGGCCACACCGAATGCGCCTACTGCATACCCATGATGATAGGCATGATGCAGCATATCTGACATGTTCACCAAGGGCATGCTGGTTTCTCCTTCAAAATTACGACTCTGCCAACTGCTGAAATTCGTCGTCCCTCAATTGCCATCAACTTCATCGTAGGATAAGTGAAAGTGCCCGTAGCGGATAACGAGCACCGCCAGGGCAAGAATAAGAATGGCCGTGGACAGGCTGATCAGAGTCCAGCCCGACATCTCACTCGTACTGTCGATAGTGATATGCCGGGCAATGGCTACCATGGCGATATAAATAGGATAGCGAATCGGCAACTTTCCGCTCTGGAAATAGAGGCCGACCATGGTCAATATCTCGAGGTAAATGAAGAAGGTGAGAATATCGTGCAGCAACACTTCGCGACGGCTGACCATAATTGCCATTTCCTGACCGACGGCTACCAGCGTCGCCCCGGCAATCATGACCAGCCCCAACCACTCTACCCAATGCAGAACCCGTATCAGCAGGTTGCGTGAATTTTGTGGCAGATTTTTCATCGCGTAAGTCCCATGTAAAGAAGTGGCAGTTTTTCAGGAAGCCGTTGTACGTGATCGACTACCATGTAATTCCTGGCGCCGAAAATGCGCGACACATATTGATCCGCTCTGGGATCCAGACTCAGGCAGTAAGTAGAGATGCCTTTGCGCGTCAATTCCTCCACTGCCTTTTTCGCATCGAATCGCAGATATTGCGGATCGCGTACGTCATTGTCAGCGGGCTCGCCGTCGGTGACTACCAGCAGCAATTTCTTGTTGCTGGGCTGGCGTTGCAGGATTGAGCCCGCATGGCGCATCGCCGCGCCCATGCGTGTAGACAATTGGCCGCTCATGCCGGCAAGGCGGGATTTGACCTTATCGTTATAATTCATGTTGAAATCCTTATAACGAAAATATTCGACATCGTGCCGGCCATTGGAATCGAATCCGTGTATGGCAAACGGGTCTCCGATCTTGTCGAGGGCATCGGCCAGCAGCACGGTAGCCTCCAGCGCCAATTGCAGTACTGTGCTCTCCGAACCCAGGACCGGATCATTGGTGGACTCGGACAAATCGATCAGCAAAAGCACCGAAAGATCGCGTACCTTGCGTATATTGCGCATCATGATGCGAGGATCGGGCTGCTCGCCCATCCGCATTTCGATCACGGCGCGCACTGCGGCGTTCAGGTCGATCTCGTCGCCATCCTCCTGCTTGCGCAGTCGCTGTACTCCCTGTGGCTGCATGGCTTCGATCAGGCGCTTGAGACGTCCTACGATCGGTTTGTGCTTGACTACGATGTCTTCAATAATTTTTACATCGCCGGATTTTGTACGTTTTTCCAGCACAGTGCACCAGTTGGGGCGATCCAGTTGCATCTGGTAATCCCACTCTGGATAATGATAGGGATCAGGCGGTGGCTCGCGGCCTTCCTGCTGGTTAAGGCTGGTCGCTTCCTCGTCACGAAAAAACTCGCTGGCCAATACCCAGATCTCATTGGCATCATCGCCCGCTCCGGGCACATCCAGCGTGTTGATCATTTCCATCACGCTAACGTATTTTCGGATCTGTTGGCGATTGACGCCGATAATTTCCTGTCCGGCTTCGCGCACGGTCTCGAATTCCCACATATAGCGATTATCGTCGCGATAAGGAATATCGGCTACGTCCCTGGTCTGGCTATATGCCACGTCCAGAGCAAGCAGTTCGTTCGCCAGACGTACGCCCGTATCGCGCACCCATGCGGTCGCGTCGGGCTGTTCCTGCCGTTCCTGAAAAAGGCGGCGACCGAGCGTCACCCAGGGATGAGTATCGTGATAGTTTTCGTCCAGCAAGGCTCGTGCCAGTCGCGCCATCAATATCGCAGCGGTATCGCCTGATTGCGGCGTAACCGTATGCAGGGACAGCCAAGTCTGTTTGAGGCCCGGAAATTTTGCCTGCGCCAGATCTTCTATGCGTGCATCCTCGATCAATCCCACCAACGCCATTTGTAATGCAGTAAGCCCGTCGCTGTCGAACTGAGCCGTCGTGTAAACCTGATGGCAGGCGGCATGAGCAGCGCTGGCCCGGTACAATTCGATACCGGGAATGCGAATTTCTTCGCCCGTCGGCGAATTGAACACAAAGTCATCGTAGGCGTCGGGCAAATGGATGATATAGCCGTCAATCGAAGGGCGGTAGCCTTCGCGCCGCTCGAAGTCACCGCTAGTGGGCCGCATGAAAAAATCGCGACCCCACAAGGCGCGCAGATACATTCCTATGCGCCGCTGTACGTCTATAAACAGGGTGCCCTTGCGCTCCTTTTGCAGTATTCCGATGGATTCCGGGCTTTCCAGACTGAAATACCTGAGCTGGTCGTCGAAATTGTTTTTATGCGCCTGCGCACCCCACAATGCCCACCGCCGCAATCCGCCCAACGTGAGTTGGCCGAGCAGTGTGCCGAGATGATCAAGCATCGGGCGTACCCCGCGCGGCGCTTGCGCCAGCAGAGTATCGAGCAGGTGCAGATATCCCCGGAACAGTTCCGGGTCACCTAGTCGCGATGCCGCCACCGGGCTGCTGGAAAAGATCAGGGCGATGACTGTGGCGCTGGTTTTGGAGTACATCCTGATCGCGGCGGCAAGCAGATCGCTCACTGCATCTTCGCCCAATTCGCGTGCTACAGACGGCGCGCTTTGAATGAACGACACCACCAGATCGGTGCCGCGTCCCAGCGATTTCAAGCCGGTCGCTCCCTGCAGGTAGTAATTTTCCAGTCCGCGGGGGCTGAATACTCGTGCGGCTTCGCTCCAGGAGGCGCGCAGCACTTCGCTGGCATGCTCGCCGAGCTCGTCCAGTATGTCCTGATATTTCTCAAGTTCGACCGTCATCTGTCAACTCCGATGCGTGTATTGTGACCTGATTCCGCTCGCAATCGTAGATGGATTGCGCCGCGCATCGCTGTTGCAGGTTACAACTGCGGTAACTGCATTACGCGATCGGTTTTTCAAAAAAACGTGCTAACCGCCGCATCCAGCGCATCGCGCATGTCGGGATCGTCGGTAATCGGACGTACCAGCGTCATGCGGCAGGCTGCCATGGTATCGACCCCGCTGGAAATAAGGCTGCCTGCATAAATCAGCATGCGCGTGGAAATACCTTCATCCAGACCGTGGCCTTTGAGATTGCGCGCACGCTCGGCAATCGACACCAGCTTGCCTGCAACTTCCGCACCAACCCCGGTTTCATGAGCGACAATCTCGGTTTCGACATCATGCGCAGGATAATTGAAATCCAATGCGCCGAAACGCTGCTTGGTAGACTGCTTGAGGTCTTTCATCAGTGACTGATAACCCGGGTTATAGGAAATCACCAATTGAAAATCCGGATGCGCCTTGACCAGTTCGCCCTTTTTTTCCAGCGGCAATACGCGACGGTTATCGGTCAGAGGATGGATTACCACAGTCGTATCCTGACGCGCTTCGACGACCTCGTCGAGATAGCAAATCGCTCCGTATCGCGCAGCAATAGCCAGGGGGCCATCCTGCCAGCGAGTGCCGTTGGCATCGAGCAAAAAACGCCCGACCAGGTCGGAGGCAGTCATGTCTTCGTTACACGCCACGGTAATGAGGGGCCTGCCCAGTTTCCATGCCATATATTCGACAAAGCGGCTTTTCCCGCAACCGGTCGGGCCTTTCAGCATCATCGGCATGCGTACCGAATAAGCGGCTTCGTACAAGGATACTTCATCTGCAATCGGACGATAGTAAGGTGCCTCTTCGATCCGGTATTGACTAATCACGTCGTTCATTTGGTTTCCTTAATTGACAGGAATGATACCTGGTGCATGAGGTAATTACAGGCAACTTAATCAGGCCAGACTCGATCTGGATGGAGCGCTCCTGGCTGACCGGTCTTGTCTGCCGTCGCCGGCTTGACTTCGCTTGCTGCCGATGAGTCAGGAACAGGGGCAGGCATAGCCGGCGAGGCAACATTTGCTGCCAAAGGTGCAGGCGTAGCCGGGGGAGCGACACGTGCAGCCAAGGGGGCGGGCGCAGCAGGCGGAACTGATCTTGTTGCCGTACGTGCCGGCTTCGCGGCGGCCGGTACCGGACTGCCTTCTGCCTCGACCGGGGCCGAAGACTGTTGTGCCTTGACCTGGCGCACGCCTTGCGCAAGTTTTGATCCCATTTTTTTCACAGACATAAAACCTCCTTTATGATCGCTTCGATATCTGACACAGCCATTTGGCCGCGTTTACCCATGCCGTAAACGCTGCGACCTTCCACTGCAGCGCTGCGATATGCCGCCCGGCGCTGCATCCCGGCAGCCAGTACAGGCACATCAAATTCAGCTACCGCTTCACGCATATCGTGCGAAAGAGCATTACGCGATTCGAGTTGGTTAAGCACCAGACATGCGCGAAGTTCCGGATTGTGCTGTCTGGCCTGATGTACTGTTACCGCCATGTCCACACTGGCCCAAAGATCGATCGGAGAAGGTAACACCGGAATCAACACCAGATGTGCTGCACGCATGACGGCGGCAACCGCTTCGCTTTGCACGTTGGGCGGGCAATCCACTACTACAAAACTATTTCTGGCAGCCAACGTGCGGAGCACGATTTCCGGGTCGCGTCCCAATTGCGTGACGGCAGGCAAACCGGAAACGTTTTTTCCCATAGCCACCCACTGAGTAATCGAGCGTTGCGGGTCGGCATCGACCAGATGAACGGAACCTCGCAATGACAGGCCTGCCGACAAATTCAGTGCCAGCGTGGTTTTTCCGGAACCGCCCTTCTGGTTGATGACCGCAATGATTCGATTTTCCATGACAGATTCATCCGCCTCTTTGTCGGTACGGTTAAACCGTCCTATCGTCTCCATGAGGCGCTCAATTCTCTTTTTTTGCTGTCAGTGCCTGCATATCGGCGATAAAAGTAGAATTTCGCTCGCGCAAGGCAGTCTGACCTTCGCCATCGATGCTGATATTGACGTAGGTTTTGCCAAAACTGACATCGGGATAATACGCCTCGCGCCTCGACAATTCCGCCAGATCATCCAGAAATCGCCGGGTCTCGGCATAGCTGTCAAAATCGAACCGCTGATTAAACTGCGCAATGCGTTCCCGGGCTGGGATCGCGGCAGCATCCGTATTCCTGGCGTCGCTCATCACGCTGCTCCTTTCCGAATTTCCGTCAGCATTCGATCCAGATCCCTCAAGTGACCCAACTCATCTTGCAAAATGGCGGAGCATAGCGTTTCTGTCTCACTATCGCGTATCCGTGCACTGTAATGCACCGCTTCTTCGTAGAGACGTATCGCTTCGATTTCCAGCGTGCGGTCGATCTGCAACATCTCTTCCACACTGCGCCCGGTCCGAACTGGCGGCAATTGGGCAGCATTGGAAGGAATGCCCAGTATCAGCATTCTGGTCATCAAGCGTTCGGCATGCACCAGTTCTTCGTTCACGTCCGACCGCATCCGTGCGCTCATGTCAGCCATGCCCCACAGGGCAACAAGCCTGGATTGCATCAGATACTGTTGCACAGCCGCCAGTTCGTGGCTGAGGGCCCGTGTCAGATATCCGCTCAAACGAGGGTCAGGATACATAGCCATACCTCCATTCGCCTTGAGCGCAGGTTTTAGCTGATATCGCTGGCGCCGCTAGCATCGGGCACGCTCGGCAGGATATTTTCCACTTCGGAGTGCACGCGGGCGATGATATGCGCCGCGACCAAACCGTCACCCACGCGTTCGCACGCATCGGCACCGGCACGCACCGCCGCGTTTACCGCGCCGGTCTCGCCGCGCACCAGCACGGTGACATAGCCGCCGCCGACAAACTGACGTCCCACCAGACGGACTTCCGCCGCCTTGGTCATTGCGTCCGCCGCTTCGATCGCCGGCACCAAACCTCGGGTTTCGATCATACCCAATGCAATTCCGCCTACATTTGCCATTTTATTGCTCCTTGTCTCTGATTGATTTCGAACTGCTTACGCCGCAACGTCAGGCAGGATATTTTCCACTTCGGAGTGCACGCGGGCGATGATGTGCGCCGCAACCAAACCGTCACCCACGCGTTCGCACGCATCGGCACCGGCACGCACCGCCGCGTTCACCGCGCCGGTCTCGCCGCGCACCAGCACGGTGACGTAGCCGCCGCCGACAAACTGACGTCCCACCAGACGGACTTCCGCCGCCTTGGTCATTGCGTCCGCCGCTTCGATCGCCGGCACCAAACCCCGGGTTTCGATCATACCCAGTGCAATACCGCTTATATTTGTATTTGCCATCTCACTGCTCCTTTTTAAAATTAAAAACCTACTCATTTACCGTCGCCGGCATCCCATGCATCAATAATTCCGCAGATAGTCAAATCCGTCAGCGTAGCCTTGTTGCCTGTGGCGATACGGGCAGCCGAACCGCCGGTCGTAATCACCCACTTCCCCGGCGGCACACCAACAGGGTCGCATGCTACGCTAAGCTTCCCCTTACCATCGTCCAGCACTCTTAGCGAGGCATTCTGCAGCCCAGGCACCCGACGCGTCGCCACCAGTTCCGATATTACGCGCATGATTTCCATGTCAGCTTTCCGACCAGTGATCGATAATGCCGATGATGGTAAAATCACTCGGAAAATCCTTGCTTCCAGCCGCTTCGCGCGCAGCGGAAGAGCCCACGCAGATTACCCAGTCCCCGGGGATGCATCCAACGGCGTCCACCGCAACCTGGCGCGGACCGCCTGCCTTTTCTCTCACCACCAATAACGGACGGTGTCCGAGATCCTTGATCCGGTTGGTTGAAACCAGCGTTTTTTCAACCTGGCAAATCTTCATCGCTTACTCCTGGATCGATTTATGAAACGCTCGCTTCGACCAGCTCAATCTGGCTGCCCGGGCGTTTGTCCTGTACCGTCATGCCGCACACCAGCAAGCCTTTTTGCGCCAGATCGGCGTAACGCGCCTCAATTGCCGCCTTTACACGCTGGCAACGCTCGACCGTGCGTTCACGGCATCCCGGCACTCTGCTGTCGTACCGATAATGAATTGCCACCGGCGCAGGCAGACCATGACTAATATTAAGTTTCTTGAATATCTTGATCCCTACATCCATATCCGCCGCGCCTTCTTCCACCGTATGCAGATGGGCAAAGTAGGCCAGATTGCGCAACTGGAATTCTTCGAATCCATCGCCGACGTTGATAAAACGTTCGGCGTGTCCGATGTCCGAATAACGTCCGCCCCAGTGACTGCATACATATTCGATCTGAGAAAGATTATTGATCAGCAGCGAGGTAATCAGTCTGCGCATACCTTCATGCGGCTCGCCATTGCCGCCGCCCCAACCGTCCTGGGAACTCGCCGCCAATATGGCCTGATAAATTTTCATCCGCGCCGTATTCTCGTCGTCGTTGACGGTCTGACGATAAAGCGCCAGATTATCCACCGTTCGATATATGCTCATTTCGCCGTCCGCGTCGGGCACATGCACCTTGATCGCGTCGGTATCAGTATCCACACCGATCAACAGGGTGTCCACCGAAGCCCCGCAGCAAAAGCTGTTTTCAATTGCCTGACGGAATTCGCGTAACCTTTGCAGCGCTTTCTCTGCCGCCTGAACTTCATTGCTGCCGTGAGCGGCACAGCCTTCGTGCGCTGGATTGGAACTACTGGTGTGATACACCCCAATTTTCAGGTATCGCGTTCCCGCATCGGACGTCACCGGACGCCCTTCGCGAAAACGTATCAATTCGGTCTCCACCCAGCGCTTGACGTTGGCGTCCACATCGAACATGGCGCCAGCGTAAGCCTTGCTGCTGCGCACCGCGCCATCCGGCAGACGCAGGATATAACGCAGCAATCCTTTCAGGCGTCCGTCAGAACACGGCGACAAATCCACTGCGTGGTAGCCGCTGTCGAGAAAAAACGCCACCATCTCGTCTGTGCCCGGATGCGGATTGCGAGCTTGCGCCCGCTCCGCCATCAGGATAATTGTGCGCATGACGCATGCACCATACAGCGCACGCATGTCCAGATCAGCGACCCAGGCGTCAGCCAGTATCTGCGCAGGCAATTCGAAACCCAGTTGCTCAATTGCGATTTTCTGGGCGCGCTCGATAAAGTCGACTTCATGCTGCAAACCGGCTATACGTTTCAAAACCGGAACTATGGCATCAAAAGCATTTTTAACGCTCAGTTCGTGCTCCAGCAAACGCTGGCTTTCCGCTTCGTTGGACAGTGGGTGACGGCATGGCCGTCCCTTATCGGTAACGCAAGCCGGATTAGCCATCGCTGTAGCGGCATCGAGTGCGAATACCGCCGGTCTCGGTCGCGCCTGCAGCGCACCGGCAGGCGTGCCCAACCCGTAGGGCGGACGGCTTGCTGTGGGCTGCGGGCTAATAACGCGCCCGGGACGATTCCTGGTATTCATCACTCTCTCCGATTAATTGTCGCTTACTCATAAACCATCGTTCAATTTGCTGTACATCAACCTCTTGCGCCGCCGGAGTAAGTCACGGCCGATCCTTTGCTATCGTTACCGCTGCTTCCGGTAATCCGGCTAACAGGTATTTCCGGACGTTCACGGTCTTTCAGCTGTGAAGCGCCCAACAGCCCTCCACGTTGCTCGCCACGCATGGTAGGATTGCGCCGGGTGGAAGTACCATCCGTTCCGGTCACGCTTTCATTGCGCCGCCATGCTGCACCGGTAATCGCAAAGCCGCCTTCGCGTCCGTCTCCGGTCAAGCGATTGCGCGCTTCCTCGGCTGCCGGCGCGGACGCGATGGCCGACGTAGCTCCGTCCTGATAACGGAATTCCGGCGTACCCGACACCAGACCTGCCGCCAGATTGACCGGACCGGTAATTCGTCCGATCGCGCCATAGGCCGTTCCGGTAATGCGATTCAAGCCGTTTTCCCTGGCACTGCGTGACGGCGTAACGATACTGAAATCTCCTTGCTCTCTGGCTTGCGGCGCAGGCACTCTTTCCCGTGGCGCATTCTCCGGGCCACGCGCGAGCGGATGCGGATTGCTATTGGAGCCGCGCTCAGAGACGCGCTGATGCGGGCCGCCATAGGGTGAACCGCTCAGCACAAGATTTTCGCCACGTTCCGCTCCTGTCACCTTACCGCCCGACTCGACGCGAGTGCCGCTCAATGGCAGGCTGCCCATGGCGCTGCGACTTGCCATCAAGGCGCGTGATGCAGCCTGACGGTCTGCATCGCAAAATGTCGCGTATTGATCCGGACCGATGTATTCAGTACCCGAAACGACCTGACAGGCACCATATTCATCGCCGGTCACCTTGCTGCTATGCTCGACTGCGGTGCCGGACACCTGCTGGTCATGCCATGTGCGCATCACGCCGATTTTTTCCGGCCGCGACACCGGTTCGCGATTGCATGCCTGATACTGGGCAAGCCCGTTCGATTCCGTTCCAGTCACATCGGCACATGCCCCACGTTCGCTACCGGTAACGGAATTGCCGGGTACCACATCGGTGCCGGTCACAACGCGATTATTAAGCGTACTCATCAGACTCACCTTGTGCGGGGCGCTGCTGCCGTTACGGCATACGCTGGAAGACGAATCCTGAGAATACTGGCTGCCGGTGAGCTTGCTGTTGCAAGCGCCCGATTCATCGCCCGTCACCTTCACGCTACGTCCTACTTCGGTACCGCTCACGTTCAGACCCGCCTTGGTGCTGCTTATCCCCACCTTGGCGGAAGCAAGCGGCGGTTTGGTGGCGCAAAACGATTCGAATTTATCTGCGCTCAAATATTCGGTACCGGTAATCACCTTGCATGCGCCCGATTCGCCACCCGTCATTTTCACGCTGCTGTCGACATCGACGCCGCTCACACGCTGTCCCCGGCTGGTACTGCTGACATTCACCTTGGCAGCTGCGGGAGTCGGCGTAGATGAACACAAGGTTCCATACTGTTCGGCTCCGATATATTCAGTTCCGGTGATGGCGCGGCAACTGCCTGTCTCGCCCCCGGTAACCTTGCCGGTACGCTCGACTTGAGTTCCGCTCACGGGGTTACCGCTCAATGTAGTGCCGGTTTCAACCTTGGACGGAGCCGCCTGAGGTCTCATCCGCCCGGTAGGACGGCATGCCTGGCCATCGCCACGCCCTTTTTCGCACAATTCCGCACGGCGCGCCTGCGCTGCTGCGCGGCCAGTCAGGCCGGATGCTGAAGCACCCCTCATTTTCAAAGACTTAACCGCCGTCTTGCCTTGACTTGAGAGCGCACGGCGACGCTCCTGGCACAATTTACGCACTGCCGAGGCTACCGAACCCATTACGGCAGTCGGCTCCTGTTCTACTAGCGAGCATACTTCCTCGATCACCTGCTCGCGCTCAGTATCTGCCACGCCGGCTTTGCCATTGCAACCGCAGTCCGCGTGCCGTTCCGACGGATCGGCCGCAACCGGAGCCGGCGAGGCCGGCGCACTTGCTTTCGGTACCGGCTTGCCTTGCCCCAGCGCCGCTTTTCCGGCGTGTGACAGCGCTTCCCGGCGCGCTCTGGAGAGCGATTTGCCGCTAGCGCTCGCCACCGGATTTGCCGTCGCAATCGAAGCCGGCGCCACAGCAGTCTGCGGCGGCCGTATCGGATCGGCAGAAGCCTTTGCCGTCATGGATGCCATTGCCGGCCTACCCGCCGGACGTCCCGGCTCTGACGGTTTGGTACCCAGCGCGGTGCGCCCGTTCCGGGCCAGCGCACTTCGTCTTTCCAGCGCAGCAGCGCGTGCCGAACGCGGAGATGTCGTATTATTTGCCATAGCGTCGCTCATGCTCTTATCCTTCGGTATTCACTCGATTCCTGTGCTGGCACCAATGTTACGCCGGCGCAGGAAACATGTTATGGATATCCCTGTTACTCGCTACCGCTCACTGCACCTGTTACGTCTGCAATCGCGGTATTCTGGATCCGGGTTGCATCCTATCCGGTTGAATGCAACCGGATTGCCGCTCATCGCCCGCGAAACACCACAAAAGCCGTTCCCTGGCTCTGGGAATAGTTGTCGTAACCAATCAGCCGCACGTGATGATTCGGGTGCGCCCGATGACAGGCTTCCAGTTCGGAAAGAACCACGTCTACCGATTGCTCGCCGAACATAGGCAATTTCCACATATACCAGAAATAAGCGCTGGCCCGCGCCGGCTCAACGTGCTCGATACCAGGATTCCAGCCTTGATTGATCAGATAAGCGATCTGACGGCGGAGCTCTTCTGGGGACATGGGCGGCAAATACGAGAAGGTTTCGTATTTGGGGGTAGAAATATAATCTTGAATCTCAGCCATTTTCTTTTCCTTTCATTTTTGAGAGGTGCCGGTTTCAGTCCGTACACCGCAACGATTTTCGTTCACTCACGGGATTGCCATCCCGAGGTTAGCGGTTGACCACATCCAGCTTGTCCACGGTATCGAATTCGAACTTGATCTCTTTCCAGGTTTCCATGGCGATTTTGAGTTCAGGGCTATCCTTGGCTGCGTTGGTCAGAATTTCCTTGCCTTCGCGTTCCAGCTCGCGGCCTTCGTTGCGCGCTTTCACACAGGCTTCCAGCGCGACGCGGTTGGCAGCGGCGCCGGCCGCATTGCCCCAGGGGTGTCCGAGCGTACCGCCGCCAAACTGCAATACCGAATCGTCACCGAAAATACTCACCAGCGCAGGCATATGCCATACGTGTATACCGCCCGAAGCGACAGGAAATACGCCAGGCATGGAACCCCAGTCCTGGTCGAACATGATGCCGCGCGAACGGTCTTCCGGAATAAACGATTCCCGCATCAGATCGATCCAGCCCAAGGTGGCATTGCGGTCGCCTTCCAGCTTGCCAACCACGGTACCGGAATGCAGGTGATCGCCGCCGGACAGGCGCAGCGCCTTGGTCAGGACGCGGAAATGGATACCGTGGTGCGGATTGCGGTCGAGCACGGCGTGCATCGCGCGGTGGATATGCAGCAATACGCCATTCTTGCGGCACCAGTTGGCAAGACTGGTATTGGCGGTAAAGCCGCCGGTGAGGAAATCGTGCATGACGATAGGCATGTCGAGCTCTTTCGCAAACTCGGCGCGCTCCAGCATATCTTCTGCGGTCGGCGCAGTGACGTTGAGATAATGACCCTTGCGCTCTCCGGTTTCAGCCTCTGCGGTATGGATCGCATCGGCGACGAACAGGAAGCGGTCGCGCCAACGCATGAACGGCTGGCTATTGACGTTCTCGTCGTCCTTGGTGAAATCCAGGCCGCCGCGCAAACATTCGTACACGGCGCGGCCGTAGTTCTTGGCCGACAGGCCGAGCTTGGGCTTGATGGTGCAACCCAGCATGGGGCGGCCGTATTTGTTCAGCTTGTCGCGTTCGACCTGAATGCCGTGAGGAGGGCCGCCGCAGGTCTTCACATAGTGCAGCGGAAAGCGCACGTCTTCCAGACGCAGAGCGCGAATCGCCTTGAAACCGAACACGTTGCCTACCAGAGAGGTAAACACGTTCACCACGGAACCTTCTTCGAACAAATCGATCGGATAGGCCACAAAAGCGTAGAAGCAGGTATCATCGCCAGGCACATCTTCTATACGATATGCACGGCCTTTATAATAATCAAGATCGGTCAAAAGATCGGTCCACACCGTGGTCCAGGTACCGGTGGAGGATTCGGCGGCCACTGCTGCTGCCGCTTCTTCGCGATCCACACCCGCTTGCGGAGTTATCTTGAAGCAAGCGAGAATATCCGAATCCAAGGGCGCGTATTCCGGCATCCAGTATGTTTGCCGATACTCCTTAACACCTGCCTCATATTTTTTTGCGGCCATGTTTACTCTCCTAAAACTATAGTTGAAAAATTCTGTCGGACGTCAGAAAGCCCTAACATGACAATTGTGGAGTATGCTTGCGTTTAATAAAAGTTAAATATATTTATCATAATGATTTAGTATTATTTAATTCGACCGAACTTGGTTTATACATTACCACAGAACCCATGACTCGATCAGCATCGTAAACATTGCTCCGAATCGAGCGCCCGCTTACGATGCGGGGCAGGGTAGCCGCTGTCGCGCAAATGCCAAAAATTGCAGGGTATCCCCGCTATCCCTATACTTACAGCATGACTGTCAAAACCGTTGCCGAAATGACGATACCGCCGCATCAGCTCAAGCGCTGCAAATGGCGGAATACCCTTTCATCAAGCTTCGATCCGGCAAGCGATTTATTTTAACGGAACAAGGACATAACTCCATGCAGAAACATAAGCCCCATCCTTTTCTCAACGGTTTGTCATGATGAGCCCGATCTCATCGATCTCGATAGCGCTGACGGGGCTAATCTGGTTGATTTCAGGGATCGGCGACGCATACGCCGACAAGCCGGTAGTCGCCCGTCACGCGATGGTGGTCACCGAACAGCATCTGGCAACCGAAGTCGGCGTCAATATACTGCGCAGAGGCGGCAATGCGATCGATGCAGCGGTTGCCATCGGGTACGCACTGGCTGTCGTTGATCCGTGCTGCGGCAATCTCGGCGGCGGGGGATTCATGCTGATTCATACGGCCAGCGGCAAAAATATTTTTTTGAATTTCAGGGAAAAAGCGCCGTTGGCGGCTACGGCAACGATGTTTCAGGACAGCAACGGCCGCGTCGTTCCCGGACTCAGCACCGATTCGTATCTGGCGGTAGCGGTGCCCGGAACGGTGCTGGGGCTGGAGACGGCCAGAACAAAATACGGAACGCTGCCCCGCGCCGAATTGATCGAACCGGCGATTGATCTGGCGCGCAAAGGGTTCGTGTTGGAGCAGGGCGATATCGATCTGCTGGCCTCGCATACCCGGGCGTTTTCCCGGCAAGCCAATGTGGCAGCCATTTTCCTCGATAGCGATCGTCCGTATCGCGTCGGCGACACGCTCGTCCAATCACAATTGGCTACATCGCTGGAAAGAATCCGGGAAGCCGGTGCCGCCGGTTTCTATCAAGGACATATCGCCCTGGCACTGGTACAAGCTTCGCATAAGCATGGCGGCATACTTGCCCAGCGCGATTTCGACCGTTATACGACCGAGACGCTGACACCCGTCGAATGCACCTATCGCCGCTATCATATCGTGTCAGCTCCGCCGCCCAGTTCCGGCGGCACGACCTTGTGCGAAATCCTGCAGGTTCTCGGCGCATATCCCATCGCCAAATTGGGCTCCGATTCCGCTCAGGGCATCCATTATCGCGCCGAAGCCATGCGTTATGCATTTCGGGACAGAAACAATGAACTCGGCGATCCGGATTTTGTACACAATCCGACCAGACGCTTGCTTTCGGCTACGCATGCCGCTGAAATCCGTTCGCATATATTGCCCCTGCAAGCGACTTCGTCGAGCACAAACGCAACTCCGGCGCCGGAAGGCATGCATACCACGCATTACTCGGTCGTCGATCGCGCAGGAAATGCCGTATCGGTGACGTATACGATCAACAGTTTCTTTGGCAATCAGAGGATTGCGGGCGATACAGGATTTTTCCTGAACGACGAAATGGACGATTTTGCAGCCAAACCCGGAACGGCCAACGAATTCGGGCTGGTGCAAAACAGCGCCAATGCCATTGCTCCCGGCAAACGTCCGCTAAGTTCGATGTCGCCGACGATTGTCCTGAAAAACGGCAAGGTATACATGGTTACGGGTAGTCCAGGCGGCCCGCGCATCATCACTACCGTACTGGCCACATTGCTGAATGTGATCGATTACCGTATGAATATCCAGGATGCCGTGAACGCACCGCGCATCCATGAGCAGTGGCTGCCCGACACCATTTATGCCGAGCCGGATGCAATCAGTCCGCAAAACCGGCTGCTTCTGGAAAAGGCGGGATACCGTATTACCGATCAAAAAAATTACTGGGGAGCCGCCGAATCGATTCTGATCGAACCTGGTAGCGGTATTATAAACGGTGCAAACGATAAGCGCCGGCCGGCAGGAATGGCGGCGGGATATTAGCCCGGGCGCAATAATCGCTCGCTTGATCACGCCCTGACAACAAACTGTCACACTCCTGCGTTACATTGAAATAATCTGATCGGAGGAAATATTCGACAAGACCGGATATGGTACCTTCGATTATCTGCCTGTTCTGCCGGATTGTTCACGTGGAGGATGTCATGTTTCCGATCAAGCACGTAATCATACTCACCAAGGAAAATCACACTTTCGACAATTATTTCGGCGCTTTTCCCGGAGCACGCGGCGTAAACCTGCCCCATGCCGCCGATCCGCATCCGGACCAGCGTCACGATCACGGCGCGTGGCTGGAGGATAGGGATGCGAGAGGCGCCGAAGGAACGGCCAAAACACAATACAAGGCCAGCGATATTCCTGTCTACTGGGCATTGGCGCAACAGTATACGTTATGCGATAATTATTTCACCGATGTCGCCAGCGAATCGGAACCGAACCATCTCTTTCTGATCGCCGCCGATTCGCCCCTGATCGACAATTCCAGCCACCATCGCCATTATCAGCCGCAACCGCCATTCAATATGCCCAGCCTGCCGGAAACGCTGGAAACGTCCGGTTACACCTGGCGCAATTATGCCGAATCCGATGCGTCGTATTTTCATCACATCCAAGCCTTGAAAGACCATCCCTGGAACCGGCCATCTTCCCATTTCGATCTGGATATCGCCCAGGGATTTCTGCCCACCGTATCCTGGCTGTATGCGCCGTTCGGCTTGAGCGAGCATCCGGGCAATCATTCGGTGTTCCAGGGTGCGGAATGGACTGCCCAACGTATATTGAAGCTCGCCGGCAGCCCGCTCTGGGCCAGTACGGCATTGATCATCGTCTGGGACGACTGGGGCGGCTGGTACGATCACGTCATGTCGCCCGAACATTCGATTTGGCAAGGAGAAGGACCCCGAGGGTATCAATATTCCCAGTTCAGGTACGGCCCCAGGGTACCATGCCTGATCGTCAGCCCTTACGCCAAATCCGGTATCAATCATCATTTCTATTCGCACGCCAGCGTAATCAAATTCTGTATACGATTATTCGGATTGCAACGCTGGGAAGTGCCGGCGCTGGCGAAAAACGACCCTTCCGGCGATTTGTTCGAAGCGTTCGATTTTAATGCGCAGCCTCGTCTCGAAATTCCTTCGATAACTCCATGACAAACATGGAAACGCCGCCATGCCGATCCGTGACCTCGCGGATCGTTTACAAATTCGCTATAATTTGTATGACCCGGTCGAAACCGGGCATGGAAATCCTTACATAACTACGGGTAGCAGAATGTCGGCGCGACGGTCAAGGCAGGCGTTCGTCGTTAAAAAATCAAACCGATATTCTCTGCATGCTGCCGTTACAGATTGTTACGGGCTAGTTACAAGATGTCATGCCTGCATCCATTGATTTCCGCTAATCTTGAGTCATGGATCAGTCGACAGACGATACCCGTTCTGGATTATCCCTACTGGTCTCATTATCATGCAACGGAGGTACTCACAATGAACCGCTCACAAAAATTACTATTGGCATCCTGCCTGGGCCTAACATTATTCGCAGGAATCGCAACGACGGCCTTGGCAGACGATGACGATTGGGGGCGCATCGGTCTGAATCTGTTTCTGGGCGGACCGGCTTATCCTCAGCCCTATTATCCGCCACCTCCGCCGGTGTATTACACGCCGCCGCCTCCAGCCTATGGTTATTATGCCCCGCCTGCCCCCGTATATTACGCTCCCCGCTGGGGCGATGGAGATGGCGATGGCTGGCGTGGACGCTGGCGCGGGCGCTGGCGCCGCGACGACGATTGAATGTCAGTCTGAACTACATGAACAAGGCGATATCTTGCCTCGAAGCAATTCGAGGCAATTTTTTTACCGTTCTTCACGGCCTTTAACGTGAGCCCGGAATTCGCAAAACAGCGGGAGCGATAACCATATTCTCTGGATAGAAAGCTGTCGACTCGGGTATGCTCACAGCTTTCAACCGCTGGACGTGATTTTGTCTTTTTATACGCCTCTTGCCTCTTTTGCCATTATGGCTATCGTGCTGGCTTATGCCGGTATGCCACTATTTTCCGCCGCCGACATCGTCTGGCACGATCAGGCACCGCGCACCTCGACGCTGGACGGACTACGCGGCTTTCTCGCTACTGGCGTTTTTTTTCATCATGCTTCCATTTATTATCTTTTTTTACGTACCGGCGTCTGGAAATTACCCCCTTCCTTTTTTTATACTCAATTAGGCCAAAGCAGCGTTTCGCTATTCTTCATGATTACCGGATATCTGTTCTGGGGAAAAGCCATCCGCGGCCGCGGCAGGCTTGACTGGAAAGCGCTTTATGTGGGCAGGATCTTTCGTATCGCCCCGTTATATTATCTTGCCATTTTACTGATGCTGTTCGCGGTTTTCCTGCAAACGCGCTTCACACTGTTGCAATCCGCATCCACATTGCTCAGGCAACTTGCTCCCCTGACGCTTTTCGGTTTCAAGAATCCCGGCCAGACCATCAACACCTATCGAGATCCCGGCTTGATTCTGGCGGGCGTTACCTGGACACTGCATTACGAATGGTTATTTTATCTGATCGTGCTCCCTGTATCGGCATTCTTTGCACGGTTACCTCGAGGCCATCTGGGGCTTTCCTTAACCGGCCTGGCGATCTGTTTCGTCATGATCACGCATACACCTTCGATAAACTGGGTAGCCGCAACGGATTTTTTTGCAGGAATGGCCTGTGTTTCGGTTCAGCAACATACTACCTGGCTCGATAAACATTTGGACGACAGAGCGAAATCGATCATCACGATCGGGTTACTGACGCTGCTTTTTTCAAATTTTGATACCGCCTACGCCGCGATTCCTATTTTAATGCTGGGAACGCTGTTTTTTCTCATTACTTCCGGCTGCACACTGTTCGGTTTATTGCTGACCCGAGCTGCGCGCCGGTTAGGTGAAATCAGTTACGGTATTTATATCTTCCAAGGACTTGCCTTATATGCGATATTTTATTTTATTCCGCTGCGAAACTTCGCGCTGAGCTCAGCGCCGCATTATTGGATGACGATCGCCATCGCGGGATTGGGGCTGGTTACGTTTGCCTTGTTCGCGCATATCGCATTCGAACTTCCGGGTATCAAGGCAGGCAAAACCCTTATAAAAAAACTGCGAAAAAAAACAGCAGCAAAATAGCAGTTCTTTCCTGAACACGGCAAAATTCCGGTACCGTGACTATGCTACAATCCGGTTTCATTTTTGTTCAACGATCGCTTTTGCAAGCAAAAAGCCTGAGCATCCCGCGCGATGTCCTACTGGACGGAGTCGAAGGCCAAATGCCGTTCTTACATCGTTTTTTCAGACACATTGGTTATGATGGCTAATAATTTCAATTCCATCCCGCTGGAAACAGCGATTACCGCTCTGCGTTCCATCCTGCCGCTGGAAGCGCCGGCGGACGTATTGATGAGTCGATTTTTTCGCGAGCATCCTGCGCTAGGCGCCAGGGATCGGGCGTTTGTTGCGGAGCTGGTGTTCGGTGTTCTGCGCAATTTGCGCTCGCTCGATACCGCCTGCGGCAAACCGACGCCGCGCTTGCTCGCCATAGCCTGGCTGGTCAGACTGCAAGGCATGAACATGCGCGAACTGGCGCCTTATTTACGCGGACCGGAACTCGATCAGATACCGGAAATCAAGGCATTCGATCTGGCGGCGCAACCTCTGGCAGTGCAATGGGATGTCCCTGACTGGCTGGCGGCACGCATGCTGACCATTTATGACGCAGAGAGTGCGACACAATTATGTACGGCGCTTCGGCGCTCGGCACCGCTGGATTTACGCGTCAATACGCTGCTCGCCAAACGCAATGAATTGCTGGCGGTATTAAATGAAGCTGGCATGGCCGCCATCGCTACGCCCTATTCACCGGTAGGCATACGCCTGGCCGATAAACCCGCGCTCAGCCAATACAAACCTTTTCTGGCGGGTCATTTTGAAGTACAGGACGAAGGCAGCCAGCTCCTGGCTTATCTGGTAGCGCCCCGGCGCGGGGAAATGGTCGTGGATTTTTGTGCGGGCAGCGGCGGAAAGACATTGGCGCTGGGCGCACTGATGCAATCGACCGGACGATTGTATGCGTTCGACGTGTCGGAAAAACGTCTCGCACGCCTCAAACCCCGGCTGAAACGTTCGGGTTTGTCCAACATCACGCCGCAACTGATCAGCAGCGAAAACGACAGCCGCGTCAAACGTCTGGCGGGCAAAATCGACCGCGTACTGGTCGACGCGCCTTGCAGCGGATTGGGCACCTTGCGGCGCAATCCCGATCTGAAATTGCGGCAAAATCCGGATACGGTAGCGGAACTCACGGTCAAGCAAGCGAATATTCTGGCCGCCGCCAGCAAACTGGTCAAACCGGGCGGACGCCTGGTGTATGCCACCTGCAGCCTGCTGCCGGAAGAAAATGAGGATATCGTTGCCGCTTTTCTCCAAGCGAACCCGCGCTTCCATTTAAACAATGCTGCCGAGGTGTTGGGCGAACAGCAAATCAATCTGGATACCGGCGATTATTTACGTCTCAATCCCGCTGATCACGGCACTGACGGTTTTTTTGCCGCGATACTCGAAGCCGATGCATGATGGATGCTTTCGGTGTATGATTCGTTTTATTCCGTAACGCATTCAATGGCGCCCGCCGAGCAACCGAAAATACGATCAGAGATCCCTGTAAAAGGTAACGAGAGTCGCTCAAAATCTTACTCATTCACTAATCGCCCATCATCGATACCTATCGCATTTTTGGCTGCCGGAAATGAAGACTAAATCCCCTCCGCTGGAAAATTTGATCACTCATTTGATCCGTGAATCGCATCAGACCGATTTACTCTGGCAAATCGGAGTCTTATTGTTTTGCGGACTTGCGAGTTGGGCGATCATGCGCCTCTTCAACAAGCTGGTAGTGGACAGACATCCCGAGTGGCAAGTAGACCGTTCCGCGCTGAATCACCTTGCGATGCCGATGATCGCACTGTTTCTCGTCGCACTGGGCCGTAACCTGCTTATGCCCGACCATGAGGTACACCTGCTCAACATAGCGATACCCTTGCTGGTTGCGCTGGTGCTCATCCGCATATTGAGCTATATGCTGCGCCATGTCTTCAAAAACAATGCGTCGATCGCCCTCTGGGAACGTTACATAGCCTGGACGATCTGGATCGGATTTGCGCTTCATATTACCGGACTGTTCCCGGTCATCGATTCGATACTGGACAATGTTTCATTCGAATCGGGACATCATCATTTCTCGCTCTTTCTGGCGCTTGAAGCACTTATTGTCGTGGTGCTCGCCATTATCGGCGCATTGTGGCTATCGCAATTGATCGAAACGCAATTGATGCGCGCTACCGTCATGGACCCCAGCCTGCGCCTGGCGCTGATCAAGACCATACGTACGCTGTTATTGATAGCGGGGATTCTGATCGCGCTACCTGCCGTCGGCATCGACATTACGGTATTGTCGGTATTTGGAGGCGCGCTGGGCGTAGGCCTGGGGTTCGGTCTGCAAAAGGTCGCCAGCAATTATGTTTCGGGATTCATCATATTGCTCGACCGCTCGATACGACCGGGAGACATGATTACCGTAGACAACCACTACGGCGAGGTCAGCCAGCTGAATACGCGCTACACCTTGCTGCGCGTGCTCGACGGCACCGAAATCATCATTCCCAACGAAACGCTGATGACCTCCACCGTCATCAATCATTCTTTCACCAAACGCGATATCAGCGTCAAATTACCGATCCAGGTCGGCTACGACAGCGATCTGATACAAGTGCAGGAGATCATGAAGTCGATAGCGCTCAAACATCCGCGCGTCTTGAAGACGAACGGTTATACCGCCTCGGTGTTCCTGACGGATTTCGGCGATAGCGGTATCAATTTCGCCATGACGGTCTGGATTTCCGACCCGGAAGAAGGCCAAATGGGTTTGATTTCCGATCTTTATCTTGAAATATGGGCAGCATTCAAACAGCACGACATTGAAATCCCCTATCCCCGCCGCGATATACAACTATTGAACGCATCCGCCAAAGATACCCTGGCCACTTGACTTATGGTATAATTTATGACGATAAAACCGGGCCGCCACGGCTCACGTGAACTGTCCTTCGGCAGCGCATTATTGTAAAAGGCAAACACATCATGACAGCAACAATTGCAACCGGATTAATCGGCCATCTTCCCTGGTGGGGATATGTGCTGGTCACTTTAGCTCTGACTCACATCACCATCGCCGCCGTCACCATATATCTACACCGGCACCAAGCGCATCGAGCACTCGAATTGCATGCCATTCCCAGCCATTTTTTTCGCTTCTGGCTGTGGCTGACGACCGGCATGGTCACCAGGCAATGGGCGGCAATCCATCGCAAACATCACGCCAAATGCGAGACGGCGGAAGACCCGCATAGCCCGCAGATACTCGGGATCAAAAAAGTTTTCTTCGAAGGCGCCGAATTGTACCGGGCAGCCTGCAAAGACCAGTCCATCATGGACCGATACGGCTCAGGCACGCCGGAAGACTGGATAGAAAAAAATCTGTACACACGTCACACCGGCAAGGGCATCTATCTGATGATGGCAATCGACCTGCTCCTGTTCGGCCCTATCGGCCTCACCATCTGGGCCGTGCAGATGGCGTGGATACCCGTCACCGCCGCCGGCATCGTCAACGGCGTCGGACATTATTGGGGATATCGCAACTTTGCCTGCGAAGACGCCAGCACGAACATATCGCCTTGGGGCATACTTATAGGCGGCGAAGAACTGCACAACAATCACCATGCTTACGGCAGTTCGGCCAAGCTGTCCAATAAATGGTACGAATTCGACATCGGCTGGCTCTATATCCGCAGCATGGAGATCATGGGCTTGGCGAAAGTCAAAAAGGTCGCGCCCATCGCGCGCTTCAATTTGGCCAAACCGGTATGCGATCTGGAATTGCTGCAGGCGGTCATCACCCATCGGTACGATGTGCTCACGCGGTACGCGCGCTCGGTAAAAGCGACCTGCGCGATCGAGGTCGGCAAATTGCAGGCGTCCCTTCCCCACTTCGAAGACCGTGGCATGGTCAAAAAACTCAAACACTGGCTGCATCTGGATGCGACCGAACTCGCCGATGCCGACAAGCTGACCCTGAGCGAAATGCTCAAGCAAAGTCGTGAACTCCACATAATCTACACCATGCGCCAGGATTTATCGGCGCTATGGTCGCGATCGAGCATGTCCAAAGAGCAATTGCTCAAACAGTTGCAGGAATGGTGTTCGCGCGCCGAATCCAGCGGCATCGAAGCCTTGCAGAATTTTTCCCGCAAGCTGCGCTGTTACGCCTGACGCATCGCCCGGACCGCACCGGAATTCTTCGGTGCGGTAGCTGCCTTACCAAAGCCGATCGCCTGGTTGCGCCCGGGCATACCAGCGATTCAATTCCTTCCCGTTTTCCGTATCGCCGCCTACCTGCGACGGAGCGAAATCTTCGCTGCGTATCGGCTGATACGGTCCCCGCTTCACCTCAAAAATCACGCCGCCGCTATCGAGCGAGAGTACGCCATGC
The DNA here is from genome assembly GCA_021795395.1 of Pseudomonadota bacterium. Taxonomy (GTDB): domain Bacteria; phylum Pseudomonadota; class Gammaproteobacteria; order Burkholderiales; family Sulfuriferulaceae; genus Sulfuriferula. The sequence continues at coordinate 80,681 of JAJYPN010000003.1, read as the reverse complement.
CAAATGCCCGGTGGCGTTTCATGGACGAAACCATCTTCGCCCAGCGTCATGCGCTGCGTAACGACCCCCACATCATCGAATAACAGCACGACAAATCGTCCGCGCAAAGCGGTCAGCAATTCCCAGGTCTGAAAATGCCGATGCGGACGAATGACCGTGTCCGGCTCCATGGCGATCGCCAAACGCTGGACCGGATCGGTCAATTCGTCATGAAAATTGGCATTCGCCCGCAGGCGGGGAGATGTTTTCGCTTGCGCGGTCAAATTATCCAGCGCTGTCGTATCCAAATAGTTCAAGATCATTCCCTGGTCGGATAAATACGGGTTAGCAAAGGCAATTCGTGCCGTCTGGCGTTAGCCGTCAGAAAATCGCCGCGCAACACCGGTTCGTTCCGGCCGGCCGATTCTGCATTCAACCCGGCGAGACATTCCGAAGGCTGTTGCATCAGCGCTGCGAACAGCACTTCCAGTTCACGCGGATCGATCTTCAATCTGCCGTAGGGATGGCGCGCATCCTCTGCGTGCCAAAACAGTCCAGGCGCCCAATTATGACATTGAATGGCCGGATGCTGAAACCATGCAATCAATTTTTGTTCCAGTGCAGACATAAATTTTCCAGTAAAATATCTCTTGTTTTAATTATGCGGCAAATACGGCATGCGCTATTGGTTAATGAAATCCGAACCGTCGGACGTAAGTATAGATGATCTCGCTGCGTTTCCCAATCAAACGGTGGCCTGGTATGGCATACGCAATTATCAGGCGCGCAATTTCATGCGCGATCAAATGCAGGTGGGCGACCGCGTGCTATTTTATCATTCGAGTTGTCCCCATCCCGGTATAGCCGGTCTGGCCAAGGTCAGCCGCCTGGCGTATCCCGACGAAACGCAGTTCGATCCGTCCCATCATTATTTCGATCCCAAAGCGACCCGTGAAAATCCTCGCTGGGTGAATGTCGATGTGCAATTAGTCGAAAAAACCCGGTTTATGCCTTTGCAGGAACTACGCGGTTATCCCGAACTGGCGTCGATGCGGATATTGCAGCGCGGCAATCGCCTGTCGATTACGCCGATCGATCCGCGCGAATATGAATTTATCGTCAGCCGTCTATGATCAGACTCTATCATCGCTGGTCGTCAATGGATGCGCAAAAGGTTAGGCTTGCTCTTTCGTACAAGGCTGTCGAATTTTGCAGTGAGCCCTTGGCGCAGGACGACGACGCGTTATGGTTTGATCTGGGGACCGCTCGCGCTGACCTGGCGCTACTGATACCGGAACAGCCCATACAGACTGATGCCATCGCCATATTAGCCAGTCTCGACGATCAAGTGACCGCAGTCCCGATTCATAACGGCTTGGTCGATACGCAAGCATGGCAAGCCTTGTTAGCATGGCGCGACGCCAATAAAAACGTACTGATGCGCTTATACGCACCGGTATTGCCTGCGTTTATCGACATCGGCGCCAATGCTGCCGATCTTGCGCAATACAAGGCCTATGCAGGTCGAACGTACGGCATGAGCGTCGAAGCGTTGTCCAATGACCGCTACGACGGTTACAACCAGTTTGCCGCGCAGTCGCATCTGTTTGAACTCGGCACTCACCTCGCCAAAAACAAATTTTATCTGAACGGGTCATTCAGCGCCTGCGACATCGTATTGGCATGCGATTTATTTCCGTTACAATTGCTCGATGGCGTCACTTTTCCCATCGACCTTATGTATTATATTAAACGTATCGAAACCATTTGCCATATCAGCCTGCGCGACGGTCTGATAAGCCGGCTTTAACCTGGGATTTTCATCATGACATTTATCGAATTGTTCAGTTATCTCGGCAGTCACAGCAAATACGACATCATGGACGGCAATATCGAACAGACGCTGGCCTTGTCGCTGGAAGGCAAACACAAAAATCCGGTAATCGGCAATATCATCGCCCAAATGTATAAAAACAGCGGCATACAACAATTGGACGAGACCATAACGCGGGCTCAGGCCATCAATACCCTGGGACCGATCCGTTTGTTTTATATGAAGGACGATGCACCGGTGGAAGGTTTTCGGCTGGTGGAAGACATCGTCTATAAAATAGATGGGGCATTCAATGATGAGGCCATGCGGTCCAAACAATAACCCTCTCATATCGGAGCAATACACATGCCAGTCAATTTAACACCGCCACTGGCCGGAGATCTTCACCCCGTTGCCGGAGTAAGCCTGGGCATCGCATCGGCAGGGATCAAAAAAACCGGGCGCAAGGATCTGACCTTGATGCTGCTCGCTCCGGGCAGCCGCGTCGCCGGAACGTTCACGCAAAATCGCTTTTGCGCCGCTCCCGTAGTCGTGGCGAAACGTCATCTGGCTTCGGATACGCCCAGAGCACTTATCATCAATACCGGCAATGCCAACGCGGGTACAGGAGTAGAAGGGCTCAACGATGCCGAACACATCTGCCGCGCACTCGCCAGCTGGCTACCTTGTACCGAAACCGAAATCCTGCCGTTTTCCACCGGCGTCATCATGGAGCCTTTACCCGTCGACAAAATCGTGGCTGCGTTGCCGGCAGCCATCGCCGATTGTAAAGCCGATAACTGGCTGGCCGCTGCTCACGCCATCATGACGACTGACATAGTCGCCAAAGCCGTGTCCCGACGCATCGAACTCGACGGTAAAACGGTCACCATAACCGGTATCGCCAAGGGTTCGGGCATGATCCATCCGAACATGGCGACCCTGCTCGGTTTCATCGCTACTGACGCCGCTATCAGCCTGCCCCTGCTGCAACAGCTGATAAGGCACGCCGCCGATGAAAGTTTCAATTGCATCACCGTGGACGGCGATACATCGACCAACGATTCGTTCTTGCTGATTGCCACCGGCGTTGCCGGCAACGCCGAAATCGATACGCAGAACAAGGAATATTCACTGCTGGCCGCAGCCGTCGTTGATGTCGCGCGCGAGCTTGCCCAAGCCATCATTCGAGACGGCGAAGGTGCGACCAAATTTATCCGCATTCAGGTCGAAGGCGGAGCCGACCGCGACGAATGCCGCAAAATCGCTTATGCTATCGCGCATTCGCCGCTGGTCAAAACCGCTTTTTTCGCTTCTGACCCCAATTTGGGAAGGATATTGGCCGCTATCGGTTACTCAGGAGTACCCGATCTCGATGTGCAAACCCTCCAGTTATATCTGGACGACGTACTGGTGGCCGAAAACGGGGGGCGCGCGGCAAACTACCAGGAAGCCGATGGTCAGCGCGTCATGCAGCAGCAAGAGATTACGGTACGGGTCGTGCTCGGACGCGGAACCGCTGATGCCACCATCTGGACCTGCGATTTTTCTTACGATTATGTGAAAATCAATGCCGAATACCGCAGCTGATTTCTCCTTGCTCGTGCGGCGTGCCGAAGCGATGCTGAACAAGCTCGAAGCATGGTTGCCGGAGCCGCCGGCGATTCCCGACTGGGAACGGCATATCGCCTTTCGCTGGCGGCGCCGCGGGCTGCAGGGTTGGCTGGAAGGGATTACCGTCCCGCAAACGATTGCAGCGGCGCAATTGACGGGCATAGACGCGCAAAAGAAATCGATTACACAAAATACCGAACAATTTATCGCCGGCAAGCCCGCCAACAATGTATTGCTGACCGGCGCACGCGGTACCGGCAAGTCCTCGCTGGTAAAAGCCATGCTGCAGGCTTATTCGGGTCAGGGTCTGCGTATGATCGAAGTCGATAAGGACTATCTGGCCGATCTGGCAGACATCACCATCCAGTTGACCCATCGTCCGGAACGATTTATCCTGTTTTGCGACGATCTGTCATTTGCCGCCGAAGACGCCGGCTATAAATCGCTAAAGGTCGCGCTCGACGGTACGCTTGCAGCCCCGCCCGATAATGTATTGATCTACGCAACGTCCAATCGCCGGCATCTGCTGCCGGAATACATGCACGAAAACGAAGCGACGCTGCACCGGGACGGGGAGGTGCATCCGCACGAAGCCATCGAAGAAAAAATCTCCTTGTCGGAACGTTTCGGTTTATGGCTGTCGTTCTATCCTTTCGATCAGGAAACCTATCTTGCCAGCGTTGCCATCTGGCTCAACGGATTTGGCATCCAGGACGAACTTACCGGCGAAATTCGCCACGAAGCCCTGCAATGGGCTCTGACGCGTGGCACACGATCCGGACGCAGCGCATGGCAATTTGCACGCGACTATGCCGGACGGAACCGTTAATGGAAAAAAACCTTCAACGCATACAGTTTGAAGACGATAACGGTAATCGGCCACAACCGGATCGCCTCATGAGAGAACCTGTCGATCCGTTTTTTCAGGAAACCCTTATGCCTATTTCCACCATTCGAGTTGCCGCTGCGGTCATCATTCGCAGCGACGGCCGTTTTCTGCTTGCAAGCCGGCCGGCTGGTAAACCTCATCCGGGTTACTGGGAGTTTCCGGGCGGAAAAATAGAAGACGGCGAATCCCCCTTTACGGCGGTTGTTCGCGAACTTAACGAAGAATTGGGCATACGTGTGACCAGCGCCCATCCCTGGATCACATGTCGCCATGATTACAGCGACGCCCGCGTCATACTCAATTTTTTTCGAGTTTATGCCTGGCATGGCAAACCCCAACCGCGAGAAGGTCAGACGCTGGCATGGCAAACGGCCGATAATGTGACCGTAACACCCATTCTGCCTGCCAATCAAGCTATCCTGCGCGCTTTACGCCTGCCGCCGATAATGGGGATTACCCAGGCGGCAAACGATCCTGCCGCTTTTCTCCAGAAACTTGACCGCGCCCTGAAAAACGGCTTAGGCTTGATACAGGTGCGCGAAAAGGGCCTGGAAAATCCGGAAGAATTCGCCTTGACCGTTAACGTTCGCGCACGGGCTGCTGGTGCTCGTGTCATTATCAATGGCGATGAACGTCTTGCGAAACAAATCGACGCCGACGGCATCCAATTGACATCCGCAAAGTTGACCGAATTGCATCGAAGACCGGATTTTCGGCTGGTCGGGGCATCGTGCCATAACGCAGAAGAACTCGATAGGGCAGAACGCCTGGGTTGCGATTACGCATTGCTCTCGCCGGTATTGCCCACAGCCAGCCACCCCGACGCAAATCCGCTGGGCTGGAAACGTTTCGCCGAATTATGCGCCGACCGCTGCATTCCGGTATACGCCCTGGGCGGCCTGACCGTTGACGACCTGCCCATGGCGCAGCGGCATGGCGCGCATGGCGTCGCATTACTTCGAGGGGCCTGGCAATGATGCGCAAACAACCCATCCGTTACAATCTGATCTTCATCCTGATACTGGCGCTGATCATAGGTGGCATATACCGCCGTTCGCATCATCGGGAACAACAGCCGGATTCGGTCAATTGCCCGGATACGCAACATACCTGTCAACTGACCGTAAACGGACGCAGCATCCACCTGACGTTTCTTCAAGCGCCAACTGCCCTGCATCCGTTCACTTTGCAGGTCGTCGCTCCTGACGCACACCGGATTTCAGCCAGCTTCGCCATGGCCGATATGGATATGGGCAATAACACTTACCGTCTGCTACGCAAGAATTCAGGAATTTGGCAAGCCAGTGTCATATTGCCGGTATGCATGAGCGGCAGCCATAAATGGCTGCTTACGCTCGACATAGATGGTAAAAACAGCATAATTCCTTTTACAGCGCGCTAAGTAATAAAACTGTAATCAAAAAACCGGATTACAACGTTATAATTCGATAAGATAAGAGGAGTAGCGCCATGCCCCAGGAACATACTTATAAACAATTCGATACCGACCTAGAAAACATGCGAGCGCGTGTATTGCAAATGGGCGGCCTGGTGGAACAGCAAATCAGCCAGGCCATCGAAGCGCTGATGAACGCCGATTTCGTGCTTGCCGACGAAGTCGTCGACAAGGATCATCTGGTCAATGCACTGGAAGTCGGCATCGACGAGGATTGCGCGCAAATCATCGCGCGCCGCCAACCTACGGCGTCCGATTTGCGCATGGTTATCACCGCCGTCAAAACGATCACCGACCTTGAACGCATCGGCGACGAAGCTGCCAAGGTAGCACGCATGGTCAGGGAAATCCATGAAACGGGCCGCATCATACAGGCCAAGTTCAACCAGATCGGCTTCATGACCGAAATCGTGCTGGATATGCTGCATCGGGCGCTCGACGGTTTTGCCCGCCTCGATGTCAGCAACGCCACGCACATTGCCCGCCAGGATATCGAGGTCGACGAGGAATACCATCTCGTCCTGCGCAATCTGATCACTTACATGATGGAAGATCCGCGCACCATTTCAACCTTCATCGATATCATGTTTGTCGCCAAGGCGATCGAACGTATGGGCGACCATACCAAAAACATGTCGGAATACGTCGTTTACATGGTAAAGGGTAAAGACGTTCGCCATACCACACTGGAAGAAATCGAACGGCATGTCGGGCCGGAATAACCGGTTCATAATGTGACTGCGAACGTATGCCCACCGGTTGCTATTCGTTGTCGGCGACTTCCCAATGGTCGCGCCGGCATAATCCGCGTACGGAACAATGCTGGCATACTTCGTCCACCCCATTGGCCGGCAGCGGAACTTTCCCGTGCATTTGTCCGAACAGTTCAAGCAGACGTTCGGCGCACCGATCGGTGGCGTCAGCGATGACGTCGTCGGCCAATCCTATCGTAGCGATACCGTCGCCGTCCAGACTGACGAAGGCGGCTTGCACTACAGAAGCTTGCAGTAACAATGCATAAGCAGGTAGCTGCATATCCTCGTCGATGTGTTTGAGTTTATTCTTCAGTCCCTGCTGATTACCGGTTTTGTAATCGAGTACGGCATATACTCCGTTTTTTTTATCTATCCGGTCCAGTCGCCCATAAAGCGCTATCGTTCGCGCCTGATCCAGCGTAAATTCGCGGCGTTGCGCCAATTCGCCGTCATGCCAGAACCAGCCATTTTGCTCGCGTTCAATTTGCCATTCGATATAGAGCGGGAGTTTAGCCAGCCATTTTTGCTGCCAGGCATGCACGTAAAAATCCTGCTCCAGTCCGGGAGCGAAGGTTTTCAGACTGATCGCTGCAAGATCGTCTATCAATACATCGACAGGGACATCGCCCAGCTTGGGATGAGTGGCGTGAAAGCCATGCAAAATCTGATGCACAGTCTGCCCGTAATCGGATTTCTCCATTTCTGCGCTGATTTCGTCGGGCTCATCCAATCCCAGCAGATGCCGCGCATAATATTGATAGGGGCAAGCAATCAAGGTATTGTAGCCGGTCACACTGATTTCATCCGGTATCAACTGCGACGGCAATATTACCCTAGGCATGCGGTCGACTGCAGGCAAAGCGAGCGTATCGTGCGACGCGATTTGCAAAGGCGCAATCCGACTGCGCCAACCGTCATCGATCAGGCTCGTTCCCCATGCCAGCCGGTGCAGGCTATCCAGGCGTTCCATCCACGGACTGATGGCATTGATTTCGCCATCGCGGCTCGTACGCCACACCATACTGACCGTATCGGTATGGCTGACAAGTTGCAATACATCGTCCTGTATCTGCGCGATTTCGTCGGCATGAATCGCCAATCCCAACGAAAACCGTACGGCCTGATTGAAGAAAACGGAATGAGCGCTCAGAGAAGGCAAATGCGCGGCATCGGCACCCAGAATCATGGCGGCGTCAAAATGCCTCAATCTCGTTGCCGCAAGATGCGTGAACACGACAGGGCTTACGATAGCGCTGTCGATAAAGACGCCGCTTTCCAGCTCTCGATCCAGCCAGCGATGGAATTCCGCCAGATCGAGGCGTGATTCGCTGCCTGACAGTTCCTGTCTGAGCCTGGATATTAAAGCCAGCAATTGCGCGCCTGCCGTATCGGCTGCAAGCAAAGGCAATGCACCGAGATCGGCCAGGCTGGATTCCAGTTGCTCGAGCCAGCGGTCCAGCGGGCAGAGACGCTCGCGCACCCGCGTTGCGCAACGTTGCAGATGCGACACGGCCGCTTTCGCTTCGTCCGTGCCGTCACGACATTGCAGTGCCGTAAGCAAGCTCGCGCAACCCTGAACCGGACCGGTACTGCGTAATACCTGCTCGATTTGACGAACCGCTGCTTCACGTTGCTCACCATCCCAATCCGACAGCACATAACCGGACTTTACCAAATCGATTACATCCTGATACGGGAAATCGGCAGATAAAGCTTCCAGCCAGCGCATCACGATCGTACTGGCCTGCGTCGTATCCAGCGTCCAACCTGTTTCGTCAGCCACCAGAATTTGAGCGCGTTCCAGCATCGCTCGCAGCCGGCGGGCACTCATGCGGTCTTGCACGATCAACGCGATGCTTTGTTTACCTTCCGCAAGCCAGGTACGGACCTGAATATCGGCAATCGTCGCTTCCTCTTCCAGACTGCGGGCGCCAAAAAAACCGATTCGATCCGAGAGAGGACTATGCGGAAAATATTCTGCGCACTCGCGCGCACGTATCGCCAGCGGCCTCTGCAAATCCTGCGGCCAGGCGGCATGCAGAATTCGGGACCGATCATTTTCTTCGCTCGCTGCAACATATGTCACGGGTTGGCGTTCGGCATATCGTTCCAGACAATTTCGCTCGAGACGCGTCAGCTTCGGCATGCTCACCACAAATAAGGGTGTCGTTGCTGTTTGCGCCAATTGCGCCAGTTGCAACGCGTACAGCGCGGACGGGCTCAATTCGTCCTGCGCCAGATCGTTAGTGCTTAAGGCAAACCATAACTCATGCACGACTCTGGCTTCGAATTCGACTGCGGTATGAGATTGTGTTTGATAGTAGGCCAGCAGTTGCTCGGCAAATTCCTCTTTATCGGACGGTAATATTACAGCTTGATGCGTCAATTCGTCGAATAAATGGCCGATTTCGTCACACATTGCCCATAACAGGGCAGGATCAAACCAGCCGCGCTGTTTTATCGTATGATACAATAGTACAGTTCTGCGACTTTGCGGCATTACCCGGTGGCCGGTGGGCATACCGGTTGCCCAGACCGGAAAAGTTACTGTCTTTGGCACAAGCAGTACCGATTGATTGCTTGCTATGAGCAATGCCTGATTCAGCTCTGCGACGGCATGGAAATTAGGCACCAGTATCGTGACATCATGAAGGACTGTCTGACTGGCGCCGCATTGCTCCCATATCGTCTGCGCCGCGCGATGGAGCCGGGTACCAGCCACGTCAGCGTTTTAAATAGGGGAATTTATCCGGCTTTCCGTTCCACTCTTCCGCCTCCGGCAGAGGATCCTTGCTGGCGATGATCGGTTTCCATTTCTTGGCCAGTTCGGCGTTCAAAGCGATGAAATGCGCCTGGTTTTCGGGCACATCGTCTTCGGCATAAATCGCCTCAACCGGGCATTCTGCCACGCATAAGGTACAATCTATGCATTCTTCGGGGTCGATAACGAGGAAATTGGCGCCCTCACGAAAACAGTCCACAGGGCAGACGTCTACGCAATCGGTATATTTACACTGTATACACGTTTCTGTTACTACATAAGTCATTGCTCGAATCCTCTGTTATTCACCATGTAGTCGTTGACCATACCGGTACCGACCGGACATTGATGCAGATATTTTACTCCGTTTTTTTTGATTTTAGCGCGTCAGGAGAACATAGAAAATTCCGCACGCATCGCTAACGGCGCCTTTAGCGGGTAATATTTACCGGAAACACCCTGCCCTTTACGAATACCGAACCCGATTCGGCGTTCGAACAAGCTTCAGTTAATGCCACCTGCCACCTTACGGACCATGCCTTATGACGATGAAAATGACCCTACACGAACTCGAACATGCCCTTGTATCGGTTCCCGACTGGACTATAAAAAATGGGAAACTGCATCGTCAGTTTTCTTTTGGCAATTTTGTCGACGCATTCGGTTTCATGACGCGGATTGCGCTGGTTGCCGAACGTATGGATCATCATCCGGAATGGCGAAATGTCTACCGCATGGTGACGATCGATCTGATAACTCACGATGCAGACGGCATTACGTACAAGGATATCGAACTCGCTATCGCCATCGACAGCCTTGTCTAGCGCGTCCGATTATGCTTCAAGCGGCACCAGTCCCAGCAAGTCGGTGACGCCTACGTCCTCGCCTGCCTGCAACAATAAAACGGTAGCCTGCCCGCGATGATGCGTCTGATGATTAAAAAAATGCAGCAGCAGGTCGGAGAAGCGTTTGCGCATAGACACCCCCTTCGTGGTCGAATACGCCAACACATGCTGCAGATCCTCTTCGGTCACCTTTGCCGCCCAGTCTTTCATAATGCCATCAAGTCGTTTTCTATACGCAAAAAGCGCGGCAAACTCGGCGAACAGTATTTGATCCAGCGTTACGGGAACGGGGAATTGTCGCACCGGATCAAGCGCAGCATATTGCGCAGGATGGCCGGCAAAACGGCGCAGCCATAATGTATCTGCTACAGCAATGTGATTAAGCGTACCCCATATCGATTTGAAATACGCGCCGCGGTCGGCTTCGACATCCTGTAACGGCAGTCGTAGTGCCGCTTCATATACTTTCGCATTCATCCATTCGTTGTAAGCGGCAAGTAATTCCAGATGACGGCAAAGAGTCATTTTCTCCCTCTCTAACACAGCTCGACTTGATAGCGGACAGATTGCCGCCGGTCACCCTGCCGTTGTCGTCGGCTCACAAAATCAGCTTGAGCTTGCGCCCACCGGTAACGGTAAAACCGCAGCGTTCGTAAAATTGCAGGGTTTTATCGAATTGGGGCAAAGGCGGTGTCGTGACTTCGAGCCTCGTCCAGTTTTTCGACAGCGCGTACTGCCGAACTTCCGTCAGCAACCCGGAGCCGATGGCATGAGAACGAAATTCAGGCCGAACGTACAGTTCCGCCAAAGTGCCGAATTCACCTTCAGCGTATAAGGCATAACTTTCATATACGGTCGCAAAACCGATTGCCGTACCGGCGGCATCGCGCGCCAGGAAAACGGTATATTTTCCGCGCTCCAGAAAATCCCTCAGCCGCGCCGTAGTTGCTGCCAGATCGAAATTAAAGCTCTTCGCGTTAATGCTGGCCATGATTTCGTTCAATAGCTCGCCGACCAGACCGGCAACTTCGCCGGCGTCGGCGGCTGCGGTTTTCCGTATATCCGCTTTCATCGAACTAGCCTGCTGCGGCGTCGATGCATGAAACATGTCGGTGAATCAGTCGTCGCCATGACCCCAGCCATGTCCTTCCCCATGTCCCCAGCCATGCCCCCAATCGTCGAATCCCCCCATGTCTTCACAGCCCGCAAGAAATAGCAATGCGATAAGCGAAAATACAATTTTCATTTTCATTCTTGATCCCCCATTTTAGATTATTCGGATTATTTACCAGCTGCTTTCATCTGAAACGGCGCATATCGGCCTTCATTCAAGTTTCATATTGCCTTCGATGATATGCGTAGGCAAGCCATCAATGCTTTGCTGATTCCTGTCGATCCAATATTGCCTTATACCCTCTTCGCCCTTACTCACGGCCCAATCGTTCAAGAGCGGACGATCGCCCGCATACTCGTAAAAAGGGACGCCGAAACCGCAGGAGGTTTGCACCAGATCGATAGCCAGATCGAAAATCTGTCGCGCGCCCGGCAATGGCTTGAAGTGATTATACAATTCATCCCACTCGGGGTGATTGATATGGATTACTGTTGCGCTGCCGTACAGTCGCAATATGAGCGGCGGCCCCTCAAATGCGCAAAACATAACCGTCATGCGCGGATTTATCCGCACATGAGCGGAAGTTTCATTGCCGCTGCCGGTGGCGTTCAGCCAGATAACGCGATTTTTATCCAGGACGCGCAGCGAATTCATCCCCTTGGGAGAGATATTGACGCGACTGTCAGCGGTCGCCGTCCCCACAAAATAGAGTTTCTGCGCAGCGATGAACTCGATCAGCGTCTCGGATAATTCTTCGTAACGTTTAGCCATAATGTTCCGCCATAAGGCTCATGCTGTATCCGTTTATGCCACCCGTACCCTGATATTTGCACTATTGTTGGCAATGAGCCGGTTAGCCCCGCTGATCAGGGCCTTGATCGACGCGGAAACAATATTGGCATCCATTCCTACGCCATACCCTTCGCCGCCGCCTGCCGACCAGACCAGTTCGACAAAAGCGCAGGCTTCCGCATCAGCGCCAGCCATGCTGATACCGAGCGAGCGCTCTTCGTAACTGCGCACCTGCAGATCGATGCCTAATACGCGTAAGGCTGCGACAGCGGCATCGACCGGACCGTTACCTTCTCCCGCCAGCAAATACTGCGTGCCGTCCCGAATTACTGCAAGGCGAATTCCCTGAGCGCCTTCCAGCTCGAATAAATGATGCTCGACATAAGAAATGGGGTTACCAAGCTCATTCAGATATTCACGGCAGAATAATTCCCAGATATCACCTGCGCTCATTTCGCTGCCGCTGGTATCGGTCTCTCGCTGTACCGTAGCGGAAAATTCGATCTGCAAACGCCTGGGCAACACCACGCCGTATTCGGTTTCCAGCAGATAGGCGATGCCGCCCTTGCCGGATTGGCTGTTGACGCGGATAACCGAATCGTAACTGCGACCGACATCGGCAGGATCGATCGGAAGATAAGGGACATTCCACAGCGCGCCTGCTTGTTGCGCGGCAAAGCCTTTTCTGATTGCATCCTGATGCGACCCGGAAAATGCGGTGAATACCAGATCGCCTGCGTAAGGATGACGCGGGTGCACAGGCAAGCGATTGCAGAATTCCGCCATGCGTGCAATATCGTTGATATCCGAGAAATCCAGACCCGGAGCAATTCCCTGCGAATATAAATTAAGCGCCAGGGTCACCAGATCGACGTTGCCGGTGCGCTCGCCGTTACCGAACAGGCATCCTTCTACGCGATCGGCGCCGGCCATGATCGCCAATTCCGCGGCGGCGACCGCCGTTCCGCGGTCGTTATGCGGATGCACGCTGAGCACGATGCTGTCGCGGCGGGCTAGATGACGATGCATCCACTCGATCTGGTCTGCGTAAACATTGGGGGTAGAAACCTCCACCGTAGTAGGCAAATTGATGATGACCTTGTTATCAGGAGTCGCTCCCCAGGTTGCCGCCACGGCGTCGCAGATCGCAAGGGAAAAATCGAGCTCCGTCGCACTGAATGTTTCGGGGCTGTATTCCAGCACCCATTCGGTTCCGGGTTGCCCGGCCGCCAGTTCACGGATTTGACGCACCGAATTCGTGGCCATTTCAATAACTTGCGTTTTGGTAAGCCCGAACACGATTTCGCGAAAAGGTCTGGAGGTAGCATTGTAGACATGAACTATTGCGCGTCGTGCCCCCCTTAACGATTCCATGGTACGCTTGACGAGGTGGTCGCGAGCTTGCGTCAAAACTTCTATGGTCACGTCTTCAGGTATCAGATCGTTCTCTATCAGTTGACGGACAAAATCGAAATCGGTTTGTGACGCAGAAGGAAAAGCGACCTCGATTTCCTTGAACCCGATTTTACATAGCGTCTTGAACATACGCATTTTTCGCTCAGCGTTCATCGGCTCGAACAGAGCCTGATTACCGTCACGCAGATCGGTACTCATCCATAACGGAGGATGGTCGATGGTACGGTTCGGCCATTGCCTGTCGTCGAGAAGAACGGGCTGAAACGCATGATATTTACCAGTTGGATCGGACAACATAATACAGGCTCCTTGATTACGGCATTTCCATGAAAAATAATACCCGAAATCCGTCAGCAGATGCCAGCTTTTTTAATTGACAAAACAATATAAATTGGCATAATATTGCGATAAATTTGCAATATTTCAATTATTCTGCCGAAATGTTAAGGATGACTTATGACTCTGGATCGTTTCGACCGCGAAATCCTGGCGCTGCTCCAGCGTGAAGGCCGTATCAGCAATCAGGATCTGGCGGACCGTATCGGCCTGTCGGCTTCGCCGTGTTTGCGACGCGTGCGTGAATTGGAAACCGCAGGAGTCATATTGGGTTATCACGCCCGTCTCGATGCAAAAAAACTCGGTTTGTCGTTAATGGCCTTGATTCACATCTCAATGGATACGCATATCCCGGAACGTTTCGAACACTTTGAAGCCGTCATCGCCGAGATTCCGGAAGTGATCGAATGTCTGCTGATCGCCGGACAAACCGCCGACTACCAGCTTAAGGTCGTGGTGAAAGATATGGAGGCCTATCAAGAATTATTGCTCAATCGCATTACCCGGATCGCGGGTGTTACCGGAGTACATTCGAGCTTTGTGCTTCGACAGACGGCAAGCAAAAATCACTTGCCGGCAATTTTTTCATTAGCGAATTGACGGTTCGACGGAATAATTCCATCTGTCAATCCGTCTTAATATCAGAAACATGTGGTTTAGAAATTTTTATTTTTTTGAGTGCATCAATCCAGGCGAATGATCCTGGGTGCATTCTGCTTTTTTATTTTTAAAAGCAATAATCCCGCTTTATCGACCCTATTGAATTGTGACGAACAATTGACCGAACCTGACATTTCTGTCAGACTATTAGACGTGAGGAATTCTCAATCCAAAGACTGATCAAAAAATTCATGATTTAGACACTAACGGACCCCGGTAATGCGCTAGCAGCATATTACCATATTAGATATTACTATAACAGTAATGTATTTTTTATTCAAATAAATTTCATCAGGGAGTGCAAATGAATAAACACGTCGTCGCGCTAGTCTTCACGCTTGCGCTGCTGGGGGTAAGCCTTTGCCGGCCGGCTTATGCTACCAACTGGTTTCAGGTACAGACCGAAGCACTTCCCGAATGGGGCAAGGGTACGCTCATCGGCTTTCTCGAACCCAATTACACCGAGACCAAATATACCCCCGCTTCTAACGGACAGATACCGAAGGCTGACTATACTGCGCCGCTGTTCAACAATACGACCGACCTGATGATGCAACGCGCCAGGCTGTTCATACGAGGCAGCATCAATCCCGACATTTCGTATTATGTAGGTACGGAAGCCGGCCAAAACGGCTATACCTATTCCTTCGGCAATTACGCGCCGCGCATCATCGACGCCAACATGCTGTTCAGTCATTACATCCCCGGTGTGCGCGTGGATGTGGGCATAATTCGTGCGCCCGGACCCGAAGGCGCAATGGAAGGTTTCATGTCCTTTAACTATCTCGAAAACTTTCCTCCCGTCATCGCGCAATTGATGCAGCCTGTCTTTTACAGCAAAAACATGAATTACGCCCAGATAGGCAAAACCGGCGGATATTCCGTACCGGCCTCCGACATTTCCGGCAATAACGGCTTTCGTTACCCCGGTATCCAGGCGGAAGACTGGTTCATGATCCAACCGCATGTTGAGCTGGCGTATGGCCTCATGCTCGGCGATAACGGCAGGCAGTTCGAATCGGGCACGTCGAACGGACCTATCGGCGCAGGCCGGTTACAAATGTCGTATCTGCTTGACAACGGCAAGGGCCGTTTTTTCCGTAACGACATAACCGGTTTCATCTGGTATCAGCAATCCCATCCCGAACTCAATGGCACTTCCAATACCATGATACGTGACGGTTTCGGCATGACCTATCGTAACGGCTACATGACCACTGGCGCGAACAGCTTCAAGGCCGAATTCATCAACGGGACGGGCGATATCGCCGCTCCAGCCGCCTTTAATGTAGGATTGCCGGCACAAACCGAAACCACATTCTATCCGGGCAGCAACAATCAGGCGTATGGTTATGACGCGTCCGCAGGGTATTTCGTCAGCAACAATATCGAAATGACCTTGCGTTACGACTATTATGACCGCCTGCCTAACCTGGCTGCACAGGAAAGAATATTCAAGGATGTCGGCGCCGGCGTCGAATATCACATCACGCCGCTGACACGCGTGGTTGCCGATTATTTTATCCGCAGGGTCGACATACCCAATCCATCTGCCGTTGGTAACGCAGCCGCTCAAAGTGCCGCCGAAAGCGTGGTTAACGGCATCGGCAATCAGTTCAATATCTATGCTGTCATTGCATTTTAATGCCGGGGCGATCCTGAAAAAACTCAACGGCAACACGACTGACGACAGAAACGAAACCTGACATCAAATCGACTGCCAAAAGCGGCCCGCGAGGCCGCTTTTTTTTATGTGCCCTCTTGAAAAAGAGCAAGGTCATCCCCATTATTAGCACTCGCAAGCGGAGAGTGCTAGAATTCATCCGGCTTGAAGGCTTTTTTTGGCACTGCGCAAACGCTATTGCGCATTTATTCGTAAACTTTTAGGAGAAACAGTAATGAAAATTCGTCCTCTGCACGACCGTATCATCGTTAAACGCATGGAAGAAGAACGCAAAACCGCTTCCGGCATAGTAATTCCCGATAGCGCTACCGAAAAACCCGATCAGGGCGAAGTGCTGGCTGTCGGTAACGGCAAGATCGGTGACGATGGTAAAGCGCGTCCACTGGATGTAAAAGTCGGCGACCGTGTATTGTTCGGCAAATATGCCGGCCAGACTGTCAAGGTCGAAGGCGAAGACGTATTGGTCATGCGCGAAGAAGACATCATGGGTATTCTCGTTTGACCGCCCACTTTTTAAAATTCAAGAATGAAACCTTGAACCAGACTATTGAATTATCCTACCAGGAGTGAGTTATGCCAGCAAAAGACGTTAAATTCGGAGATGTAGCCCGTCAAAAAATGATGATAGGCGTCAATATCCTTGCCGATGCAGTTAAGGTTACCTTGGGCCCCAAAGGCCGCAATGTAGTTCTGGATCGCTCTTTCGGCGCTCCGACCATCACCAAGGACGGCGTATCGGTCGCCAAGGAAATCGAGCTGAAAGACAAATTCGAAAACATGGGCGCGCAAATGGTCAAGGAAGTGTCTTCCAAGACTTCCGATGTGGCCGGCGACGGTACCACCACAGCTACCGTACTGGCTCAGGCCATGCTGAAAGAAGGCATGAAATTCGTAGCCGCCGGCATGAACCCCATGGATCTCAAACGCGGAATGGATAAGGCCGTAATCGCCATCACCGGCGAATTGCAGAAAATTTCCAAACCCTGCACCACCAACAAGGAAATAGCCCAGGTCGGATCGATTTCCGCCAACTCCGAAAGCTCGATCGGCGACATCATCGCCGAAGCCATGAACAAGGTCGGCAAGGAAGGCGTTATCACGGTTGAAGACGGCACCAGCCTGCAAAGCGAACTTGATGTGGTGGAAGGCATGCAGTTCGACCGCGGTTACCTGTCGCCTTATTTCATCAACAACAACGACAAGCAGATTGCAGCGCTCGATAATCCGTTCGTATTGCTGCACGACAAGAAAATTTCCAATATCCGCGATTTGCTGCCTGCTCTGGAACAAGTAGCCAAAGCCGGCCGGCCGTTGCTC
This sequence comes from Pseudomonadota bacterium, assembly GCA_021795395.1. Classification (GTDB taxonomy): domain Bacteria; phylum Pseudomonadota; class Gammaproteobacteria; order Burkholderiales; family Sulfuriferulaceae; genus Sulfuriferula. Next base: position 63,250 of record JAJYPN010000003.1, on the reverse strand, counting down.
ATCATCGCTGAAGACGTTGACGGCGAAGCCTTGGCCACGCTGGTGGTCAACAATATCCGCGGCATTCTCAAGACCTGCGCAGTCAAGGCTCCCGGTTTCGGCGACCGCCGCAAGGCCATGCTGGAAGACATCGCCATCCTGACCGGCGGTACGGTCATCGCCGAAGAAGTTGGCCTGACGCTGGACAAGGTCACGCTGACCGAATTAGGTTCGGCCAAACGTGTCGAAGTAGGCAAAGACAATACCATCATCATCGATGGCGCCGGCGATGAAAGCAACATCAAGGGCCGTATCTCCCAGATCAACCGCCAGGTCGAAGAAGCGACCAGCGACTACGACAAGGAAAAACTGCAGGAGCGCAAAGCCAAACTGGCTGGCGGCGTTGCAGTCATCAAGGTCGGCGCTGCAACCGAAGTCGAAATGAAAGAGAAAAAAGCCCGCGTTGAAGATGCCTTGCACGCTACCCGCGCCGCAGTCGAAGAAGGTATCGTTCCGGGCGGCGGCGTGGCCTTGTTGCGCGCCAAAGCGGGCGTCGGCAATCTGACGGGCAGCAACCCGGACCAGGATGCCGGCATCAAGATCGTCTTGCGCGCGATCGAAGAACCCTTGCGCCAGATAGTCATCAACTGCGGTGACGAAGCATCCGTAGTCGTCAACAAGGTACTGGAAGGCAAAGGCAATTACGGTTATAACGCAGCGACCAGCGAGTATGGCGACATGGTTGAAATGGGCGTACTCGATCCCACCAAGGTGACTCGCACCGCCTTGCAAAATGCAGCATCGGTTGCCAGTCTGATGCTGACTACCGATGCCATGGTAGCCGAATTGCCGGAAGAAAAATCCTCCGGCGGCGGTGCAGGCATGGGTGATATGGGCGGTATGGGCGGTATGGGCGGCATGATGTAATCAAGCGATACGCCTTTGCGTAGACCCGGCAATACCGGAACCCCGTCTGTATGACGGGGTTTTTTATTGCCTCGCGGTCGATGATTATTTTTCACCGGCAATCAGCCGAAAACGCTGCGATACCCGCATACTATCTTAACGTGTTATATTGCCTTCATTGCGCCAGGCAGCGTTATCGAGGAATATCATCAATGAATATCATGGGAGATATTGCATACGGCTTGATAGTAATCGCCCTCGCTTCGATAGTCATTGCCCTCTTTATCGTTTATCGGCAATCGAAAGCTTCCTCGACCAGGGTCGATAAAAAGGAATCCCTAAACAAATCCGATTTAAAGGATCGCTGAATTTTTAAACATGCCGTTCCGTTTCCATTTGCGTTATTCGCGTCATAATTCGCGCAGGCTCTCATGACCTCCAAAAAATCCTTGATAATCATAATAGGTTTATTAGCTACTTATGTATTGTCTCCGTTTGCCGTCCCGATAATTGCGGGAGTTTGCATGTCCATTGCCGGCATGCCGTACCAGATAAACCTGGAACGACGCGGATTTTCCCCACGGGTAGCGGCTTGGATACATACCTTGTTCTGGACCGTACTGTTGGCGCTGCCGATCTGGATGATCGTTGAAACGGCAGTTCCGGCAATGATAAACCTGCTCAGGCACCCTCCCACATCGAGTTCCATACTGGCGATGATATCCGGAATACCCATAATAGGTTCATGGCTGACCGCACATGCGGCAACGGCGTTATCGGCGCCTCTGACATCGGAAAAACTGGCTGGTTTTGCCTCCAATAACGCCAGTGTGCTGAAAGCCTACGCGCATCAGATATGGATACTTCTGGCGCATATCGGCATCGCTTTATTGGTGGCCGACGCCGTTTCCCGCCATCATCTCACCTTGGGCGAAGCGGTCGAGCGTATCATCCTCTGGTCCAGCGGCGACGAGAAATTCACGCTATCCTTGCTGGCGATTGCGGCGCAAGCCATACGCTCCGTTGTGTTGGGCGTATTGGGGGGGGCCTTGTTCGACGGCATTCTGGTTGGGGTCATCATGGCGTTTGCGCATGTGCCTTCATGGCCGGTATGGACGATAGCCGTCGCCATATTATCCTCGGTACCGATGGGATCGAGTATCGTAATCATCATCGCCTCGGCAGTCATGCTGGCCGGCCAACACTGGATAGCCGCCATCAGCGTGCTGGTTCTAAGTCATATGATCACCCTGAGCGCCGATTTTTTTATCAAACCGCGTTTAACCGGCGCCAAAACCCACACGCCTTTCATGATCGCCTTATTGAGTATTTTAGGCGGGGTAGAAGTATTCGGCCTGATCGGCTTGATAATCGGTCCGGTCATCGTGCTGACGGCAGCGGGATTATGGCAGCAGTGGGAAAAACAGCAGACCTGATTATTTGACCTGTTCTCGCGCAGCGACTATCGGCGAAACCCTGACGGTACGCTTCAGCAAGCGTTTGATAACAGGCAAGATATCGATGGCCCGTTCAGCGGCTCCTGATATTGTGCGTCAATTCCCGTACAATTACGATTTACAGCCACCTTTATGCCGCAGGAAAGAGTGCAGGGACATCATTCATACCAGTGTCCAAGGGAGGATTTCTCTATGTTTTGGAAAATAAGGAAGTGTCATGCAATCGTTTGATCTTATCGTTATCGGCTCTGGTCCGGGCGGCTATCGCGCTGCAGTGCTTGCCTCCCTGCGCGGTCTGAATGTCGCCATCGCAGAAGCTGGAGCGTGGGGCGGATGTTGCCTGAATCGAGGCTGCGTGCCCAAAAAGGACTGGCACCACACGGCCAGATTAATAGCAAACAATCGTCATTATGCAGAACGAGGCGTGCTCGGCCAATTGCATGCGAATCTGGACCAGGTCTGGACGCATCAACATGAAGTAGTGGAAAAGGTGCGCGACAGCTATACCGATTACATGAAACGATTGGGTATCAGCGCATTTCAAGGCACAGCCTCATTTATCGATGCTCACACCCTCGACATCGGCGGTACTCACCTCAGCGCCGGACATATCATCATTGCGACCGGGTCCAGTCCATACATACCGCAGGAATATCAATTGGTACCGGGACGAATATTAACGACAGACGATTTATTCAATCAGCCGGTCCCCGCCGGAAGAAAAGTCGCCATCATCGGCAGCGGAGTCATCGGCAGTGAATTCGCATTCATACTCGGTCAGCTCGGCTGCGAAGTAATGTGGCTTGCCCGCAACAAACCGCTGTCCAATAGCGGGTTTTCATCTCCCGCGCTCAAGGTGTTGCATACAGCGCTCAAACAGGCTGGAATAAGCATGCATGAACGCGCTAACCGTGTCGAAGTACGGGAAGACGGTGTGGAGCTCGGTTTTGCCGATGGTTCCAGCATAAAGGCGCACTGGGTTTTGCTGGGTTCCGGCCGCTTGCCGCATACCGCAGGTCTCTACCCCGAACGAGCCGGAGTAACGCTTGACGAAACGGGTTTCGTGCAAGTAAATGCTCACCTGCAAACCGCTGCACACCACATTTACGCCATAGGCGATGTGGCAAATCCGCGCATGACCGCAAATCAGGCGCTGGCCGATGCGGCGATCGCCGTTGCCAATATCCTCCAACCCGGTTCGCGCAAGCAAACTCCTGCGGCGGTGCCGGAATTAGTCTATTCGGCTGTGGAAATGGGCCGTATCGGCATCAATGAGGACGATGCGGAAGATGCCGGTCTCGAAGCGGCAACCGGTTTCGCCGCATTCGACAGCAATCCGCGCGCATTGGGGCAGGACGATACCGCGGGTTTCGTACGGCTGATCGCCGATATGGACAACGGCGACTTGCTCGGAGCGGAAGTAGTCGGTGCCGAAGCCGGGGAAATCATCCACAGCATCGCCCAACAATTCGGGCGCGACGATGCTCTGGCGCGTTTTGCCGGCAGTTTTTACAATCATCCGGCGCGCAGCGAAGAAATTCAGAACGCCGCGGAAACCCTGGCCGCCAAATGGGGCCTGAGCGAACAGGTATTCGGCGCGTGACCGCAACCACCCGAATCGGACCTCGGGACACCGCCGACAGCGATATCCAAGTCGGCGCCGATGAATCTGTTCCGGTCCGACACGCGGGCATGGCGCTGTATTTTCGTCTGTTGCACCACGTGCGGCCCTATTGGCGTACGTTTACCGGCTCGCTGCTGGCGATGGCGGTTACGGCCGCCGCCGAACCGGCCGTGCCCGCTATTTTCAAGCCGCTGCTCGACGGCAGTTTCGTCCATAAAGACCCGGTTTTTATCCGCATCATTCCATTATTGATGATAGCGCTGTTTTTCGTTCGCGGCATGGCGGATTTCGCCAGCACTTACGGCATGAACTGGATAGGCAGCCGGCTGGTGATGGATCTGCGCTCGGCGATGTTCGACAAGCTCATCGCCATGCCAACCCGCTATTACGACAACAGCTCGACCGGAACGCTGATCGCTCACATCGTCTTCAACGTCACCCAGGTGACGCAATCCGCTACCAGCGCGGTGACGCTGCTGGTGCGCGATACCTTGACCATCGTCGGGCTGCTGGCGTGGCTATTGTGGCTGAACTGGAAACTGACGCTGGTCATCATCGCCATCGCGCCCATCGCCGTGCTGATCATCCGCAAGGTCAGCCATCGCCTGCGCCTGATCAATCGCCAGGCGCAGCAGAATCTGGGCGATATCGCGCACGTGGTGGAAGAATCCGTCGGCGCGCATAAAGTCGTTAAAGTATTCGGCGGACAGCGTTACGAACTGCAACGTTTCGGCAGCGCCGTCAACGACGCGCGGCGTTATTTCATGAAAGGCGTCACCGCGGCGGCCGCCAACGGTCCGGTCGTCCAACTGGTAGCGGCGTGCGGTGTCGCACTCGTCGTGTATATCGCCACGCAACAGGCATTGCATGGCGAACTGACCGTCGGCGGCTTCGTCTCGTACATGATTGCGATGTTGATGATATTCGGCCCGGTCAAACGCCTGACCGGCATCAACGAACCCTTGCAACGCGGTCTGGCAGCCGCCGAGGTGGTGTTCGACGTCATCGACGGCGAAACCGAAGCCGATCGCGGCGTTATTCGTTTACAGCGGGCGCACGGCGCTATCCGCTATTGCGACGTAACCCTGCATTATCCGGAAAAACCCGTTCCCGCATTGAAGCACATCGACCTCGATATCCAACCCGGCGAAACGCTAGCGCTGGTCGGCGCATCCGGCAGCGGAAAAACCAGCCTGGTCAATTTACTGCCGCGCTTTTACACCGAATACTCCGGGCAAATTCTGCTCGACGGGCATGATATTGTCGATATAACGCTGGAATCGCTGCGCGCCAATATCGCGCTGGTATCGCAGGATGTGATTTTGTTTAACGATACCATTGCCGCCAATATCGCCTACGGCCAGCAAAGCGGCGCGTCTGAAAACGAGATTATCCAGGCGGCGGAAGCGGCGCACGCGATGGAATTTATCCGCGAGCAGCCGCAAGGACTGCAAACCCGTGTGGGCGAAAACGGCGTCAAGCTGTCCGGCGGACAGCGCCAGCGCATCGCGATTGCCCGTGCCTTGCTCAAAAATGCGCCGGTATTGATTCTCGACGAAGCGACTTCGGCGCTTGACAGCGAATCCGAACGACACGTACAGGCCGCGCTGGAAACCCTGATGCGGGGCCGCACCACGCTGGTCATCGCCCACCGGCTTTCGACCATAGAAAATGCCGATCGCATCGCCGTCCTGCAGCAAGGCCGCATCGTCGAAATCGGCAACCACGCCGAACTGCTCGCGCATAAGGGCATCTATGCCCAATTGCACCGTATGCAGTTTCAAGCATGAACGCTGACCAGGGACTGACCGTAAAGCCGCCGCGTTCCCTGCTCTCGGCAAGCGGACGCGCGATAGCGGACTTCGACATGATACGCGATGGCGACCGCATTTTATTGGGAATTTCGGGAGGCAAGGACTCACTCTCGCTCCTGCATATCCTGCTGGATTTGCAAAAACGAGCGCCAGTAAAATTTGAACTGGCTGGCTGTACCGTCGATCCCCAATCGCCGGATTACGATCCCGGCGTCCTGAAACCGTACCTCGCCGCGCTGAATGTTCCGTACTTTTACGAAAGCCAGCCGATACTCGAATCCGCCCGAACGAAAATGGACGGCGATTCGTTCTGCGCCTATTGCTCACGCATGCGGCGCGGTATCCTGTATCGGGTTGCGCGGGAAAACCGCTATAACGTGCTGGCACTGGCGCAGCATCTCGACGACCTGGCAGAAACGTTCATGATGTCGCTGTTTTTTGGCGGCAAACTGCGCACCATGCAGGCGCACTACACCAACGATGCCGGCGACGTGCGTGTTATCCGTCCTCTGGTTTACGCGCGCGAACGGCAAACCGCCGACTTCGCCAGACACGCGAACTTACCCATAGTACAGGAAAACTGTCCGGCGTGTTTCGCCATGCCCATGCAGCGTCAAAACATCAAACGCCTGCTCGCCGAACAGGAAAAATCGCAGCCTAAATTATTCGCCAGCATGCTGACTGCAATGCGCCCGCTCATGAGTTCAACCGCACCGCAGATTTAACAGAAATTTTGCAACCAACCAAATTAACTCTTTAATATAACATCAAGCAATTAATCAGTTACATCCGCAACAGAGTATTTGAATGTATAATGAAATCAAACAATTTTAGCAATTTACTAATATTTGCGTTTTATAGAATTTTACTTGACCGCTAATCGCAAGGGCGATATTCAGGCATTAATTGATGATTTAGTGGAACTTGCCGTTCTTTATCGCACGGAAGATAATCGTATTAATATGCCCGATATTTTTCGTGTCGGCTTTGGTATAAAACGTAAGGGCGGGGTTAAGCCAACACGATAATCAAAGAGCACGGTACCCCGCCATCTGCGTACCAACGCAGCAAGGCTGGACAGTCAACGAACTAGCTCCCGACTCCCCCGCTCACAAAACATACCGCGCCAGATCCTCGCTCACCGCCAGCGTCGCCAGCCGCATATCGACAAATGCGGCGTCGATATGCACATCCTGCTCGTTTTGCCGCGATGCGTTAAAGGACACGTCATCAAGCAAACGTTCCATCACCGTATGCAGGCGGCGTGCGCCGATGTTTTCGGTCCGTTCGTTCACCTGAAAAGCGATTTCAGCCAGGCGATGGATGCCGTCTGCGGCAAAATCCAGCTTCACGCCTTCGGTAGCCAGCAACGCCTGGTACTGCCGCGTTAAACACGCATCGGTGCCAGTGAGAATGCCTTCGAAATCAGCCACCGACAAGGAAGTCAGTTCAACCCGGATGGGGAAGCGGCCTTGCAATTCGGGAATCAGGTCCGATGGCTTGGCGAGATGGAATGCGCCGCTGGCGATGAACAGGATATGATCGGTTTTGACCATGCCGTATTTGGTGGTCACGGTCGTACCCTCGACCAGCGGCAGCAAATCCCGTTGTACGCCCTGTCTCGATACTTCGCCGCTGCCGGTCTGGTTACGGCTGGTGATTTTATCGATTTCATCGAGAAACACGATACCGTTCTGCTCGACGTTGAGCAATGCGCGCAACTTGATATCCTCTTCGTTTACAAGCAATGCCGCTTCTTCTTCCGCCAGCAGTTTTCTGGCTTCGGCAACAGTAAGCTTACGGGTTTTACGCGAACGGCTGGCCATGTTCTGAAACATATCCTGAATCTGGCTGGTAAAATCTTCCATGCCCTGCGGCGCAAAGATCTGCGCTCCACCGTGCACGCCCGCCACTTCGATTTCGATCATCTTGTCGTCGATCCGGCCTTCGCGCAACATTTTGCGAAATTTCTGCCGCGTAGTGCTGTCGTCGGCTTTAACTCCGGATTCGATATCGAGCGCCGACGATACATCGCGTGCCGGCGGCAGCAATACGTCCAGCATGCGCTCTTCCGCCGCCTCTTCGGCCTGATGCTTGACCTTGATCATATCGTGCTCGCGTAATTCCTTGATCGAGATTTCCATCAGATCGCGTATGATCGAATCCACATCCCGCCCGACGTAACCGACTTCGGTAAATTTGGTCGCCTCGACTTTGATAAACGGCGCATTGGCCAGTTTTGCCAGCCTGCGCGCAATTTCCGTCTTGCCCACGCCGGTCGGACCGATCATGAGTATGTTTTTGGGCGTTATTTCGTGCCGTAACGGTATTGCGACCCGGCTGCGACGCCAGCGGTTGCGCAAGGCGATAGCGACGGCGCGTTTGGCGGCATTTTGCCCGATAATGTGCTTGTCCAGTTCCTGGACGATTTCCTGCGGAGTCAAAGACGCCATATTATTTTCCAAAGTCATTCCTGAGGCCCCAAAACTTCGATTAAATGATTTTGATTGGTATAAATGCAGATATCTCCGGCAATCGCCAACGATTTGGCGACGATTTCCTCCGGCGACAGTTCGGTATTGTCCAGCAAGGCCTTCGCTGCGGATTGGGCATACGCGCCGCCGCTGCCTATGGCTACGATACCGAATTCGGGTTCGAGCACATCGCCGTTACCGGTTATGACCAGCGAATGTTCGCGATCGGCTACCGCCAGCATCGCTTCAAGACGTCGCAACATTCGGTCAGTGCGCCAATCCTTGGCCAATTCGACCGCCGATCGCAGCAAATTTCCCTGATGTTTTTCCAGCTTCTCCTCGAAGCGCTCGAACAGGGTGAACGCGTCGGCCGTACCGCCGGCAAAGCCGGCCAATATCTGGTCCTGATAAATACGACGGATCTTGCGCGCAGTACTTTTGATCACGACATTGCCGAGCGTGACCTGACCGTCTCCTCCCAGCGCTACCTGCTTGCCGCGCCTTACTGAAAGTATAGTTGTACCTCGATATTGCTCCATACTGATTCCTGTCATTGAATGTCAACGGACCCAAGGCAAACTCGTGATCCGCTCAAATAATTATGCATAAGGATGGCACCCGATCCCGCTATCTGATCGAAATCCGGAAACGGAGCCGAACGGTAACCTCGGGCTCTCAAACCTTCAGTTCAGCCGGCGTGGCGCGATCTGCGCCATTTGATCTATGCCCATTACTACGAGCAATACGTATACCATCATATTGCTGCCGATAATGGCGACTTTTTTCCCACTGGGAATCAATGCCATCAGTGCGTCCATTAATAAACCCACGCTGGCGAATTCGATGCGATCAACCTCGAACAGATCGATTACTATTTCCTTGTGCGCTTCAGAAAATGACTTTAACTCGTTGAAAACCATTGCACACGAATTATTGATGGTGCCACGGATTTTAAAACAGCTGCTTTCCGGGTCAGAAGTTTTTTCTTCTTCCGGCTCGACCGCCACAATCTGAGCGATCTGGGTCGGCGCCTCCCACGACGGCGGCGACAACTCGAAATGTACCGCAAACGCCACGGCCAGATCTTCAAACTCGACTTGCCTGCCCTGCAGTTGATATAGCTGCAATAATAGCAACCATTGTTCGGGCGTATTTCCTTCAGTCCGACCGATATATTGCTGCAGCAATCCGACCAGGGCACCACTGGCAATTTGAAGTTTTGACTGCTGTTTCTGCAATTTCGCCAAGGCGGTTTGCAAAAGCGTACATCCTTCAGGGCTGACTTCGGTAATGCCCGACAGATCCAATTGCACGACACTGCCAGTGGCTGCGGTTTCCAGCAGATGAATGCGGTCGGCCATGTGCGGATCCAACCGCCCTTTCAGGCTGAACAACTGACCTTCGGCAGTGGTTTTTTTATTGGCGCGAACCGGAATTTCTTCGGTGATGCTTGCATGTCCGCCTAGCCAGACAGGTGGCGATTTTTCGCGTTTTACCGCATATTCCATAGCCAGTTGCTCGAATTCCTGTTGCCTGCGAACTACCCAGTATAAATCGAATAACATCCACCACACACTATCTTCCTGCGGCGACTGAACGATGAACAGCTTTAACAGGCTGATCGCTTCTTCGATACGGCCATTGGCGTAGAGCATCGCGGCATCTTCTACTCCGGGGGCAAAATTCGATTCGATTTCGGTGACGACGATATTACCCTGGGCAATACCCGACTCGAACTGCTGCTCGGTAATGGGCTTTTCGTCTATTTCCGCGATCACCTGTTCTTTGCTTTTGGGTTTTACAGCAGGAGTCGCCGACACATGAGCGGAGGGTTTCTTATCCTTACGCGAAAAAAAAGAAGAGAAATCCAATTCACCTGGCCTTAAATTATATCAACGATTATCACTAACTTGGTATTATTACCCGACAACCAAAAAACAGCAATGCAAAGCGGGATGATAACGGAGCACCGGCTATCTGGCGAGCTTGCGCTCCCCGGCAGCGGCTGTATGTATCCGATAATTTCGCATTTCGGGGAATAGTTGCCGATTATCCGTGCACACCTTGTCTGCGTAAAAAAGCCAACAATATTCTTAATCTCATTTCGCTGTCGTTCATTTCGAGCAAATCCTGTTTTGCAGCAACTTTGATCGGCAAGCTTTCCGCCAGCCGATAACCAAGCCAAGGCATCAGTTCCGGATGCATAGGCCGGGAAAACCGGTCTTCGCCGACTTGATGCAAAATGGTATCGAATACGGTAGTACAAAGGGCATATTTCTCGCTCACGGTATAGGAAGATTCGGCAGCTATCATCGTCACGTCCGCCACCAGCAAGCCGTCTTCCCTGGTATCAATGCTTTCTATCAAAAATCGTCGAGTCCCCTTCGCGGTTATATTCAGTATACCCAATTGTGTCATATTCCAATCCGCTATGATTGCCAGCGTACCGACCCGGCACGGCGCTGCCGGCATTCCGGCTTCCGCGTCCGCTTGTATGAGGCATACTCCAAATGGCGAGCCGTCTTTCATGCACGCCTTGATCATATCAATGTAGCGCATTTCGAATATTCTTAACGGCAACAAACCATCCGGAAATAACACCGTATCAAGCGGAAATATCGGTATCCTGCAATGTAGTTCGCTGCGAGACAAGCGGTCGAATAACAGTGGCAACGCCTGTTTCAACCACCTCATTGCGCGCCCCATCGGGTCATGAGATGATGGGGAATGAATAATTGATCGAGAATGCGCGCTACGACAAAATCGATCATGTCATCCGTGCTTTTCGGGTGATGATAAAACGCTGGATTCGGCGGCAGGATGACCGCGCCGATACGCGCCAGCTTCAGCATATTTTCCAGATGCAATGCCGAATAAGGGGTCTCGCGCGGCACCAGTATCAATTTGCGCTGCTCCTTCAGACACACATCGGCCGCACGCTCGATCAGATTATCCGACAAACCCTGTGCGATCGCCGCAAGACTGCCCATGCTGCAAGGGCAAACCACCATGGCATCGGCTGGATTGGAACCGGAAGCAACCGGCGCAAACCAGTCTTCGCGCCCGAAAACCTGCAATTGACCGGGGGCCGTCGAATAGCGCTGCATCAGATATGACTGCAATTCCTGCGCGCGAGCCGGTAAGCTCAAATCCATTTCCTGTCTGGCGACTATCCTCGCCGCACTGGAAACCAGCAGATACACCGCCACATTGGCTGCCAGCAGGTTTTCCAGCAAACGGATACCGTAAGGCATGCCGGACGCTCCGGTCAAGGCCAAGGTCACGCTACGCGGCGGATTCATGACTGCTCCTCTGTAACAGCTGAGCGGCGATCAGACCATTACTCAAACCGAATACCCATGCCGCAGCAGCAAATACCGGACTCAAATAAAATACGTTCACATCGGGCATCAGCCATGCCGAAACGATCGCCAGTTGCGCGGCGATGTGCGCAAACGCCGCCAGCACGCTCAAGCTGACCGCGCCAAAATAACGCTGCGGCAAATATTGCGCCAGCGATAGCACCGCGAGGCTGGCCATCGCTCCGCCCAGGCTCATTACGAAACCGGGGGTCAAAAAGCTGCCCAGCAAGATGCTGCCCGCGACAACGCGTAAACCGGCCACCCAGAATGCCGTACGCAAACCGTATTGCCTGAGGACCAGCAAAGTGACGATATTGGCCAGGCCGGGCTTGACTCCCGGCAGCGGCGAAGGTATGGCAGCCTCTACCCACATCAATGAAATGGCGAGAGCTGCCAGATAAGCGAGTTTGTGATCTTCAGCGGTGGAATTAATAGTCAAGACTGTCATATGGCCGCACCCGTCCCACAATTTCCATACTTACCTGATTGGGCAAACATATCGCCACCTCGCCGACGCGGCTGATCCAGCCCTGGCGCACGCATAATTGCCGCGGTCCGGGATCGCTGAGCACCCTCGCCTTTTTCTGCGCTACTTCTATTCGTGTGATGCCTAGCGGTCCGGGCACGCTGACATTAAAAGCGCGGTCGAGCGAAGCATTCAAAAATACGGTTCCGGCACGTTTAATCACTACGCGGTCTCCGACCGGCCCGGTCCAGTAATGGATACCCAGCATGGCAATCGCCAGGATTCCGGCAAACAAGACACCCAAATCGCCGCGCCGTAACAGCGTCGGCGCCAGCCGGACGATATTCACATCAATTCCCGATGGCGCACCAGCGTTTGCTCGCGTGCCGAGAAATACTGCGCCAATTGTTCGCAGATGTAGACGGATCGATGCTGGCCGCCCGTACAGCCGATCGCCACCGTTAGATACGCCCGGTTATCGCGCACGAAACATGGCAGCCATTTACTGACGTAATGACGTATGTCGGCCATCATCTCCATCACTTCCGGAATTTGCGCCAGAAATTCCATCACAGCCGGATCGCGGCCGGTCTGTGGACGCAACACGGGATCATAATGCGGATTGGGCAAGCATCGGACATCGAAGACGAAATCCGCGTCCAGCGGTATGCCGTGCTTGAAGCCGAAGGATGCAAACAACAAAGTCAAACGCTGGTTGCCCAGCGCGGCAATATCGTTGATCCAGTGCCTGAGCGTTGCCGGCGACAAATCGCTGGTATCGATACGATGTGCCAGTTGCGCAACCGGTTCCAACAAATCGCGCTCGAACAGGATCGCTTCATGCAAAGCGCGCTGATCGTTGCTCAAGGGATGAGGCCGTCTGGTTTCGGAAAAGCGCCGAACCAGCGTTTCCGTTTTCGATTCCAGAAATAATAAACGCACATCGACCTGCAGACGCAGCTTGCGCACCACGGCCGGCAATGACTGATGCGAATCGCCGCTACGCGCATCGATGCTGATCGCGACGCGATGATCGCCGCGTTGCGCCAGAAACTGCAGCAGACCTTCAAGCATGTCTACCGGCAGATTATCCACGCAGTAATAGCCCGCATCTTCCAGTACATGCAGCGCAATGCTTTTCCCGGAACCGGATAATCCGCTAATCAATATCAATTGCATTGCACTCAGATAGCTGCTCATTCGCCGGCCTCCAGCATTTTTTTCTGCCGCGCTATGAACACTTCCGCGCTATTTACCCCGCGCATCCTTAATATATGATTTCGCGCGGCGACTTCGACCAATACCGCCAGATTTCTGCCGATCGCGACCGGAATTTGAACCTTGGGTACGTCTATGCCGAGTATCGTCTCGGTGGAAGCGAGCATATCGAGCCGCGAAATGTTATCGGAAACGGCTTCTTCCAACGGTTTCAAATGCACGATCAATTTGAGATTTTTTTTCATTTTGATGGCCAGTTCGCCAAATAAAGCGCGGATATCCAGCACGCCCAAACCTCTTACTTCCAGATAATCCTGCAGCATTGCCGGACTTTGCGCCGACAGGGTATCGGGCGCAGTTTTATAGAGATCGACCACATCGTCGGCAACAAAACGATGTCCTCGCGTCAGCAATTCCAGCGCCAATTCGCTTTTTCCCGCGGAAGATTCGCCGGTAAGCATGACGCCGATGCCATTGACTTCGAGCATTACTCCGTGCACGCTGATCGACTCGGCAAGCGCATTCACCAGATAATGCGACAGTACCGCCATCAGCTCAGGGCTGGGCAAAGGTGTCGCGAACAAGGGCGTATTAGTCCGTTGCGAAGCCGCTCTTAACGGTTCGGGCACGCTTTCGCCGTTAGCCACAATTACTGCCGCGAGTTCAGTGGAAAACAGGTTTTCGATGGCGAGTCTCAAATCGTCGAAATTGAGCTTCCCCAGATAATCCATTTCTGCGCAACCCAGCACTTGTACGCGGTTAGGATGCACAAAATTGAGGTGTCCGATCAGGGCCAGAGACGGTTTTTGCACCATATCGCTGCGCAATTGCTTATCCCCGCCCGCATGCCCGGATACCCAGGTCAAAGCCAGCATCTGTGCCAGCGCCGTAAACATCCGATTGACGGTGATGGAATTAGTCATGATCAACCCAGGCTTGCCAATGACGTATCAGTTCGAACGCCTCGCCGCTATCGCTGCTTGATAATAATGCCTGGCGCAATTCCTTGTCGCTGAATAGCTGCGCCAGTTCGCCCAGAATCTGCAAATGCTGATCGGTGGCATTGGCGGGAACGAACAATACAAAAAGCAGTTTTACAGGCAAGCGATCCGGCGCGTCGAAATCGATGGCCGGATTCAAGCGGATCAAAACGCCGATTGCCAATTTCAAACCTTTGATACGCCCGTGCGGAACAGCCACGCCCTGTCCCAGTCCGGTCGATCCCAGCTTTTCGCGTGCGAGCAGGCTATCGACTATCATGGCCGGCACTACGCCCATATCCTCAGCGTAGTGTTGACCTACGAATTCAAAAAGCTGCCTCTTGTTATCTGTCTCGACATCCAGCATTATTCGAGGCAGCGTAAGCAAAGAGGCAATCTGGTTCATGACGGAAATTATTCTTCGTTCGCTACCATCTGATGTTTGAGACCGCCATTCGTCTGGTGCGACTGGCTGTGTTTTTCCTTGTACTTCACTATCTGCCGATCCAGTTTATCGGCCAGGCAGTCGATGGCGGCGTACATATCGGCATCTTCCGCCTGAACGAAAATGTCTTTTCCGCTTAAATGAACATTGGCTTCTACGCTATGATTGAGCTTTTCTACCGTCATGATGACGGTTATATCGATTACATGATCGAAATGACGCTTGATCCTGTCGATTTTTGACAAAACGTAGTCGCGAATGGCGGGAGTGATCTCCAGATGATGGCCTGTAATCGTTAGGTTCATGGCATTCCTTTCATTTTCTGGTTATAGCGCTTTGCGCTGGTTAGCCGGCGGAATTTGCAGAGATTCCCGATATTTTGCAATGGTACGTCTGGCTACAACGATACCCTGCTCGGCCAGTACTTCCGCAAGTTGTCCATCCGATAAAGGTTTCCTGATATTTTCCGCAGCAATCAATTGCTTGATTAACGCACGAATTGCGGTCGCTGAGCAAGCCCCACCTGCATCGGTATTTACGTGGCTGCCGAAAAAATATTTCAATTCAAAGATGCCGCGTGGCGTCATCATGAATTTTTGCGTGGTAACGCGCGAGACGGTGGATTCGTGCAAATCGACCGCATCGGCGATTTCGCGTAACACCAGCGGTCTCATCGCTACTTCGCCGTGCTCGAAAAAATGTTTTTGCCGATCCACGATACTTTGCGTGACGCGCAAGATGGTATCAAAGCGCTGGACGATATTTTTGATCAGCCACTTTGCTTCCTGTAACTGCCCCGACAACTGCTGGTGACTGACATCTCGATTACGCGACAAAATATCCGCATACATTTGGTTGATGCGCAATTTGGGCATCGCTTCGGGATTGAGACGCGCAATCCATACGCCTTTTACCTTACCGACGATGACATCGGGAATGATATAGCGGGTGTCGCTGCCGCCAAACGCCTGTCCCGGCCTCGGATTGAGCTGTGTGATCAGGTCGCAGGCATTGCGCAGGGTTTCATCGTCGCAATGCAATCTGCGTTTGAGGCCTGCATAATCACGTCCTCCCAGCGCAGTCAATTCCTGGCCGACTATCGTTTTGGCCAGCGCAAGGCACGGCGTATCGCTGGGAAAAACCTGCAATTGAAGCGACAGGCATTCGGCGAGATCGCGGGCGCCTATCCCGATCGGGTCGAGACTTTGCAGATATTTAAGGCCGATTTGCAATTCGTCGAGACCGACTTCAAGTTCGTCCGGCAACATGTCGGCGATTTCTTCCAGGCTTTGCGTCAAATACCCGCTATCGTCCAGCGCATCGATCAGCAGCAATATCAATTGCTTGTCCCTGTCGACCAGGCAGGTCAGATTCAGTTGCCAGATCAGATGCTCGCGCAAACCGATAGTCGCTTGCGACGATTGCGTTTCGAAATCGTCATCGCTTTCTTCGCCGCTCTGGCTGAAAGCGGGCGTCTCGTTCCAGTCCATTTCCGTCAGTTCCCGAGGCGCAGCTTCGACTGGCGCTTCCGCGGTTTCGTTACCGACTGTCGACGTTTCGTATTCCGTCACCCGAGCTTCGCCATCGTCCATCGTATCGACGCGTTCGAGCAGCGGATTACTCTGGACGATCAACTCCAGCTCCTGGTTCATTTCCACTGTCGATAATTGCAACAAACGTATCGACTGCTGAAGTTGCGGAGTCAGTGTAAGCTGCTGACTGAATTTTAATTGGAGACCTTGTTTCATGATTAAAGGCGGAAATGCTCTCCAAGATAAACCTTACGCACGGCTTCATTATCGATCAGATCTTCCGGTCTTCCCGCAGCAAGAACCGTGCCGTCATTAATAATATACGCGCGATCGCAAATTCCCAGCGTTTCCCGCACATTGTGATCGGTAATCAGGATTCCTATTCCGCGCTCCGTCAAAAAACGAATAAGCTTTTGTATATCGATCACGGCAATCGGATCTATCCCGGCAAAAGGCTCATCGAGCAATACGAAACGCGGATTCATGGCCAGCGCTCTGGCGATCTCCACGCGACGGCGCTCACCGCCGGAAAGGCTGACCGCCGCGGCATCGGCGAGATGTTCGATATTCAAATCGACCAGCAAGTTATTCAGACGGATTTCTATTTCGTCTTCGCTGTAATCCTTTAATTCGAGAATGGCGCAAATGTTCTGGGATACCGTCAATTTGCGAAAAATGGATGCTTCCTGAGGCAAATAGCTTAAGCCGAGATCGGCCCGCTTATGGATAGGCATGGCTCCCAAATCGTGTTCGTCGAGCCGGATTTCACCGCCATCGAGCTTGATCAAGCCGACTATCATATAAAAACAGGTGGTTTTTCCAGCGCCGTTCGGGCCGAGCAAGCCGACGACTTCGCCGCTGCTCACGCTGATCGATACATCCTTGACTACGAGACGGGTACGATAGCTTTTTTTCAGATGCATGGCCTTGAGCTCGCTCATAACTACCTACTTGGCAGGGACGGCATTACTGTAGTCGGCTGGAGTACGGGTTGAGCGGCAGCAGGCGCAGCAGGAGCAGGAGCAACGGTACCCCCAGTACCAGCGGGAACGCCGGATTGCGCTTTTTTTGGATAAATAGACGTATGCACGCGATTGACACCGTTCGCTCCGGGTGCATTGCCTTCGTTTTTAGCCCAGAATCGCTCGGTTACGGTATTATAAAACATGGTATTGGCGTGCAAAACGTCGGCACCCTTTTTCAGTTTGGCATTGCCAGTCAGCAATACTGTATTTTGTTGATTATCGAGGTCTATGCGATCGGCGTACGCTTCGATATATTCATCGCTACCGTCCTGTTTTTGCCGAAAACTGACAGGATTGCCGTAGGCTACCGCCGTGCTGAAACCGTCGCCGTTCTGATGTACCTCCAGTTTATCGGCATGCAGCAGCAACGTGCCTTGCGTCAACACGACATTGCCGCGATAGATGCCGATCTTATGCAAATCGTCCATATCCACGCTATTGGCTTCAATATTGACGGGCTTGGTCCGATCGGCTTGCTCGGCCGATACGACGGGAGCCGATACCAATAAAGCCAGCCCGAAAACGGCTATGCCGATTTTAGCGAACGGGTTCATAACGTGCCTTGACATGATTTGTGAGCAGCATGGTTTGAGTTCGATTGTTTAATTTTAACGCACCAGCCGCCATTTGCAGATTATTGCCGCGTATTTGCACCGGATGACTGGTTTGTATCAGCTGTTGATCCGGAAATGCTTCCAGGTAATCGGTGGTCAGGGTCAACGGCCCTTGCTTGTCGTGCATATCGCGCACCAGCACTACATGTTTAATAAAATTCACCTGCTTGCCCCTGGAAGTGACATATGCCTGCCTGGAACGGATATCGACCGTTCCTTGCTGCGCGTCCCAAGCGACCAGATGCGGCATGGTCAGTTCCGCGGTGTCGGTTTCCAGAAAATGTTCCGCAAATTTGGCATGCAGCGTATAGATGATCTGACCCGCCAAATTCGTGCGCGACACCCGAAAATCTTCGATCATGTAATCGACTATGCGCGGGCCGCTGATCAAAAAATTGGATTTATGACTTTGTATCGTATATTGCAGCCACATGCTCAATCCTGCCAGCGCCGCTATTATTACCAGCGGAAACCAATATAACGGGCGATTGTTCATGGAAACACATACCGGGCGCAAGAATTCCGTGAGGAGTCTGATGCAGCAAGTCTGCAGTAACAAAATTCGCCCACATCCGTTCCGATAGCGCCAGTCATTAGCGCGTCCTTACATATTCCGCAAGCAGAGCCGCATAATTGCCCTGCGCTTTCATGATAAATTCACAGGCTTCGCGCACAGCACCGTGCCCGCCTTCGCGTCGGGTAACCATATGCGCGTATTGCTGCACTTCTTCGGGAGCGGAGGGTACGCTGATTGCCAATCCGCATCGCGTCAATACCGGCAAATCAACGACATCGTCGCCCATGTAGGCTGTCTGCTCGGGCTGCAAGCCGAGCTTTGCCAGTAAATGCCGGTATGCCAGCAATTTTTCACCGGCACCTTGATAGACGTAGCTGATACCCAGATTTTTAGCCCTGTGTACTACCACCTGCGATTCGCGCCCGGTAATGATGGCGAGCTCTATGCCGGTTTGCTTGAGCATTTTCAAACCATGTCCGTCCAGGGAATTGAATGCCTTGTATTCTCGCCCCTCTTCATCGAAGAAAAGGCTGCCGTCAGTCATGACGCCATCAATATCGAAAATGGCAAGTTTGACCGGTAGTGCGCTCTGATAAGCTGAATTCATAAATTTTGAACCGAATTTCGATTAAACAACACCGGCGCGCAAGAGATCCAGCATATTCAAGGCGCCCACTAATTTATTGCCCTGATCCACTACCAGCAAGCCGTTAATATTATGGCTTTGCATGTTTTCGACCGCAACCACCGCAAGCTGGTCCGCAGTGATGCAATAGGGTGCCGGGGTCATCACTTCGCGCACATGCGTTGACCGCACATCCACGGATTTTTCCAGCAGCCGGCGTAAATCGCCGTCGGTAATGATGCCCAGCACCTGCCCTTCGCTATCCACGACTGCCGTCATGCCGAGGCCCTTGCGCGTCATTTCCAGCAGTGCCAGCGGCAATAGCGCGCCGGCATCGACCTTGGGCAACTGCTCGCCCTGATGCATGATATCACGCACATGGATCAACAATCGTCTTCCCAGGGCTCCTCCCGGATGAGTCAGGGCAAAGTCCTCGGTGCCGAAACCACGCGCTTCCAGCAACGCTATCGACAACGCATCGCCCAGCGCCAGGGCTGCGGTGGTGCTGGCGGTCGGCGCCAGATTGAGCGGGCAGGCTTCCTGCGCCACGCTGGCGTCAAGATGCACATCGGCTTCGCGCGCCAGCGTGGAATTGGCGTTACCGGTAATGGTGATCAGCAGGGCGCCCCGACGCTTGATCAGCGGTACAATCGCGGTCAATTCCGCGCTTTCGCCCGAATTCGACAAGGCGATGCACACATCTTCATGAGTAATCATGCCCAGGTCGCCGTGGCTCGCCTCGCCTGGGTGCACGAAAAAAGCCGGCGTACCGGTACTTGCCAGCGTCGCCGCGATCTTGCTGCCGACATGCCCCGATTTACCCATGCCGCTGACTACCACACGACCGCGACAGCTTAAAATCAATGCCATCGCTTCGGTAAACCGGCCATCGAGCCGGTCGCGCATCACCAGCACTGCTTCGGCTTCTATCGTCAACACGCGGCGCGCTCTCTCAAGCGCCGCAACCGGATCGAATTTAATTTGTAACGATTTGCTCATGATCGATCCATCCTGTCAGAGTCATTATTCTACCTTATAAAGAAGCAAATAAGTTTTACCTGACATATATGACGCTCGCAACCGCAACCAGCAATACTTTTAGAATCCCCCGGCATTGCTATCAATAAGAATGTAAACGCGGAAGTCAATGGCATCCTATCATCCTCTTACGGACGTGAAGCCTTCACCTCCCCGGGAAAAACTCTCTATCTATCACTGCATCAGTCGGCCATGGGCATAACTCCGGGAAGCAAGTATAGGCCATTCCGGTTTCCTTTGACGCCGCTTCCACAGCGTCATCCCAAGCATCAGCCCACCAGTCGGGATCGTCCAGTGACGCTTTCAGACTAGGTGTCTTGCGAATGCGACGATCAATATTATTGCGTTGCGTATGAATCGTTGACTCCCAGCTCGAACCACGAAGATCTGGCTGGTATTCCCATTTGAGCAGATGGGCAAGCAGAATAGCCATCCGGTTCGCCAGCTCTCGTTGTTCACTCTTACCCACGTCCTCGATCTCCTCTGCAATATGTTCAATGTCCAACGCTGTAAGCTGGCCTGAACGCAATAGCTGAGCTTGCTCCTGCGCCCAGGCTACAATATCTTTTTCATAGGTCGTGCCCATTACATCCTCCTTACGCATACGCTGAAATTTTCAAAGAGAGCTTTGCGCGATACTGTGTTTACCCCCTCTTGTTAAAAAATGGCTCAAAATCCTCATGCCACTACTTATACATCCCGTTTCCTGACCTTTTTCGCCTCAGCTGAGCGGTGCACGCCATATCGTGCCAAGCATTCTCAAAAATGATAACACAACGAAAGTTCCCTTAAGCCCGCTGATTTAACCCCTTACCAGACCACAAAAAACACACCGCACTTGCAGCAATGTTCGACAGCATCTAATCTTCGGCTATGCACTCAATTCTCGGTTTGATCATCGTTTTGCTGGCAGCTTCCGTGCTGGTTTCGGCACTGTTCCGTACCTGGCGCCTGCCTTCCATGCTGGGCTTTTTGCTCATCGGCATCGTATTGGGGCCGCATACTCTCAACTGGTTGCCGGATAGCCAGGAAACACGGAATTTGGGAGAATTCGGGATCGTTTTCCTGATGTTCAGCATCGGGCTCGAATTCAGCCTGCCCAGACTCAAGGCCATACGAAAAACCGTATTCGGTTTCGGCAGCGCGCAAGTGTTCGGCTTCATATTGTTCGTCGCCATCGTTGCTGTCGGTCTGGGATTTTCCTGGCCGGTAGGCCTGGCTCTCGGCGGCGCACTGGCGATGTCGTCCACCGCCATCGTCAGCAAGATGCTGGCCGAGCGTCTCGCATTGCAATCGACGCACGGCAGGCAAATGATAGCGGTACTGCTGTTTCAGGACCTGGCGGTGATACCATTGCTGATTCTGATACCCACCCTGGTAGCCGGTGCCGACCAGCCATGGCTGAATTTGCTGGCCGCCACCGCAAAAGCGGTGTTTGTTTTGATCATATTGCTGGTAATCGGGCAAAAACTGATGCGCCCGTGGTTCAGTTGGGTTGCCAGCCATAAATCTCCCGAGCTGTTTACGCTGAATGTCCTGCTGATCACCCTGAGCCTGGCTTATTTTACCGATAAGGGCGGCCTGTCGCTGGCCTTGGGCGCATTTTTGGCCGGCATGCTGATTTCGGAAACCGAATTCCGCTATCAGGTGGAAGACGACATCAAACCCTTTCGGGATATGTTGCTGGGGTTGTTCTTCATTACCATAGGCATGTTGCTGAACCCTGAAGAGGTCGCGCATCATTGGCTTAGCGTCGGTCTGGTGCTGATCGCGCTGATCGTCAGCAAAACCGCTGTCGTCTGGGGGATCGGCCGCGCTTTCGGCAATACTTCGCCGGTCGCCATGCGCACCGCACTGGGTCTGGCGCAGGCGGGCGAATTCGGTTTCGTGCTGCTGTCGCTGGCGAGCAATATAGGCTTGATTACCGGCGCTCCGCTACAGATCGTCCTCGCCGTCATGGTGATCTCGATGATGCTCGCCCCTGTCATCATTCAATATTCCGATGCCATAACCCTGCGCTTGTGCGGGACGGAATGGGTAGGGCGGGCACAGGAACTGCACGATATCGCTGTCAAAAGCATGAGTTCCGACGGGCATCTGATTATCTGCGGCTACGGTCGCAGCGGTCAAAGTCTGGCGCGACTGCTGGAATCGGAAAATATCGGTTATATCGCGCTGGATGCCGACCCGGCCAGAGTGAAGGCGGCATCGGCCGCCGGCGAAACCGTAGTGTTCGGCGACGCATCGCGCCGCGAAGTGCTGATGGCCGCAGGATTAAATCGCGCCCGCGGCATGGTCATCAGCTTTGCCGATCATGCCGCCGCAATGAAAATCCTGGGTTTGGCGCAAGAAATTCGTCCCGATTTACCGGTAATCGTGCGCACACTCGACGAAACCGATCTGGATAGCCTGAAACAGGCCGGCGCCATGGCAGTCGTACCGGAAGTGCTGGAAGGTTCGCTGATGCTGGCGTCGCACGCGCTATTGTTATTGGGCGTACCGCTCAGCCGGGTATTGAAAAAATTGCGCACGGTGCGCGAACAGCGTTACGGCTTGCTGCGCGGCTTTTTTCGCGGCGCCAGCGACGCCGACGCACAATTGAACGAAACCGCGCAACCGCGCTTGTTGTCGGTACTCATCACCGAACAAGCCGCTGCCGTCGGCCAAACCATAGAGCACATGGCACTGGCGGAACTGGGTGTGGAAGTACTGGTAGTGCGCCGCCGTAATATACGCGGTTTGGACCCGCAGCCTGAAATGCGGATTTTATCCGGCGACGTACTGGTGTTGCGCGGTACGCCGGAAACGCTGGCGGCAGCGGAAATCCGGCTGTTGCAGGGATAAGGATAGGACTTCCTGTTTACGCACCAGATAACCGATGATGCCGCCGGTAGCCGCTGATAGTACTGACATTGCCCATTTCTTCTCTTCAACCATTGTAGTGGATGAGATCAAGGTGCGGTAGCATAGCCACGCAATAAGGACTCGCTAATAAATAACTTAAACATACGCTGGGATTGTTTTGGGTGCAGACCAAGGCGCAGGACGCGCGGTTGTGTCATTCACAACAAGCGGCGTGCAACGCCGGTATGCGCCCAAAACAATCCCAGCCCGAAGGGTTACTGCAAGTTATTTATTAGCGAGTCCTTAGCATTACGAACAAAACGGCTAAGATCTATCGTGCTCACAGACCGACAATCTCCATTTGAAGCTTTCCAGTCTTGGACTCAATTCCCGCAATAAAAACACCTTCGCAGTAATCGCGCTAAGCACTCGTGATAAAATATTTTATTTCTTTCTGGTCCGATTGCGTCCTGCCCATGAAAAACTTTATTAACCATCTCGTCTCACAGAGCCGGCTTGACCAGGTTATCGTCAACGCAAGTCTGGACGATGCCTTGACCCATCTGGACAATATGCTGGCGGGCTTGGCCGAAGCGTTACAGGTAGAGTATTTTGGGCCTTATGTCGGCGTGGAAACGCTGCTTGCCCATCGAATGGTCATACGTGCCCACGAATGGAAAATTCACCAGCCGAGCTGGAGCATGAAAATCTGTTCGGCGATTCCGGAAGCCAATTATCGCGCCGAATGGCCGGCTCAAGGCAGCAGCCGCCTGCGCAAGCAATTGATCGTCAAGGCGTTACCGGAATTTTTTGCCGGCTATACCGAAGCGGTACGCCTGGCCGATAAAATCGACAGTCCGGCCGGTCAACGTTTGCTGGCATTACACCGGCAATTTCAGGCATGATCAGACCGCCGATCGAAATTCTTTCAGGTACGGCAAAAAGCAGCCTTATCCTGCTGCACGGGCTGGGGGCGAACGGCGCCGATCTGGCGCCATTGGCGCAGGCACTGAAATTGAACGATGTGCGTTTCATTCTTCCGCACGCGCCAACCCGACCCGTCACCGTCAATAACGGCTATCGCATGCCTGCGTGGTACGATATCAGGCAGGCCGATATATGCGCCGACCAGGATGAACGCGGTTTCACGGAATCCCGTCAGGTGATTGCCGATTTGATCGAACAGGAAAAGGCGCGAGGCATTGCTCCTGAACGCATTGTTCTGGCGGGTTTTTCGCAGGGCGGCGCTGTGGCGCTTTACAGCGGGCTGACTTTGGGCCTCCCTTTGGCGGGAATCGCGGGACTGTCCACTTATTTGCCCCTGCTAACGAAAACCGCCGAGATCCCTCCGCTATGGATCGCGCACGGGATAGACGACGAGGTGATACCGCTGGCAACTCATCAACGCAGCTTCGCCGGTTTTCCGGACCTACTGCTCACCACGCGCTTATACCCCATGCGGCATGAAATCTGTGCGGAAGAAATTGCCGAATTGCGCAGCTGGCTGTCGCTTCGTTTGCCGCCCATGGATTGATCGCCGGCGGAGCGCCGGTATGGTTACGCGTGCTGCCCGGTCAGGTGCAGATAACGGTCCATAAGCTGCTCCTGCGTTTCTTCGACACCCAACGGAATACAGTCCACCGGGCAAACTTCCACGCATTGGGGCGTATCGTAATGACCTACGCATTCGGTGCATTTATTCGGGTCGATCTCGTAGATCGCATCGCCCTGGGAAATCGCCTCATTGGGACACTCAGGCTCGCAGACGTCGCAATTTATACATTCGTCGGTAATCATCAATGACATGATTTATTTCCTTAATCAACTTTATCGATAGTGTAAATCTTAAATGGCGCGGGGACAATATTCGGCGCCAGGCAAACGCTATGCTAGCCCTGTATTTTCCTTTTCAGCATTTCCAGCACCTGCGGCGGCACAAAGGGACTTACATCGCCTCCCAGTCTGGCGATTTCACGCACCATACTGGCGGAAATAAACATGAACTGTTCGGCCGGGGTCATGAATACCGTTTCGATTCCCGGATTGAGGTTACGATTCATGCCGGCCAGCTGAAACTCGTATTCGAAGTCGGAAACAGCCCGCAAACCTCGAAGTACGATATGAGCGTTTTGTGCAGCGACCAAATCCATCAGCAAGCCGGAAAAACCGAGCACCCTGACATTAGGCATATCTGCAAACACCTTTTTCGCGATCGCGACACGCTCGTCCAGATCGAAAAAAGGCTGTTTATGCGCCGCCAGCGCTACGGCCACGACGATTTCATCGAAAATGCGGGTTGCGCGTTTTACCAAATCGGCATGACCGCTGGTCAGCGGATCGAACGTACCGGGATACACTGCAATGTTAGGCATGGATAGTTATTTACGCGTATGAATGGTCGATAAGCTGCTCAGCTGGCCGCAGCACGCAAAAATGTGCACGCCCGGCTTTGCCCTGACGCCAGATATCCCAATTCGCCGTCACCTCGAAATGACCGTCATGCTCAATGTAAACAAATGCTCCCGGATTAAGTAACTGAGCCGTTTTCTCCAGCAATTGTTCAGACAGGCCCAATGAAAAAGGGGGGTCGAGCAACACGAGATCAAATTTAGCAGCCGTAAGTAACGGATTACCCGTTTGAAGCAATTCTACCCCATTGGCACATTCAATGATAATGTTATCGGCATGCAAGGCACTCAAACTGGCACGCAATGCCATACATACCCTGGGATTCGATTCTATCAGCACCACTTGCCTGGCGCCGCGGGAAGCGGCTTCGAAACCCAGAGCGCCGCTGCCGGCAAATAAATCCAGACAGCGCCAGCCGTCCAGATCCTGTCCCAGCCAATTGAACAGTTTTTCTCGCACTGCATCGGCAGTGGGACGCAAGCCCTCCGCATCGGGGAAAGCAAGCAAACGATGGCGCCAGCGGCCGCCGATTATCCGCACCCGATTGCGGGTCGTTACCGTCATTTAATCGCAACCGCATCGCCAACGACGACAGTCGCCATTTTGTCGGGATACACCGTATTCGCAAAAGCCTGTTTGATCTGATCAGCCGTGACGTCGTTAACGCGCTGGGTAAACTGGTCCAGATAATCGGTAGGCAGATGATAAAACCCGATCATCGCCAGATACTCGAGAATTTTCTGGTTGCTGTCGATACGCAGCGGAAAACCGCCGATGATATTGTCCTTGGCCTGGGTCAGTTCGGCCGGCGTCACGCCCTGCGCCATGAAATCCGCCAGGGTCTGGCGAACGACCTGCAAGGCTTCTTCGGTCACGCCGGTTCTGGTTTTCAGCCCTATCTGAAAGGGACCAGGCTGTTTCATGGGCATAAAATAGCTGTATACGCTGTAAGTCAATCCGCGTTTCTGCCGTACGTCATTCATCAAGCGCGAGTCGAAGCCGCCTCCGCCCAATACGTAATTGCCGACATACAAGGCAAAATAATCGGGAGCGCCGCGAGCGACGCCGGGCTGCCCCATTAAAATCTGGCTTTGCTGGGCAGGAAAAGGTATCGTCAGCAGTACCGGCGCCGTTAACGGCGGTACCGGCGGTATATCAGTCGAAGCAGCCAGGTTCGCAGGCGGCAATCCGGCGGTAAGCTGCTGTGCAATTGCGTCGGCGCGAGCGCGGGTAACATCGCCGATCAATGCGATCACGGCTCCGTGCGCGCTGTAATGACTGCGATAAAAATTCTGCAGATCGGCACTGCTCATCGTGGAAACCATGCTTATGTTGCCGTTTTCACGGTGCGCATACGGATGCGTGCCGAATACGGCTTTTTCAAAGGCATGTTCGGCAATATCGGCCGGCTGACCTTCCGCTTCCTTTAAGGCGGAGATGACGCGGGTTTTTTCGCGTTCAACGATATTCGGAGCAAAGGTCGGTTGCGATAACACTTTCGCCAACAATGCCAGAGCCGGAGTCTGATCCTCGGCAGCGCTCAAAGTTCGTAAGGTCATGCCGGCTCTGTCCGCATCGAAGCGGCCACCCAGCTGTGCGCCGACATCGGCGAAGCCGCTGGCGATTTCGTCATCGCTCAAGCCGCCGGCTCCCTGATCGAGCAGCCGATGAGTCAAGCTCGCCAATCCAAATTTGCCGGCGGGATCGTACGCGCTGCCGCCGGGGAAATCGACACTGACGTCGAGCATGGGCAGATCGTGGTTTTCAACAAAATACACCTGTGCGCCGTTAGCCAATTGCCAATGCTGTACGGGCAAACCTGCGCAAGCCAGCACCGGGGCCAAGAATAAGATCAAACCTGTCAATAGACGCATTGCATTTCCTTCATTTTAAATTGTGCATATCCGATATCGGCGGATTCGCCAGTTCCTTGGTCACAGGCTGCGGATCGAGCGTCGCGACTGTCAAGTTGTCGTCCAACAGATATTTTGCCGCTATAGCCTGCACCTGCGCAGGCGTAATCGCTTGTATCCTGGCGACTTCATCGGCGATTGCCGTAACCGGTAATCCATCGTTGACGTATTCGCCGAGCAGCATTGCCTGATAAAAAACCGAATCGCGCTGATAGACATGCGCCGCGATAACCTGCGCCTTGACCCGTTTCATTTCCGCTTCGCTCACGCCATTCTTGATAATGCTCTGGATTTGCGCGCGTAAAGCCGTTTCCAGATCGGCAACCGTTTTATCCTGGCTGGGCGTACCGTCCAGCATAAACATGCCCGGGCCACGCGCGACCATATCGTAACTGGCGCCAGCCTGGGTAGCGATACGCTGCTCGCGCACCACGAATTTACCGAGACGCGCCCCTTCATTACCGTCGAGTACGCCGGCCAGAACCTGTAAGGCATAAGGTTCCCAATCATTGACATCGCGTAGCTCGGGTACATGATAACCCATCAATAAATAGGGCAGTTTTGACGGCGCCTTGACATTGATGCGCTTGATTCCGATTTGAGGAGGTTCGACTTGCGGTTTGCGTACCGGCAACGGTCTGGACGGAATCCCGCCGAAATAGCGCATCGCCAGATCTTTCACCTCGCCCAGACTAACGTCGCCCGCAACGACCAGCGTCGCATTATTCGGTAAATACCAGCGATGATACCAGTCACGAGCATCGTCCACCGTCATGTTCTCAAGATCGTTCATCCAGCCGATGACGGGGCGGCGATAAGGATTGGTCTGAAATGCTACCGACATCATTTTTTCGTATACCAGCGCCTGCGGCTGATCGTCGGTGCGCATGCGCCGCTCTTCCATGACCACCTGGTTCTCTTTTTTGTAAGCGTCGGGCGCCAGCGTCAGATTTTGCATGCGATCGGCTTCGAGCTTGAAGGCCAACGCCAGCTTATCTTTCTGCAACTGTTCGAAAAATACGGTCGCATCCTGGCTGGTAAAGGCATTTTCCCTGCCGCCGGCGGCGGCAATCAGCTTGGAGAATTGCCCGTCCGGCACATTTTTGGTGCCCTTGAACATCATATGCTCAAGCATGTGCGCGACGCCCGTGGTTCCGTTAAATTCATCGAGACTGCCGGCACGATACCAAAGTTGCGATACGACTACAGGCGAACGATGATCCTCCTGCAGTATCACTTTCAAACCGTTGCTCAATTCGAATTGCTGTACTTCGGCCCTCGCAGGCAAAACAGCACAGCACATCAGACCTACCCATACCCACTGCCTCATGTTTCACCTTTCATTCAGATACTGACATCAGGATTGATGTAGCATGATAAAATAAACTTCGTCATTATGTTTGCTTAACTGTTGAAAGACTATCCTTATCGTGTTTGGTTTCTTCAAAAAGCCCGGCGTTACGCCAAAACCGCCCGAACCTCCGATCGAGCCGGAACAAACCGGGGCAGCTACCGATAATACCGCCGGTACCAGCGGCGTAAAACCCTCCTGGAGCGAGCGGCTCAAGCAAGGCCTCAGCCGTACCCGGGCACAGTTCGGCAAACGCCTGTCGGGATTGCTCAACCGAGGCGGCAAAATCGATGCGGGCTTATTCGAGGAACTCGAATCAATACTGCTAACCGCCGACGTGGGTATCGGCGCAACCAGCGCAATGCTTGAACAATTGCGCAAACGGGTCGCCAGGGAAAAACTGACCGAAGCGTCGCAGCTTCATGCCGCCCTGCAGGATGCCTTGACCGCTTTGCTGGCGCCGCTGGAAGCGCCCTTGCACATTGATACGCACAAACCTTTCGTGATCATGATGGCCGGAGTCAACGGAGCAGGCAAGACCACGACGATCGGCAAACTCGCCAAATATTACCAGAGTCTGGGCAAATCGGTGTTACTGGCCGCCGGCGATACATTTCGCGCCGCTGCGCGGGAACAACTCACCGTCTGGGGCGAACGCAACGGCGTCGCCGTGATTGCCCAGGACAGCGGTGATTCGGCAGCGGTCATTTTCGATGCGATAACCGCAGCGCGAGCCCGCAATATCGATATCGTACTGGCCGACACCGCGGGCCGCTTGCCGACGCAGCTCCATTTGATGGAAGAAATACGCAAGGTCAAGCGCGTCATACAGAAAATCGATCCGCAAGCACCGCACGAAATCCTGCTCGTTCTCGATGCCAATACAGGTCAGAATGCGGTAAGCCAGGTCATCGCTTTCGACGATGCCTTGCAGATTACCGGTCTCGTCCTGACCAAACTGGACGGCACCGCCAAAGGCGGCGTCATTGCCGCCATCGCTCAAGCCCGACCGCGCCCGGTACGCTTCATCGGCGTTGGCGAAAGCCTGGACGATCTTCGGCCCTTCGTCGCCAGGGATTTTGTCGACGCATTGTTTGAAGACGCCGGCGCATGATCACACTTGCTCATGTCAGCAAGCGTTACCCCGGCGGTTACGAAGCGCTGAAGGATGTCAGTCTCGACATCGCTAACGGTGAAATGGTATTTGTCACCGGACATTCGGGCGCCGGAAAAAGTACGCTTATCAAACTGATCGCCGCAATCGAACGCCCAACCGGAGGTACGATCACAGTAAACCGGCAAGCCATAGGCAAATTGCGCCGGGGGGCCGTGCCGTATTTGCGCCGGAATATCGGCCTGATTTTTCAGGACCACAAGCTTTTGTTCGATCGCAACGTCATACAGAATGTGCTGCTGCCGCTGCATATCGCCGGTTTTAACCGACACGATGCGGCAGCCCGGGCGCGCGCGGCGCTCGATAAGGTAGGTTTATTGCAACGCGAGAAAGCGCATCCCGTCACCTTATCGGGCGGCGAACAGCAACGTCTGTGCATCGCTCGCGCTATCGTCTCGCGTCCGTCACTGCTGCTGGCAGACGAACCTACTGGCAATCTGGACAGCGAATACGCGAGCGAGATCATGGTGATGTTCAAAGCATTCAATCAAGCGGGAACCACGGTTGTCATCTCCACTCACGATCATTCGGCCATAGCTGCTGGCAATACCCGGATCATCCGCCTGGATCATGGAAGCCTGCAAACATGAAAGCATGGCTGACGCATCACCGGCAGGCCCTGATATCATCGTTCGCGCAATTGCTCAAAACGCCGTTTGCCAGTCTGTTTACGCTGCTGGCAATAGGCGTAAGCCTGAGTTTGCCGGCCGGCCTGTATCTTTTGCTGCAAAATATGACACAAATCGTCGGCGCACTGCCCGCGCAAACAGAAATCACCGTGTTCATGCAAAACGATGCCGGAGCAGGAGATATCAGCGCATTCAAATCGCGACTGGCACATATCGCCGGCATCCGCGATAGCCGTTTCGTATCCCGGAATACCGCACTGGCGGCGCTCTCGCTGCAAATGGGAATACCCGATCTGGCGAGCGAATTACCCGAAAATCCCTTGCCTGACGCCTGGGTGATCGTACCGTCCACAGCGGAACCGGCAACCCTTAAACAGTTGGCCGCCAGCTTGCGAACCTTGCCCAAGGTTGCGCTGGTACAATCGGACGAGCAATGGGCGCAGCGTCTGCAAGCCTTGCTCGCGCTGGGCAGGTACATGTTCACCCTGCTGGCATGTATCCTTGCCGTAGCCCTGATCAGCATTTCAGGCAATACGATACGCCTGCAAATACTGACACGGTTTGACGAGATCGAAGTCAGCAGGCTTATCGGCGCTACTTCGGGTTATATCCGTCGCCCCTTTTTATATTTCGGCGCTTTGCAAGGCATGCTTGGAGGGCTTGTCGCCTGGTTGGCCGTCACGATTGCAACGATGCAACTGGAACCTTATATCCACTCATTGACTCAGCTCTATGCGAGTCCTTTCCGATTGCGGACGCTGTCGATCGAAGAGATCATGATTTTGCTTCTCGGTGCCAGTGCAATCGGCTGGGTCGGTGCCTACCTGGCCGTAGGCAGAACCCTGGCGCAAATCGAAAAAAGTCCTTAAAAAAGTCCTTGCCGAATATTGCCGCATCGCTGGTTTTATGCAAATATGGGTTTATTGCCGTTTTCTCATTTCGCTTACGCCGGGCGAATTCAATAAATAGTTTGACTGCCATTTCCGCCTTGGGGGAACTTTAAAAAATTAGCACTCTCTTACAGTGAGTGCTAAAATTGTCTACCAGGAGGTAATTACGTTTATGTCGTTATCAATGAGCTTACCGGTATTAAGCAATAATGCGACCAGTCTGGAAAATTATATCCATACGGTCAATAGTTATCCCATGTTGACACAGGAGGAAGAAACCCGTCTCGCCTATCGTTTACGCGATCACAGCGATCTGGATGCGGCAGGCCGGTTGGTGCTCAGTCATTTGCGGCTGGTGGTCAGCATTGCCCGCAAATATATCGGCTACGGTTTGCCGCAAGCCGATCTGATTCAGGAAGGCAATATCGGCCTGATGAAAGCCGTCAAGCGGTTCGATCCCGAACGCGGCGTGCGTCTGGTTTCCTTTGCCATGCACTGGATCAAGGCCGAAATGCACGAATACATACTTCGGAACTGGCGCATGGTCAAAATAGCCACGACAAAAGGACAGCGCAAGTTGTTTTTCAACCTGCGCAGCCTCAAAACCGGCGCCGGCAGCCTGACCACTACCGAGGCCGATGAGATGGCAAGCAGTCTGGGCGTGAAACGCGAAGAAGTGCTGGAAATGGAAACCCGGTTCAATGGGCAGGATGTCGCTTTGGAACCCATCAATGACGATGGCGAGGACAGTTATTCGCCCCTGGCTTATTTGACCGATACCGAAGCCGAGCCTTCCAAAATTCTGGCCCGGGCCGAATATGAACATTTATCCAGCACGGGTCTGGTGGAGGCATTGGACAGCCTGGATACGCGCAGTCGCCGTATCGTCGAATCGCGTTGGCTGAACGAAGAAAAACCCGCCACTTTGCACGATCTGGCGGCTGAGTACAACATATCGGCGGAAAGAGTACGGCAGATCGAACAGAAAGCCATGCAGAAAATGAAATTGACTTTATCTGCGGAAGGCGCCAGCCATAATTTTTAACTTCTCGACGCGGTAATTGCAGGTCAAGGTACCGCGTCGGTGTCTGGCGCATCTCGACATCAGACGCAGTTGCCCCATCTAACGGGAAGTTATTTCCAACCGATCAAGCAAAAAGGATAACGGAAAAAAAGCTGATCCAAGACCACACAATCAAAGCAACGATAAGCGTCATCGGCAAATTATATTTGCTGAATATATATTTAATCATCCTGCTATCCTCCAAAAAATATCAATTCCAGGAAACCGGGTAATTGTACCTCAGCCTTGGTATTTGCTGCAATTTTAAAACTATCAAACTTGATCCCCTGCACAATGCAGCGAGCCGGATCATAAGTGGCGAAATCGCGTCACAAACCGGAATGTCAAGTCACTATGCGGATTTGAGCGGATTTGAGTCATTTTTTGGCGAAAATCGACAAGCGCGGCAATCCTGCAAATATTCTGTTCATTTTTTGTTTTCCTCTTCGATCCTGTTCGAAGGAAGCAAAGGATCGTCGTCGTCCATCAATATACGTTGCGCCGGACCTTCCATATCTTCGAATTGGCCGGACCGGATAGCCCACAGTATCCCGATCACGATAAATGCGATGAAAACCATCGTCATTCCCAATAAAAACAATAAGGTAGATATAGTCATTCAACGTAACCTCAAGGCATTAAGTACAACGATCAATGAGCTGAGCGACATGCCCAAGGCAGCCAGCCAGGGAGGAATGTAACCGAGCGCGGCAAACGGCAATGCGACTAGGTTATAAATAGCCGCCCACCATAAATTCTGACGCATGACTTGCAAAGTGTTCTTTCCCGCAGAGAGGGCCGCGTCCACATCGCTCAATTTGCTCGACAGCAATACGATATCACTGGTTTGACTCGCTACATCCGTACCCGTTCCCATCGCGAACGATACTTGTGCGCCCGCCAGTACCGGCGCATCGTTGATGCCGTCGCCGACCATTGCCACCACTTCGCCCTGTACTTGCAAGGCTTGCAGGAAAGCCAGCTTGTCTTGCGGCTTTTGCTGGCTGCTGAATTCTGCGACGCCCAATTCTGCGGCAGCATAAGCGACGGCAGCGTCACTGTCTCCCGATAAAATGCCGACGCTAATGCCGCGTGACTGGATAGCGGCGATAGCGATCTTCGCATCGTCTCGCAACGGGTCGTTCAGTACGAATACCGCCAAAGCCTGTTTCGAATCGCTTAACCATACCAGCGTCGCGGCCGGATATCGTGCTTGTATCCGGCGTTCGTCAGCTTCCGTGCCCAGATTCGCAAAATTGCGATTTCCCAGGGTATACGTCGTACCGGCTATGTCTCCCGTTACGCCATGACCGGGCATATTTCCCGCCTGGGTAACAGGAAACAACCGCTCTTTTTCCACATGGCGCATAAAGGCATACGCGAGGGGATGTTCGGATGCCTGCTCCAGGCTTGCCGCTATCGCAGCGCACTGGTCGGCACTGACATTCGACAGCATTTCCATCGCTTCGATTCGGGGTTTGCCTATAGTCAGTGTGCCGGTCTTATCGAATACCAGATAGGTCACGTGCGATAAGGTTTCCAGTGCATGACCGCGCGTGACCAGAATGCCGCGTTTGATCAGGTTCGATCCCGCGGCGGCCAGGGCGGCCGGTACCGCCAGGGATAATGCGCAGGGACAGGTCACTACCAATACCGACAGCACGATTTCAAAAGCTCGTGCGGCATCGATGTATAGCCATATCACTCCCGTCAGCAAAGCGAAAATAAGCAGGCCCAGGGTAAACCATACGGAGACCCGATCGGCAAGCTGGGCGATGCGGGGTTTTTCGGCCTGAGCTTTATCAACCAGTCGTACGATACCTGCCAGAACAGTATTTTCCCCTATGTCGGTCACTTGTATTGTCAACGGCCCTTCCTGATTCAGGCTGCCTGCAATGACTGTGTCGCCCGTCTGTTTCGGCACGGCATGCGATTCTCCCGTGAGCAGCGATTCGTCTACCGTTGACATACCTTCCACGATCAAGCCGTCAGCGGCGACGATTTCACCGGCTTTGGCCAAAATGCAATCGCCCTGTTGCAAATCCAGCACAGCGATATATTCCTGCTGGCCGTCGCGTATCCGCGTCGTCATAGCCGGCTGCAGTTTCAGCAGGTTTTCAGCGGATTCTATCGATTTTTCCCGTGCTCCCGATTCGAGTAAGCGCGTCACCAGCAGAAATAGGGTAAACATGCTGACCGTGTCGTAATAGACCTGCGCACCGCCAGTTAAAGTGACCCATAGACTGCCGGCAAATGCGCTGAGGATAGCGATGCTGACAGGTACGTCCATATTCAGGCGGCTCGATTTGATAGCGCTCCACGCCGAACGATAAAATGGCCATGCAGCGAAGCTGACGACAGGCATGGTTAGCAACAAACTGAACCAGCGCAGTAAACGACGGGTATTGATGTCGATACCGTACCACGCGCCGGCATACAAGGCGACTGCCAGCATCATGACCTGAGCGGCGGCAATTCCGGCGATGGCAATACGCTGCAAGTCCCTTTTGCGCTGGGTTTTTCTGATCTGATCGGCTTGCCACGCGCTATAAGGATGCGCGTTATAGCCCAGAAACTGTATTTCCTGCAGTATTCTGGATAATTCTATCTGCCTTTCGTCCCATGCGACT
Source organism: Pseudomonadota bacterium (assembly GCA_021795395.1). Classification (GTDB taxonomy): domain Bacteria; phylum Pseudomonadota; class Gammaproteobacteria; order Burkholderiales; family Sulfuriferulaceae; genus Sulfuriferula. The sequence continues at coordinate 28,271 of JAJYPN010000003.1, read as the reverse complement.
CGAGCTCGATGATTGGCGTAATTGACCTCCACTGATTGTATGCCGCTCAATTGTTTCAAATGGCGCTCATTGAGCCAGACACAGGCGGCGCAGGTTATCCCTTCCAGTATCAGAACCGCTTCCTTGCGATGCTCGCCTGCATCGATTACAAAACTGCGCTGGATATCGGGATGATCATAGAGCGCCAGCTTTTGGATCTCGGCAGGCACTATTTCGTGTCCGCTTTCCGGCATGGCTGTCCTGCTGCGATAATAATCGGTCAATCCGTTATCCGCGATAGCCTGCGCTACGGCCTGGCAGCCCCGGCAGCACATCGGTCGAGCCATGTTTTCGATCTGTACATACAAGTCGATCCGTTCAGGTACCGGCAGGCCGCAATGATAACAAGTTGAAATCGGGACATCCGGCATAATATGTGCTGTCAACCCGCTTTTTTCACCATGACATTGCGCTCGACTTCAATAAATTTTCCTTCGGCTGAGATTGTCGTACGCAAGATCCAGCTTCCGCTAGCCGGAATGGCGATCCCACCGATATAGTTTCCTTTGCCGGTATCACCCAATATCGTCTGCGCCAGCGGGAGCTCATTACCGGCTCGCAACAAGCTGATCTTTATATGTGCATTATCTATCGGTTGCCGATTGCGGTCGGCCAACCTCACCGTGATCGTATTTTTCGCCTGCTTGCCCGCTGTCAATTCCCTGGCGCCATCGATTTCTATATGCCAAGCCAGTTCCTTAAGGCTGGATAGCTGCTGCAAATGCTGATTTTGCGCGCTGGCAGCTTGCTCGTCGTGTCGCGTCACCCCGGAAAAGGCCGTATAGACCGGTTTTTTTTGTGCATTAGGCAAGAAAAGGGCGGAGATGGCTGGCGGAATTCCGTTGGTAGACATCGAAACAAATGCCCCATCGACCAGAAACAGCACCAGAAAGAAAGCCACCATGATCTTGATAGACCAATGCAGGCCGCCCTGTTCCGATTGTCGCGCGCCCGAACCGCTGATCAGGGTCATTACCGTTGCAGCCGAGAGGAATACCGCCAGATGCATGGAAACGATATCCATATCCATTCCTATGGTAAGGCTATACGCAAGTATCAGAAAGCTGGCGGCAGCTGCGGAAATCACGCCGCGCCAAAAGTTCGGCACGCCTATACGCCCTAATATAAGATGCATGATGATGACTAAAAGCGCACCACCAAATAAACTGGCTGACAAATTCATTATCTTACCTTTTCATTATAAAAACTTGCCGTTTGTACGATGCGGTCATGCGGATCATTTACAGGCTGCACAACGAAACTGAAGGTTTTATAGCTTTCAGCCTCGGCTGGCGGCATGGCAACGTTGGCCAGTACGATGACACTGCGGTCCCCATGTACCAGCACTTGTCGCATGGAACCCAGATCGAGCGCCCCGGATGGCAACCCCTTTTCGCTAATTCTATAGGTCACGTCATGATCCGTTTCGTTTTCCAGATGAATCTGGTAACGGTTTCGTATTTCGCCATTGGACAGGAATACGAACAAGGGCTGTCGCACCTGTCGTACGCTCACCTCGAAGTCGGTACGATGGTTGATGTTATACACCAATAATCCAGTCATGATAACGAGGGCGACAAGATAGCCTACGACCTTCAGTCTTTTCCAGTCCAGATGCGGTTTCGCCGGAACCGGTGCGGCAAGGTTACTCTCCGAATCGTACCGTATCAATCCCTGTGGATAGCCAATACTGTTCATTACGCCATTACAGGCGTCAATACATAGCCCGCAGGAAATACATCGGTATTGCAAACCTTCCCGAATATCTATGCCTGCAGGACAGACCTGTACGCATAATCCGCAATCGATACAGTCGCCATGACCTTGTTCGAGCCGTGCCTCGCGCGCTTTCAGTGCGCCGCGAGCAGGTATCCGGCCAGCCGCGCCCTCGCCGCGCCGTGCGTCGTAGGCTACGGCCAGCGTACTCGGGTCATACATGACGCTCTGGAATCGTCCGTATGGGCATACAAAGGCACAAATCTGTTCGCGCATGAATCCTGCCGCCAGATAGGTCGAAACAGTCAAACCCAGCACGGTAACGTAGGCAGCCGAGGCGGCGTTCCCAAGAAAAAAACGATGCAGGAGGTCGGGAGCATAGCCAAAATACAAAACGAAAGTCACGCCGGTCCAGAATGAGAAGGTTATCCACAGTACGTGCGTCAATCCGATTCGTGCAATTTTTTCGGCATTCCATGGCTGCTTCTGCAAACGCAGACGTGCCGTTCTCTCGCCTTGGACCAGCCGCTCTATCCAGATGAAAAAGTCTGTCCAAAGCGTCTGAAAACAGAAGTATCCGCAAAAGGCTCTGCCGATCAACGCAGTGGCGAAGAACAGAAACGTAGCAGCTATAAAAAGCAGTAATGCAAGCCAAAAAACATTTTGCGGATAGATCACCATATCGAAGATATAAAACCGGCGGTCAGCGACATCAAACATCACTGCCTGCGAAAGGCCGTCATTACGCGTCCATGGAAGCCATGGCAAGCCGAAATAGACCGCATACGCCACCGCCAGCACTGCCGACTTGAAATTACGGAATTTCCCTTTCGCCGACTTCGTGACTATCGCTGCCTTTTTTTCATAAAACTGGATAGGCTGAACCGCATTAGAATCCAACGTTCGTCTCCATAAAAACAAAACCCCCGCACAAAGCGGGGGCTAGAGCATGGCAGAGAGTATATTATACTTAACTTGCACTATGCTTACTGACCACCGCCCAAGTCATGTTCGTATACGGTTAACAATTTGATCTGATCGGCTGACAAACGATCTTTCCAGGCAGGCATGACCCCTTTGTCCAAACCATGGTAAATAACGTTTTTAATGACGTTTTCCTTGTCGGCAACAGTCTGCGCAGCCGGCACATTTGCCCACAGCCAGATATTATCCGTCAGATTTTTCGATCCGATCACCGTACGACCTTTGGCGTCAGCGCCATGGCAATAATAGCAGGCTGCCGTTTCAGAATGGAACAAAGCATTGCCAGCCTGCGCACTAGCCGGATTCACGGGAACCTTGGAAAAACTCAGGACGTAATCCGCCAGCTCGGTCATCTGCGTATCATTGAGCACCGTCTTGAATGGCGGCATGTAACCATGACGTCCATTCGTGATCGTTTGTTGAATCTGAGTAAAATGACCGCCATAAAGCCAGTCGTCATCCGTCAGGTTGGGCGCCAGCCCCATCTTTCCGCCACCGCCTTGTTGATGACATGGGGCGCAGTTGTCGGAAAACAAGGCCTTGCCAGCAGAAATCACGAAACTGTTCAGATCGGGATCCTTGGCGATTTGTTCAAAAGGCGTATTGGCGATTTTTGTGTAGTAGGGCTTTTGAGCCGCTACAGCTTCATTGGTTTTCTTTAGAAACAAGGCGCGCGTATTCCAATGTGTCGTTTTGGTCACGCCTTTATCGTTGACGTACGTTATCGTGTCAAATCCCTTGGTATAAGTGCCGCCGATCGGCCATGCCGGAAATACCAGCCAGTAACCGACCGCTGCTGCAATACTGATATAAAACGCGATCAGCCACCAATCGGGGACTGGATTGTTATATTCCTGCAAATCGCCATCCCATACGTGGCCTGTCGTTTGGGGCGCTTGCCTGGTTTTTTTGTCTTGACTCATTTTATTCTATCTTCCTTGGTATCGGATTCTTCATCACGGAATGGCATGTCTTTATAGCTTTCCAGGCGTGAGCCGCGTCGTTTATTGCCGAACACGTAAATCAGTATCAGCACGAACGTCGCAAACAGGATCAGCAGTGCCAGCGGTTTTGCATGTTCGAACGACATGAACCAATTCAGCCATCCCATATCTCGTAACCTAATTAGCGATATTTGACAAACGCATCGTCATCGTACTTACGGAAGTCAACCATAGTGCCCAATACCTGCAGATAGGCTACCAGTGCGTCCATTTCCGAAATATTGCTGCGATCGCCGTCATAATTTTCCTCTTGCGCCTGCTTGATCAGATTCTTGCGGGCATCGGCAATATTAAGCATTTCTGCCGTTTTCGCGCCGAATTTTTTCACGTTGGCGTCATATTCCTGCTTGTTCAGGGAGTACGGCACACCCACCTTACGCAAGGCCATCATGCGCTCAGTAATATCGGAAATATTCAACGGCGTGGTCAATAACCAGGGGAAATTAGGCATTACCGATTGCGGCACTACGGACCGCGGGCTGACCAGATGCTCAACATGCCATTCGTTGGAGTATTTTTTACCTACCCGCGCCAGATCCGGGCCGGTACGTTTCGATCCCCATTGGAAGGGATGGTCGTATTGAGATTCGGCCGCCAGTGAATAGTGACCGTAACGCAAGGCTTCATCCCTGAATGGACGTATCATCTGCGAATGACACAAATAACAGCCTTCACGCTGGTAGATATCCCGGCCTCTAAGCTCCAGTGGAGTATAGGGCCGGACTCCGTCCACTTTTTCAATTGTCCCTTTAATAAAAAACAGGGGGGCGATTTCCACCATTCCGCCTACGCTGATCGCCAGCATTGTGAGGACCAGCAATAGTCCGATGTTGGTTTCTATCCATTCGTGCTTGAAATTAAACATTTATCATGCCCCACTAAATTACGCGCTAGCCGCAGTCATTTTGGTCGGTGAAGTCGCACGCAAGCGTGCAGCTTCACGATCACCCTGACGTATGGTCATAAACACATTGATCGCCATCAGCACCATGCCCGTCAAGAAAAACGCGCCTCCCACCGCCCGCATGACATACAGGGGATGTATGGCAGCGACCGAATCGACGAACGAATATTGCAGGTTGCCGTATTGGTCATAAGCGCGCCACATCAAACCGGCAGTGATACCCGAAATCCACATGGCCGTGATATAGAGCAGTACGCCGATAGTAGCCAGCCAGAAGTGCGTGCCGATCAGCTTTTCGCTCCATATTTTTGTATTCCACAAACGCGGAATCATATGGTACATGGAGCCGAACGTGATCATTGCCACCCATCCCAAAGCGCCGGAATGGACGTGTCCTACGGTCCAGTCGGTGTAATGCGACAACGCGTTCACATCTTTCAGCGCCATCAGCGGACCTTCGAAGGTCGCCATGCCGTAGAACGACAGAGCCACGATCAGGAAGCGCATGACCGGATCGGTGCGAAGCTTGTCCCAGGCGCCGGACAGGGTCAGTATGCCATTGATCATACCGCCCCATGACGGCAGGAGCAGCATGATGGAAAATGTAGCGGCCAAAGTGGAAGTCCAGTCAGGCAGAGCCGTCCAGTGCAGATGGTGCGCTCCGACCCACATGTACAGGAACACCAGAGCCCAGAAGTGAATGATGGACAGACGATACGAGAATATCGGACGACCTGCCTGCTTGGGCACGAAATAGTACATCATTCCGAGAAATGCTGCGGTCAGGAAGAATCCTACTGCGTTATGACCGTACCACCATTGCGTCATCGCATCCTGCGTACCCGCAAACAGGCTGTAGGATTTCATCGAGAACATGCTGATCGGCACGGCGAGGTTGTTAAAGGTATGCAACAGCGCAGTAGCCAGTATGAATGCCAGAAAGAACCAGTTGGCGACATAAATGTGCGGCTGTTTGCGCTTCATGATCGTGCCGACATAAACTGCGAGATAGGAAAGCCAGACCACTTCGATGAGTATGTCGATCGGCCATTCCATTTCGGCGTATTCGCGGCTCTGGGTATATCCCAGCATATAACTGATATCCGCCAGAAAAATTGCAGCTTGCCATCCCCAGAAGGTGAAGGTGGCCAATCCATCGCCGAAAAGCCGCGCCTGACAGGTTCGTTGCACGATATAATACGAAGTGGCGAATAGCGCGCTGCCGCCAAATCCAAATATGACGCTGGTGGTATGAGCAGGCCTGAATCGGCTGAACGTGATATAGGGAATATCCATGTTCAGCATGGGCCACGCCAGTTCCGATGCGATATATACACCGATGCTCATCCCGATCAGGCCCCAGACTACCGCCATGATCGAGAATTTTTTCACTATTTCAAAATTGTATTGCTCAGTACTACCGATAACTTCCGTAGCCATTTTGTGAGCCTCCTACGCCGCTTGTCCAAAAAAGATATACTGCGGGCATTTTACTCGCGGCGATAGGCGCCATGCAAGTCCAATTAACCGATAATTATGGATTAATCCCGATATTATGCCAACACTCTGTAAATCATGATAATAATATCCCGGTATCTGAGATTTATCAAGTTTTAATACATGCCTCTGAAGTACATGATAAACAGCTTATCCGATTATCATTACGAAGAGCCTTGTCGATACAACAAGGCAAGCCTGGTTTCCAACATAACCTAAGCTTCGGCCATCATACCCAAAGGCATATCCGCCAGCCGGTAGCGACCGCTTTGTACCGCTATCGCCAAATCCGCCAAGGTCATTTCATTCAGCATCGCTATGACTTTTTCCTTGATCGGCAACCAGCGCACGTGGACCGGGCACGCCGTTTCATCGCTGCAGCGCTTCAGACCCAACAAACAGCTTTGGGTAAAATCGGGGCCTTCCGTCAACTGCAGCAAATGCATCAATGAGACCGAAGCGGCATCCTGACGAAGACAAAATCCGCCGAGACGGCCGCGAAAGGAAGAAAGCAATCCACCCTTGCTCAAACTTTGCAGTATTTTGGCAAGATAAGGCGCGGGAACATTCAGCCGCTCTGCTATGTCTTTATTTAGCACGGGCGTTTCCGGCGGCTGAGTCGCCATATAAATCATCGCCTGCACGGCATATTGACTAGTTCGTGAAAGTATCACCTGATCACCTGAAGAAATAATTCGATATCACACCGGCAAATATTACTGCGCCGAACCAATTATTATGCAAAAATGCGCGAAAGCATTTAGCCGGGTCGCGTTTCCGAATGAGCGTGTAGTGATAAAGCGCAATCCCGGCGGCGCATAGCAAGGACAAATAAAAGCCTGTTCCATAATGTGCCTGCCAACCTAGCAATGCGAGCAGACCCAGCGCCATTCCGTAGCATAGCATCACCGCCAGCACATCGTATCGACCGAATGTTATGGCCGAGGTTTTTATCCCGATTTTGAGATCATCAACTCGATCAACTATAGCATATTCCGTATCATAAGCGATTACCCAGAAAATGTTTGCTAAAAGCAATACCCACGCCTGCGCAGGGATATTGCCGAGTTCGGCGGCATATGCCATAGGAATGCCGAAACCAAAGGCAATCCCGAGATAGGCTTGAGGCAGGGCAAAAAAACGCTTGGTAAAGGGATAACTCGCCGCCAGAAACAAGGCCGGGATCGACAGCCATCTGACCAGACTATTAAGCGGCATCACCAAACCAAAAGCCAGCAGGCTTAGAAATGCCGCCAGAACCAGCGCTTCGCTGGTGGAAACGCGGCCGGTGGCCATAGGACGATCCCGGGTTCTCGCGACATGCGCGTCGAAATCCCTGTCGGCATAATCGTTGATCACGCAGCCCGCCGACCGCATCAGTACGGTGCCGAGCACAAATACCCACACGATGATCCAGTTCGGATGTCCGTCCCCGGCCATCCATAATCCCCACAGGGTAGGCCACAACAGTAACAATATACCTATCGGCTTATCCAGACGCATCAATTTTTCGTATACGCGTATCCGTTCGATAAAAGTCATAATTCAAATACACCCGGCAAGAAAACTTCCGTCACCAGAATCCGACGTTGCGCCAACATCAGCAACGAACGCCGCGCCCATAAATAACGCGGCGGCAGCGATAAACCCAGCACCGCCTGGCGATAAAGCACATGCCGGAAGTCGAGTCGCCTGAATTGCAGCGAACCTCGGCGCACCAGCGGGTCGGCGAACAGGATTGCACCCAGACTGCGATTTCCCAGCTGCGCCAGCCGGGACCAATGTCCGGTCAGGCTGGTTTGCGGCAATACGCTGTGCGCAAATACGAGCGGCCGGGTTCCGCAACACAAATACACATCGCGCAACAATGCCCGTTCTTTCGCCGCTACTCCCGCTATCGCCGCTTCATCCAGCAATACCTGCCCTCTGCGCTGAGCTACCCGGCTTACATTGAAACCGGCGCAGCGCTGCGAGATTCTTTCGGTAAGCGAACCTTGATCCGCAAGCCAGCGACGGGTTATTGCAGACACTCCTATCAATTCTTCCTGCCAGCCAGACGACGATCCCACGTACACCTTCAATCCGTTTATTCGAATTATAATCAGTCATCATGCCCTATTTCATAACGAATGTTAACTGCCTGAGGCATTTTTGCGTTTCACGCCTTGACGTATTCCTGCCTGCTTCCCAGCCAGCGCGCCAGATGTGCCGCAGTCTCGGCCGGGTACGATTCCAGCATTTCCAGGGCCGCAGCTTGCGCCGACTCAAGCAAATTCGCGTCCGTCGTCAGATCGGCGAAACGCAACATCGGCGCACCTGATTGCCGTGCCCCGAGAAATTCGCCGGGGCCGCGCAGCTTCAAATCTTCACTGGCGATAGCAAAACCGTCCGCGCATTCGAAAATCACTTTCAGACGAGCGCGCGCCAACTCCGATAAAGGTTGCTGATACAAGAGCACACAGGTGCTTTTGCCGGTACCGCGCCCTACCCGCCCGCGCAATTGATGCAGTTGCGCAAGACCCATGCGTTCAGCGTGCTCGATCACCATCAGCGTCGCATTCGGCACATCAACGCCGACTTCGATCACCGTTGTCGCCACCAGCAGATTCACTTCCCCCGCCGCAAACGCCGCCATCATCGCCGTTTTTTCTGCGGGTTTCATCCGCCCGTGTATCAGGCCGACGCGCATCGCCGGCAACGCCGCCTGCAATGCAGCCTGCGTATTGATCGCCGTCTGCAACTGCAGCTTCTCCGATTCCTCGATCAGCGGACAGACCCAGTATGCTTGCGCGCCCGCCTGACATTGAGCGCGTATCGTGTTCACCAGCTGCTGGCGCCGGTTCTCGCTCAATAATTTTGTCGTGATCGGGCTGCGTCCCGGCGGCAGCTCATCGATGACGGACACATCCAGATCGGCGTAATAACTCATCGCCAGCGTCCGCGGTATCGGCGTGGCGCTCATCATCAGCTGATGCGGCTGCACGCCCTTTTGCCGCAATGCCAGACGTTGCGCTACGCCAAAGCGATGCTGCTCGTCGATCACCGCCAGACCGAGACGGGAAAATTCGATTTGCGACTGAAATAAAGCATGCGTGCCGGCGGCCAGCCTCGCCTCGCCGCTTTGCAATTGCGCCAGCGCGAGATCCCTGTTTTTTTTCGACAGACTGCCGGCAAGCCAAACCACGCCAACGCCGAGCGGCTCGAACCATGAACGCAGCTTATGGTAATGCTGTTCGGCCAGTATCTCGGTTGGAGCCATAAACGCCACCTGATAACCGGCGTCCATCGCCTGCGCTGCCGCCAGCGCCGCGACCACGGTTTTACCGCTGCCCACATCGCCTTGCAGCAAGCGCTGCATCGGGTAAGATGCCCACATATCGCGCTTTATATCCGACCAGACGCGCTGTTGCGCGGCAGTCAAGGCAAACGGCAATCCGCCCAGCAAGCGTTCCGCCAGCGCAGAAACGGCAGGAATTTCCGGCGCCCCCAGCGCACGCCGCGACTGCCGCGCCAGACGCAGGGACAATTGTTGCGCCAGCAACTCGTCGAATTTGATCCGTTGCCAGGCTGCATGCTGCCGGCTGCTCAATGCCGCCAGCGAAGTATCCGGCGGCGGCCGGTGTACGGTCAGGACGCTGCCCGCAAAATCGGCCAGAGCATAAGTGCGTCGCAACGACTCCGGCAGGGTGTCGACCAGATCGCCCCGCTCCAATACCTGCGCGATATATTTACGCAACAAAGTCTGCGATACGCCGGCAGCGGCAGGATAGATCGGCGTAAGGCTGTCGGGCAAAGCCGTCTCTTCGTTCACCACCCGATACCGCGGATGGACCATTTCATCGCCGAGCAAACTGCTGCGCACTTCTCCTATCGCGCGGATGACGTTCCCGGTCGCGAATTGCGCGGCCTGGCTGGCGTAAAAATGCAAAAACCGCAGACTCAGCTCCCCACGCTGATCCGCGATCCGGACAACAAGTTGCTTGCGCGGTTTGTATTGCACCGAGCAGTGTGTTACCACGCCTTGTACCTGCTGCAGATATCCGGGACGCAAATCGTCTATCGGCGTGATCCTCGTTTCATCTTCGTAACGCAGCGGCAGATGCAGCAACAGGTCGGCCAATACCGCCAGACCCAGCTTGGCAAAGGCGGCCGGCAAGGGCCGCATCAGGTCTTCCGAAGCTGAAGAGGCCGGCATACGGACTACACGCCGATAACGAGCACTCCATCGGCCTCGAATTCCGCTCCGCGCGGCAAACTCGCTACGCCGACTGCGGCACGCGCCGGATAAGGCTGGGTAAAGTATTCGGCCATAATCTCGTTCACCCTGGAAAAATGGCCCAGATCGATCAGATAGAGATTGAGTTTGACGATATCGTCCAGCGACCCGCCCGCCGCCGCCGCTACGGCCTGCAAGTTCTGGAATACCCGATGGATTTGCCCGGTGATACCGTCGGCCATTTGCATCGACATCGGGTCAAGACCGATCTGGCCGGAAAGATATACGGTATCGCCTGCCCTGACGGCTTGAGAATAACTACCGATCGCTGCGGGCGCAGACTCGGTATGGATGATGTGCTTGTTCATAGATCGACCTTGTTGAATCCGGTTGCTGTGTCATGAATAATCAGCTACGGCGCTGTTTGCCCAGCAGTATACTATAGAGCGACGGCATGACAAGCAACACCAGCGGCAACTGCACCAGCAGCCCGGCGATAATCGCCACCGCCAGCGGCTGCTGCATGGCAGAGCCCTGACCGATAGCGAATGCCAGCGGCAGCAAGGTCAATATAGCCGCGAACGTGGTCATGGCGATGGGCCGCATGCGATTTTTCCCGGCGGCGATGAGCGCATCATCCAGCGGTAATTCTGCCGCTACATCGCGGTATTCGGAAAAATAGAATATCGCGACTTCGGTAACAATGCCGATGATCATCGTCATTCCCATCATCGCGGAGATGTTCAGCTCGATGCCGCTGATCCACAAGCCGGCAAATACAGCGGCCACCGCCAGCAAAGGCATCGCCAGGATAGCGAGCGCGATCAGAAAACTCTCATACATGAACAGCAGCAACAGAAACACCAACCCGGTCGCCGCCACAAACACCGCGATCAAACCCCGGAAAGCGATTTGCTGCTGCTCGTACATGCCGCCCAGTTCAAAGTAGATTCCTCGCGGCAATAAATCCGGTTTGGCCATGAGCCGCTTGACATCCGCCATGACCGCTCCCATCGACCGTCCGGAAATACGCCCGGTCACCGCCACCATGCGCTTCAGATTCTCGCGCTCGATCTGGGGTTGCCCGCTTACCGGGTAAATGGTCGCGACCCGGCGCAGCGGGAATAGATGGCCGTCCGGCGCACGGATCAGCATTGCGCCCACATCGGGCACGATGGCGCGTTGCGCCGACGGAACCCATACGCGCACGCCGACCAGTTTCGGGCCGCTCTGGATTTGCGTCGCCACAGTCCCGGCCAGGTACGCCTGCGCGGCTTGGGTAATAGACGCTACGGTCACGCCTTGCAACGCCGCCTTGACCGGGTCGACATGAATGACCAGCGCATCGCCCGCCGGATTGATCCCGTCGCGCGTATCGACTACATTGGGCACCTGATCGATAGCCACCTGCACGCGATGGGCGGTTGCTTCCAGCTGCTCGGGATTGTCGCCGTACAATTTGATTTCTATCGGCTGCGGCACCGCCGTCAAATCGCCGATTTCGTCTTCCATCAGTTGCGCCATCTCGATATGCAAACCCGGCACGAAACGTTCGATACGCCCGCGTATATCGTCCATCACCGCGCTAATCGGCGGTCGCGACCCCGATTTCAGCCGTATGAAAAAGTCGCCTTCATTGGTTTCGGTAATACCGCCGCCCAATTGCGTACCGGTTCTGCGCGAATAGGTATCCACGTAGGGATTGGCCTTGATGATCGCCTCGACCTGACGCAGCAGACGGTCGGTTTCGGCCAGCGAAGTACCCGGTGCGGAACGGTAATCCAGCGTGAATCCGCCTTCATCCATCGCCGGCATGAAGCCCGACCCGACCTGATTGAACGCAAAATATCCAACGCCGAGCAAAGGCACGATCAACACCAGTATCCATGCAGGCTGCGCCAGCCAGCGCCGCATCAGCCTGTCGTATTGGCGGTGCAGAACGGCGGTATAGCGGCCGCCCTCTTCCTGCGCGGCGTCTTTTTCGGTCAAAAAATAATCCGCCAGCAAAGGCACCGCGAGCCAGGTCACCAGAAACGAAATAATCAGTCCGGCCGCCATCGTCAACGACAGTGCCTTGAAAAATGCACCGGTCACGCCGGTCAAAAACGCCAGCGGCACAAAGATGACTATCGTCGATGCCGACGAACCCGACAGCGGGCGGATGAATTCGGCGGCCGCCGCCATCACCCGGCCGTGATGTTCGCCGCGGGCACCGCGCAGACGCCGCACGATATGCTCGATCATCACGATCGCATCGTCGATGATCAGGCCCACTGCCGCCGCCATGCCGCCCAGCGTCATGATATTGAAACTCATCCCCAGACCGTACAGCAGCACCACCGTCGCCGATAATACCGCGGGCACTACGATTGCAGCGATCAACGTAATCTTCAAATTGCGCAAAAACAGCAACAACACCAGCACCGCAAGACCGGTACCGATAAGGATCGCATCGCGCACGCTGGCGGCGGAGTCGAGTACCAGCACGCTCTGGTCGTACCAGTTCGCCAGCTTGACCGACGCCGGTATCTGCGAGCGATAAGCCGCCAGCCGGGCCGCGACATCGCGGGCGATCTGCACGCTGTTGCTGCCCGGCTGCTGGTAAATATTGAACAGCACCGCCTCGCGTCCGTCGGCGGTCACCCGCGTCCAGAGCGGTTTCACGTTATTGCTGACGGTCGCCACATCGGCGAGCCGAACGATCGTTCCGGTACCGGTCTTGATCACGGTATCCTCGATCTGCCGCAACGATTGCAGGCGCGTATCGGCTATCGCCAGATACAGCTTGTAATGATCCTGCAAACGGCCCACCGCCGTCACGACATTCGCCGCGTTCAGGGTTTGCGCGATGTCGCTCAATGTCAGGCCGAGCGCATTCAATTTCGCCGGATCGACGCTGACCCGATATTCCTGCTGAGCACCGCCGATCACCTCGACCCGCGCCACGCCATTGACGCCGAGCAATAAAGGTCGGAGCTGATAGCGCGCCAGATCGTAGAGTTGCGACTGCGTCTCTGCAGCGGAAGTGAGGCTATAAGCCAGTATTGGAAATACCGTCGGATCCATCCGCCGTATCAGCATCTGCGTGCCGACCGGCAGACTCGGCAAAACCTGGGTAATGGCCTGGCCGATCTGCGACGTCGCCAGACCCATGTCGATACCCCAATCGAAGCTGATCGATATATCCGCCGCGCCGCGACTGGTGGTAGACCGCACTTCGCGTACGCCGGGAACACGGCGCACCGCTTCTTCTACCGGTTGGGTCACCGCCAGCACCATCATGTCGGCCGGCCGGTCGCCGGCATCGAGCGAAACGACGACACGCGGAAAATCGACATTGGGAAACAAGGTAACCGGCAATCGGAAGCTGGCGATGCCGCCCGCCACCGCCAGCAATATCAACAAGAACAGGATCGATCGGCGATGCTGCTGCATCCATGCGGTAAAATTCATCGGGATACCCTGACTTGCATACCCTCGCGCAATTCGTAATTGCCTAGTACGACGATCGGCGCATCGGCGATCAGGGCGCCGTTGACTGCGATCACGCCATCCTGCTCCAGACCGGTTTTTACCGCTATTCTTTGCGCCTTGCCGCGCACTACCTGAAACAAGTACGCGCCGCGGTCGTCGCGCAATACCGCCGAACGCGGCACGACCGTAGCCGTATACCGGTCCAGCCGTATTTCGCCCCGTACTTGCGATCCCGGCAACAAAGCCGCCGCCGGCAAAGATACCCACACATCGACCAGTTGGGTAATCGGGTCGAGCCCCCCGCTTACCTGTGCGACCTGACCTTCGACATGAACGTCACCGAATACCGACCGGATCGCGACCGGCATTCCGGGCCGCACGCGCGCCGCATCTTCCGGCTCGACTCCCAGCCTGGCGCGCTCTGCACCCGATCTGGCCAGCAACGCCAACGTGGCGCCGGGCGCGACCCGATCGCCGGGATGTACGGCAACCGCTGCCACCAGCGCATCGAAGGGCGCGACCAGCCGCTGTACCGTCTTGCCTGCGCCATCCCTTTGCAAGGCGGCCAGATTGGCTTGCGCATCCGCCAGCATTTTATCCGCCGCCGCCAGTTGCGACTGCGTAGCGAGTTGCTGCTGCAATAATTGCGCTACGCTGCGGCCTTGCGCCCGCGCTTCGTCCAGTGCTGCACCAGCCTGCCGGTAAGCCGATGCGGCTTCCGGGCTGGTAGCAAAAACGAGCAACGGCTCTCCTTTGCTTATCCGCTGACCGACGGCGATATCAATTTCCGCAATTTGCCCGGCGCGCGGCACACTCACTGTCTGAATTTGTCGCGGATCGTTAGTCACCACGCCGTACGCCCGTACCGTAGCGCTGACGGTTTGCCGCTGCAACGCCGCCACTCGTACCGCAGCGCTGATTTCTGCCTGGGGTTCGGCGGTGGGAGCGTCATTATCAGCCCGGGCGCCAGACAGGATTAGCATTACAAAAAATAAAATCACTCCGAACTTCATGGCTTGCTCCGTTCCGGCAAATCGGGCCCAAGCAAGGTAGTCAGCGCTATGCGCTGTTCCTCCAAGCTTTCCCTCAAATTAATCGCTTCATTCTGTTTGTCGAGCAAAGCGGTACGTATGCGCACATAATCGGGCGCCGTCAGGTTACCCGCCCGATAGGCCGCCGTTGCGCGTTGCGCCAGCGTCTGCAAATCAGTACTGCCCAGCTCCGTACGTGCCAGCTGCGCCTGCAGCAGCGGCAGATTTTGCAGCGCCAGAGCGATTTCGCTGTCGGCGCTGTTCAAGCGCTCCTGATATTCGTCGTACAGCTTTTTACGGCTGGCCTTGGCGATGGCGATATTGCCGCGATTGCGATTGAAAATGGGCAGGCTCAGACTGATGGCAAAACCCAGCGAATCGATGCCGGTATTATCCCGCGCCCGCGTCACCCCGACATTCAAGGCGGGAAATTGCGCCAGCACCGCGCCGCGAAATTTTTCTTCCTGCGATTGATATCCCGCCTGCAAGGCACGGATATCGGGACGCTGCTGCAATAATTGCGGGATATTCGCCTGCAATGCGGCAACATCGAGCGCTGGCGGCGACGTTTCGGCGACCAGATGCAGCTCGACCGATTCCGCCAGCCCGAGCACCGCATTCAGAGCCGCCCGGTTCTGCAGACGGGCGCGCTCCAGATCGCGGTATTGGCGATCGACCACCTGCAGTGCCAGCAAATCGCTGCCGACAAAATCCGCCGTCGCATTGCCTTGCGCCAACGCCAGCCGGCTGGCCTGATAACGCCCGGACAGCAAAGTACGCGACCGCTGCAAAGACTGCATCAGCGCGTCTTGCGCGAGCAGCCGCGCAAACAACAAACGCGCCTGACTCACCACCTGCCACTCCTGCCACAGCAAATCATCATTGACGCGTTGCGCTTCGTACTCTGCGGCCTGCTTGCGCGAAGACCGCAACAGCAAGGCATTGACGTCGTAAGTCAGTACCGTCCCGTAGCTGTTGTACGCCCCCCCCGGGACATAATTGGTAGGATGATCCGCGCCGTAATCCAGCTGCGGGTCCGGTAGCAAACCCGCCGAAAAGGCTTGCGCCCGAGCCAGACCCAAGGCATCGCGAGCCGCCCGCAGCTGGGGATTGTTGGCGACCGCCAGCATCGCCACCTCGTCGCTATCCAGCCCATCGGCCGGATTATAGATATGCGTAGTCAATTGCCGGAACGGCAATTGCGCGGGATGGACCGACACTGCCGCCGCCGAAGCAGGCAGATTCACCCGTGTCGGCAATGCCTGCGGCGCGTAACTCGTACACGCCGACAGCAGACACCCACCCAATAACGCGCCAATTCCCCGCAACCCCATGGCTCTCCCTTCATTTTCGCTATCGCATAGTATAACCAGGCATTCTTAAACGATACTTAATATGAAAATGCCCCATCAACGGTTAAATATATGTAACTTCTTGTCGTTATAGAATTAATTTCGTCACCTTCGATCGGAATTCATGGAAAAGCTGCAGAGAATCTATCGCTTGCATCGTATTCTGAACGACTGTCGGTACCCGGTTTCCGGAAAACTCCTCCAGGACAAACTCGAATGCTCGCGAGCTACCGTTAATCGTATTATCCAGGATATGCGGCTGTACTTTTCCGCCCCCATCGAATACGACCGCGGCCACAACGGCTATCATTACGCGCAAAAAAACGGCAGCGGTTTCGAATTGCCGGGAGTCTGGTTCAGCCCCGGCGAACTGCTCGCGCTGCTCACCTTGCAGCAGATACTCGAAAAATCCCAACCCGGACTGTTCGATAGCCAACTGGCTTCCCTCAAGCAACACATCGAAAAACTGCTCGCCGCAGAACATCTCGGCGCAGGAGAAATTCCGAAACGCATCAAAATCCTGCGCATGGCCGGACGCGACATCGACCCTGAGCGCTTCCAGACTCTGGCAGACGCACTGGTACAGCGCAAACAATTAGCCATACACTACTCATCCCGAACCAAAGGCGAAGACAGCCACCGCACCCTCTCCCCGCAACGCCTCATCCACTACCGCGACAACTGGTACCTCGATGCCTGGTGCGAACTGCGCGGCGCGCTCCGCAGCTTCGCCGTCGAACGCATCAGCGACGCACACGTACTGGAACTGCCCTGCAAAGACATTGACGAAGATCGGCTAAACACGCATTTTACCTCAAGCTACGGCATCTTCGCCGGCCAAGCCGAACATACCGCCGTATTACGCTTCACCCCGGAACGCGCCCGCTGGGTCGCCGGCGAACAATGGCACCCGCAACAACAGGGAAAGGTCCTGGACGACGGCAGCTACGAATTGCAGATCCCCTACTCCGACCCGCGCGAACTGATCATGGATATTTTAAAGTACGGTGGGGATGTTGAAGTGCTCTCGCCGCCGAGTTTGCGGCAGCGTGTCGCTGAAGAGCTGGGTCGGGCTTGGGGGCCGTATGGTGCGGGATAAATGAAGTGGCATCTGGGGAGCCGCGATAGAATTTTAAGTTAGTAGGCGATAATCGTATGAGGTATTAAAAGCTTGTCGTGATTTTGTTGCTTGATTGAAAAGCACCCGAAAAATATTTGAAAGGCAATCGGCAGGCTCATGTTTTGAGACGGTGGAGGTGTAGCATGGCCGACATAAACAATAAACAATAAATATGAATACCAACTGTTATGAACAAAACCACTCTCTACATCGCGCATCAACGAAAGTCTGATGGGGTCGTCCAAAGCCTGGAAAACCATCTACTTGGGGTCTCAAGGATTGCGCAGTCACTAGCAGCCAAAATCGGCTTGCATGAACAGGGGGAATTGATTGGCTTGCTCCATGATTTGGGTAAGTACAGCGAGGAGTTTCAAGCTTATCTGAAATCTGCGGTTGGTTTGATCGAACAGGACGAAGACAACTATGTTGATGCAAAAAGCCAAAAAGGGAAGGTGGATCATTCCACGGCTGGCGCACAGCTCGTTTGGCGGGAACTTTCCCCTCGCGGCAAAATGGGGCCCATTGTTGGGCAGATGCTATCCTTGTGCATTGCCTCTCACCATTCCGGTTTGATTGATTGCCTATCTTCTGACACCAACAGCTTTGGCGAAGACCGTTTTACAAAACGAATTACAAAGCACGATGAATTCACTCATTTTCGGGAGGCTATCGCCAAGATGGACAAAACCATTGAGGCGCGCTTTCGTGAATTGGTGAACAACCCAGAGGTCGTAGATGGCCTTACAAAATCTCTCCAACAAATTGCGGAGTTGGAGAAAAAGCGCGGGGATGAACAGATCGTCCGGTTTAAAGTGGGGCTGCTTGTTCGCTATCTATTCAGTTGCCTGATTGATGCCGACCGTACCAACAGTGCGGATTTTGAGAAGCCACACGCTGCAAAGGCCAGGCAACACGGGCAATATGGTGAATGGTCGCACTTGATAACTCGACTTGATAGCCACCTATCAAGTTTTGCCGCCAACAAACCTATCGACGTGCTTCGCGTTAATATTTCTCAGCATTGTCGTGACAAGGCAGAGAATGAAAAGGGCATCTACACTCTGACGGTCCCTACAGGCGGAGGTAAGACACTCGCTAGTTTGCGCTTTGCCTTACATCACGCGGAAAAAAACATGATGGAACGAATAATTTACGCTATTCCATTTACTTCCATCATTGACCAGAACGCGGATGTCGTTCGGAAAATTCTTGAGCCGGATGGTGTGCAGTCTAACGGCATTGTGCTTGAGCACCATTCAAACCTCATGCCCGAAGAAGAAAATTGGAAAACCAAAATGTTGGTCGAAAATTGGGATGCGCCAATTATTTACACCACCAATGTACAGATGCTTGAGACGCTGTTTGGCGCTGGTACACGCGGGCCACGTCGTCTGCATCAACTGGCGAATGCTGTATTGGTTTTTGATGAAATACAGACCCTCCCTATCAATTGCATCCATCTCTTCTGTAACGCTATCAATTTCCTTGTTGAGCGCTGCGGCACGACAGTAGTGTTGTGTACAGCAACCCAACCACTCATGAACATGGTTGAGCAATCTAAAGGCGCGCTACGCATTCCACCGGACAATGAAATCATGCCTGATGTGGGCGAGCTTTTCAGAAAGCTCAAACGAGTCAGAGTTCTCAATCGAAGAAAGCCTGGAGGCTGGTCAGATAAGGAAGTCGCAACTCTTGCAATGGAAGAAGCCAAACAAGCCAATAGTTGCTTGGTGATCGTCAATACCAAGAAATCGGCTCAAACAATATTTCAATTATGCCACGACATGGAGACAGCCATGCCGATTTACCACCTGAGCACGAGCATGTGCCCAGCTCACCGGCGCGCAATTTTGGCAGAAATCCGGCAACGCCTTGAAGCCAAAGAGCGAATATTATGCGTCAGCACCCAGTTAATTGAAGCTGGCGTGGATGTAGATTTCGGTGCCGTTATTCGTTCAGTTGCAGGGCTGGACTCCATTGCCCAGGCGGCGGGTAGATGCAACCGGAACGGGCTGCGGGATATTGGGCATGTTCATATCGTCAATCTCAGCGAAGAGCAAGTGGATATGCTCGTGGACATAGCTTGTGGGCAGCGCGTTACGGAGCGGCTTCTCGACGAATTTGAAAAAGACCCAGCTCGGTTTGACAACGACTTGCTTGGGCCGACTGCTATAACGTGCTACTTCAACTACTATTTTGCGGAACGTCGTGGCGAAATGGATTACCCGATAAGCAATAAGGTGCTGGGGCATGACGATACTCTGCTAAATCTGCTTGCCGGCAATATCAATGCAGTTGAGGAATTTCACCGTTGTCAGGGTAAGCCTTTCAATCTATATCTTCGTCAGTCATTCATGGCCGCTGCCAATGCTTTTAAGTCGATTGATGCGCCAACTCGGGGCGTTATCGTTCCCTACGGAATTGAGGGCAAAAACTTGATTGGCGAACTTTGCGGGGCATACGAGGTTGAAAACCAATTTAAACTTTTGCGCCGGGCGCAACAATATACTGTCAACGTATTTCCTCAGCAGATGAAAAAGTTCCTAGACGAAAAAATCTTGCATGAAATACAAACAGGGGTGGATATTCTCTATCTTGCAGATGCACGCTACTACAACGAAGATTTCGGGTTGAGCTTAATCCCAGAAGGAAAAATGGAGGTTCACTGTGTCTGATTTCAGAAGAAGCAACATTGAATTCAAGGTGTGGGGGCGATTCGCCCTCTTCACTGACCCTTTGACAAAAATCGGCGGCGAGAAATGTTCCTACCATATTCCAACTTACGAGGCGCTCAAAGGTGTTACCAAGTCGATCTACTGGAAGCCCACTATTGTTTGGGTGATTGACGAAGTTCGGGTGATGAAGCGTATTCGTACTCAGACCAAAGGCACAAAACCATTGGAATATGGCGGTGGCAACACCTTGGCGATCTACACCTTTCTGTCGGATGTTGAATATCAGGTGAAAGCGCATTTTGAATGGAATATGCACCGGCCTGAACTGGCGGAAGACCACAACGAAGCCAAACATCACATCGTCGCCAAACGTATGCTGGAACGAGGCGGACGCCAAGACATTTTTCTTGGCACCCGTGACTGTCAAGGTTATGTCGAACCCTGCAAGTTTGGCTCAGGTGAAGGAGCTTACGACACCGATGACGAACTTGCTTATGGTCTCATGTTTCATGGATTTGATTACCCTGACGAAACTGGCGACAACAAACTTCATGCTCGTTTTTGGCAACCCACGATGACAAATGGCGTGATTCGATTTACTCGTCCTGAGGACTGCAAAGTCCGTAAGCCCATCAGAGAAATGCCCATGAAGAAATTTGAGCGTGGACAGAATCTTCTTGGCGTAGAAAAAGAAGAACCATTGTCATTGGAGGATATGACGTGAGCTGGATTCAGAAACTCTATGATACGTATGAGCAGTGTGCTGATCGAACTGACTTGTCGAATAGTGGGTCATCGCTGGAACCAATATGCCACACCTCCCAACAGGCTCACATCGAGGTAAGCCTTGACGATAAAGGTCGCTTCTTACGTGCCAATGTAATTCCAAAAGGGCAAGGAGTGACGCTGGTGCCATGCACAGAAGCATCTGCTGGACGGGCTGGAAGCAAACCCAGCAATCATCCATTATGTGACAAGCTGCAATATCTTGCGGGTGACTTCCTCAAGTTTGGCGGTGTAGTGACATCAGGGTTTGCAGGCACACCAACAGAACCCCACGCTACTTACCTATCTAATTTGTCCGATTGGACGAACACTTCTTTTACGCATCCCAAAATAATCGCGATTCAAACTTATGTGCAGAAAGGAAATTTAATTCACGACCTTGTGCGAGAAAAAATCTTGCCCATCAATGAGGATGGTCAGTTGCTGGCAAAGTGGGTAGGCGACAAAAAAGAAACGCCCGCGATTTTCGACATCATGCCCAATGGCAACTCACCCGATGGAGCAGTCATTCGCTGGCGGGTGGAAATACCCAACGAACCCTTGCCAGAAACCTGGAAAGATCAGAGTTTGATAGATGCCTGGATTGGTTTCTACAGCAGCCAAAAAGATAGTAAAGGGCTTTGTTTGGTCACAGGTAAAATTCTGAATTTGGCAGAGCAACATCCCGCCAAACTCAGACATGGCGCGGATAAAGCCAAATTTATTTCATCCAACGATACTAGCGGTTTCACGTTTCGAGGAAGATTTATTGATGCAGCCCAAGCCTGCGGTCTAGGCTTCGAGGTCACGCAAAAGGCGCACAACGCTTTGCGCTGGCTAATTGCACGCCAAGCTTACCGAAATGGCGATCAAGCTGTAGTTGCGTGGGCTGTATCCGGCAAACGGATACCTGCCCCAACAGACAATTCTTTTGAGCTATTTAGTATTGAATCAGAAAATACAGAAAATACACAAATACATGAGCATCAAGGTGATGCAGCTCAAGCCTTTGGTAAGCGGCTTGCAAAGCTCCTTGCCGGATATCGGGCAGAACTCGGTTTCACCAACGAGATTGTTGTTATGGGCCTGGATTCGGCCACCCCGGGCCGCATGGCAATAACCTACTATCGGGAACTTGGGTGTTCTGAGTTTCTTGAGAGGATTGAAGTATGGCATAAAGACCATGCTTGGTATCAAAATTATGGTCAGGACTTTGGCAAGGAAATGAAATTTATCGGCGCACCTGCGCCCAAAGATATTGCCGAAGCTGCTTTTGGTCGCAGATTGAATGAGAAACTGCGCAATGCAACAGTAGAGCGTTTACTGCCTTGCATTATTGATGGGCAATTAATTCCTCGTGATTTGATGGAATCAGTAACCAGAAGAGCTTGCAACAGATTAGGCATGGAAAGAAAAAAACGCAATGGCAAAACATATGAGGATGAGTGGGAAAAAGCACTGGGCATTGCCTGTGCCTTATTTAAGGGCTATCACAAAAAAGAGGATTACCAAATGGCATTAGAACTGAATCGGACCAGCCGCGATTACTTGTATGGCCGACTTCTGGCGATTGCGGAAAACGTCGAAGATCGAGCGTTGCATGTTGCCGATGAGAGACGTGATACCAGTGCCGCAAAACTGATGCAACGTTTTGCAGATCACCCGTTTTCAACATGGAGAACGATTGAGCTTTCATTAAGTCCATACAAAACACGTTTACGAGCCAGACGTCCGGCATTTCTCGCCATTATGGAAAAACAGCTTGATGAGGTGGTGAATTTATTTCAGGCAGATGATTTTATGGAAGACAGAAAGCTGTCGGGTGAGTTTTTGCTAGGTTATCACTGCCAACGACAGGCACTCCGAGCCAAGCCCGAAACGGAACAAGACGAAAATACTGAAACCACCGCTGCCAAAATCAATTAAGGAAGACATCATGAGCACATTGCAAAACAAAATCGACTTTGCCGTTGTTCTTCGCGTCACACACGCCAATCCTAACGGTGATCCGCTTAACGGTAATCGCCCACGCGCAGACTATGACGGGTACGGAGAAATTACTGATGTATGTATTAAACGTAAGCTCAGAGACAGGCTATTGGAAAGCGGGCAAAACATTTTTGTACAGTCCGATGATCGAAAAAATGACGATTTCAAGAGCCTCAAGGCAAGAGCAGATGCCGCGCTTGGCAAAAAACTGGGCTCAAGCGAAACAGCCAAGTTGGCGTGTGAGCAATGGTTTGACGTTCGTGCATTTGGTCAGCTTTTTGCATTTAAGGCTGACAAGAAGAAAAAGGATACTGACACCGAAGGCGATAGCGGCGTATCCATTGGCATTCGCGGCCCTGTCACTGTTCAATCTGCATTCAGCGTGGAACCAGTCGATGTCAGCAGCACACAGATCACCAAAAGCGTTAGCGGCGAGGGCGACGGAAGCAAGCGCGGTTCCGACACAATGGGCATGAAACACAGGGTTGATAAAGGCGTTTATGTTTTCTATGGCAGCATAAATCCGCAGCTGGCTGAACGAACAGGATTCAGCGATGCCGATGCCGAAACCATCAAGCAGTTGCTTCCAAAGCTAATCGAGAACGATGAGTCATCCGCTAGGCCAGCGGGAAGTATGGAAATACTGAAAGTAATTTGGTGGAAACACAACTGCAAATCAGGCCAGCATTCCTCAGCCAAAGTACATCGGACGCTTCAAGAGACGATTCAGCCTGATGGTAGCTTCGAGCTTGGGGAACTGGAAGGCCTTAAGCCTGAAATCATCGAAGGGTTTTGATTGCCCGTATTCAGCCTAAACTCAATGAGGTATTGCCGCCCACGAGATTTTGCGGATTATACTGTATAAAGTTATGCTCGATGGTGCCGGGCGCGACACATCGCCATTTCGACGAGAACCAGACAGCAACCCGATGCACCCGAATTCTTCGCATGAATTTGTTGTTCGACTATATATTTAGCACAAAAGGAAATGGCACCATGTTCATTCATACTTTCACACCAACCGAACGTACCGTAACGGTAGAGATTCCAGAATCTTTCCTTAACCATCCGGTTGAAATTATGGTGGTGCCGGTGCCATACGAGTCAATTGAACAGCGGCGCAAAGAAATTGAAACGTTCTTTGCCAAGCATCAGATATCAACTACCGACCTGAAATTTAATCGGGACGAGTTGTATGACCGATAAGGTTTTCGTTGATAGCAATGTCGTAATTTATGGCTTGAATGCAACCTTGCCTCAATACACGATAGCGATGGAATTGTTGCTTCAGCGCCCTGTCATCAGTGTGCAAGTGGTCAACGAAACAATCAATGTACAGGTGCGCAAACTCAAGCGCCCGCTTGCTGCCGCGCAAGGGGTGGCGATTTTTTTGATGGAGAGTTGCGAGGTGACCTCGCTCGAACCACAAGATATACAGCAGGCCATCGAACTGACACGCCAGTATTCGCTTTCTCACTGGGATGCGCTGATTGTGGCGACAGCATTGCGAGCCGGTTGCGGCACACTTTACAGCGAAGATATGCACCACGGCTTGTGGGTTACGCCGACGCTGCAAATCCTTAACCCTTTCGGGGAATGACGACAATGGAACACGGCGACATGGTTGCCAATGAAGTAGCCCTGCTACACCAAATGGTGGAAACCATCGTTCGTGAAGTTTCCCCGGAGATAATTATTTTCTTTGGCTCTCGTGAGCGAGGCGATGCACGACCTGATTCCGATGTTGACTTGCTCGTAGTGGAAACCGAGCCGTTTTCTCCCCAGCGCAGCCGTCGCAAGGAAGCTGCTCGCTTGTATATGGCATTAAGAAGCCTGGCGATTTCCAAGGATATTCTCCTGTACAGCCGGGAAGAATTCGATCACTGGAAAAATTCCTTGAACCATGTTGTTGGCAGGGCTCACCGTGAAGGGAGAGTATTGCATGGACGACCTTGAACATGCTCGCTCTTTGCCGCCCCCCGATCCACTCATGCTCTCCGCGCTCCAGCACTGGAGTTATTGTCCGCGCCAGTGCGCATTGATTCATGTTGAACAGGCATTCGATGAGAATGTCCACACCATGCGCGGAAATGCAGCGCACGAACGGGTGGATAACCCGGGATTTGAAACCTTTGAAAGGGTGCGTACCGAACGGGCATTGCCGGTTTGGTCGGAGCGATTGGGTCTAATAGGCAAATGCGATGTGGTTGAATTTCATCCAGATGGAAGCATTTATCCTGTCGAATACAAGCATGGCAAAAAGCGCGAAAAATCCCACGACGACATTCAACTCGCCGCGCAAGCGCTGTGCCTGGAAGAAATGACAGGGAAAATTATCACGCATGGCGCGATTTACCACCATGGTTCACGGCGCAGGCGTGAGGTAATGATTACGCAAGCTTTGCGCAATCAAGTTACCGATACCGTGAACGCCATCCGCACCATGCTGGATTCCGGTCAATTACCGTCTCCAGTTAACGATAAACGGTGCAAGGAATGCTCACTGAAGGAAATTTGTCAGCCGGAAGCAGTTGCAAATCGCTCAAAATATCGGGCATTGTCTAATCAGTTGTTCGAACCCGAAGCGGGTTAGAATCTTCAACACCATCTACTGGAGATAAACATGGGACTCATATATGCCGATATCCGGCTTGGCAATCCGGCGAATCCAAAACTGGACGAACTCGAAATATCCGCACTGGTGGATACCGGCGCCGTGCATTTGTGCATCCCCGAGCATGTTGCGCTACAACTTCAATTATGCGAGCTGGAACAACGCGAAGTGGTGACTGCTGATGGCAGACGGCAACTTTGCGCCTATGTAGGGCCGGTTACTGTGGAATTTCATGGACGACATTGCTACACCGGCGCGTTAGTGCTGGGGGACGGCGTTCTGATGGGGGCGATTCCGATGGAAGATATGGACTTGATCGTTCATCCTTCCAAACAAAAGTTGACGGTCAACCCGGAAAGCCCGAACATTCCTACCGCAACCGTAAAATAGCGAAGTAGCATGCGCCAGATACTTAACACCCTTTACGTCATGACGCCACAGTCTTATCTTCATCTGGAGAACGACACGGTACGGATAGAGGTGGAACGCGAGACGAAACTGCGGGTGCCGCTGCACCACCTCGGTAGTGTAGTATGTTTCGGCGACATTCTGGTTTCCCCTGCGTTAATGTGCCGCTGCGCCGATGAAGGAATTTCTCTGGTTTTCCTCGACCGCAACGGACGTTTCAAAGCCCGACTGGAAGGAGCTGTTTCTGGAAATATTCTGTTGCGTCAAGCGCAGTATCGTCAGGCATTGAATGAGCCATTTACGCTGGCAATCGCACGTTCCGCGATTGCCGGAAAAATCCGCAATTCCCGACAGGTCGTTTTGCGTGGCGCGCGGGAATCCGTTAATGATGCGGATCGGGAAATATTAAGCAGGGTTGCGGAATCGCTGGCGATTTCCCTCCGCAATCTTCCGCTGTCGGGCGACCTGGATTCTGTGCGCGGCATAGAGGGCGACGCAGCGAAAAATTATTTCACAGCTTTGCCGTTTTTGGTCAAGCAAGAGGCACGTGATAGCTTCACGATGGACGGGCGCACCCGACGGCCGCCGAGAGACCGTTTTAATGCACTGATTTCATTTTTGTATTCGATGTTGATGAACGACTGCCGATCTGCCCTGGAAAGCGTCGGGCTTGACCCGCAATTGGGATTTCTACATGCGATACGTCCAGGGAGAGCAGCGCTTGCGCTGGACCTGATGGAAGAATTTCGTGCCATATTTGCTGACCGGTTGGCACTTACTTTAATTAACCGGGGACAAATCGGTGCCAACGATTTTGCCGAACGGGAAGGCGGTGCAGTGCTGCTCGAAGACGATGCACGCCGCACTGTAGTGGTAGCTTATCAAGAACGTAAGCAGGAAGAAATCATGCATCCCTTGCTCGAAACCAAAATCCCGCTTGGATTGCTCCCCCTGTTACAGGCCCGCTTCATGGCTCGCGTCATTCGAGGCGAGATGGAAGTTTATTTACCTTTTCTCGCGAAATGAATATGTTGATCATAATAACTTACGATGTTTCAACCGATACCCCAGCAGGCAGGAAACGTTTACGCCGCGTCGCCAAAGTATGCGAAAGTACCGGGCAACGAGTGCAGAAATCGGTATTCGAATGCAGGGTTAATCTGATGGAATTCGAGGAACTAGAACGCCGTTTACTCGCGGAAATCAACGAAAAGGAAGATAGCTTACGGCTATATCGCCTGACTGAACCAACTGATTTGCACGTCAAGGAATTCGGAAATGTACGAGCTATCGACTTCAATGCTCCCTTGGTCATATAGCTACGCGCGAACCCTGAGCGGCGGCAAAACCCAGATGAGTTCGCGCACAACACAACGCTTTGAAAATATTGATATTTTTAAACAAATCCAGCATATTCCGATCTCAGCATCGCCAGAATTATCGATGTTCGCGCCCCCTATCAAGAACCTTTTTTGGTATCATAACTTTGCAACTGTACTGTAGCGCCCGTCCTTCGGGATGGGCGAGGATTGAAACCGACCTTAACCTTCTATTCGGCATGCGCATGAGAAGTAGCGCCCGTCCTTCGGGATGGGCGAGGATTGAAACCGCTATCCGCTATCACGGTACAAGCCCAGCAAGCGTAGCGCCCGTCCTTCGGGATGGGCGAGGATTGAAACACTTACAACTTGGGTAGAGGTATATTAAAATGCAGGTAGCGCCCGTCCTTCGGGATGGGCGAGGATTGAAACAGGCGACCGTGCAGGCTGCTGTACAGGCTGCACGGGTAGCGCCCGTCCTTCGGGATGGGCGAGGATTGAAACGTACTGGCGCTGTCCAGCAATACCTGCACGTTGTGTAGCGCCCGTCCTTCGGGATGGGCGAGGATTGAAACCAGCGTTTAGAACCGTTCCGTAAACCGTTCCATAGTAGCGCCCGTCCTTCGGGATGGGCGAGGATTGAAACGATATTGCCTCGGCAGCAGCTGGCTCTTATTTCCGTAGCGCCCGTCCTTCGGGATGGGCGAGGATTGAAACAGATGCGTCAACCGTTCTATGCCAAACGAACGCAAGTAGCGCCCGTCCTTCGGGATGGGCGAGGATTGAAACTTTTTGTGAGATTAACAATGCACCAATTGCCAGAGGTAGCGCCCGTCCTTCGGGATGGGCGAGGATTGAAACATTACTACCGCGATCTGTCAGTATGAAAATCTGGCAGGTAGCGCCCGTCCTTCGGGATGGGCGAGGATTGAAACCCCAATAACGCTAATAAAATGTCCGGATTTATTGGTAGCGCCCGTCCTTCGGGATGGGCGAGGATTGAAACGGCTGCATCGTTACCCATGATCGATCTGTCCAC
Source organism: Pseudomonadota bacterium (assembly GCA_021795395.1). Lineage (GTDB taxonomy): Bacteria > Pseudomonadota > Gammaproteobacteria > Burkholderiales > Sulfuriferulaceae > Sulfuriferula. Next base: position 125 of record JAJYPN010000003.1, on the reverse strand, counting down.
GGTAGCGCCCGTCCTTCGGGATGGGCGAGGATTGAAACAACCGTGCGCAACTGTTCAACACGCTGCGCGATAGTAGCGCCCGTCCTTCGGGATGGGCGAGGATTGAAACTTGCTGCGCAAGCTGC
>JAJYPN010000022.1 GCA_021795395.1 Pseudomonadota bacterium | reverse complement strand
CATTGATAATACTCAGGACGCCAGCACAGCAGGGGTAACCAACCTGACCGTCGCAACGCCGGAGGCGAGGGTGGTGGCTTATTATACGAGCGTCACAACTATTACTCCCACCCTGCAATCGACCAGCCCTGCGACTCTGCTTCCGGAATTTAGCATCGCTGTGACCCGGGATGCGGCAACGGGAATATTTTCCATGTCGGTTGATTAGGTGCCCTGATCCGCTATAAATTATTTAAGATTGACTACTTTTAGTTATCATTCTGTCAATTGGATTCCGAATCAGAAACGATGTATCTAAAATTGACTGTGTTTTTCGTAATCAAGCCCCAAGAAATCTAAACGAATCGGAAAAACCCAAGCTAGTGGAAATCTACAATCAGCTAAACATCCAGATTACGTACGCCCAAGGCATTGGTTTCGATAAACGCCCGTCGTGGTTCTACCTGATCGCCCATCAAGGTGACGAATATTTCGTCAGCACTGATTGCATCGTCGATTTGCACACGCATCAGACGTCTTACCGCAGGGTCCATTGTGGTTTCCCATAGCTGTCCGGGATTCATTTCACCCAGCCCTTTATAGCGCTGGATGGCCAGACCGCGATTTACTTCGTTGAGCAGCCACTCCAACGCCTGTTTGAAGTTTGTTACCGTTTGTTCTTTTTCTCCCCGCAGGATTTTTGCGTTTTCACCCAATAAACCTTGCAATACCTTGCCGGTTTCACGTATTTGTCCATAGTCGCCGCTTTCAATAAAGTCATTGTCCAGGCGAGTGATCTGGATATTTCCATGATGATAGCGATTGATTTTCAAAGCATACGTTTCATTTTCTACATTGTATTCGGTTTCTATGGTAACTGCCGGATCATTGATTGCCAGCTTGATCATTACCGCAGACTTATCAGCATCCTCCTGATTTTTTAAGGATATTTCTTCCATATCGATCAGTTTATGCATGACGGCTGCGTCGATAATCCGACTCATGCGTTCGATTACGGCTTCTGCCAGCAAATACGATTTTGCAATATTTTCCAGCGCGGTATCATGAATTTCTACCGGATTGGAGCCACCCGTTAAAATTTTGGCGTCTTTGGTCGCTTCAGTCAGCAAAAAGGCTTTTAGTTCATGTTCGTCTTTTAAGTATCGTTCCGTTTTGCCATGTTTGACTTTATACAGGGGAGGTTGAGCGATATAAATATGTCCTCGCTCGACGAGTTCGGGCATTTGCCGATAAAAGAAGGTCAGCAGCAGCGTACGGATATGCGACCCGTCGACGTCAGCATCCGTCATGATAATGATGCGATGATAGCGCAATTTATCAGCATTATATTCGTCTTTACCGATTCCAGTGCCCAATGCCGTAATCAGCGTAGCGATTTCCTGACTTGATATCAATTTATCGAATCGCGCTTTTTCCACGTTAAGGATTTTCCCTTTGAGTGGAAGAATGGCCTGAAATTTTCGATCTCGCCCTTGTTTGGCCGATCCGCCTGCTGAATCTCCCTCAACCAGGTAGATTTCCGACAGGGCGGGATCTTTTTCCTGACAATCCGCCAACTTTCCCGGTAACCCCATACCGTCAAGCACACCTTTACGGCGTGTCATTTCCCTGGCTTTACGGGCAGCATCGCGAGCACGGGCGGCATCGATGATCTTGTTTACAATGATCTTGGCGTCTACCGGTTTTTCCAGCAAAAATTCATGTAATTTCAGTCCTACGATTTCCGAGACGACAGGCTGAACTTCGGAAGAAACCAGCTTATCCTTGGTCTGCGAGGAAAATTTAGGTTCGGGGACCTTGACCGATAGAACACAAGTCAAGCCTTCGCGCATATCGTCGCCGGTAGTATCGATTTTTGCTTTTTTTGCGTATTCGTTTTGTTCAATATATTGATTCAAAGTACGTGTCATGGCCGTGCGCAAGCCAGTGAGGTGGCTACCGCCATCGCGTTGAGGAATATTATTGGTAAAGCATTGCACCGATTCCGCATAAGAATCGTTCCACTGCATGGCTACTTCCACCGTCATGCCATCTCTTTCGCCGGTTGCATAAAAAATATTAGGGTGCAACACGGATTTGGCACGATTCATGTATTGCACAAAGCCCTGCACGCCGCCTGAAAATGCGAAGTTTTCGGTTTTTCCGTCACGCTGATCGATTAATTCGATTTTTACGCCATTATTTAAGAACGAAAGTTCGCGTATACGTTTGGCCAGTATATCGTAATGATATTCAATCTGTCCGAACGTCGCGATGGAAGCAAAAAAATGCACTTCCGTACCGTGACGATCGGATTTCCCCGTTTCGGCCAAAGGTTTGATCGCTACACCTTGCTGAAATTCCATTTGATAGCTGTGACCGTTACGCCAGATTCGTAATTTAAGCCAGTCGGATAACGCATTGACAACAGATACCCCTACACCATGCAAGCCGCCGGAAACCTTATATGAATTCTGATCAAACTTTCCTCCGGCATGTAATTCCGTCATTACAATTTCCGCCGCTGAGCGTTTAAATTCATCATCCTGCTTGATATCGACAGGGATCCCCCGTCCATTATCGGTCACGGAAATCGAGTTATCCGCATGAATAGTCACCTTGATGGTGTCACAATACCCCCCCAATGCTTCGTCTATCGCATTATCGAGAACCTCAAACACCATGTGATGCAAACCTGTGCCATCCGAGGTATCTCCGATGTACATACCCGGTCTTTTACGAACGGCGTCCAATCCTTTTAAAATTCGGATACTGCTAGAGTCATATTCTTTAGTCATCGGGGGTACTCATTGATCGCTGTTTCACGTGAAACAAAAGGGATATCGTATGATTCATCCAAACATGGGCTGTGGCAAGACTAGATACGCATAGGCATTATAACGTATTTATAGTTATCGTTTTGCGGCACGGTCATCAGCATACTGCTGTTGGCATCGCCAAAATGACAATAAATCTCATCCGTATTGAGATGATTAAGCGCATCGAGTAAATAGGATACGTTAAATCCGATGTCTATCGCATCTCCTGTGTAGTTTACTTCCAGTTCTTCCTGCGCCTCTTCCTGTTCATTGTTATTACAAATTATTTTAAGCTCATTCTGGCCCAGCACCAGTCTAACGCCCCTGAATTTTTCGTTGGAGAGTATGGCAGCGCGATTAAGAGCGTGTTGCAAACCCACTCGGTTGGCAATCAACAGATTTTTATGCGTTGTAGGAATCACTCGTTGATAATCCGGAAATTTTCCTTCAATCACCTTGGAAATCAACTGAATGTTTCCGATATCGAATTTTATCTGATTTTTAAAAATATTGATGCTTAGTGTGTCATCGTTATCATTAAGCAATTTTATGAGTTCGGCTATCGTTTTGCGGGGAATAATAATTTCCTGCCTGTTAACGGATGTCGACAGCGTATCCGCGGCAAGACATAAACGGTGCCCGTCGGTCGCGACCACCGTTATCTGATGTGCATCCAGCACCAGCAACATGCCATTCAAATAATAACGGATATCCTGTTGCGCCATGGCGTATTGCACCATCACAATAAGACGCTTGAACATTTTTTGAGGAATCTGGAATTGATTTTCAGGATTAATGCCGGTCTCAATGACCGGGAAATCCTGGGATGGCAATGTTTGTAAATTAAAACGGCTTTTTTTGGATTTAATTTGTAGCTGATTTTCTAAACCCTCAAATGATATCAAAGCCTTATCATCAAAAGATCTGCATATATCAAGAATTTTTCTGGCGGCAACAGTAATATGAAAGGTATCGGATGTCTTTGCTACTTCAGTAATGACCTTGATTTGAATTTCAAGATCAGTTGCTAATATAGAAAGCAAACTGTCGGTTTTTTCGATTAAAACATTTGACAATATCGGCAAGGTATGACGTTTTTCTACAATACCAATCACCGTCTGGAGAGGGATCACCATTGTATCTTTATTAATTTCTAATAATAACATATTCAATATAACCTTAATAATAAAGGAATCGATAGTAATGGCATAAGTCTGCTAATTGCTTGGCTTTCAAAGCGATGCATCAAGATAAGTCTGCTTATAACGCATTGTCCAACAGTGCGTAAATTGTGGATAAGTTTCGGCTATTTACAAATTCATGACTTATGCACATTTTAAAACAACATTATCAACAGATTTGTTACATAGATACAAATATTTATTTAATTAATAAGTACTTGAAGTAACAAAGCATATTCTCTATTAAATGTTGGATCTTCAATTTTCAGTTCCGCAACCTTTCGGCAGGCATGTAAAACGGTCGTGTGATCGCGGCCGCCAAAAGCGTTTCCGATATCCGGTAAACTCATATTCGTTAATTCTTTCGCCAACGACATGGCAATCTGTCTGGGTCTGACCAAAGCTCGCGTTCTGCGCTTCGAATGCATTTCGATGATTTTTATCTTATAGAAGTCGGCTACGGTTTTCTGTATGTTTTCTATGGATACCTGGCGGCTTTGCACGGCAAGCAGATCCTTGAGCGCTTCCTTGGCGGTTTCTACCGTGATCAATCGACCGGAAAACCGGGAATAGGCGAAAACGCGCTTTAATGCTCCTTCGAGTTCCCGTACGTTGGATCGGACTTGTTTCGCAATAAAAAAAGCGGTGTTCTCTTCCAACTGTATGCCTTCGGCAGCGGCTTTTTTTAACAGGATGGCAACGCGCATTTCCAGTTCAGGAGGGTCTATCGACACAGTCAAGCCCCAACTGAAACGCGATTTTAATCTGTCCTCCATATCCGCGATTTCCTTGGGATACGTATCGCAGGTGATAATAAGTTGTTTATGCGCTTCGATCAGAGCGTTAAAAGCGTAAAAAAATTCTTCCTGGGTCCGGTTTTTACCGCTGAAGAATTGAATATCGTCGATCAGCAGTAAATCCAAAGAATGATAATGACGTTTGAATTCATCGAAGGTTTTATGCTGGTAGGCTTTGACGACATCGGAAACATAATTTTCAGCGTGTATGTAACTGATACGCGCATCCGGATTATTTACGTGCACAAAATTGCCTATGGCATGTATCAAATGGGTTTTTCCCAGACCTACACCGCCATAAATGAACAGGGGATTGTATGCAACGCCCAGATTTTCCGATACCTGGATAGCTGCAGCTCTCGCTAATTGATTGGCTTTCCCCGTTACCAGAGTGTCAAAAGTAAAGGCTGGATTGAGCCGTTTTGGCGGTACCGATTTAATCTGTGTCGCAGGGGGAAGGGGGACTGCTGCTACGGTAGTATCAACCGCATCCGTCCTGTTTTTTACGGCAGTTTCGACACCCAGCTTGATATTTGTGGTAACGCCGTAATATTCCAGAGCAAGCATTTCTATTCGCGTAAGAAATTTTTCCTTGACCCAGTCCAGGACAAAACGATTGGGCGCCATTAAATTCAATACGTTGTCAAGTACCAATGGTTTTAACGGCTTGATCCAGGTATTGAATTGCTGGGGTGGCAATTCATGCGCCAGTTTTATTAGGGAATCCTGCCAAAAATCATTCATAAAGCGATTATATAATCAACCCAAATAGAACGCATGAAAGAATAAGGTTTTAATTTTGTCTTGACGCAGAGGCGCCGCTAATAGTCAGTTAGGAATGGTTAACGTGGTTTGCCAGGTTTAACCCGCATATCAACGGATATTCAAAGATGATTATAACCAATTTTGAACGAAGATTTTTATTGAATAAACTTGACAACAACGACATGAAAAGAGTTAAATGTCGAATTACGTTGAATTTTTATTAGGATTTTGTCATGAAACGCACTTATCAACCCTCTGTAATCCGCCGCAAACGTACCCATGGCTTTCTGGTCCGCATGCGGACCAAAGGGGGCAGGGCAGTAATCAATGCGCGCCGTGCAAAAGGACGGGTGCGTCTGGCGGTGGGCGAATCCAGGTAATTTGCTTCCGATTCATGAAATGACTATTCGGTATACTTTTCCACGAAGTTGCCGACTCCTAAAAACGGATGACTATTCATCCGTTTTTAACTTTAATCGGCGTAAAAACGGACGGTATTTAAACGTTTACGCAAAACCCAACTTCAGTAACCAGGCCAGACTGGGTATGGTAGTCGGAAAAAAACAAATGCGTACTGCCGTAGCTCGAAACTTTGCCAAGCGGATCATACGCGAAGAATTTCGTTTACATCGTCCAACCCTGCCTGCAATGGATTTTGTCGTTCGGGTAACCAAAGCCATAAACAGAACCGAGGCGCATGTGGTTCGGGACGAGTTGATCTATTTATTTCAAAAAACCAGTCGATGTCTCGAATCCTGATTCTAATTGTAAGAATATATCAGTACACTATCAGTCCTGTCATAGGGCCACGCTGCCGGTATACGCCCACTTGCTCGCAATATGCGATAGAAGCAATACATAAATACGGAGGTATAAAAGGCAGCCGCCTTGCCCTACGACGCCTGTTATGTTGTCACCCACGCAGTCCGGGTGGTTACGACCCAGTACCTTAATTTTCTATTGCCAGCCTCCTATTTATGGATACTCAGAAGCTTATTCTTTTTATTGTTTTTTCGTTTTCATTATTAATGTTATGGCAGTCCTGGGAAAAACAGAATGCTCCGCAGGCTTCAAATGTTACAACGGTAGCCGCCAATACCAACGCGCCAGTTCCCACCGTTACCGTACCTGGGCAGGCGACCGTGCCGCCTCAGCCATCGCAAACCGAATTTCCGTCGGGAGCCGAAGCGACGGTAACGACGGATTTGATCCGTGCTCGCATCGATGCGAATGGGGGCGATATTCGTAGCCTGGCTCTTTTGCATTATCAGGATCCCGAGGATAAAAAACGGCCATTTTATATTCTGCAACAAGATCCTGAACATATGTTTGTTGCGCAAACCGGGCTGATCGGTCCGGGCATGCCCACCCATAAAGCCGTGTTTGCCTTAACACCCGGTAATTATCGGCTGGCTCCGACGCAATCTGCCTTAAGTTTGCCCCTTACCTGGACCGATCCTCAAACCGGTATCAAAGTAAGTAAAATATATACCTTTTATCGTGACAGCTATAAAATCAACGTTACGTATCAATTAATCAATACAGGAAATCGGTCCATACCGGTCGACGCCTATTTTCAATTGTTGCGCGACGGCAAGACACCGACAGGCGAATCCAGATTCGTCCATACCTTTACCGGTCCGGCCTTGTATACCGCTACCAGTAAATTCATCAAGCTGGATTTCAAAAAGCTGGACAAGGGAGAGCAGAATTATCCCAAATACGCCGATAACGGTTGGATAGGAATGGTGCAACACCATTTTGTTTCGGTGTGGTTGCCGCCTAACGGCAATAAACGTGAGTTTTATGCCAAAGCCATAGGTAATGGTCAATATAGTGCGGGAGTAATTCTGCCTGAAGGTAACCTGGCGCCATTGTCGACACTCAATTTCACTGTTCCGTTGTATGTCGGCCCACAAATCCAGAAAACCTTGACCGCTTTGGCGCCGGGATTGGATTATGTTGTGGATTACGGCTGGCTGACGCCTATCGCCGCACCCATATTCTGGGCCTTGCAGCAAATACACGGCTTGATTGGGAACTGGGGTTGGTCTATCGTGGTACTGACCATCTTGATCAAGCTATTGTTTTTTCCATTGTCAGCCAAGAGCTATAAGTCTATGGCGCAAATGCGAGGTTTGGCGCCGAAATTGCAAAAGCTGAAAGAACTGTACGGCGACGACAAGCAAAAACTGCATCAATCCATGATGGATTTATACAAGACCGAAAAGGTTAACCCATTGGGAGGATGTCTGCCTGTCGTAGTGCAGATTCCGGTATTCATAGCGTTATACTGGACGCTTCTCGGTAGCGTTGAAATGCGTCAGGCGCCGTTCATGGGATGGATACACGATTTGTCGGCACCGGATCCTTACTACATTCTGCCGATCATCATGGGGCTAACCATGCTGTTGCAGACCCGGCTTAATCCGGCCCCTCCGGACCCGATGCAGGCCAAGGTGATGATGATCATGCCCATCGCATTCAGCGTATTTTTCATGTTTTTTCCAGCGGGATTGGTCTTGTATTGGGTGGTTAACAATATCATGTCCATCAGTCAGCAATGGGTGATTACCCGCAATTACGAAGCAGCGCAAGTTGGCCGCCCTAAATTCTGAACAGGATACAATTGCTGCTATTGCTACGGCACCGGGGCGAGGCGGCATAGGGATAGTACGTGTTTCCGGTAACGATCTGAGGCTTTTTGCAAAACAGATAGCAGGTATCGTACCACGTCCCCGGTATGCCCATTTCACAAGATTTGTCGATGAGGCAGGCGAAATGCTCGATGAAGGCGTTGTCGTATATTACCCGGCGCCAAAGTCGTATACCGGAGAAGATGTGCTTGAATTGCAAGGCCACGGCGGCCCCGTGGTTTTGAAAGGCGTACTGAATCGGTGCTTGCAACTGGGCGCGCGGATGGCCAATCCGGGTGAATTTACGCAAAGGGCCTTTTTAAACGACAAGATGGATTTGGCTCAAGCCGAAAGCGTAGCCGATCTGATCGATGCAAGCTCTGAGGCGGCGGCACGTTCGGCCTTGAGGTCTTTGACGGGCGTTTTTTCAAGCCACGTCAACAGCTTGAATGCAAGTTTGGTTGAATTACGGATGCTGATCGAAGCCATACTGGATTTTCCGGACGAGGAGACGGCATTTTTGCAAACTGCACAGATTCAGCGGAAAATGGATAAAATTCTGGAAAATCTGCTGGCTCTGGAAAATTCCGCTAAACAAGGCAGCGTGTTAAGGGAAGGCATACGCGTTGTTTTGATCGGGCAACCGAATGTCGGGAAATCCAGTCTGCTCAATATGCTGGCTGCTCGCGATGTTGCTATTGTCACTCCGATTGCCGGAACCACCAGAGACGCGCTCCGCGAAACCGTGCAAATCGACGGCGTGCCGATACATATTATCGATACCGCCGGACTGCGTGAAACTACGGATGAAGTGGAAATGATAGGGATGGCTCGAACCTGGCGGGAAATCGCCGATGCGGATGTCGCTTTGTTGCTGGTCGAAGCGGAACATGGACCGGCTGCGGCTGAACAGGAAATTCTGGGTGGATTGCCGTCTGGGCTGCCGGTGTTTACGATACATAATAAGATTGATCTGGCTGGAATGACCGCCCGGATTTCAGGGAAAGACATTTATCTGTCGGCGTGTACGGGAGAAGGATTGGACTTGCTACGCGAAAGCTTATTGAGAGTCGTTGGCTGGCAAACCGAATCGTCCGGCATATTCATGGCGCGTGAGCGGCATCTGCAGGCATTGCGCTCTGCGCGCAGGCATCTGGAGGCGGCAAAATTTTCTGCGGAAACGGCGCTGGAATTATTGGCTGAAGAATTGCGTTTGACGCAACAAGCGCTTTCGGCTATTACCGGCGAATTTAGCGCGGATGAATTATTGGGTGAAATATTCAGCCGTTTTTGTATCGGAAAATAACCAAGATATCGGCAATCTGATATGACTGCTATTGACCACAGGCGTCAAACTCATTGAGATTGCCAAGAGGCGTTTCACGTGAAACAATAGGATTCGATTATTGTCAACAAGTTGCGCGGCTGGCGCAGTTTTTTTGATAACGTAGTCGCGTTAACATCGACATTCAGTCGGAGACCTTTATCAGTTATGGACTATCAGGAAAAATTTGAAGTTATCGTGGTGGGTGGCGGTCATGCAGGTACCGAAGCGGCGCTCGCGGCAGCGAGAATGGGTGTTCGTACTTTATTGTTGACGCATAATATCGAAACCCTGGGGCAGATGTCGTGCAATCCATCCATAGGCGGTATCGGTAAGGGTCATCTGGTCAAGGAAATCGATGCCTTGGGCGGAGCCATGGCGGCGGCGGCGGATGAAGCGGGTATACAATTCCGCACCCTGAACATGTCCAAAGGCGCTGCAGTCAGGGCGACTCGTGCGCAGATCGATCGCGTATTATACAAACAGGCCATACGCAAGCGTCTGGAAAATCAGGAAAATTTGTGGCTGTTTCAGCAAGCGGTAGAGGATTTGCTGTTACAGGGTGACATCGTGACCGGTGTTCGCACTCAATTAGGTTTGTCATTTTTTGCGCCTACGGTGGTTTTGACTGCGGGGACGTTTTTGGCCGGGTTGATCCATGTCGGAATGGCGAACCATACTGCCGGCCGTGCCGGAGATCCCGCATCGGTAGGGCTTGCACAGCGTTTGCGCGAATTGAAACTGCCGGTGGGCCGCCTGAAAACCGGTACGCCGCCTCGCATCGACGGACGCACTATCGCCTACGATGCGATGCAGATTCAACCGGGCGACAATCCTGCCCCGGTGTTTTCCTACCTGGGGCGACGCGAGCAACATCCGGCGCAATTACCGTGCTGGATAACGCATACCACGGAACGGACACACGACATCATACGCGGTGGCCTGGATCGATCGCCTTTGTATAGCGGCATCATAGCGGGAGTCGGTCCGCGGTACTGCCCATCGATAGAAGACAAGATTGTTCGCTTCGCCGACAAGACATCGCATCAGATTTTTGTCGAACCCGAGGGGTTGACAACGCACGAAGTCTATCCGAACGGCATTTCCACCAGTTTGCCTTTCGATGTGCAATGGGCATTGGTACGTTCGATCAAAGGTTTTGAAAACGCACACTTGATGCGACCCGGATACGCCATCGAATATGATTATTTCGATCCTCGAGAATTGAAACGTACGCTTGAGACCAAAGCGATCAGCGGTTTGTTTTTCGCCGGTCAAATCAATGGTACGACCGGCTATGAAGAAGCTGCGGCCCAAGGCTTGCTCGCGGGGATCAATGCCGGACTCATGGCGCAAGGTTTGCCCGGATGGAACCCGGGACGGGAAGAAGCGTATCTGGGCGTTATGGTCGACGATCTTACCACGCTGGGCGTGACCGAACCTTATCGTATGTTCACCAGTCGGGCGGAGTATCGGCTGTCTTTGCGCGAAGACAATGCCGATATGCGTTTGACGGAAACCGGGCGGAAACTGGGGGTCGTAGACGATACGCGCTGGGCAGCGTTCAGCCGTAAGCGAGAGCAGATCGATGCGGAGCAGGCGCGTTTGCGCAGTCTTTGGGTGCAACCTGAAACCCTGGAGAAAACGGAAGCGTATCGCGTGCTCGGCAAGGAAATAGAACGCGAATACAATTTATATGAATTGCTGCGCCGACCCGATGTCACCTATGCCGATTTATTGACGCTGGATATTGCCGGAACCGGAGTCGCGGACGCAGCAGTCGCCGAACAGGTAGAAATACAAGCGAAATATCAAGGCTACATCGAACGGCAGGCTGGCGAAATTTCGCGTTTGCGCAACCAGGAGCAGCTTGCTTTACCGGCAACGCTGGATTATGCGCAGGTTCAGGGCTTGTCGATAGAAGTGCAACAAAAATTGAACCGGCATAAGCCGGAAACCCTGGGCCAGGCCTCGCGAATTTCGGGGGTGACTCCGGCGGCGATATCGCTGCTGCTGGTCCATTTGAAACGGCAAAGCCATAAAAACGACCGGCGTAAATTGTTGGCATAAGGCAGATCATGGCGCAGCAGGAGCATTTGATAACGCAGGCAGCAGGACTGGGCGTGACGTTAACGTCTGTCCAGGCCGACCGTCTGTTGTCATATCTCGACCTGATCGCCAAATGGAACAGGGTTCATAACTTAACTGCGTTGCGGGACACGAATAAAATGATGTCGCATCATATTTTCGACAGCTTGTCGGTGCAGCCGCACGTAACCGCGGAAAAACTGCTCGATGTCGGCAGCGGCGCAGGCTTGCCGGGCATACCCCTGGCGATTGCCGATCCGAGCCGGCAGATTGCAGTGATCGACAGCAATTCGAAAAAAACCGCTTTTTTACGACAGGCTGTTATGGAACTGGGCTTGAAGAATGTAAAGATAATAACGTCAAGAATCGAAAGTATGTCGGCGGAGCATCGATTCGATGGTATTATATCCCGAGCTTTTTCCGATATAAATCAATTCGTTGTCATGAGTCGACAGGTATTGTCGGAGCGCGGGCGCTGGTACGCCATGAAGGGGCTAAAGCCTGACGAGGAATTGCAGCGGTTGCCGCCCGGCATCGAAGTGTTGTCGATCCGCTCGTTAACCGTACCGTTGCTCGCCGCGCAACGGCATCTGGTAATCATGAAAGAAGCCGATGGCTAAAATATTTGCGATTACCAATCAAAAAGGCGGGGTAGGAAAGACCACCACCGCCGTAAATCTGGCGGCCAGCTTCGCCGTTACGGGTAGCAGGATTCTGTTGGTCGATCTGGATCCGCAAGGTAATGCGACAATGGGATGCGGGATCAACAAACGCAATCTCGACCAAAGTATTTATCATCTCCTGCTCGGTCAAAAAACCATAGCGGAGATCATCCGCTATAGCGATACCGGGAAATTCGACGTATTGCCCGCCAATCGTGATCTGGCAGGCGCGGAAGTCGAACTGGTCGATCAGGACGGCCGCGAAAACCGGCTCAAGGCCGCACTGGCAACCGTTGCGCAGGATTACGATTACGTACTGATCGATTGTCCGCCGGCATTGAATTTGCTGGCGGTAAATGCGCTAACCGCGGCGCACGCCGTGATGATACCCATGCAATGCGAATATTATGCGCTGGAAGGTGTCTCGGATCTGGTCAACACCATCAAAAAAATACGGGCGAATTTGAATCCGGGGCTGGAGATAGAAGGTTTGTTGCGTACCATGTTCGATCCCAGAAGCACTTTGGCGCAACAGGTATCGGAACAATTAAAGAACCATTTCAACAAAAAAGTTTACGATACGGTGATCCCGCGCAATATTCGTCTGGCTGAAGCGCCCAGTTATGGTCAGCCGGTATTGATGTACGATCCGGCTTCCAAGGGCGCTCAGGCGTATTTGGCGCTGGCGCGTGAAGTCTCGGCGAGGCGTCTGGAGCAAAACCGTATCAATGTCATCAATGCCTGATGCAAGCAATTTCCGTTCGACAATCGGATACACAAAAAAAGCAATGCAATTGATAACGGATGCAGGCGTGATCGATTTCTTGAACAAGACAGTAAATGAAATATGAGTGCGGGTTATTCAGTAAAGAACGCGAAGGAAAGCTAATGAAGAGAACGCGAGGATTGGGGCGCGGACTGGATGCGCTTTTGGCCGGTGACGATAGGCCCTCCGTACACGGTGAAATGCAGGTCATCCCCGTGCATCAGCTCAAATCCGGCAAATATCAGCCACGAACCAGGATGGATGAGGATAGCCTCAATAGTCTGGCCGAATCGATACGGTCGCAAGGATTGATGCAGCCGATATTGGTGCGTGAGATCGGTTCCAGGCAATTCGAAATCATTGCGGGTGAACGACGCTGGCGCGCCGCGCAGATAGCGGGGCTGGAAGAAGTCCCGGTGCTGGTCAAGGCGGTCGCGGACGAAGCGGCGCTGGCGATGGCTCTGATAGAAAATATACAGCGGGAAGATCTGAACCCGCTGGAAGAAGCCGCCGGCATCCAGCGTTTGATCGACGAATTCGGCATGACGCATGAAACCGCAGCCACGGCGGTCGGACGTTCGCGCAGTGCGGTCAGCAATCTGTTGCGGCTGCTGAACCTGCCCGCGGGCGTACAGCGCCTGATGATGGATATGCAGCTCGATATGGGCCATGCGCGTGCATTGCTGGCGCTGCCGGAGCAGCAGCAGATGGCGGCAGCGGAAACGGTGGTGCAGCGTCAATTATCAGTGCGTGAAACCGAAAAGATGGTGTCGCAATACACAATGCCGGTCTCGCTCGGAAAGGATGAAATAAAACCGGATAGAGACGTAATAAATTTGATGGAACGACTGTCTGACGGTCTGGGTACGAAAGTCAGCATAAAAACGCGTAAAAACGGTGCCGGGCAACTTTTGATAGAATACGCTGACATGGGGCAACTTGATAATATAATCAACAGGTTGGGTTTAGTTGTCTTATGATTGCGAAGTTCATGGCAAAAACTAGGCATTGCATAAGTCTGTTTGACTCATGTATCATCTCGGACTGATTGCCTGATGGCGCTTCGTTTTTTGTGCGGATTATTTGCGCTCAAGGGGCCGTGATATGCGATCTGCGGCACAAGATCCAACGCAGGATGCGAAAATAATAAAAAATATTATTAAACTGCAGCTGATACTGTTTATAGCCGGAATCGCGGCGATAAAATTCGTAGAACCGGGGATATTAAAATCGGTGTTGTACGGCAGCATGGTTGCGTTATTGAACACCGGTTTTTTATATTGGCGTATGCGCAAGGCCGAATCAAATCCGTGCAACACCGCAAACGGCAGCCTGAAGCAGGTGCAACGAGCAGCGCTGGAGCGCTTTGTGCTGATAGCGATCATGCTGGCTGTGGGTATGTCAGCCCGGCTAGGCCTGATGCCCCTTATGCTGCTGACGGGTTTCGCAACGGGACAATTGATATTTTTACTGGGTGCGGCACTATTTGCTCCGCGCCAGTCGGAACAAAACTGAATACAGCTAGAGAATTTACATGTTAACTGAAGCGCTTACTTCTTCCGAATATATAAAACATCATTTGCAAAATCTGACTTTCGGCCACTTGCCCGACGGAAGCTGGGGCTTGGCGCATACCGCCGAGCAAGCAAAGGAAATGGGATTCTGGGCAATAAATGTCGATACGCTGGGGATGTCCATATTCCTCGGATTGATATTTTTATTCCTGTTTCGTTCCGTAGCCAAAAAGGCGACGAATGGCGTACCGACCGGTGTGCAAAATTTTGTAGAGTGGGTAGTGGAGTTCATCGACACCAGCGTGCGCGGTTCCTTTTCCGGCAAAAACGACATCGTCGCGCCGCTGGCATTAACGATATTCGTCTGGATATTGCTGATGAATCTGATGGATCTGCTGCCGGTAGACTGGGTCCCCAGGCTAGCTCACCAGCTAGGCTTGCCTTTTTTCCGCGTGGTATCGAGCACCGATCCCAACGCCACTTTCGGCATCGCCTTGTCTGTATTTTTCCTGGTGTTGTATTACAGCGTCAAAATGAAGGGCGTAGGCGGGTTCGTGGGGGAATTGACCTTGCATCCTTTCGGCAAATACGGTCTGCCAGCGAATCTCTTTCTGGAAGGCGTAAACCTGATAGCAAAGCCGGTTTCGTTGGCGTTGCGACTATTCGGCAACATGTATGCAGGCGAAATGATATTCATCCTGATCGCATTGATGTTCGGCGGCGGGATAGGCCTCGCTGCATTTGGCGGCGTCCTTCAATGGGGCTGGGCGGTCTTCCATATCCTGATCGTGCTGTTGCAGGCATTCATCTTCATGACCTTGACGATCGTATATCTGGATATGGCGCATCAAACCAGCCACTAGGAATTGGTCGGATTGGTAATTTTAATTTTTTAATCGAGGAGCAGTAAATGGACATGGTTCACGCAGTATTATACGTTGCGGGTGCAATGATGATGGGTTTGGGTGCATTGGGGGCTTCCATAGGCATTGGTATTCTGGGCGGACGTTTTCTCGAAGGCGCAGCCCGCCAGCCTGAGTTGATTCCCATGCTGCGCACCCAGTTTTTCATCGTCATGGGTCTGGTGGATGCGGTACCCATGATTGCAGTCGGTCTGGCAATGTACGTATTGTTTGCGGTTGCCGGCTAAACGAGATTTACCCAACCGTAGAAAGGTCCCGGCATGAATATAAATGCTACCCTCATCGGACAGTCTATAACGTTTTTCGTGTTTGTCTGGTTTTGCATGAAATACGTATGGCCGCCGATTATGCACGCACTGAATGAGCGTAAAAAGCAGATTGCGGATGGCTTGGCGGCGGGAGAGCGCGGTAAACATGAATTAGAGCTTGCGTCTAAACATGCCGCAGCAAACCTGCAGGATGCCAAACAAAAGGCGGCGGAAATCATTGCGCAAGCTGAAAAACGGGCTGTACAACTGATCGAAGAAGCGAAAAATGCGGCAAAGATCGAAGGCGATCGCCTGATCGCCAGCGCTCAGGCCAGCGTAGCGCAGGAAACGGTGCGCGCCAGGGAAGCCTTGCGTTCGCAGGTAGCCGAACTGGCAGTCGCCGGTGCGGAGAAAATCCTGCGCCGCGAAATCGACGCCAAGGCTCACGCCGACTTATTGAATGCTATTCAGGATGAACTGTAATCATGGCTGAAATAGCGACTATCGCCCGCCCTTATGCAGAAGCCGTATTTCGTCTGGCCAAGGAAAGCGGCACGTTCGATGCCTGGTCCGAACAATTGTCCATGCTGCAAATGATTGCCGCAGACAGCGATATGCAGCGGCTCGCGAACGACCCGGAAATCAGCGGCGAGCAGCTGAGTACGATTTTTATGAGCATATGCGGCAGTCGGCTCGGTCCGGATGCCGGTAATTTTATCCGTTTGCTGATCGACAACGGACGTATCAGTGCTCTGCCGGAGATCGCGGAACAGTTTGAAGCGCTCAAGGCGAAACAGGGCGGCGTGCTGGAAGGCAAAGTCGCTAGTGCGTTTCCCATGAACGACGAACAAATCGCGGCATTGGCCGCACGCCTGGAAGCAAAATTTCACAGCAAGCTGAGCCTGTCGGTCGAAATCGACACGGCATTGATCGGCGGCATCGTAGTGAGTGTCGGCGACGAAGTCTATGACGCTTCGGTGCAAGGAAAATTGCAAAACATGGCCTATGCGCTAAAACGTTAAGATTCCATTAGGAGCTATCAATGCAACTCAATCCCACCGAGATCAGTGATCTCATTAAAAGCAAGATACAGAATCTGGCTGCTGCTTCCGAACTGCGCACTCAAGGTACCGTGGTATCCGTGACCGACGGTATCGTCCGCGTACACGGTCTGTCCGACGTCATGCAAGGCGAAATGCTGGAATTTCCGGGGAATACTTTCGGTCTCGCGCTCAATCTCGAGCGCGATTCGGTTGGTGCCGTGGTGCTGGGCGAATATGAACACATCAGCGAAGGCGACACCGTCAAATGCACCGGGCGCATACTCGAAGTGCCGATCGGTCCCGAACTGGTTGGTCGCGTAGTCGATTCTCTGGGACAGCCGATCGACGGCAAGGGGCCGGTTAACGCAAAACTGAGCGCTTCCATCGAAAAAATCGCCCCCGGCGTTATTGCGCGTCAATCGGTGACACAGCCTCTGCAAACCGGCCTCAAGTCGGTCGATGCGATGGTGCCTATCGGTCGCGGTCAACGCGAACTGATCATCGGCGACAGGCAAACCGGAAAGACAGCGGTTGCTGTCGATGCCATCATCAACCAGAAAGGCACCGGCGTCATTTGCATATACGTTGCTATCGGGCAAAAAGCTTCGTCGATTGCCAACGTCGTGCGCAAACTGGAAGAACACGGCGCGCTGGCACATACCATCGTCGTCGCCGCCACCGCCTCGGACTCCGCTGCTATGCAGTACATTGCGCCGTACGCGGGCTGCACGATGGGCGAATATTTCCGCGACCGCGGCCAGGACGCGCTGATCGTATACGACGATCTGACCAAGCAAGCCTGGGCGTACCGTCAGATATCGCTGCTGTTGCGCCGTCCGCCGGGTCGCGAGGCGTATCCTGGCGACGTATTCTATCTGCATTCACGCCTGCTGGAGCGGGCAGCACGCATCAACGCCGATCAGGTAGAAAAACTGACCAATGGCGAAGTCAAGGGTAAGACCGGATCGCTGACGGCATTGCCTATTATCGAAACCCAGGCCGGCGACGTATCGGCATTCGTACCGACCAACGTCATTTCGATTACCGACGGCCAGATATTTTTGGAAACGGATCTGTTCAACGCCGGCATCCGTCCCGCCATCAACGCCGGTTTATCGGTATCCCGCGTCGGCGGCGCCGCACAAACCAAGGTTATCAAGAAACTGGGCGGAGGCGTGCGTCTGGCGCTGGCTCAATATCGCGAACTGGCGGCGTTCGCGCAATTCGCGTCCGATCTGGACGAGGCGACGCGCAAACAGCTGGAGCGTGGCAAACTGGTTACCGAACTGATGAAGCAAAATCAGTATGCGCCGATGAACGTAGCGGAAATGGCATTGACTCTATTCGCGGTGAACAAGGGTTATATGGACAATATCGACGTCAGGAAGACGTTGGCGTTCGAAAGCGCGCTTGCGTCCTTCGTCAAGTCGAAATACGGCGCGCTGCTGGAAAAAATTCAGACTACCGGCGATATGCCTGCCGACCTTGAAACGCAATTAACCAAAGCCATTGAGGAGTTCAAATCCTCAGCGGCGTATTGACGGGAATAACGTCATGGCGTCAGGCAAAGAGATACGAACCAAGATCAAGAGCGTAGAAAATACGCGCAAGATCACGCGAGCCATGGAAATGGTCGCGGCTGCCAAAATGCGTAAAGCGCAGGAGCGCATGCGGGCGGCCCGGCCCTATGCAGAAAAGATAGCTAACGTTGCCGCGCATTTGTCTCAGGCGCATCCCGAGTACAAGCATCCTTTCGTTCTCAAGCGGGATCATGAAAAACGCGTAGGCGCGATCGTGGTAACCACCGACAAGGGATTATGCGGCGGTCTGAATACCAATATTCTGCGTCTGCTGGTCAACCAGATGAAAAAATGGGATGCCGCCAAGCTGGGCGTCGATGTCAGCGCGATCGGCAACAAAGGCCTCGGTTTCCTGCAGCGTTCCGGTGCCAATGTGCTGTCTCAGGTTGTTGCGCTGGGCGATACGCCGCATATGGATCGCCTGATCGGTCCCGTCAAGGTGATGCTCGACGCCTACAGGGAAGGCAAAATCGACACCTTGCATGTGTTCTATAATCGTTTCATCAACACGATGAAACAGGAACCGGTGATGGTCCAATTATTGCCTCTGTCCGCGCCGGCCAACGATGATTTGAAGCATTACTGGGATTATATCTACGAGCCCGACGCCAAGGAAGTTGTGGATGCCTTGCTGATCCGCTATGTTGAGGCGTTGATATATCAAGCTGTGGCTGAAAACATGGCTTGCGAGCAAAGCGCGCGCATGGTGGCGATGAAAGCTGCTTCCGATAACGCCAAAAACGTAATAGGCGAACTCAAGTTGGTCTATAACAAGACCCGACAGGCCGCCATTACCAAAGAACTCTCCGAGATCGTAGCAGGTGCTGCGGCCGTTTAAGTAATTTTGATATTTCAAGGAACGACGATGAGTCAAGGCAAAATCGTACAAATCATTGGACCGGTGGTAGACGTAGAATTTTCGCGCGACTCACTGCCCAATGTTTATGACGCACTAGTAATGGATACTTCCGATCTTACGCTGGAAGTCCAGCAACAGCTGGGCGACGGCATAGTCAGAGCGATTGCCATGGGCACGACCGACGGTCTGCGCCGCGGCATGGCCGTAAACGGTACCGGCGCACCGATTTCGGTTCCGGTTGGCACCAAGACGCTGGGTCGCATCATGGATGTGTTGGGCAAGCCGATAGACGAGATGGGACCCATTGGCAACGAGACCACCTGGGGCATACATCGCAAGGCGCCGGCCTTTGACGAATTGGCCGCTTCCAACGAACTGCTGGAGACCGGCATCAAGGTGATCGATCTCATCTGCCCATTCGCCAAAGGCGGTAAGGTTGGGCTGTTCGGCGGCGCCGGAGTCGGCAAAACCGTCAATATGATGGAGCTGATCCGAAATATTGCTGTGGAACACAGCGGCTATTCCGTATTTGCCGGCGTAGGCGAACGGACTCGCGAAGGTAACGACTTTTACCACGAAATGAAAGATGGCGGCGTGCTGGATAAGGTTGCACTGGTATACGGGCAGATGAATGAGCCGCCTGGCAACCGTTTGCGCGTTGCCCTGACCGGTCTGACAATGGCCGAGTACTTCCGCGACGAAGGCCGTGACGTATTGCTGTTCGTCGATAATATCTACCGTTATACCCTTGCCGGTACCGAGGTGTCGGCTCTGCTGGGCCGTATGCCATCTGCAGTGGGATATCAGCCTACGCTGGCCGAAGAAATGGGCCGTCTGCAGGAACGGATCACTTCGACCAAAAAGGGATCCATTACGTCGATCCAGGCGGTGTACGTACCAGCCGACGATTTGACCGATCCGTCGCCGGCGACTACCTTTGCTCACCTGGATGCAACCGTTGTGTTATCCCGTCAAGTCGCCGAACTGGGTATCTACCCTGCGGTAGACCCGTTGGATTCCACCTCTCGCCAGCTCGACCCCCTGGTCGTCGGCGACGAGCATTATAACGTTGCGCGCGGCGTGCAAACGGTATTGCAGCGATACAAGGAATTGCGCGATATTATCGCCATTCTCGGTATGGATGAACTGGCTCCGGAAGATAAACTGGCCGTTGCTCGCGCCCGCAAGATACAGCGATTCCTTTCCCAGCCTTTCTTCGTGGCCGAAGTTTTTACCGGCGCACCCGGCAAATACGTTTCGCTGAAAGATACCATCAGCGGTTTCAAGGCGATAGTCAACGGTGAATATGATCATTTGCCCGAGCAGGCCTTTTACATGGTCGGTACCATAGAAGAAGTCGTCGAGAAGGCCAAAACCCTTCAGTAAATTCAGGCCGGGCGTCAGACAATCGCGTCCGACTAACGTACGTAAGGGAAAGAGATATTTATGGCAACGACCATACACGTAGATATAGTGAGCGCCGAAGCATCGTTGTTTTCCGGCGATGCCGAATTCATCATCGTACCCGCCGAAATGGGAGAAATGGGTATCTATCCGCTGCATACGCAATTGCTGACCAAAATCAAGCCTGGATCGGTGAGGATCAAAAAGCCCGATCAGGAAGAAGAACTGATTTACGTTTCCGGTGGAATGCTGGAGGTTCAGCCGCATTTGGTAACGATACTTTCCGATACGGCAATTCGCGGGCAGGATCTGGACGAAGCGCAGGCGCTGGAAGCAAAACGTCGCGCCGAAGATGCCATGAGGGATCGCTCTTCCGAGATGGATTATGCGCGGGCACAAATGGAGCTGGCGGAAGCCATTGCGCAGATTGCGGCGATACACCAGTTCAGGAAACGGCATTAAACATCGATGACAGCGAATTTATTGTAACGTATCGATGTTAACGGTATGTCCCGCTTGGTGACTGACAAAAGGCAAATCTTCACGGATTTGCCTTTTGTTATTGGATCCGGGTGAGCATTTGCAAACTTATGTATGCTGGTTATCAGACGAAAGGAATAGCTTATGAATAGTGCCGCCTACGAGCGCGGGGTGCAACGTCTGAAGGAAGTCGATGCCGAAGCTGCCGACAGCGTTATGCAAAGCCTCTCGGCGATCTGTCCCGATTTCGGCAGATTTATCATAGAGTTCGCTTACGGAGAAATTCATAGCCGGCCGGGTCTGAGCCTGCAACAACGCGAATTGGCGACTGTTGCAGCACTGACGGCAATGGGCAGTGCACCAGCACAGTTGAAAATACATATCGGCGCCGCGTTGAATGTAGGTTTATCGAGCACGGAAATCGTCGAAACCATTATACAGATGGCCGTGTACGCCGGTTTCCCCGCCGCCCTGAACGGGCTGGCGGCAGCGAAAGAAGCATTTGCCGAACGCGGAATGCTTTAATCTCGCTACTTTTCACTCTTCAGGCCGGAATATCCGTTCAGCCTCGTCGCGCGTTCCCCGCACAATGATGAACGCACATTTCTATCTCTTGAGCTGCCGTTACAGGTTTAAGCTCGCAAGCTTAGGGATAAAATAGCAATAACTTATAATTGCTGACGCTGATTTGATCGAGTTTCAGGGTCAAATTACCGGCTATTTCGTCGTCTGGCGCTATGCCGGAAGTAACGGCGGAGGAACTTGCGTAATCCCGGGATGTAAAATTGCGCTTCACAACGATTTCACCGGCATCGTTGAACAGCGTCAGGGAAATGGATGGATAGGCGACGGCGATGTCGGACAGGTTTTCCAGCCCGAAACTGACATGAATCAATTTGGACTGAGCGGGATCGGCGATCAACTCGGAGCTGCTGATTTTAAGAGCATCGATGGAACGTGGTACTGCGATACGGCACCCGAGCACCTTGCAAAGACTCGCCGCTGCAGGTTTGAATCGCGGAAACTGACTCACCAGGCGATTACGGTATAAATAACCGATTTGCAGCAGTAGCATGACCATCAGACCCGAACTCAAAACGCTAAACAGCAGCGGGCGTCTTTTTCTACGAAAAGGAAGGAAATTGACAGGAGTTGCGGAAATCGTAGCTTCGTCTGTCGAGTCTTCATTTGTGAGCGCTTGCTTCGCCAGATCCGGGTGCGCCGGCTCATCTGTAACGATTGCAGATTCATGGGCGCTTGGCGGCAAGTAAACCTGATCACGGTCTTCGATTGATGTCACGCTTGCCGATTCTGTGACAATAGCCGATACCGGTCCGGACTCGGCCGCTGCGTTCATCGGGGGCACAAAAGGCCGTGAGTGCTCCAGTGCCGTATCCAGATCAGCGCCGGTTTCAGAGGATTCGGCCAACATGGCGTGATCTGCTTGTATAGTCGCCGGGAAATCGGATTCGGCAGATTGTTCCCTTGGGGCAACAAGAGCTTCGGCTGCAGAATCGGAATCCATACCGCCATCGGCGACTTCATGATCGCTCTCACTGGAATCCGGTACGATACTGGATGTGACGAGCGGAGTAGTCGTCGCTATCCAGTGAGCATGGGCATTAAATACCATGCCACAGACACCGCACTGCACCATGCCGTCCGTATCGTGCAGCGCTGTTGCCGCTACCCGGAATATCGTATGGCAGATCGGGCAGACGGTTTGCATGATCAGAGCCGCTTGATGCCCGACAGAGCGGCCCAACCTTCTTCGTTACGCCAGACGCTCAGTTCGAACCAGATCCGGTAGGACTGCATGATTTTGTCTACCTGTTCGTCCAGAATCCCCGATAGCATCAGCTTGCCGCCTGGCAGGCAACGGTCCGCCAGCAAGGGCGCCAGTGCCAATAAGGGATTGGTAAGAATGTTCGCAATAACGATGCTGCAACGGATGCCCGGATCGGTATCTGGCAGGTAAAATTCCGCGTGTACATGATTGATTAGCGCATTATCGCCGGCCGTCGTGATCGAAAGCGGATCGATATCCACGCCGAAAGCCCGGCGGGCGCCGAATTTGAGCGCGGCTATCGTCAATATTCCTGAACCGCAGCCGTAATCGAGAACGCTATCCTCAGGCTGAACGTTCTGTTCCAGCCATTGCAGGCATAATCGCGTTGTCGGATGCGAGCCGGTGCCGAAGGCCAGGCCGGGATCAAGCACCAGGTTAATGGCGCCGGGATCGGGGGGCGTATGCCAGCTGGGTATTATCCATAAACGAGCTGAAATGGCGATAGGTGCAAATTCAGCTTGCGTCATTCGTACCCAGTCCTGTTCAGCGACCGGTTCGATACGATAATCGGGTAGCCGATAATTGACGGCAGTGGCGGCCGTTTCCAGAATCTGTGGTACGTTGGCGTCCTGATCGAACAGGCAGACAACGAGATTGCTTTGCCACAACGCATTGGTCGGCATTCCGGGTTCGCCAAACACGGGCGATTCGTCCGAAGTACCTGCCGCCTCGTCTTCCATGCTGACAGCAAGCGCACCCGACTCCATCAGCGCCTCGGATAAGGATTCCGCTTCTGCTTCGGTGGCAGGGAGACTGACGGATTGCCATGGCATAAATATGAAATCCTATTTTGGCGTGGCTTTCGCCAGCTTTTGTTCCAGATAATGGATGCTGGTACCGCCCTCGATGAAATTCTGATCGTGCATGAGAGCTTGATGCAATACGATGTTGGTATTCACTCCTTCGACGATCATTTCCATCAGCGCCGTACGCATACGCGCAATAGCCTGTTCGCGGGTAGTACCGTAAGCCAGCAGCTTACCTATCATGGAATCGTAATGTGACGGCACCCAGTAATTCTGGTAAACGTGTGAATCGACCCGTATGCCCGGACCTCCAGGGGCATGATAAGCGGTAATCCGGCCTGGCGACGGCATGAACGTATAGGGATGCTCGGCGTTAATGCGGCATTCGATCGCATGGCCGCGCAGGAGAACGTCTTTCTGCTTGTAATGCAGTGGCATACCGGCAGCGACATTAATTTGCTCCTGCACAATATCGATTCCGGTGATCAATTCGGTCACCGGATGTTCGACCTGCAGTCGGGTATTCATTTCTATGAAAAAGAATTCGCCGTCTTCGTACAGAAATTCAAACGTTCCGGCGCCGCGATAATTGATTTTTCGACAGGCGGCCGCGCAACGTTCGCCTATCTTGTCGCGTAGTTTCGGATCCAGCCCCCGAGCTGGCGCTTCTTCCAGCACTTTTTGATGACGCCGCTGCATCGAACAATCGCGTTCGCCGAGATGAATGGCATTGCCGTGAGTGTCGGCCAGGATCTGAATTTCTATATGACGCGGCTTTTGCAAATAGCGCTCCATATAAACGACAGGGTTGCCGAATGCCGCTTGCGCTTCGGCCTGGGTCATGGCGACAGCGTTGAGCAATGCGCCGTCGCTGTGCACGACGCGCATGCCTCGTCCTCCACCTCCGCCGGCGGCCTTGATGATAATCGGGTAGCCGATTTCCTTGGCTATGCGGCGGATTTCTTCGGGATCTTCCGGCAACGCGCCGTCGGAGCCGGGAACGCAGGGCACTCCGGATGCTTTCATCGCGTTTTTGGCAGAAACCTTATCGCCCATTAATCGTATGGTTTCCGGTCTGGGGCCGATAAAAACAAATCCGGACGATTCGACCCGTTCGGCGAAATCGGCATTTTCGGAGAGAAAACCGTAACCGGGATGGATCGCTTCGGCATCGGTCAGTTCCGCCGCGCTGATGATGGCAGGGACGTTCAGATAGCTTAGCGCGGAAGCGGCCGGCCCGATGCAAACGGATTCGTCCGCTAGCTTGACGTATTTCGCGTCGGCGTCGGCTTCCGAATGCACGGCGACCGTTTTGATCCCCATTTCCCGACACGCCCGCTGTATCCGCAAAGCAATCTCGCCACGATTGGCGATAAGAATTTTTTCAAACATGAGCGGCCTGTTTTTTGAGGTGGAATTAGCCAATAATGAATAATGGTTCGCCGTATTCGACCGGCTGTCCATTTTCGACCATAATGGCTTTTATTACGCCGGCATGATCGGATTCGATTTCGTTTAGCAGTTTCATCGCTTCGATAATGCATAGGGTGTCGCCGACGGAGACGCTTTGCCCCAATTCGACAAACGACTTCGCTCCGGGGCTGGCTGCCCGGTAAAACGTACCGACCATGGGCGATTTGACCACATGACCTTCGATTGCGGGCTCCCCTGCGGTTGCGGAAGCAGGTGCGGCAACGGGGGAAGCAGGTATTGCGGTGGCCATGGGCATGGCGCCCATATAAAAAGGCTGATGAGCTGGAGTCGGGGATGCTCGCGCAATTCTGACCTTTTCTTCTCCTTCGGTGATTTCCAGTTCGGCAATGCCCGATTCTTCGACGAGATCGATGAGTTTTTTGAGTTTTCTCAGGTCCATGATATTCAAGCCTTGTGAGTATGGTGGGTTAGCACGTATTCGAGTGCAAGTTCGTAACCGTAAGCGCCTAAACCGCTGATTACGCCAACTGCCAGATCGCTGAAATGCGAATGATGGCGAAAGGGCTCGCGGGCGTGGATATTGGATAAATGGATTTCGATAAAGGGAATCGCCACCGCCGCCAGCGCATCGCGTATCGCAATGCTGGTATGAGTAAAGGCGGCTGGATTGATAAGTATGAAATCGACTTTCTGATAAGCTGCATGAATCTGTTCGATCATTGCGGCTTCGCTATTGGTCTGGAAATCGCTCAATATCGTATTGGCCGCTCGGGCGCGCACTTGCAGCCGGATATTGATATCCGCCAGGGTATTGGTGCCGTAGTGTGCGGGTTCGCGCACCCCGAGCATATTCAAGTTAGGGCCATGCAGAACGAGCACATGCAAAAGCGGTTTGGAATCGATCGCTGGATTATCCATAGGCGCAAGTTTGCCGAAATTAGACGGTAATGTCCAGACGTTTAACGAAAATAGCCGGTTCTGACTTTAATGTTTCTGTAATATGGGAAGCAGCAAATTGCTTAATTCCTGCTCGCTCATTTCTCCCGGGCCCGCTGCGACGATTTTGCCCTGCGGATCGATAATGACCGTATAAGGCAGGCCGCCCGAATAATTACCGCTCGCTTGCGCCAGCGAGACGCCTTCCAGATCGCTGACGAGGATGGGATAGTTAAAGCCGGTTTGATTTGCATACGCTTGCACCGCCGCCTTGTCGTCGATGGCTATGCCGATGAATTGCAAGCCTTGAGCGCCGTACAGTTGTTGCAAATGGATAAAGCCCGGGATTTCGCGTTGACAGGGGGGACACCAGCTCGCCCAGAAATTGACGACCAGAAGCTTTCCCCGCCATTGCCGTAACGGTTGGCGTACGCCTGCCAGATCGGGAAGTTGCGCATTGAAAATCGCAGCCGAAGAAAGCTGTTTCGGACGCGGCGCGTGATAAAACTGCAAGCCCGAATAGCCTATGCCTAACACAAGTACAATGGCGACCAGCCAGGAACTCTTATTCATCATCGAGAAGAATACTTATCCAGTGTACGGGAAAATTCTGCAGGTGTTTGATAGCCGATGACATGATCGCGTATTTCCTTGCCTTGAGTGTCGAAAAAAATCAATGCCGGGGGTCCGAACACGCCGAACCGTTTGCGCAAGGCGGTATCATCCGGCGTGCTGGCAGTAATATCGGCCTGGAGCAGCGTCATCTTTTCCAGTCGATGATGTATGGCCGGATCGTTAAAGGTATTGTGCTCCATTTCTTTGCAAGAAGTGCACCAGTCCGCGTAAAAATCCAGCATGACGGGCTTGCCGCCGGCGCGGGCGAGAGCCGCCTCGAGCCCGGCAAGATCATGCACGGGTTGAAAGGTCAGCGTTTTCCGGGTGGAATCGTGCGCAGCGGCGGCTTGAAAAATCGCCAGCGGTTGAAATATATCGCGACTGCCTCCCAGCATGCCCGATAATAATGTCGCGCCGGCCAGGAGCAGGATGAAAGCAAAGCCTTTCCACACGCGGCGCCATCCCGAAGCATTATGCGGTACGCCGTCCAGGGCGTGCCAATAAACGGCGGATACGATCAGCAATGTCGCCCATAACAGCATTTGCAGCCAGACGGCGATCAAGGGAGCGATCAGCCAGATTGCCACACCCAGCATCAGCACGCCGAAAAATTGTTTGATCGCATTCATCCAGCCGCCCGCCCTTGGCAGCAAGGCGCCTGCAGACAAGCCCACCAGCAACAAGGGCATGCCCATACCCAGCGCCAGTGAAAACAGCGCCCAGCCGCCTAGCATCGTATTGCCCGTTTGTGCGATGTACGCCAGCGCTGCCGCAAGGGGGGGCGCTACGCAAGGCCCGACGATAAGCGCCGATAATGCGCCCATGACGAAAACGCCGATGAAATTGCCGCCCTTGATACGATTGCTGGCATCGGAAAATTTGCTTTGAATGAAACTGGGCAATTGCAATTCAAAAAAACCGAACATCGATAGCGACAATATTACAAATATTGCCGCACCTATCGATAGCGCAAGCGGATTTTGCAGCGTATTGGAAATCAGCGTGCCCGATAAAGCTGCAACCACCCCAACCAGCGCGTAGGTGATCGCCATTCCGAGGACGTAGGCGAACGAAAGTAGAAAACCGGAAAGTCGGGTTACCTGCCGTTGGCCCGCGATAATGCCCGACAGGATAGGGATCATCGGAAACACACATGGCGTCAGTGCAAGCAGCAATCCGGCGCCGAAAAAGGTGGCGATGATGATCCAGAAATTGCCGCCATGCAACACGCTTTCGATATGGCCGGAACTGTCAGTCGTCGATTCGGCGGGATTGATTGCGCCGGCAGCGGAAGAATTACCGCCATGCGCGGCGTTGTCTGCCGGGGCGATGACGCGGGTTTGCGGCGGATAGCAGATCCCCAGTTCGCTGCATCCCTGGTACCCGGTGATTATCTGCACCGGTTCGCCGGCGTGCAGCGGTCGGGAGAGAGGCAGATTTACCGCAAAATCGTGATGATAAACTTTCATTTGCCCGAAATTCGGGTCGGATTTGATTTCCGGCGCAGGGAAAATCGCCTTCTTGATAGCAAGCCCGGCAGGCCGCTTGACGGCAAAATTCAGTTTGTCCTGGTACAGATAATATCGCGGAGCTACCTTGAATCGGGCTTGCAGCATATCCGGGCCGATTGAAACCAGTTGTACTCCGAAGGCCTGGTCCGGTGACAGGAAGGCGGGAGGGTGCGGCAGGTGCGGAGTGGGCGAAGAGACGTTTGCGGAGGTACTGGCAGCTAGCGGAGCGATCGGGGATGCGACCGGCACGGTAAAACGGGCGATGTTCGTTACCGGTGTATAGCAGATGCCTGCTTCGGCGCAGCCCTGGGCAACACTGGTCAAGCGAAATGTGGCGGTGTCCGGATGGTAAGGTAAATCGATAGCGACCCTGCGGTGATAAATTTGCATCACGCCGAAATTGGGGTCCTGCTTGGTTTGTGCTGCGGGAAAAACCGGCGCGCCGAGCGTTGCGCCTTCAGCGCTGAATTTGAATTTGTCGCGATAGAGATAATAACCGGGCGCGATATCGTAAACCACTTCTATCCGGTTACCGGAAATCAGTTGCGCAGAAAACCGGAAGGCATGCTCGGGTTCGAGAAAATCGGCAGCATAAACGCCAATGATGTGGCTTGATAGATAAAATATGAAAAGGAAAACGCGCATGGGTCAATCTCCAGAAGCTTATAGTTATATATTACATACCCATATATAATCAATTATATCGTAAAGGTCGGTGTTAGTTTCCGACTGAAAGACTGCCGGAAAGTTCGCCCGCATCGCGTGCGCAAGGGGAAAAATGCGTTTATTAATAGGTTTGATTATAGTATTAAGTTTCCCTGCACTGGAAATTTATACATTATTAATCGCGTATCATTTTATAGGATGGTGGGTGCTGGTTTTGCTTGTATTGTCTGCGCTGGTCGGAATGACCTTGATCGCGGAAGAACGCATAGCATTTTTTGCCAGAATGGTCATGAGCTTGCAAAAAGGCGGTTCGCCTTTCCGCGCCTTGGTTCAAAGCGGGCGAACCATGATTGCCGGCGTTTTGCTGATTTTTCCCGGCTTGCTCAGCGATGTGCTGGCGTTACTGGTTCTATTGTTTCCGTTGCGATGGTTCGGACGTCCATCCCGCTCATCCGGACAGGAAGACGTTATCGAAGGCGAATTCAGTCGAGACCCGGATAAACGGGTTTCCAGAAAATGATTTTGTGCTTGGTCCGCGATAGAAATTTAATGCCGGATTTGTTACATTGGCGCCAATTGTTTATTTTAGAGCAGGAATCATGATCACTCCATTTAATATCGTTATTCTGGCTGCCGGGCGCGGCGCAAGAATGAAATCGGATCTGCCCAAGGTTTTGCAGCCCCTGGGCGGCCGACCGATGCTGGCGCATCTGCTGGAAGCAGTACGCAAGATCGAGCCACTGCAGATCTGCGTCGTCTACGGCTATGGCGGCGATCAGGTGCGACAAGTCCTGGCGGCGGAAGACGTCACCTGGGTATTGCAAGCCGAGCAGCGCGGCACCGGCCACGCAGTGATGCAGGCACTACCCCATTTGGCGTCGTCCGGCGTCACCCTGATTTTATATGGCGACGTGCCGCTGGTCACGCAGGATACCATGCGTAATCTGACGGCGCTGGCAGTGCAGGATTGCGTAGCCTTGTTGACGGCAAATCCGGACGACCCGACCGGCTACGGACGTATCGTGCGCAACGATGCCGGCGCCGTGACCCGCATCGTCGAAGAAAACGATGCCGATACGGCCACCCGGGCAATAAACGAAATCAATACCGGACTGATGGCATTGCCTACGCAAAGACTGGCTGACTGGCTCGGCCGCTTGCGCAACGACAATTCGCAAGGCGAATATTATCTGACCGATATCATCGCCATGGCGGTCGCTGACGGTGTTGCGATACAAACATCGCAGCCGGCGCATACATCGGAAACGGCAGGTGTGAACGATAAGATTCAACTGGCCGGATTGGAGCGCCAACTTCAGCATGATATCGCCCGCAATTTGATGGCGCAAGGCGTGACCGTGCTCGATCCGTCACGGCTCGACGTGCGCGGCAGTTTGCAGTGCGGCCGCGATGTCAGCATTGACGTCGGTTGCGTGTTCGAAGGCGATGTCGTACTGGGCGATAACGTGCAAGTGGGCGCTTACTGCGTTTTGACTGACGCGAATATCGGGGCCGGTAGCCGAATTGCGCCCTTTTCCCATCTTGCGGGTGCTACGGTCGGTCAGAATAACCGTATCGGGCCGTATGCCCGCTTGCGCCCCGGGACCGAGCTTGCGGCGGAAGTGCATATCGGCAATTTCGTCGAAATCAAAAACAGCCACGTCGATACCGGTTCCAAAATCAATCATCTGTCGTACGTCGGCGATAGTACGGTGGGCAAACAGGTCAATATAGGCGCCGGTACGATTACCTGCAATTACGATGGCGTCAACAAACATCGCACCGTGATCGAAGACGATGTGTTTATCGGCTCCGATACCCAGCTGATCGCGCCGGTTACCGTCGGCAAGGGCGCCACGATAGGCGCGGGCTCCACCATTACCCGAAACGTCTCCGGAGGCATGCTCACCTTGTCGCGCAGCGCTCAAACGACTGTCTCCGGGTGGCAGCGTCCGAATAATAAAATCAAGGAATAATTTCATGTGCGGTGTGGTAGGCGCGGTAGCGCAACGTAATGTAGTCCCCATTTTATTGGAAGGGTTGCGCCGTCTTGAATATAGAGGTTACGATTCTGCCGGCCTGGCGGTGATCGATGACGGCTTGCATCGGGTACGCAGCACCGGTCGCGTTGCCGCGCTGGCGGACGCCGCGCACGAACAGAATGCGCATGGTTTATGTGGAATCGCGCATACCCGCTGGGCGACGCACGGTATGCCCAGCGTAGCCAATGCGCATCCCCATGTCAGCGACAGCATCGCTGTCGTGCATAACGGCATTATCGAGAATTACGAAAGCTTGCGCAAACGTTTGAAATCGCTGGGTTACCAGTTCGTTTCCGAGACCGATACCGAGGTCATCGCGCATCTGGTCCATCATTATCACCAGCGCAATCGCGATTTACTGACAGCGACGCAGTTGGCCGTGGCCGATCTGCACGGCACGTTCGCGATCGGCGTCATCGCAGTCGATGCGCCGCAACGCCTGATTTGCGCCCGCCGCGGCAGCCCGCTGCTGGTCGGGCTGGGCATAGAAGAAAATTTTATCGCTTCGGACATTTCCGCCTTGCTGCCGGTGACGCAGAAAGTAATTTATCTGGAAGAAGGCGATATCGCCGATCTGAGCTTACTCTCCGTGGCGATTTACGATGCGGACGGTTGCCGCATCGAACGCAATGTATTCGTTTCCGAGCAATTATCCGAAATGTCCGAACTCGGCAATTACCGGCATTTCATGCAGAAGGAAATCCACGAACAGCCGCGCGCGCTTACCGACACGCTGCACGATGCCGTTATGAGCGAGCGCTTGCTGCCGGAACTGTTCGGCGCGGAAGCGGGATTGGTATTTGCAAAAATCAGCTCTGTGACCATACTCGCCTGCGGGACCAGTTATCATGCCGCCAAGGTCGCCTGCTACTGGATCGAGTCTCTCGCCGGCATCCCGTGTAATGCCGAAATCGCCAGCGAATACCGCTATCGCGAGAGTGTACCCAATCCGCGTGCGCTGATCGTGACGCTATCGCAATCCGGCGAAACGGCCGATACCCTGGCCGCGCTCAAACACGCCCAATCGTTAGGACACGAATACACGCTCTGCATCTGCAACGTCGCCGAATCGGCGCTGGTGCGTCTGTCGCGTTTGAGTTTTCTGACCCGGGCGGGCCCCGAAATCGGCGTAGCGTCGACCAAAGCCTTTACCACCCAGCTCGCCGCATTGTTTCTATTGACCCTTGTGCTCACTAAACAAAATGATCGGTTGAATGCAGAGGCCGAAGCCGCCCATCTTCAGTCATTGCGTGCCCTGCCTGCTGCAGTGCAGCATGTGCTGACGCTGGAGCCCGCCGTCATGCTCTGGGCGGAACGCTTCGTCGACAAGCATCACGCCTTGTTTCTGGGACGGGGGATGCATTATCCCATCGCCATGGAAGGCGCCTTGAAGCTTAAGGAGATATCCTATATCCATGCCGAAGCCTATCCGGCAGGCGAGCTCAAACACGGACCGCTGGCGCTGGTAGACAAGGATATGCCGGTGGTCGCGATCGCTCCCAACGACACGCTGCTGGAAAAGCTGAAATCCAACCTGCATGAAGTCGGCGCCCGCGGCGGCGAACTCTACGTTTTCGCCGACGCCGATACCCATATAGCCAGCGGCGAAGCCGTCCATCAAATCCAGCTTCCGGGCCACGCCGGCTGGCTTTCACCCATTTTGCACACGATACCGTTGCAATTGCTGGCGTATCATGCCGCCTTGCAAAAGGGCACGGATGTCGACAAGCCGCGTAACCTGGCTAAATCGGTGACGGTGGAGTAACGCTGCTACCAATTAACGGCTGAAACAAGGTTCTGTATGGTATCGAACCGAGTTTGTTTCCCGGTCTACATACACTCTCTCTCAAGTATCGGTCGCTTGGGAGTTGTGTTACCTGCGCCGTTCAAACTTTTCAGCCGCTAGCTAACGCGTAAACGATAGTCATGCGGTCCGTTCAGATAACTTCAGGATGGAAAACAATGAATGCCTACTATTTTAAAATGAACCGGAAAGCAAGTCGATTGGCGCTGGTTGGTGCAGCGCTGGTGTTTCTCGGCGGTTGCGCGAGCACGCCCCCCCCGGTCGCGCAGATGGCGGTGGCCAAGACCGCTCTGAGCAATGCAAGTACGGCGGGGAGCGAAGAATATGCGCCTCTACAGTTGAAAGAGGCCAAGGATAAGATGGATGCAGCGCAGCAGGCGATGACGGCGCACGAATATAAGCGCGCGGCGCAACTGGCGGAAGAGGCGCAGGTCGATGCCGAGCTTGCAATCGCCCGGGCGCGCTCCGAGAAGGCAGCCAAGGCGGCTGCAGCCGTCAAAAAGGATAGTAACGTGCTGCGCCAGCAAATTAACAACAACTCCCAATAACGTCGATGGAGTCCGTCATGAAAAGCTCTCTTTATTTTCCTGTGACCCTGATTGCCGCGGCGATTATTTCGGGCTGCAGTTCCGTCCCACAGAATCCGGCTTTATCGCAAGCGCAAGCGGCCTACGATAGCGCGCGCAGCAATCCTCAGGTGGCAAGCCTCGCTCCCGTGCAGTTGAAGGACGCGGAAGCGGCGATTACACAAGCGGACCAGGCCTTGAATAAGGGCGCTAGCGATGAGACCGTCGCTCATCTTGCGTATATTGCGCAACGCAAGGCCGAAATCGCGCAGGACGTCGCCCGGAGTAAGGCCGACGAAGCTCTGGTAACCAATTCCGGAGCGAAATTGACTCAAATGGAACTCGAGGCGAATGCCGCTCAACTTGCAAAGTCCAAACAGAAGATAGCGGAGGCGCAGGCTCAGGCACAAAAAGATCAGGCGCTGATCTCCCAACAGCAAGCCAGACTGGAGGCGCTGAATGCTAAAAAAACAGCGCGCGGTATGGTCATCACGCTGGGCAACGTTTTATTCAGCACCGACAAGGCGAGATTATCTTCCGGCGGGATACGCAACGTGGAAAAGCTGGGGCAGTTCCTGCAGCAGTATCCGAAATACAATGTGCTGATTGAAGGCTACACCGATAGCACCGGCAGCGACGAACTCAATCAGGAGTTGTCTAAACGTCGCGCAGACGCTGTGCGCTCAGTATTGGTCGACATGGGCATCAACAGCGATCGCGTGACAGCGCGGGGGTATGGCAAGGAATTTCCGGTGGCGACGAACAAGACGGCGGCTGGCCGGCAATTGAACCGGCGCGTAGAGATCGTCCTGTCCGACGAAAACGGCAATTTGCCGCCCCGTTAAGTTCGGAAGTTTCGATACGACTGTCTCAATCCGCCCGGTTTTCGGTTTCCTAAGGTCTAAACGCTGGGATATCAGTGCACCAGCGCCAGTATGATGCCCGCGGCATTAAATAATGCGCAGACCGGCATGTCAACGGACAGCCCGATTTTATGCGCACGCTCCGTGTTGATGACGGAAGTGATGGTTTTTCCGCTTTTCAAGCCAACCGTGATTTCGGTGTTGACCGGATCCTGATGTATGCGTTGCACCGTTCCGCAAAACCGGTTTTCCAGGCTGGTATCGCTGTTCAGGTCGCAGGTGAGTACTACTGCGCCGGCCTTGAAGAGCGCGTATACTTCCACGCCTACAGCAAGGGCCAGCGTTCTTTGGCTTTCTGCGGTAATGGCGGCGACGATTTCGTTTTCAGCATCGATCCGGATGTGTACGCTCACATTGACCAGGCCTTCGGTCAAGCGAGTGATACGTCCGGTGAACTGGTTTCTCGCGCTGGTGGTAAAGGAGAATTTCTGCAACAAGCGCTGGAATTCGCCAAAATTCTCGATATTGTCGAGCATCGTATTCAGCGCCTGCTGATATTCGCCTTCGATGGCGCGAAAGAGATTGACGATACGCAGGCCGTGTTCGGTGAGACGGGTGCCTCCGCCTTGTTTGCCTCCCGCTGTTCGCTCGACCAATGGGTGCTCCGACTGATTGTTCATCGAATCTATCGTGTCCCAGGCACCGCGGTAGCTCATTCCTATCGATTTGGCGGCCTTGGTGATGGAACCGGTAGCGCCGATCGCTTCCAGCAGATCGAGGCGATTGCCACCCAGAAACGATACGCCGTCCTTTTCCAGTAACAGGCGCCCCTTGAATCGATTTTCGTTTGCGGCCACCAATAATCCTTTGAAGAAAAATCCAGAAGCTCCATGGCCGCTATGCTTGCGCACGCCCAGCAGTCGTTCAGGTTAAAAAGTGTATTGCAGCATCACGCGGTTGTCTACATAGGCACTGCCCAATAAGGGAATATCGTGTTCGATGCCCAACCGGTCGCGTATCGTCAGTCCCTTGAAGGCGCCATCCAGATGATAAGCGATATCGAGCATGTAAGCACGGCTAGTAGCCACATAGGGAGCGGTGTAATAGTTGGAAACGGTAGGCGTAATATCCAGCGATTTGCCGTAAGGATGCAAGGTGGCGCCGATCAGCCATGCATAGCCGGCAGCACGCGCCGATACCAGGCCGTAATTCATGACGGTAGTATAGAGCGGATCGGTGTTGTAAATTTGGGTGTATGGAGAGAACAGGTTGCCGTCAGATACCATACCGGTGCTGCTTTGCACGTGATTATTGGCAGCACGGTTATAGGCAATATATACGTTACCCCATTCCCCGGGCAAGCTTATCCCGAACTTGGCGCCATAAACCGCTGCATCGACCGTGCCGATGTCGCCGTTGCCCGTTTCATGCACGTATTGAATATTGACGAACGGAACGAAATCGGCGGTGGGCAGCTTATAACCGCCTTCCAGGTAAGTCATGTCTGCAAACCCGTAAAAATGGTATAGCCACGCCTGCGCCAGATACTGGTCGTCCTTGTAGCTCGCGCCGATGTCGGCAGTGCCACTGTCCGTTCCATTGTAAACAATCTTGTCGTAGGGCAGCGCGGAAATATTGTACTCCTGAAAATCCGTTACCGTGCGATTCTTGTAACGCAATACCCGGTCGCCTTCGAATTGTAAGCCCGTGAGCGGCGTCACCGTAGCAGTGACGGCCTGATACAGATTGGGAATCATAAATCCGTCGCTGGAACTGACCCACGGGTTATCGATGGTCTGATTGCCGACTTTACTGATCAGCCAGGGATTCCTGTATTGCAAATAGGCTTCCCCCAGCGTGTCGATAGTTCGATTGACGCCCATCAACAGCGGATTGAGATAAGGATAATTGTAATTGGCCGCATATAATTTATTCGGGTTATAAGTATAGTTATTCATGCCGATGTCGTAAGCGAAATATAAAGCGGCTGCTGCGCTGAACCCGTAAGTATCTGCGGATTCCCACTTTATTTTTCCTCCCAGGGAAACGGCGTTCATGTCCTTGAAATTAAAAATATTTTTTCCGGTATAGGGAGAGCCAGCCGGGATGTTCGATGCGGTGCCTGCGTAATCCCGCCCGAAGTCGTACAAGCGCAGATCCCCCGAAACATGGCTCCCTTCCAGCCATTGACTGAAACTGTCATCCGCCCTGACGGTAACGGGAGAGAGCATAGCCAGACTGAGCGCCAGAACGCTCACCGAATGTTTTTGTATCATGTTGAGCCCCTTTTTAAGTAAATTGAATCGATGAAATCAGCGCGTTACGATGGGGTAGACCACTGCTCCAAACGTACGTAAAGCTTCGATTGGATAGGGTTATCGTTATGCATAAATTCACATAACGATAAAGCAATCATCATGCCAATTCAATTTTTTAAAAGGTTTGTGAGCGCGCAGATAGGCTATGAAAAAGCTTTGATTTTGTTTGAATATATTAAATTCATTATAAGTGTTTGAATTTAATAAAATAAAAAATAAGGTATGCAGGTAGCCTTGATTTACGGCAAAGAAAGGCATTATGCAAATAATTGCATAATGCCTGTAAGATTTAGTACATATTGTTCGATTTGTTACAATGAGCAAGGCATAATTAGTGCAATTATCCGCTGCTGCCTGCGGAAATTGCTGTCGGCGATGTTCAATATGGGTTACTTGTTATGATTTCCTTGCCGAACGGAAAAAACGAAAGCATGGCCAGCTTGAGATGCTGCCAGGCAAAAGGAATGCCGATGATAGTGACCGCACACATCACGGCTGCGATCAGATGGCCGAGCGCCAGCCACCAGCCCGCCAGCAGCGCCCAGACCAGATTGCCGACCGCTGCGCCGGCGGCGCCGACCGATCCGGAAGGGCGGTCGACGATCTGGCGTCCGAACGGCCAGAAACTGAAGGCGCCGATACGAAACGCGGCGATAGCCCAGGGGATGCCAATGATCGTGATTGCAGCGAGCAGAGCGGCGAACCACCAGCCCAGACCCATGACGAAGCCGCCGAATACGAACCAGATGATATTACCTATTAAGCTCATGCGTATCCTTTGGTTATACGATGCAACAAGGCATTATAGCTACTAATGTACCAGAGCTTGCATGATTTGTATTTGCGAAAGCGGTAATTCCATTAAGCCTGATTTTGTAATATGTTCAATTTTTCGTAGCAGCCATATTCTGCTTATTGACCTACGTCGTTTTGTGGGATAAATTCTGCGGACAGAGTTTTGATTGTCCATCTAAGCCGTCTCCTGATTTATCGTCTTGAATTAAACATCTGCGGAGAATCCTTTGACTGCCAAGCGGTATTTGCCCTGGGTGGTGGCGACCGCTCTGTTCATGGAGCAGCTCGACGCCACCATCGTCAATACGGCTGTGCCTGCGATGGCGTCCAGCCTGCATGTTGCTCCTTTGAGTCTGAAAGCGGTCGTCGCCAGCTATATTCTGAGCCTGGCGGTATTCATCCCGGTCAGCGGCTGGATGGCGGATCGTTATGGCACCCGCCGCGTGTTCGGTATCGCCGTGACTGTTTTCACCATTTCTTCCGTATTGTGCGGATTGTCGGTGAACGTGCCGATGCTGGTGGCGGCCCGGATTTTGCAGGGTATGGGTGCGGCGATGATGATGCCGGTCGGACGGCTTGCCATTATCCGTACCTTTCCCAAGACCGAATTGCTGGCGGCGATGAATTTCGTCATCATTCCGGCATTAATCGGCCCGTTGCTCGGGCCGACGCTGGGCGGTCTGATCGTCGAATGGCTGTCGTGGCGGGAGATATTTTTCGTCAATGTGCCGGTAGGCTTGACCGCTTTGGCCCTGATCTATCGGTATATGCCCGATTATCGGGGCGCAGCGGCCCGTCCGCTGGACGCCATCGGTCTCGTGCTATTCGGCGGCGGCACGGCGCTGCTTTCCTGGCTGCTGGAAATTTTCGGTGAACATCGTATTCACGTCACTTCAGGAACGGTTCTGCTGTTGCTGGCATTGGGCATGCTCGTCGCCTACGGCTGGCACGCGCGACAGATTGCTTATCCGCTGTTGCGCCTGGAACTGTTTCGTCTGCGTACCTTTCGCGTCGCGGTGATCGGCGGCTTTATTACGCGGCTGGGGTTGGGCGCATTGCCATTTCTGCTGCCGCTGCTCTATCAATTGGGTCTGGGCTTGCCGGCATGGCAATCGGGCTTGCTGATGATGCCTCTGGCAGTCGCGGCGATGGGCATGAAATTGATGGCGGTACGTATATTGCAGCGTTTTGGCTACCGCAAGGTGCTCATTGTGAATACGTTGCTGATCGGCGTGACGATAAGTCTGTTTGCGCTGATCATGCCGGCGACGCCGCTGCCGGTGATTGTG
Organism: Pseudomonadota bacterium; assembly: GCA_021795395.1. Lineage (GTDB taxonomy): Bacteria > Pseudomonadota > Gammaproteobacteria > Burkholderiales > Sulfuriferulaceae > Sulfuriferula. The sequence goes on along the minus strand of JAJYPN010000022.1, from coordinate 7,385 downwards.
GCCTTGGGACTGACACTGGGATTTGTCAATTCGCTGCAATTTTCGAGTATGAATTCCATGGCGTACGCCGATATCGATCCGGCGGATTCGAGCATGGCGAGCACGATCGCCAGTTCGTTGCAGCAGATGTCGATGAGCTTCGGCCTGGCATGCGGTACCCTGGTGACGAGCTGGTATCTCGGAGGGTTGCCGCAGTCGGATCGCATGGCTGTGACCGATGCCCTTCATCATGCGTTTTTGACGCTGGGTGCGTTTACACTGCTTTCGTCCTTGACCTTCCGAACCTTGCGACCCACCGACGGAGAAAACATGAATCGCCGAAATGGAGACCCGGCAGCGGCGACGGCATGACTCAGACCCCTTCCTTATCCCTGCGCAACCAGCTGCGATGACTGGGCAAAACCAGGCAGAGCAGACCGAGAAAGATATAATCGAGCATTTGATTGACGGACGACCATTCCTGCAGGATGTAATGCCCGATCATGAGACTGAATATAAATACAAACCAGCCGTAAACGATAAGGTTCTTGTATTTATTGCTTAATAAAGCCAAGCCCAAAGCCAGTTCGATAAACGGGATGATTGCCAAATAGCTGTTGGCGAGAACGGGCGGCAATCTGATTCGGAGGTCGCCTTGAAACAAGGCCGAATAATAAGCGTAAAAACCGCCATGACTAAAAAATTTACTGGCGCTCGCGGTCAGCAGAATGATGACCATAGTTAGACGTACAATTCTTTCGGCGTCTTTTAAGCGGGATTTTTCTATCATGTATGCCTCGTACCGGAATTTAACAGGGTGACGAAATCAATTACCGCTCCTCAATCGGATTTTACCTGTTCCGTGAATATCGACGCAAACTCTCTGCCGGTTTTGAATTCGCGCATTGTCATATGCCGGAATGCAGCGGCTGCTGGAGACAATTTTTCAGTACGTATCACGCATCTCAGCCATGTGTCGGGATTAATAAAGCTCCGAATTTCGAGGCGGAGAAGGATTTGTTTTTTCATGGTCGTGAGGTATAATTCAGCCCTGTCCGTTACGTGAGTGCGGGAGAGAGCGTAAGCGCATCTGCATCGACTTACGCCGCCGAAGGCGCAATTCACCCGGAATCGCTCAGGCCCCCGAACCGCATTCCACAGGGCATCTCTGGAGAGCGATTAATCATCCACCGAAGGGGCACGCAGCGTATCGCTGTAATCTCTCAGGTAAATAGGACAGAGGGGTGCCTTACCCTTTATTTTATTTACGCTGAACATGACCTCCATCGTTTCGACCCCGAAAAAAGAGCGCTTGACCAACGTTGCGCGTATGCCGGTCTGGATACGGCAAAATCTCGGCAGTGAAGCGCATTACGGCAAAACACAGGCCGCCGTGCAGCAACATCGTCTGCATACTGTCTGCGAAGCAGCGCGTTGCCCCAATCGCGGAGAATGCTGGAGCCGCGGCACCGCTACGTTTATGCTGCTGGGCGATGTCTGTACGCGGGCGTGCGGGTTCTGTTCGGTCCAGACCGGCAAGCCCGGCCCGGTCGACGATGACGAGCCGCGCCGCATCGCCGATGCCGTGGCGGATTTGCCGCTGCGCTACGTCGTTTTGACGTCGGTCAACCGCGACGACAGGCCCGACGGCGGCGTCGGCATTTTTGCTGAAACCCTGCGCCAGTTGCGCGTGCGCGACGGCCGGATCGGCATAGAATTTTTAACGCCCGATTTCTGGCGCAACCAGTTGCAGGCTGTAGATAGAGTCTCCGACGTACTCGCGGGATTGCCGGAAACGGCGCGGCGCGATCTGGTTTGGGGCCACAATGTCGAGACGGTGCCGCGCCTTTACTCGACCGCCCGGCGCGGTTCCAAATATTTGCGTTCGCTCAATCTGCTGACTTTGGTGGCGCGCAGAGCCGGGATGCAGGCCAAATCGGCCTTGATGCTGGGCTTGGGCGAAACGCGGGCGGAAGTGCTGGAAGTGCTGCATAACCTGCATGAAGCTGGCGTCACCCGCGTATCGCTGGGGCAATATTTACGCCCGTCGCGTGACAATTTGCCTGTAGCTGAATACATACACCCCGATGTTTTCCTCGAATACGAACGCGAAGCGCGTGCGATTGGATTCGAATGGGTCAAGGCGGGGCCGATGATGCGCAGCAGTTATTACGCCGAAGAAATTCAGGGTCAATCTGCCGGTCCGGCAGATGCCGTGCAGACGGGAGTCTTATGTTAAAGCAAACGCCGCTCAACGCAGCGCACCGCCGCATGGGCGCCAAAATGGTCGATTTCGGCGGTTGGGATATGCCGCTCAACTACGGATCGCAGCTCGACGAGCACCATCAGGTGCGACGCGATGTGGGCATGTTCGACGTGAGTCATATGCGGGTGGTCGACGTACAAGGCGACGACGTGCGCGGTTTTTTGCGCGGCCTCGTCGCCAACAACGTCGACAAGCTGACCACACCCGGTAGGGGTTTGTACAGCTGCATGCTCAATCCCGAAGGCGGCGTGATCGACGATCTCATTATTTATTTTATGGCTGAGGACTGGTTTCGCATCGTCGTCAATGCCGGTACGGCAGACAAAGACATTGCCTGGATGCGCGAGCAAGCGGCGGAGCGGGCGCTAACTATCACGTCGCGCGGCGATTTGTCGATGATAGCGGTGCAGGGGCCGCATGCGCGGTCGAAAGTCTGGGCGGCGATTCCCCGCTCGGAAACGGCGACTGCAACGATGAAACCATTCAACGCGGTCGAATTTCAGCAGTATTTCATTGCGCGTACCGGCTATACCGGCGAGGACGGCTTCGAAGTCATCCTGCCCGCGGCCGAAGCGGAGCCGCTGTGGCAGAAGCTGTTCACTCTGGGCGTCAAGCCCGCAGGTCTGGGTGCGCGCGATACGCTGCGTCTCGAAGCCGGCATGAATCTGTACGGCCAGGACATGGATGAGCGCACCAGTCCGCTGGTATCGGGTCTGGCGTGGACCGTCGATTTGCGCAGCGAGCGTGATTTCGTCGGCAAAACCGCCTTGCAACGCCGCGACATCGACCGGCAACTGGTCGGCTTGCTACTGCTCGACAAAGGCGTGCTGCGCGCGCATCAAATCGTGCATACCCGGTACGGCGAGGGTGAAGTGACCAGCGGCACGTTTTCGCCCACCTTGCAGCAATCGATCGCGCTGGCGCGCATTCCGCTGGGCATTGCGCCGGGAGAGGAAGTAACGGTGCAGGTACGCGACAAGACATTAACGGCCAGAGTCGTCAATTATCCTTTTGTGCGCAATGGCAAATCCTGTCTGACAATTTAAACTCGACCCAAATCAAGGAGTAAGCATGAATATCCCTGCAGAGCTAAAATACACCGCCTCCCACGAATGGGTCAAAGTCAATACCGACGGCACGCTTACGGTCGGCATCACCGATCATGCGCAGGATTTGCTGGGCGATATGGTATTCGTCGAAAATCCCGCGGTCGGCCGTGAACTCAAGGCCGGCGAAGAATGCGCGGTGGTCGAATCGGTCAAGGCCGCTTCCGATATTTACGCCCCGGTGGCAGGGATCGTGCTGACAGCGAATGCCGATGTCGAAGGCTCGCCCGAAGTGCTTAATCAAGACGCCTACAGCGCCTGGATGTTCACGCTCAAACCGGTCAATCCTGCCGACGTCAATGGGCTGATGGATGCCGACGCCTACCGGGCGCTGGTCGAAGCCGAAGCGCATTAGTCGAGCAACTCCTTACTCCGCAGGATTTTATGCCATTTATCCCTCATACCGATGCAGAAGTCGAGGCCATGCTGGCCGTCATAGGCGCACCGAATATAGACGCCCTGTTCGATGAAATCCCCGTTGAGCTCGGCAGCGGCAAGCTGGTTAGCGTGCCCGATGCGCTCAATGAAATGGAAATCACCCGGCTGATGCACGAACGTGCCGAGCAGGACAGTCGACAGCTGAATTTTATCGGTGCCGGTGCATACGAGCATCACATCCCCGCCGCCGTCTGGCAAATCGCTACGCGCGGCGAATTCTATTCGGCGTACACGCCTTATCAGGCCGAAGCGTCGCAAGGCACCTTGCAACTCATTTACGAATACCAGACCATGATGGCGTCGCTCACCGGGATGGACGTCTCCAATGCCTCGCTGTACGACGGCGGCTCGGCGCTGGCCGAAGCGGTGCTGATGGCGGTGCGCGCGCATAAAAATGCAACGCGGATACTGATGCCGAGAACCGTTTCGCCGCTCTATCGCGCAGTGGTGCGGAATATCGTTAAAAATCAGCATATCGAACTGATGGAACTGGATTACGATCCAGTGAGCGGAACGACGCCCGTACCGGAGATCGCGGTGGGTGATTTCGCCGCATTGGTGATCCCGCAGCCGAATTTTTTCGGCGCGCTGGAGGATGTCGATGCGCTGACCGATTGGGCGCACGCGCACGGCGCACTGGCGATAGGTCTGGTCAACCCGACTGCACTGGGTTTGCTCAAGCCGCCCGGCGTGTGGGGCGAGCGCGGCGCCGATATGGCGGCAGGAGACGGACAGCCGCTGGGCGCGCCGCTGTCCAACGGCGGACCGTATTACGGATTTCTGACCTGCAAGCAGGCATTGGTGCGGCAAATGCCCGGCCGTATCGTCGGCCGCACCCTCGATCTGGATGGCAAGCCCGGTTTTGCCCTGACCTTGCAGGCGCGTGAACAGCATATTCGCCGCTCCAAGGCGACGTCCAATATCTGCACCAATCAAGGGCTGGTCGTCACCGCTTCGACCATATACATGAGCCTGCTCGGCCCGACCGGCCTGCGCCGCGTCGCCAGCGCCGCCCACGCCAATATTCTGCAACTGGCAGAGCAGCTATGCGCCATCCGCGGCGTGACGCGAGCCTTCCGATCGCCTTGTTTCCATGAAATGGTAATCCAGCTCAACCGTCCGGCGAGCGCCGTACTGGGCGAGCTGGCGGCAGCGGGCATACTCGGCGGTTATGATCTGTGCGCCGATTACCCGGAACTGGGCAATGCCATGCTGGTGTGCGCCACCGAAACCAAAACCGCCGCCGACCTCGGCCGCTACGCCGAGCAATTGAATTTGTGCATGCAAGAGGGCTCCGATGCTGATATTTGAACACTCCGTACCTGAGCGCATGGCGTACGCGCAAATGCCGGCGGAGGCGCTGGAGGCCGACGATTTGCCGGTTCACTTATTGCGCCGGGATAAACCGTTGCTGCCCGAGGCATCGGAAATGGACGTCGTGCGTCATTACACGCGGCTGAGCCAGAAGAATTTTTCCATCGACACGCACTTTTATCCGCTGGGGTCGTGCACGATGAAGTACAACCCCAGAGCGTGCAATAGCCTTGCGATGCTGCCGGGCTTCCTCAACCGGCATCCGTTCGCACCGGTGCAGACCGGGCAGGGCTATCTCGCCTCGATGTATGAATTGCAGGAAATCCTGTGCGATGTCACCGGCATGGCAGGGGTTTCATTAGCGCCCATGGCCGGCGCGCAGGGTGAATTCGCCGGCGTGGCGATGATACGCGCTTATCACGACGCCCGCGGCGATCACGCGCGCCGCGAAATCATCATACCTACCGCCGCGCACGGCACCAACCCGGCTACCGCCGTCATGTGCGGCTACAGCGTGCGCGAAATCCCCACCGACGCGACCGGCAATGTCGATCTGGCTGCGTTGCAGGCCGCAGTCGGTCCGCAAACCGCGGGATTGATGCTGACCAATCCCTCTACTTTGGGCGTGTTCGAGCAACAGATTCAGCGCATACAGAAAATCGTGCACGACGCCGGCGGCTTGCTGTATTACGACGGCGCCAACCTGAATGCGATCCTGGGCCGGGTCAAACCCGGCGACATGGGGTTCGACGTGATTCACATCAATCTGCATAAAACCTTTTCCACCCCCCACGGCGGCGGCGGACCGGGAGCCGGTCCGGTCGGGGTGTCGACGCGTCTGTTGCCGTATCTGCCGATCCCGCTGGTGGCCTACTGCGACGGCAACTATCGCCTGCTCACCGAAGCCGACCGTCCTCACAGCATAGGGCGACTCAGCGCCAACAACGGCAACGCCGGAGTGCTCCTGCGCGCCTACATCTACGCCCGCATGCTCGGTGCCGAAGGCATGCACCGCGTCGCCGAATTCGCGACCCTGAATGCCAATTACCTGCTGGCGAAATTGCGCCAGGCCGGTTTCGACATCGCCTTCCCGACCCGCCGCGCCAGCCACGAATTCATCGTCACGCTCAAGCACTTAAAAGACGAAACCGGCGTCACCGCCATGGATTTCGCCAAGCGCCTGCTGGATTACGGCTATCATGCACCGACCACTTATTTCCCTATGCTGGTGCCCGAATGCCTGCTCATCGAACCGACCGAAACCGAATCGATGGCCACCCTGGACGGATTCGTCGCAGCAATGACCGCGATACTGGCCGAAGCGCGCAGCAATCCCGAGCTGGTGAAAGGCGCACCTTATACCCAGCCGGTGCGGCGATTGGACGACGTAAAAGCAGCGCGGGAGCTGGATCTGGTGTGGCGGCACAAGTAATTCCTAAAAGGTAAAATGGGGTCAGACTGGTAAAATGGGGTCGGTAAAATGGGGTCAGACTCGAATGGCACTTTAATTAAGTTTAATCGAGTCTGACCCCATATAAATATACGCTACAGAAAAGGCTCGCCGTTATGAAAGTAGTCCGTCTTGACCATGTGCAGTTAGCCATGCCTGCAGGCGCTGAACCAAAGGCTCGCGCATTTTATGGAGGATTGCTCGAATTGCAAGAGATTCCGAAGCCGTCTGAAATCGCATCGCGCGGAGGAGTCTGGTTTCAGTGCGGGAGCTTACAGCTCCACCTTGGTATCGAATCGGACTTTCGTCCCGCCAGGAAAGCGCATCCTGCGCTGGTCATCGAGGGTTATGCCGAACTACTGGCGGCGCTTGTGGCGACGGGTTACGACGTAATTGAAGACACTTCGATTCCAGCCGTCATTCGGTGCTTTACGTTCGATCCGTTCGGCAACCGAATTGAACTCATTTCCACGGATGCCGCTAAACTGAGAGAATGATACCGATTGTGTAATTTTCCTAAAATGGGGGCAAAATTGATTATTGGCATACTATTAATTAAGTTTAATCGAGTCTGACCCCATATAAAAGACCTCATATTACTCTTTACTCCATATTATTCCATATTACTATGGTCATTCCCCGCTTGCACCACTACATACGCACGTTCGATTTCATGCCGGAAGCTGTCCGGAATGTACGCCCAATCGAGGATGTCTACCCGAACGGGCAAATTGCTTTCCACCAGGGCTTCTTTCATCTCCCAAAGCTCAGAAGTTTCCTTTTTTAAATCAGCTGGATGCCGGACTACCAGATCAAGGTCGCTGGCTTCATG
>JAJYPN010000021.1 GCA_021795395.1 Pseudomonadota bacterium | reverse complement strand
CCGCGACACCCTGGCGCAACGTTTTGCCGCGCACGGCGGTCTCATCCCGGGTGTGGGGAAACCTGTCGTCCACGAAATTCCGGGCACGAAATCAGCCGCGGGGACACGGATTCATTCGGCAAATGCGTTCATGCCGCAAACGTTTCGCGTTATCGATCGTAGAGCAAGCCAGGGCTATGATGCACGTTCCTGGCAGGCCGGTCGCCACACCGCTAGCCCCTTGAATGGCGGAATTGCGACCGTTCATTCATTTCCGGGATCGAATGATCCTGGCCCACGACAAAACCGTAATGCCGCAACCTACCGGGAGCAGAAAGCCGCCGGCGGAATCCACGATTTTCAGGTGCTGCACCGACCGCCGGAAGCAGCGCCTGCCACCTCGATTCGAAGCGACCGGCGCGCAATGGCTATCACCAATGGCAACGTATCGACCCAGCATCCGTATGGCTATCCTCAGCGCAACCAGGATGTAGTGCGCGTTCCTGTGGAACAACAGCACCGCTACATGCAGGAAGGAAACTACCGGCAGCCATCGTATTACGGCAATGAGCGCATGAACAGCCAACGCCTTCCCTCCCAAACCATGCCCGCACCGGCCCGATCCCCTCAACCTGCCGCAGTTCCCTATCTGCGTCCCGCTCCGGCACCCGCTTCTCGCGCTCCGGTTTACCCCAGAGCGCAATCTCCGCAGCACGATTAACCCGCAGCGGAAATTGACACCGATTATAGAATGCCATTCCTTTTTTCCCAGATTATTCGACCCGGCACTGACTCATGTTCCATATCGTATTGTTTCAACCCGAAATACCGCCCAATACCGGCAACGTCATCCGCCTCGCCGCCAATACCGGTTGTACCCTGCATCTGGTGCAACCTTTGGGGTTCAGGCTCGAAGACAAACAACTGCGACGCGCCGGACTGGATTATCACGAGTACGCCAGTCTGCGCGTTCATGCCGACTGGGCGGCTTGCCGGAACGAGCTGGGAAACCGCCGCGTTTTCGCCATGACCACCAAAGGGTCGAACATGCTGGCGGCTTGCGATTTCAAAGCCGAAGACGTATTCCTCTTCGGCCCGGAAACGCGTGGTCTGCCTGCCGGAATATTAGCGGAATTCGATTGCGACCAGCGCTTGCGACTGCCGATGAAAGCCGACAGCCGCAGCCTCAATTTATCCAATAGCGTAGCCATCGTGATTTACGAAGCATGGCGGCAAAACGGCTTTATCGGCGGACGCTGAATGCTGTCGATAGTGTTACCTTGCCTCAAATTTTTCTTGACACATCCATACCGTTTGGTATCTAATCGTTCTCATGACTACCGATACACACCTCAAACAGCATGATGCTACCCGCGAAAAACTGCTCGCGTCGGCCTATTGCGAGATACGCCGTCAGGGTTATCAAGGCGCGAGCATCAATAACATTCTGGAATCGACCGGGCTCACCAAAGGTGCGCTGTATCATCATTTCGCCAACAAACAGGCATTGGGACTGGCCGTCATCGACGAGGTCATCGCCGTCAACCTGAACGATTGGTTCATCCAGCGTATACGCGATAGCGCAACGCCGGTCGAAACCTTGCTTGACGTGATCGCGCAACTCGGCGCACGGCTTGACGAAGAAGCCATACTGCTGGGCTGTCCGCTCAACAATCTGATACAGGAAATGAGCCCGCTGGACGAACAATTCCGGCATCGTCTGAATGTCATACTGGAAGATTGGCAATCGGCCATCGACTCCGCCCTGCACAAGAGCCAGCAACAAGGCAGAATCAAGCCGGAAATAGACTGTTCGGCAGCAGCTTTGTTTATACTTTCGGCGTGGGAAGGCTGCATAGGCATGGCAAAAAACCGGCAATCGATCCGCCCTTTCCAGATATGCCTGGAACAATTGCAGGGTTACATACGCAGCTTAATGATTTTGTAACCAACGATGAGATACCATAGCCGTAAAGGTAAGAAACACTGAGTCGGCGTTAACCGCGTTCGGCATTGTGAGCATCAGATCACGCCGTGATACTGATTATTTAGATACCGAATGGTCGGTATCATTTTATAAGGAGCAATAACATGCCATTAATCAATACCGTAACTCCTGAAAAAGCCGAAGGAAAAGTCAGGGAAATTTACAACGAGATACAGAATGCTTTCGGCTCCGTTCCCACTGCCATACAAATTTATAGCAGCAGTCCGCAGTTATTGGCCAGACAATGGCAGCAAGTCGGCTATTACATGCAACACCCCACCTTGAGCGCCACCCTGCTGGCGATGATGCGCATGCTGATTTCTCAGAATACGAATTGCGACTATTGCGTCGGCTTTAACGAAGCGATGCTGATCAATATGTGTCATCTGACGCAGGAACAGGTTGCCGCCGCTAAAATCGATCCCGCCAGCGCGCCCTTATCCGAGAAGGATAAAGCCATGCTGTTATTCGTACTGAAAGCCACGAAAAATTCCAACTCCATCGATCAGAACGACATCGCCAAACTCAAGGCATTGGGCTGGAATGACGGGGAGATTCTGGACGGGCTGAATCACGGCGCTTATATGCTCGCCGGCGACACCATACTCAATGCACTGAAAATCGAAAGAGATTTCTGATTGTTTCATGCCGAATACGCTCGCGCTATCGCACCAGCGTAAATGCGAGCGTAGTCACACCCTACCGCAATACGAGAGCCACCAACTTTCACGCACACTTTACCTGATTTACAGTAATTTGCGCGCGAAACACTTGGATACGTCGGCTCATTTCAGGTATTCTTGCTGATTTCGAGTGCATAACAACATCTATGGCTTTGTTCGAATTCCTGGGTTTCAATAAGCTGCCTGATGGTGTGCGCGGCAGTACGCTGCTGTTAGCCGACGCAGCAACGCTATCCCGAGCCGGAGAATTTATCGTCGCTCTGCAAGCCAAATTCCATAACATCGCGCTTGCCGTAACCGACCGTACGGATTCGGCATCGGCTTATCCATCACTGCAATTGCCCGAAGATCTGTCTGCCGCCGCGGAACGGATAAAAAAAATCCAGCCGCAACGATTGATCGTGCTCGGCTTGTCAGGTACATACCGCCCTGTGGCCATCGCGGCGAATTGCCCGGTTTTCTGGATCAATGCGCGCGATGCGGCGGTTGTTGACCCGAAATACCGAATTGTGACCACTGCGCAACCCATACGGGAATTGCCTGACGCGATCGTAACCGGCGACCCCTACGCCGAATTGAGCCGCTTGCCCGCCATCACCGTCGATACGGAAATTTGCAAACGCTTCAAGGAACAGCGCGAAGGCGACCGCTGGCTGGGTTATTTTGCCGCCACCGGAGAAGCCGAAGAAGATCAGGCCTACGCACTGTTCAACCGTGCCATCCGCCATAAAATGGGGCTCATGCTGCTCGCGCCGCGCGATCCGGCACGCTGCGAACCGGTGTATCGCGAATCGATCAAATACCGGTTGCAAACCATACGCCACCGTCGCCTGTCGACGTCGTTCGTCCCGATTAAAACCCGCGTTTATTACATCGAAGATCCGCAACCGCTGGAATCGCTCTACGCCTGCGCCGATTTCGTGGTGGCCGGCGGCACGCTCGATGCGCAAGCCAAAAACGACCCCGATATCGTTACCCCTATCTTATCGGGCAAACCGGTCATAGTCGGCGGCGCGCACCGGCGTCAACCGCTGATCGCCGCTGCGGTAGAAGCCGGCGTCGTGCTGACCGGCAGCGACAGCGAAACTTTGTTCGGCTGCATTAAAACGCTGATCGACCAGCCCGAACAAGGAGCAACTCTCGCCGCTCGCGCACGCGAGTGGCTGGACCGACAGGTCGGCGCTACAGCCCGCGTACTGTCGCTGATCGACTGACGCAGACACCGCGACGCAGATGCATCTACAAACTTTGTCGGAATTCGATTTCCACCCCCGGCTCGCATCGGTTCCCGGAGTCAGCCTGGTTTTGTTCACCGCGCCCGATTGCGGCAGTTGCCGCGTGTGGTTACGTTTTCTGGAAACCTATTCCAGCCCGCTCGTGCAAAACGGTTATATTGTCGACGTACAAATCGCCACCGCGCTGGCGTACGAATACGACGTATTTCACTTACCCAGCCTGTTTTTATTCGTAGACGGCAAATTTCACGCCCCTCTCCATGCCGAGGCGCTGCCCGCTTCGCTGCATCAGGCAATCGCCGATACCCTAAGCCACGCACCGCAGGAAGAACCGTAATGGTTATCGACGACCGCGGCATTCTCGCCGGCGTACGCTTTATCGCGTCGCCGCACTGCGATGAGCGCAGCAATCCCGCCGATATCCGTTTGATCGTGATCCATAATATCTCGCTGCCACCCGGCGAATACGGCGGCAGCGGAATAATAGAACTGTTTACCGGCCGGCTCGATCCCGCCCAGCATCCCTATTACGCGCAGATTCATACACTGCGCGTGTCGGCGCATTTTCTTATCCGCCGCGACGGCGAAATCATCCAGTTCGTGCCCTGCGATAAACGCGCATGGCATTGCGGCGTATCAATATGGCAGAACTGGGAGCGCTGCAACGATTTTTCCCTGGGCATAGAACTCGAAGGCGACGATCAAACCGCTTTTACCGAAATGCAATATCACCGATTGCAAGAACTGATAACCTGCCTGCGCACCGCTTACGGCGATCTGCCGTTAGCCGGCCACAGCACCATCGCACCAGGCCGTAAAACCGACCCCGGGCCGTATTTCGACTGGTCGCGGTCGGGGTCGTGAAATAGCTCAAACAGCAGCGCTACGTATTTGTTTTGTATTGGGAGTAGTCGTATCGGAACCGAACCAACCGTATTCGCCTACAAACATATTTTTTTTGTAATCAATGGCTAACCAGTTCGGTACGAAGGCATCGCTATGCGCAACGACAAAATCCGTCACCGGCGGAGGACCCATATACTCCGAAACCCGGCAGCTTTTAGTCATGACGGTATTAAACCGGACGTATAGCTTACCGATTAATTGCTGAGAATCTTTGAGTATGTCCTCGAACAGTTCGGTTTGCAGTTGATATACTCCATTCATAGGAAAATCGCTATAATAAGCTAGCCTTTTCCCTATCATGCAGCTAAAGTAAATTTGTATTTCCAATACGAGAGAAGCGTCGAGTTTATTCGCCATTTCTTCTGCAGTTTTGCTCCATTCAACTTTTAAGAACTTGTTATGGAATATTAAATTCTTTGTCATATTATTTATTCCCGATGTGAATTAGAAATGATTTTCTTCACAAAAAAAGTGAAGTCGCATCATAATTAATATTGTAAATTAACCCGGCCTGAATGCATAAATAATGGGATATCCCCGCCTGAAACCTAGCTTTGGAATCAAATCCCCAGAAGCTCGGCTTTCTATTTCAGCTTAAAATAAAATGGTTTGATTGTATGCTTGACCCGTATAAATTTTATACACAGCGGAATGATGAGTGGCAAAAAAGAAATTCGCTGGAGATAAGGGCATTGCCGAGACGCGCTACCGCGCCGTGGTCAACACGAGAAAGGTACGGAAATGAAGATCGACACCGAAATCCGCCAGGTGACGAAGCCGGAAGCGAACCTGGAACTGGGCTGCGCCCGATAATGCCAAACGTTTGCAGGCAGCCTCGTGCAAGCAAATTAACGACACTCAATTGCTAAAGCTGCAACTGATGGACGAGTTATCCACCTGGATTGCCGAGCACCACCTGAAGCAATCTCAGGCCGCCGAGATACTGATGGTCTCGCGACCGCGCGTATCCGACGTGGTAAACAGGAAAACGGCCAAATTCACTCTCGACACGCTGGTGGAAATGCTCAGCCGCATCGGCAAACCGGTCAAACTCGCCATGGATTGATGCCGGATTTGGAATGGGGTATTGTTCGCGCTCAATAAGGAGAGAGCACGCCCAGCATCCAGCCATCACCCATATTGCTGAAAACATACCCTATTGAATGGCATACCTGGCTGATACTGCTGCAATAATTCACATAAAACTGAAATGCATTGGCAGTTTGCAGCGACCAGTTTGAAATCGAAACCACCTGCAGGGGTTGCGTTCTTGGCGTATTTTGCATGTACTGGAAAACCGTGGAGTCGCTGCCGGATATACTGTATAACTGGCAATTGAAATTGCCCGGCCGCGCGTACCGTTGTTCCAGGCTGCACAAATTCGCAGTCGCCGTTGCCGAAAGTTCGATTACCGGAACAATCTGATCCTCCGCCGCTTTGATATCCTGCCCCAGTATCCCATGGTTGGCCGGAAGAGTTTCCGCCACCTGGATCTGCTTTCTGATCGCGGCTCTGTCCTTATCGCTCATGCTCAGTGTGCTTTCCGCAAACCCGTTGGTTGCGGAAACCGATGGGACAGCGGCAGGCGGTGATCCATTATTCGCCGCCCCTGCCAGGGCATTGTTCAAGTTGGTAAGCGCGTCAAGCAGATCGGCATGCGCTTTCCCGTTTGCCAATAAGGCTACCATCATCATGATTCCAGCCCAACGCTTCATGGTTTTCCCCTTTCCAGCAATTCAAGATAATCACTACCCCAAAAAAAATCAAAACACGTTACGATTTTCAAATTACCAAAGATTTCATTCCATCGTGGCATATCGCCCCCGAAAGCCTGTTTTCAAAGCTACGGGCGCACTTTATCATTATTAATGATAATAAAAATTATACTACTTTGTATAAAGTATAAACTAAAATTATATTATATTTCAATTAGTAGTGTATTAGTATCAATAAATTAATTTTTATAATGGTTCATGGTATCTGCAATGTGAGCGAGATGCACCTTTGTGATGGTGTCCACTCAAATTTATCTTTGTGTTTTAGGTTAAAATACGACCTGGGCTTTCGTTTCAGAGCGCCGGATACATATAAACGAATGATTGATGATCAAACAATAAGCACCCACACCCCGATGATGCAGCAATATCTGCGCATCAAGGCCGAGCATCCCGACAAATTGCTGTTTTATCGCATGGGCGATTTTTACGAGCTGTTTTTCGACGATGCGGTGCGCGCTGCGCAGTTGCTGGGGATTACGCTTACCACGCGCGGTTCGTCGGCGGGTGCGGCGATCAAGATGGCGGGTGTGCCTTATCACGCTGCCGAGCCGTATCTGGCGAAACTCGTCAAGCAGGGTTTATCGGTCGCGATTTGCGAACAGATCGGCGATCCCGCTGCCGCCAAGGGCCCTGTCGAACGCCAGGTGGCGCGTATCGTGACGCCGGGCACGCTAACCGATGCGGCGTTGCTCGACGATCGTCGCGACAGCCTGCTGCTGGCGATCGCAGCACCGGCGAAAGCCGGCCTGCTGGGTCTGGCCTGGCTCAATCTGGCCAGCGGCAGATTTTGCGTAAGCGAAATCGCCGCCGAACAGTTGCCCGCGACGCTGGAGCGCATCGCACCGGCCGAAATTCTGGTGGCGGAAAACGCAGGTTTTACCGCATTGAAGCACAGCGCCGGAATACGCAAACTTTCCGCGCTGGATTTTAATGTCAAGCGGGCGCAGGAAATGCTATGCGAACAGTTTGCCATACTTGATCTCAAGGCTTACGGTTGCGCCCATATGACAGCGGGAATTGCAGCGGCCGGCGCCTTGCTGCACTATGCAAAAAACACTCAGGGCGGCGCACTGCCGCACATTCAGCGCATCGTTACCGAACAGGATGACGCCTATGTGCGAATGGACGCCAACACGCGGCGAAATCTGGAAATCAGCCAGACGCTGCAAGGCGACGATGCACCTACGCTGCTCTCCCTGCTCGATACCTGCTCGACTTCGATGGGATCACGGCGGCTGCGGCATTGGCTGCATCATCCCTTGCGCGACCGCCATATCGTCCTGCAGCGGCAAGCGGCGATTTCCGATTTGGTCGAGCAATCCCCGCTACGCCTACGGCTCGATAAATTACTCGCGAGCTGCGTCGACGTTGAACGCATCAGCGGACGAATCGCCTTGGAAAACGTTAAGCCGCGAGATTTATCGGGATTGCGCGACACACTCGCTTTACTGCCGCTATTGCAGGAATCGCTGGAGGCGCTCAATAATCCGTGGTCGTGCGAGATGGCCAAACTGTGCCGACCGCTACCCGATCTGCACCATCTGCTAGGCCGCGCCATCCAGCCGGAGCCTGCCGCTCAGGTGCGCGAAGGCGGCGTCATTGCCGCCGGCTTCGACGCCGAACTCGACGAACTGCGCAATCTGCAGAGTGACAGCGGAGCCTTTCTCGTAGCGCTCGAAATCCGCGAGCGCGAACGCACCGGGATCGCCGGTTTACGCGTCGAATACAATCGGGTGCACGGCTATTACATCGAAATCGGCCGTACCCAGACTGCTTCCGTTCCCGCAGACTATCAGCGCCGACAAACGCTGAAAAATGCCGAACGCTATATTACGTCCGAACTGAAGGAATTCGAGGATAAAGCCTTGTCTGCCGCCGACCGCGCGCTGGCGCGGGAAAAATACCTGTACGACGACCTCGTGTGCGGTTTGCTGGCGCAGGTGCCGGTATTGCAACAATTGGCATCGGCGCTGGCCGATCTCGATACCCTCTGTACGCTGGCGGAACGTGCCGCCGCGCTCAATTTCTGCCGCCCTGAACTGACCGGCGAAGCGCTCATCGACATCGTCGGCGGACGGCATCCGGTGGTCGAACAGCGGCTGTCGGATTTTATTCCCAACGACACCCTGCTGACGCGCAACCGGCAGATGCTGCTGGTAACCGGCCCGAATATGGGCGGGAAATCGACCTATATGCGTCAGACGGCGCTGATCGTCCTGCTGGCGTGCTGCGGCAGCTGGGTACCGGCCCGCGAGGCGCGCATCGGCGTCATCGATCAATTATTTACACGCATCGGCAGTTCCGACGATCTGGCCGGCGGCCGCTCCACCTTTATGGTCGAAATGACCGAAACCGCTTACATTCTGCATAACGCCAGCGCGCAAAGTCTGGTATTGCTTGACGAAATCGGACGCGGCACGTCGACATTCGACGGTCTGGCGCTCGCCTGGTCCATCGCCCGGCAACTGGCGGAAAAAATCGGCGCGTATACTTTATTTGCGACGCATTATTTCGAGTTGACGCAATTGCCGGCACACTGGCAACAGATCGTGAACGTGCATGTTGCCGCCGTTGAATACAAGGACCGCATCGTCTTTCTGCATAACATCAAGGAAGGTCCGGCCAGCCAGAGTTACGGTTTGCAGGTTGCTGCTTTGGCAGGCATTCCCGGAACGGTGATTGCGGCTGCCCGACGCAAACTCGTCGAACTTGAAGTCGCTGCCGCGCCGCATCGGCCGCAAGCCGATCTGTTTGACAACCCGTGCGTCGAACCGGCGTTGCCGGCGCCGGGGCATGCCGCCGTCGATCTGCTGGAAACCGTCGATCCCGACCAAATGACGCCCAAAACGGCGCTGGATCTGCTCTACACCTTAAAGTCGCTCGTATCATGACCGCGGCGGACTTGCTCCAGGGCTTGGTCACCGCCGCTTATGGCCGGCATTATCAGGTCGAATCCGCCAATTCGCGCTTCGATTGCGTCGCCCGAGGCAAGCAAAGCGATACCGTCACTTGCGGCGATCGGGTCCAATTCAAGCTTACCAGTCCGCATCAGGGCGTAGTCGAGCGCATCCTGCCACGCAAAAGCCTGCTGTATCGCTCGGTCGCGCACCGCAGCAAGCTCATTGCGGCGAATGTCGATCTGGCCGTAATCGTGGTAGCGCCGGAACCGAGTCATTATGACATGCTGGTGAACCGATGCATCATCGCTGCGGTGGCAGCCGGCATTGAAGTCATGATCTGTTTGAACAAATGGGATTTGGGCGCGACTGCGGAACGCGTTTACCAGCAAATGAGTGTATACCGGGATTTGGGTTATCCGGTAATACACGTATCGGCAATGCACGACATCGATGCGCTCAGGCCATATCTCAGCGGCAAAATCAGTGCGTTTGTCGGTCAATCCGGCATGGGCAAATCGAGTCTGATCAATGCATTGATTCCGGGTACCGAGACCGTTACCGCCGACCTATCCACTGCGCTCGATTCAGGCAAACATACCACTACCAGCGCTAAAATGTACCAGCTCGATGCCGACAGCCGCGTTATCGATTCGCCGGGCATGCAGGCGTTCGGCCTGAATCATATTCGTGCCGACCAACTCGATGATCTGTTTATCGAGTTCCGGCCTTACCTGGGTTTGTGCCGGTTCAGCAATTGCAGACATACTCACGAACCCGGATGTACGGTCCTGCAGGCTCAATCGTCAGGAAAAATCAGTGCGACGAGACTGAACGCCTATCATGAGATTCTGAAAAGCCTGCCGCTTTGACAAAAAAGAGATGAAGGCCGATGGCAAACCTTCACCTCCGAAATCGGCTAAAATTTCCAGCCGAGACCGACGCCCAACAATACCGGGTCGAGCGTAACGGTGGTTAGATAAGCGCCATTCAAGGATGCATCGGTTTTCATATATACTTTCTTGACGTCCAGGTTGAATAACAGGTTGCGATTGAGCGGCACATCGAACCCTGCTTGCAGCGCTGCGCCCCAACTATTGTTCGAAACGTTTATCGCTCCGCCAGCCAGCCTGTCTCTCGAAAAATTGGTGTAATTGATGCCCGCGCCGAGATACGGTCTGAAATACGGACTGTCCGGCATGAAGTGGTATTGCAGCGTCAGCGTCGGCGGCAGCGCATCGACCGAACCGATGCTGCCGCCATTGACATCAATACCGACCGATTGGGGATAGGTCAGGATCAATTCGGCTGCGATATTGCTGGTAAAAAAATAGCTCCCATCCACTTCAGGAATAGTTTTGTTGTTCGCCGTCACTCCGGTGACCGGAGATGAACTGCTATCGAAATTGATATCGACTGCCCGAGCACGCGCAACGATATCGCCAGGCATGTAACCGGGCATCGCTCCCTGCTCCGCCAACGCATTCGATGCCAATAATATGGCCCAAAACCCCATACCTATCCCAACAATTTTTTTCATTGTATTTCCCCTTATCGTATATCGAATGATCAAACCCGTATAACGCTCCTGGATACCACCGATCGCTATTGACTCGATAGTTCGTTTACCGCCGATTACAATTCCAACGCTGATTACAATTACAAAAAACTAATAAAACGATCTTAATGTCTTTACATATCGCTGTCAAGTAGACGGCCCGTAAACTGTGGGCTAACAACCACAACTATTCGATTGAATTATTCAAGGCTACACACCGATATACGCATAAGCTACTGTTAGCGCATCCGATGAAAGATTACAATACCGGCATTGAATTATTCCGGCCAATGCTTGATATAGCGTTTCAATAACTGATTTTCGAAATCGGCCGCATTCAGGCAGGCACGGGCGACATCGTGAAAGGAAATCACGCCCAGCAGATTTTCGCCTTCCATCACCGGCAAATGGCTGACGCGATTTTCGGTCATGACGCCGCGCACATAATCGACCGTATCGTCAGGGTGACCGATGATCGGTTCGGTCACCATCATCGCGCTGACCGGCTGATTGACCACGCTGTCGCCGCTTTCGTTCAGGCGTCGCAAAACGTCGCGTTCGGTCAGGAGACCCATCATCACTCCTTCCTGGCGCACAATCAGGGAGCCTACATCATATTGCACCATCAGAGCAATGGCATCCGCAATCGTCTGATTTGGAGAAACGGCACATATTTCGCTGCCTTTGATCGTCAGAATGTCGCGAATAATCATTTTAATCCCCTGAAAAAAGGTTGAGCAGAATAAAAAACAAAACCATTCCAATATCGATTCAAGAATACCAGAAGCGGATCAACGATGGAAGAATGTACCGTATGCGCTCTAGCCTCAATCACGGAAATTCTGAAACTGCACCGGAAAATCGGTGACCTGTTTGCGCACCAAGGCGATCGCTTCCTGCAAGATATCACGTTTTGTTCCGGTCACACGCACCACATCGCCTTGTATGCTGGCCTGAACTTTCATTTTGCTCTCTTTCAGGTCCTTGACTATTTTTTTGGCGAGATCGGATTCCAGACCCGTCTTGACCGTCACGGCGCGTTTCACCTTGTTGCCGGTAATTTTTTCCATCTTGCCCGGCTCCAGACATTTGATATCGATATTGCGTTTTATCAACTTATTGTTCAGGACTTCCTGAACCTGATCGAGCTTGAATTCGTCGTCGGCAAATAAGGTAAGGACATAATCCGCCTGTTCGACTCGCGCATCCGAACCCTTGAAATCGAAACGCGTCGACACCTCCTTATTGGCTTGTTCGACAGCGTTTTTCACTTCCTGTTTGTCTACTTCGGAAACGATATCAAAACTGGGCATGGCTCATTCTCCTCTGACGTAATTCTGGATAGCATTATCCGATCGGAGCGAACCGCTTTCGCGCTGTCGTCCATCGTCAAACCCCCGATTCGGTACGGCCAATCAAAACAGACCGATAACCGGCCGATAATAAAAAGTCAGCTTTCCGTCACGAAATGGCAGACATAATCGAGCGTAGTCAAAGTCTCGATGTCGAAACTGCTCTTTCCCGGCACCTGAAATTGCTCGCCTGTGCGATAGGTTTTCCAGTCGGCAGCTCCATTAATCCTGACTTTACATTCTCCGGCATTGATTTCCATGATTTCCGGCAAATCGGTATTAAACGTCAACCTGCTCGGAAAAATGACGCCTATCGTTTTTTTGCTGCCGTCGGCAAACAGCACGGTATGCGAGACACATTTGCCGTCGAAATAGATATTCGCCTGTTTGATTACGCTAACCTGATCGAACTGTCGTGTCATCATGCACTCAATTTATTTTTTAATCTGGCGGCAATCCGCAACCGCAAGGCATGCAATTTGATAAAGCCGCCGGCATCGGCCTGATTGTACGCGCCGGCATCGTCTTCGAACGTCGCGATGGCGGGATCGAACAAGGAGTCGGTCGCCGAATCGCGGCCTGACACGATCACATTGCCTTTATAAAGCTTGAGCCTGACCCAGCCGTTTACCGTGGATTGCGAAGCATCGATCATGGTTTGCAGCATCCGGCGCTCAGGGCTCCACCAGTAACCGTTATAAATCAGGCTGGCGTAGCGCGGCATCAATTCATCCTTCAGATGTGCGACTTCGCGATCCAGCGTAATCGATTCGATGGCCCGATGCGCTTTGAGCATGATCGTACCGCCCGGCGTCTCGTAACAGCCGCGCGATTTCATTCCTACATACCGGTTTTCGACCAGATCCTGCCGCCCTATGCCGTGTTTGCCGCCCAGCCGGTTAAGTTCTGCCAGTACCTGCGCCGCACCGAGCGCAACGTCATTGATGGCGACGATATCGCCGCGGCAGAATTGCAGCGTTACGTATTCGGCCTGATCGGGCGCCTGTTCCGGCGCTACGGTCCAGCGCCACATGTCGGCTTCGGCTTCGACCGCGGGGTTTTCCAGACTGCGACCTTCGTACGAAATATGCAGCAGATTGGCGTCCATGCTGTAAGGGCTGCCGCCGTTCTTGTGCTTCATTTCCACCGCTATGCCGTGTTTTTCGGCATACGCCAGCAATTTTTCGCGCGACAGCAGATCCCATTCCCGCCACGGCGCGATAATCTTGACGTCCGGCTTCAACGCGTAAGCACCGAGTTCGAAGCGTACCTGATCGTTGCCCTTGCCGGTTGCGCCGTGCGAGATCGCGTCGGCGCCGGTCAGATTGACAATCTCGATCAGGCGTTTCGCGACCAGCGGCCGCGCGATCGATGTGCCGAGCAGATATTCGCCTTCGTACACCGTATTGGCGCGAAACATGGGGAAAACGAAATCGCGCACGAATTCCTCGCGCAAATCGTCAATGTATATTTCCTTGACTCCGAGCTTCCTGGCTTTTTCGCGTGCCGGTTCGAGCTCTTCGCCCTGGCCGATATCGGCGGTAAACGTCACCACTTCGCATCGATATCGGTCCTGCAGCCATTGCAGGATTACCGAAGTATCCAGACCGCCCGAATACGCCAGCACTACTTTTTTCACATCGCTCATTGCTTGTTATCCATATCTTCCTAGTCATGACGAGCTTTGCTGTCGCAAGCAAATATCTCGTGCCATTCATCGTCACCGGACAATCCAGACCGATTTTAACAACCGCCTATTTTACACCGAAAAAAACGCTGACGCAGGCTTGCGAGGGCAACCGGTCAGGCCAGTGCGCCCAGCAACAGATATTCCATCAACGCTTTCTGGGTATGCAAGCGATTTTCGGCCTCTTCCCACACCACGCTTTGCGCGCTGTCGATGACCTCGGCAGCGACTTCTTCGCCGCGATGCGCAGGCAGGCAATGCATGAACAGCGAATCCGGCGCCGCGATCTGCATCATTTCGGTATCGACCTGCCAATCCTGAAAATCGCGCTTGCGCTCTTCGTTTTCCGCTTCGAAACCCATGCTCGTCCATACGTCTGTCGTCACAAGATGGGCACCGCGACAGGCTTCCATCGGATCGGCAAAGCTTTCGAAATGCGTGGTATCGTATAAACCGGCACGCTCCGGTTCGACTTCGTAGCCCGGCGGCGTCGAAACATGCACATTGAAATCGAATACCACCGCGGCTTGCAGCCAGGTATTGCACATATTGTTGGAATCACCCACCCACGCCACGGTTTTGCCGGTGATGCTGCCGTAACGCTCGATATAGGTATAAATATCCGCCATGATCTGGCAGGGGTGATATTCGTTGGTCAGGCCGTTGATCACCGGCACACGCGAATGCGCCGCAAAGCGTTCTATCACTTCCTGCTCGAAGGTGCGGATCATGACGATGTCCACCATCCTCGATATGACCTCGGCGGCATCTTCCACCGGCTCGCCGCGTCCCAGCTGCGTATCGCGCGTATTGAGATAGATGGCCGAGCCGCCCAGCTGATGCATGCCCGCTTCAAACGATAAGCGTGTGCGGGTCGATTGCTTCTCGAAGATCATCGCCAGCGTCCGGTCGAGCAGCGGATGATAGGTCTGATAATTTTTAAAACGGCTTTTGATGATTTTGGCGCGAGTGAAAATATATTCAAATTCTTCCCGCGACAAATCCTGGAACTGCAAAAAATGCTTGATCGTATTCATGAGCCTCCCCGGGAGAGGAAATCGCGGATAATCGGGCTCAAGCGATCGACCAATTGCCCTGCTTCGGCGTCATTCATGATGAGCGGCGGTAGCAGGCGAACTACATTTTCCGCCGTCACATTGATCAGTAAACGCTCGGCAAGCGCCGTTTTCACCAGTTCGGCGCACGGCCGGTCCAGCTCGATGGCGATCATCATGCCGTAGCCGCGTATCGCTTTTACCCCAGCCACTCCAGCCAGTTCGCGTTCGAATCCGGTAACGATAGCTGCGCCGATGCGAGCCGCATTCCCCATCAATTCATCGTCTTCGATAATCTGCAATGTCGTCAGACCGGCGGTACACGCCAATGGATTACCGCCGAAGGTCGAGCCGTGATTGCCCGGCTTGAACAGTTCAGCCGCCACACCGCGTGCCAGACAGGCGCCGATCGGCACGCCCGAACCCAAGCCCTTGGCGAGCGTCATCACGTCCGGCACAATATCGGTATGCTGAAATGCGAACCACGCACCGGTACGACCCATGCCGGTTTGAACTTCATCGAGCATCAGCAGCCAGCCGTTCGCGTCGCAAATCTGTCGTAAATCGTGCAGATATGAGGCATCGGGAATCCGGATGCCGCCCTCGCCCTCGACCGGTTCGACCAGCACCGCCACCACATCGTGATTATGCCCGGCTACCTGTCTCACCGCTTCGACATCGTTATAAGGCACGCGCACGAATCCGGTCAGCAAAGGCTCGAATCCGGCCTGCACCTTGCGGTTTCCGGTAGCGGTCAAGGTTGCCATGGTGCGGCCGTGAAACGATTTTTCCATCACGACGATGGTCGGCGTGGCAATACCCTTACCGTGACCGTACAAACGCGCAAGCTTGATAGCCGCTTCGTTCGCTTCGCAACCCGAATTGCAGAAAAACACCTTATCCATCCCCGATATCCGGCATAAATGCTCCGCCAGCGATTCCTGAGGCTGGACTTGATAGATATTGGAAGTATGGATCAGGTTTTGCACCTGTTCGCAGATCGCGGCGCTCAATACCGGATGAGCATGTCCCAGACCGTTGACGGCGATGCCTGCCAGAGCATCGAGATACCGGTTTCCGGCATCGTCCCACAACCATACCCCTTCGCCGCGAAGAAAGGTTACTGGTTGGCGCGCATAGGTGTTCATCAGATAAGACATGTCGATAAAGGTGCAAATAAATGAGGTTGAAAACAGGAAGGCGGCTCACGCCGCCCTCTACTTTGCTTCATCCGGAAATGCGACGAGGCTGGTTTTGATCCTGGAACGAGGCTGGTTCAGCCGTATCCGGCAGTTCCCCGGCAAATTCCGGGAAATCCCGCCGAATACATTCTGCAACGGATGCAGATCTACATAACTATGCTGCGAAATTGGCAGCGACAAAATCCCAGTTTACCAGATTCCAGAATGCCTCTACATATTTGGGACGCGCATTTCGATAATCGACATAATAGGCATGTTCCCATACATCGCATGTCAACAGGGCTTTCTGGCCGCTGGTCATCGGGGTGGCAGCATTGCTGGTGGAAACGATTTCCAGTTCGCCTGCGCTGTTTTTCACCAACCACGCCCAGCCAGAACCAAAGGTACCGATGGCAGCCTTGGTGAATGCCTCCTTGAATGCTTCGAAGCTCGACCACTTTGCATTGATCGCCTCGGCTAGCGAGCCGGACGGTGCGCCGCCGCCGTTTGGACTCAAACATTTCCAGTAAAATGTGTGATTCCAGACTTGTGCCGCGTTATTGAAAATGCCGCCGCTCGATTTCTTGATGGTTTCATCCAGCGACATCGTTTCAAACTCGCTGTTTTTAATCAGATTATTGAGATTGGTGACATAGGTCTGATGATGTTTACCGTAATGGTATTCTATTGTTTCTGCAGAGATATGCGGCTGCAGCGCATCCTTGGCGTAAGGCAGGGCAGGCAATTCATGGGTCATTTCACTCTCCGATTCAAATTTGATGGTTTACTAACCTAAGGGTTGACGATATTCTAGCAGTGTTGGTCCGAAAATTTACAATTTCCTGCAAATGTGCTTGAAACGACTTTTGCTCAACAGGATATCGGCACACGATGCATCGAGTATCCTGCTTCGCAATGAATAATTCATACGAAAAGTCGTGATGACTTGCGTCAATTGCAAAACTCGGGTCACAAACATGTTACCAAAAAAACATCTGACCGCAAGCGGTCGATAGTCTGATAAAATCATTACCGATAAGATTTAAGCGAAGTACATACCATGTTTGAACCAGGCCATAACGAAATCATCATTCAGGGGCTGACCTCGGCGGGGAGAACTTTTCGACCCAGCGACTGGGCCGAGCGGCTATCGGGTTCGCTGTCCACCTTTGGCGAAGATCATCGCATGAATTATTCGCCTTACGTGCGGCCCATGACGCTCAATGGCGTCAAATGCGTCGTCGTCGATAAGGAACTGCAACACACGCAACCGGCGAGTTACGCTTTTGTCCTCGGTTTCGCGCGCGAAAACGATTTGAAAGTCATAGATCCCAGCCAGCCCGAACCCGACAGCGATCAATAATTAATTCCGCTCCGTTTCCCGATACCACTCCGATTGAATGCTTGCAATAACGTTCAGCATACGAAGTTCGATACAGCGAATATCGCTATCGAGAATTAGACATTACCAGAAAAAAGCCGGCAGTCAGCCAGCTCTTGTTATTGCAGGACGATCGTTGGACTTCAGGCCATTGCCTTGATCGCGGCCGATAAACGGCTCTTGTGGCGCGCAGCTTTATTTTTATGAATGATATCCTTATCGGCGATGCGGTCTATCACGCTGACGGAAGCTCCATACGTAGCCTTTGCCGCGTCTTTATCGCCTTCCAGAACGGCTTTTTGAACTTTTTTGATTGCAGTACGCAAGGTTGAACGCAAAGCTGCATTACATGCGCGCTGTTTGTCGTTTTGTCTGGCGCGCTTGCCTGCTTGTGCGCTGTTTGCCATAGTGTGTTGCTCCAGTATCGTACGAAAGTTGTCAATTATAAATTGCTATATGCTCAATAGCAAGGGCATACTGCATTCGGTAGTGTCTCACTCAGTTTGAAATTTTCTTTTTGTATGAGCCGCGTTTCTTTGCCTCTGGTTCTGGATCAAGTCCAGCGATTTCCTCCGGCGTCCAGCCTGACTGACAATCCCGCTTCCATTGCCGGGATAACACGCAGTGTCTTGTGAATCCGCCCGAAATCGTAATATACGAAATAAAACGCAACAACATGCGCAAGTTTTTGATTTTTTTGCTAAAGGCGCTCGTCAGCCATGTGAATCGATGCATGCTCATACACATAGTCAGGTGCTGGCGTTTAACATGGCTTGTTGAGATTTTATCAAAATCAGGCTCGCTGTTGACATGGCGGTTAAGTATCGCCAACACCAAAAAAACCCCGCAGGGGCTTTTTTCATTTAACGATGAATCTATTTAGACTTGCATGAATTGAATCTGGATATATTAACCCCTTTGGCCCCAATGAAGATTCTAGGAGTCAGTCGTTCACGCAGTAGGATTTCCTGCAGACTCTCCACGGACTCCATTACCGCTGGTTTTACGGACGGTTTTTTCCTTGGCAACTTGCTTGCCGTTGTCCTTGTTTCCTGTTTCATTAACTTTCTCCTAAGAATTCAAATAACTAACCAAAGGTTCACCGCCAGGGTGTCCAGCAATTGATCCTAGCTCGTCAATTAGTACCGCCTCATACTGGTTTGGTGCCCTGACCTTCCTGAATAACTCACCAGCCTCGCGACGATCAATAACAAATCCATGCGAAGGATAACCAACAGTTAGATTATACAGCGCATTATTTTTCAAATTTTTCCCCAAGATATTTAATCTGCTTCCATAGGCTTCGGCAATTGCCAACGACCTTGCGGCCTCACCAATTTTATTGGGATCAATTTGTTTGTAGATTGGCTCAAACAATCCGTTTGTAACTTGAGCTGATATTTCCGTAGCTGTTTTAAACGTTATAGCACCGTCACTACGCGTTTTTATTTGCAGGAAAAAATTCTCAAACAGAGAAAAAGCGTGGTGCTCCAAATTAGATAAAGCCTCACTTAGAACAAGCCCTGAATCGCGCTCGCCTAGCTCATCTTTCCTTGCAATTTGAACATCCAGCGGACCCAATTCAGCCTCATCGTCCATAACCACTTCATTTGCGCCGATGACACATAGCGTTCCAGCACTCTTGCACCATCCAGAAATGATAGCAGAAGCGTATTCGTAATTATCCTGAATGGCCTTTGAAATCCGATACGCAGAATCAGCCAATCCGCCAGAAGTAGCCAAAAGAAAAACCAACGTTTTCTTTTTGTTTTTTCTTTTCTTGATTCGCGAATAACCATATTTTGTAATAGTGGGTAAATATCGCCATTAATGATCATTACATCACAATCGCAGGCATTAGATAGTTCATTTGCTGCCGATATCATTTTGTCATTTTCGCTCATCAATCATCCTTACTTGCTCCTTGATTTTTCCCAGCGTTTTTCAGCGGCATTCCTGGCTATTTCGGAACGCATCGTTGGACTCAGTTTCGCTGCTCTAGCGGCACCTCCTTTGATGCCGCCAAGGCGGCCGAGCGCAACAGCAGCTGGATTTTTCTCTGGCTGTTCAGGCTTCGGCGAATCGTTCGTAGCTTCATCGACAATCCGCTTGGCTAGTTGATTGAGGTCTAGCCGCCCCATGCTTGAGCGTTTAGGCATGACGCTAATGATATGCACTTGTGCATATTTTCGTCAAGTCGTGACGATTTCAAACTGAGACACTACCCTGCATTCCAGTTGCCATTCGCTTCCTGCAATCAACGACTGCCGAAACAAACACGTAATTCAAGCGTAACGCTCGTGTTACCGACGTCGATATTCTCCCGGCGTCACACCAACCCTTCGCTTAAAGACCTTGTTGAATGCCACATCGCTATCGTAACCTACCGCGAGGGCAATTTTGGCAATCGGCACATCGTGCTGCCGCAACAGACATTTTGCCTTGTACATGCGCCAATTCGTCAAATAGCCTAACGGTGTCTCTCCCAGAACAGCTTTGAACTTCAATGCAAATGCCGAGCGTGACATGTGCGCTGCGGCCGCCAACGTCTCCACCGTCCAGTTGCGACCGATATCGGCATGCATGACATGCATTACCGCGCTCAAACGGCGATCCGCGTAAGCCGCAAGCCAGCCGGTTTTTGCGCAGGCGCAAGAACTGACGTAAGTACGCAACGCCTGAATGAAAAGAATATCCGCCAGGCGGCTGACCACGAGTTTCGAGCCCAGACTCGGCACCGCCGTTTCCATGGCGATAAGCTGCAAGGTCGATTGCAGCGCAAGCGCTCGCTCGCTATCCATGCCTATACGCAGCACCGGCGGCAATATGGACATCAGCGGTTCGGCACTCTGGGCGTCGAAGCTAAACCAGCCTCCGACGATGTCGGTAGGAGCACCCCCGCCGCCGAACGAGGCAATCCCGCCTTCCTTGCCGTGTATCACATCGGTACAGCTACGCGTCGCGCTGCGAACATTATCGGATAAAGTGTAAGGCGTTTGGGGCGCAACGATATAACAGTCCCCCGCCGCGAGACTCAATGGCTGTTCAAGCCCTTGCGCCGTCAGCCATGCACTGCCGCGCACCACCATCCCGAAATTCGCTCCCGGCCCGCCAACGAAATCCACGCCCCACGGAGCCGTCGCTTCAAGACGGGCATACAGAGCGCTTTCCACTCGCATGGCAGAAAATATCTCGTCGAATAAATCCATATTTTTAATATTGTCAGGACGATCGGATAACGAATCAAGCTCTTTGTATATATTTAATCCCGAAATATACGCGCAATATGCTATCGCACGCAGTAATAACGGTATTGCCTACGAAAAATGACGTCGATGACGTGCGCTAAACATTCAATTACCTGCTTAAGGAGCATTCATGCAAACTTACCGCCTCGAACGATTCAGCACGATAGACGATCTCGTTCTCCATACCGAAGATATTCCCCAACCTCGCGCCAACGAAGTATTGGTGCGGGTTCGGGCCAGTTCGCTTAATTTCCGCGATCTGATGATCGTCAACGGCCATTATCCAATGTCCAGCGAACCGGGCCATATACCGCTATCTGATAGCGCGGGAGAGATCGTGGAAATCGGTAACGCGGTGACGCGCTTCAAAATCGGAGACCGGGTCGCCAATACTTTTTTTCCGCGCTGGTTCGGCGGCCGTTTCGAGATGGCCTACGCACACGAACAGTACGGTAGCGACCGCGACGGCTGGTTGACGGAATACAAGGCCGTCGATCAGGAAACACTGGTCTCCATCCCGGCGCATCTGAGTTTCGAGCAAGCGGCAACGCTACCCTGCGCGGCGGTCACCGC
Source organism: Pseudomonadota bacterium (assembly GCA_021795395.1). Lineage (GTDB taxonomy): Bacteria > Pseudomonadota > Gammaproteobacteria > Burkholderiales > Sulfuriferulaceae > Sulfuriferula. The sequence continues at coordinate 25,166 of JAJYPN010000021.1, read as the reverse complement.
CTGGTCCGCACTCAGCGGTCCGACGCCTGTCACAGCGGGCGATACGGTACTGACGCAGGGGACCGGCGGCGTCTCATTGTTCGCGCTGCAACTTGCAAAATTGTGCGGCGCGCGGGTCATAGCCATTACTTCAAGCGATGATAAAGTAGCAAAATTGAAAGCACTGGGGGCGGATGACGCGATTAATTACACCGCGATACCCAACTGGGATCAGGCGATACGCGAGCTCACCGAGGGGCGCGGCGTTGACCGCATAGTGGAAGTCGGCGGTACGGGTACTCTCGCAAAATCGATACGCGCCACCGCGCTCGGCGGCGAAATCAGCATCATAGGTTTGCTGAGCTCAGCGAGCGAGCAGATCGACTTCATGCAATTGTTTATGGGCGGCGCGACACTACGCCGTATAGCAGTCGGTAGCCGCGACGATTTCGACTTGATGAACCGGGCGATTGCGCAGCATCGATTACAGCCGATCGTCGATTGCGTCTATCCCTTTGCGCAGGCAAAAGACGCCTGGCGCCATTTCGAGCGGCGCGGGCATATCGGCAAGGTAGTGATCGCCCATTAAGTTTCAGGACGGATAGTCTCGATAAAAGAAAAGTGCGAGATGATCCTGCCCATCCCGATATCAACGCTAATCCGTCGCCGGCCGGAGTGCGCTTAAACCGCCCATGTAAGGACGCAATACCTCGGGAATGACGACGGAGCCGTCGGCCTGCTGATGGTTTTCGAGTATCGCGACCAGGGTGCGGCCCACGGCCAGCCCGGAACCGTTGACGCTGTGCAGCAATTCGGGTTTGCCGTTTTCGCCGCGGAAACGCGCCAGCATACGGCGCGTCTGAAAAGCTTCAAAATTGCTGCACGAGGAAATTTCTCGGTACGTATTCTGCGCGGGCAACCAAACTTCCAGGTCATACGTCTTGGCGGCCGAAAAACCCAGATCCCGGGTACATAACGCCATTTTTCGATACGGCAATTGCAAGGCTTGTAGTATGGCTTCGGCGTGAGCGGTCAACGCTTCGAGCGTAGCATAACTGTCTTTCGGTTCGACCAGTTGCACCAACTCGACCTTGTCGAACTGGTGCTGCCGTATCATGCCGCGCGTGTCGCGACCGTAAGCGCCCGCTTCCGAGCGAAAGCACGGCGTATGCGCGACGAATTTAAGCGGCAGCTGTTCGCGCGGCACAATCTGTTCGCGAACGATGTTGGTCAGCGGTACTTCTGCCGTCGGAATCAGATACAGCTTTTCCATGTCCTTACGCGGCACATGGAACAGGTCGTCCTCGAATTTCGGCAATTGCCCGGTGCCTCGCATCGATTCGGCATTCACCAGATAAGGCACATAGACTTCGGTGTAAGCATGGTTGACGATATGCGTATCGAGCATGAACTGCGCCAATGCGCGATGCAATCGGGCAAGATCGCCACGTAGCAGGGAAAAGCGTGCGCCGGCAATTTTGCTGGCGGTTTCGAAATCGAGTCCGAATTTTTCGCCTAAATCGACATGGTCCCTGACCGGGAAATCGAACACGCGCGGCAAACCGACGCGAGAGATCTCCCTATTATCGTCTTCGGAAAGGCCGACAGCCACCGATTCGTGCGGCAGATTGGGTATCCCCATCAGCAAGGCGTCAAGCTCGGTCTGCAACGCTTGCAGCGCCGTTTCAGCGGCCGTCAGCGCGTCGCCCAGGCCGGCGATTTCTGCCATAATCGCCGAGACATCCTCGCCGCGGGCCTTGGCGGCACCGATTTGCTTCGAGCTTGAATTGCGCTGCGCCTGCAAGGTCTGCGTATGCGTTTGCAGCAGTTTGCGCTCGATTTCGAGCCGGGAAAATTCAGCCTTATCCAGCATGAACCCTCGACTGGCAAGACGTTCGGCCACACCGGCCAGATCGCGGCGTAACGATTGTATATCCAACATAAATGTTCCGCTTAATTAATGACTGCGAGCCGTCGCGCGCGCGTAATAAATTGCAGCAAAGAAAAAAATGACCGTCAAGGCTACTTCCAGCATGGCCAGTTTCTGCGACAAGCCATGATCCGACCAGGCGCGCACCGCTCCTTCGGTAAAATAAACCAGTATCATCAACGACGACCACTGGTAGGTATAACGCTTGCCGTGCAGGATGCCGAACAGCGGCACCAGCAAAGGCAATACCTTGAGTATCATCGCCGACCCGCCCGGTTTGAGCGGTGCGAGCCATCCTTCCCAGGCTACCGATAAAAATATCAGCGCAATCAGACTGACGATACTGGCGTAATGCAGCCAGACGGTACGATTCATGAGGTAATACCTTTGCGTTCGTCCAGTAATTTGAGCGCGGTGGACGCCAGACGTTTGCCGAGCGCAAATGCCAGCTTGCGCTCGTCTTCGCTGATCTGGGCAGATCCGTTTGCGCCTGCGACATGGCTCGCTCCATACGGCGTGCCGCCCGTCACGGTAGCGGTCAGCGCTGCCTCGGTATAGGGCAAACCCACGATCAACATGCCATGATGCAACAAGGGCAGCATCATCGACAACAAGGTGCTTTCCTGGCCGCCGTGCATGCTCGCCGTCGAGGTAAAGACGGCCGCAGGCTTGCCGGCCAGCGCACCTTCCATCCACAAGCCGGAGGTCCCGTCGAGAAAGTATTTCATCGAAGCGGCCATGTTGCCGAAGCGCGTCGGGCTGCCCAATGCCAGTCCTATGCATTCACCGAGATCTTTCAATTCGACGTATGGCGCGCCGGATTCCGGTACCGGCGGCGCAGCAACGGTGGTAACGGTCGCAACTTTGGGCACGGTACGCACCCGGGCCTGCACACCGGGAACGGAATGGATGCCGTGCGCTAAGACTTGCGCCAGCGCCAGGGTCGAACCTTGCTGACTATAATAAAGGACAAGAATATCGTGCATGCTGGCTCTCCATGATGGAATTGTGAGATTATAACGCGACTGGGCGCATTGCTGGAGCAATTTACGGCGCACAGCGTCCGGTGGCGGATTACGCCGCTTGGCATTGCCGCAAATAACGAATTCCTTCCTCCATTTTGCGGAAAAGGAAACAGGCTTGAAACGCTTCTATCGTTTTCTGTTTTACGTAATCCGGCGCTTCAGCGCCGATAATTCGTCGCAGACTGCCGCCAGCCTGACCTATACATCATTGCTGGCGATCGTGCCGCTGATTACCATCAGCCTGACGGTCATTACCGCGTTTCCGGCATTCACCAACATATCCGAAAGCTTCAATACCTTTTTGTTAAAATATATGCTGCCGGAAACCGCAAGCAAGGTGATCAGCGTTTATATGGTGCAGTTTTCGGAAAATGCGGGCAAACTTACGGCCATCGGCATCGGTGCGCTGGCGATTACGGCGCTATTGCTGATGCAGACGATCGAACATGCGTTGAACAGTATCTGGCATGTGCGCTATAAACGGGGCTTAATGCAACGTTTCCTGATTTATTGGGTGCTGTTGACGCTGGGACCCTTGATGATAGGCATAGGCTTATACGTGACGACCTATCTGGCAGGACTCGCGTTTGGTTCCGGCAAGGAAATTCACGGATTGAAACTGCTGTTTCTCAACGTCGCTCCCATCATTCTGACGATTACCGCACTGGCATTATTATATTATATGGTGCCAAATCGATATGTTCCTGCTACTCACGCCTGGATAGGAGGCGTGGTCGCAGGCTGTGTGTTCGAAGCGATGAAATTGCTGTTTTCCCATTACATCAGCCATTTCCCTACCTATACGATGATTTATGGGGCTTTTGCGGTATTACCGCTTTTTTTGCTTTGGATCTACTTATCCTGGATAACCGTGTTGTTCGGCGCCACGGTTACCGCAGCGCTGCCTTATTATCAAAACATTGATTACGCTGAAACGTCTGCGCCCGGTCACGGTTTTTATGTGTCACTGCAAATTCTGGAGCAACTGGCGCTGGCGCAACAGCAAGGAAGAATCCTTACCATCAAACAGCTCATCGCATTGATGCCCGATCATCGGGCTCAATTGGAATCCGTTCTTTTGCGCCTGACGGAAGAACATTGGGTACTGCGTAGCGGCAAAGGTTGGACTCTGGCACTGCCGCCGGACCGTATCATCCTGCGCGAAATTTTTGAACGACTGATCTTTCAACCGATAGCGTCGATCTTTCCGCTAGCTGGATTGATCGAACACCCGGACATGAATCTGAGCATGTGGCTGAATGCGCACGGCAGCGCACGGGAAAAATCCGTTGAAATCCATCAGGCATCGATCCCGTGAGCGGCTGCCAAAACCAGCCGGTTGAATTCGGTTTCGCTCATCAGGCCCCTGGCGGCAACGATTTCCCGTACCGGTTTGCCGGTCGCTGTCGATTCCTTGGCGATCTCCGCTGCCCGGACATAGCCGATACGGGTATTCAACAAGGTAGCCAATCCTACGCTGTCGTGTATGAAATTTTCGCAACGGTCGCGGTTTACGATCAGCCCCTTGAGATTTTTGTCCGTCGCCGCACGAATGGCGTTGGTCAGCCAATCCATGGCATCGAACAATGCCGATCCCAGCGCCGGCATCATTACGTTCAGCTCCAGTTGTCCCGCTTGCGTCATGAAACCGACCGCAGCATCCTGCCCCAATACCTGATAACAGACCTGGTTGAGCATTTCGAACATGACCGGATTGATTTTGCCGGGCATGATCGATGATCCAGGCTGCACAGCAGGCAAGGTGATTTCGCCGAGACCGGTACGCGGGCCGGAAGCGAGCAAGCGCAAATCGTTGGCAATCCGGGTAAGCTCCAATGCCAGTCCGCGTATCGCCGAAGACAGCGCCTGCAGATCGAATACGGACTGCATTTGAGCGATCAGATCGCCGACCGTGATGTTTTCTGCCGTCAGTTCGCTTAATTCGCGGGCGACCCGTTGCGGATAGTCGGGCGATGTATTCAGGCCGGTACCGGCAGCCGAACCGCCCAGCCCCGTCGCGCATAACAGAGGGCGCATCTCGGACAATTGCCGGGCGCAGCGGCGCAAAATCCAGCTGTAAGCGGCAAATTCGCGCCCGATCGTGGTAGGCACGGCATCCTGCAGATGTGTACGTCCGCTTTTCACGGTATCGTGTTCCTGTTCGGCCAGCCTATCGAACTGCATGGCCATCTGTTCCACCGCATCGAGCAGGCGCGGCAATTTCGCCAGCAGGGCCACGCGGATCGCAGTCGGTATGGTGTCGTTGGTCGATTGCCCCATATTGACGTGATCGTTGGGATGGACAGGCGCATAGCCGCCCCTGCAACCGCCCAACGCAACATTGGCAATATTGGCGATAACTTCGTTACTGTTCATGTTATGGCTGGTGCCCGCTCCGGCCTGGAACCGGTCGACCACGAACTGATCGAGGAATTCGCCGTTCAATATGCGCAAACAGGCATTGGCGATCGCGTCACTGACGCCGGTTTCCAGCCAGCCGGGTTGCGTGTTGGCACGCGCGGCAGCGAGTTTGACCTGCACGTGAGCGCGAATAAAATCGATATCGGGTTTGCGTCCGGAAATGGCAAAATTCGCCAGCGCTCGCGCGGTCTGTATTCCATACCAGGCGTCGCCGGGAACTTTGAATTCGCCCAGAGAGTCTTTTTCTATACGATAGTCGGTCATCAGGATATCAGCTCAAAAGCCGTATTATCGTAGAAAAGCCGATTCGGGTAAAATACGGTCATCGTCATGGAACTTTCCTGCCGGCATCTTACCGGCCTATATCAAATTACAGGAGCAAATTAATGTGGAATCGTATCGTAGCTTTTATCGGGCTGTCGCTGTTGACGGTATCGGCCTGGGCATTCAATTTTACCGATGTTCAGGGCCATGCCCAGAATCTGGCTGCGTATAAGGGAAAATGGGTGCTGGTCAATTTCTGGGCGACCTGGTGTCCTCCTTGCCTGAAGGAAATTCCCGACCTCATTTCATTGCAAGGCACCTACGGCAAAACCCGGCTTGCCGTTATAGGCGTAGCCATGGACTACCATGACCCGAAGCAAGTCATTGATTTCGCCCGCAGCATGCATATCAATTACCCCATCGTGCTCGGCAATTCCGATCTGGCGGCGCAGGTCGGCGAAATCCAGGGCTTACCGACCTCGTATTTATTCGATCCCTCAGGCCGGATTGTCGCCTACCAGTTGGGCGCGCTCACGAGATCAGCGGTTGAAAAATACATAAACGGCAAAAGCGCTGCAGTAAAACAATAATAACCTGTGAAATACTGAAAATAGCCAAGCGGCACGTTTGCTGAATTCAGGACGTATCATCGAGGATGACCGATCCGTCGGGACCCCAGTTCACCCTCGCCAGCCCGGGATTTTCGGCAGCCAGTCGTTTGAGAGCCAGTTCCTGTTTGCTTAACCGCCCTTGCTGGACGCGCACCTGGTCCGCCAGTTTCTGGTTCTCCAGCAAGATACCGCGGTATTGGAGCGCTTGCGAAACTGCCAGACGAAGTTCGAAATCGTCCCACGGCTTGCTCAGGAAACGAAAAATCTGCGCTTCGTTAATTGCGCCCACCAGTCCTGCCAGATCGGCGTAACCGCTCAAAATCATGCGTGCGGTATCGGGCTGAATTTGTTTCAAAGCCTTGAGAAATTCTATACCGCTCATTTCCGGCATGCGGTAATCCGAAACGACGAGGTCGAAAGCCGATTCTTCCGCGCGTGCCAAAGCCGCTTGCGGCGAAATGAAGGTTTCGACCGTATAGCGCGACTGTTCGCCGTCACCCGTCATGCGACCGATGAGTACACGTCGCAGCGCATTCAGAATATTTTCCTCATCGTCGACCAGCATGATACGGTGCATGGCTAATTCCCTTTTTTTACATAAATCCAGATAGAAAAATGTTCGTGTTCCACCTGCTCGAAATTTCTGATTTGATTAATCAACAAGGCATCCAGTACGTAATCTTTCGACAGCAGGAGGTTGCCGCTACGCGCGATCAAGTCTCTGGCTAGCACCATCCCGGGTCTCAAGTACTCGGTATCGACCTGGGTGTCGGTTTCCGGTTTCGGCACATCAATGGGTTGTTTCATTGCGCCCAGAAAGGCATCGACTACCGCCGGATCGTATCGATTGCCGCGGCCTTCGCAAATAAAGGCAAGCGCTTCGGTTTGGGTCAGACGCCGATTGAGTATCGTACCGAGTTGCACCGCATCGTAATCGTTTGCCAGGGCGAGAATTCGGGCGCCCTCCGGGATGGCGAGGCCCGACAGCTTGTCCGGGTAGCCGAGTCCGTCAAACCGTTCATGATGGCTGCGTATCAATGCTGCCGCGTTATGCAGCTGTTCGAGCGCCATCAGCGCAGTTTCCCCTTTCAAGGGATGTTTGACGACTGCTGTGCGCTCTTCGCTGGTCAGGCTGGAAAAAGGCTTGTCGATCAGGTGATCCGGCAAGCCGATCTTGCCGATATCGTGCAGCAGGGCAGCCAAAAACACATCCTGAATCTGCGCTTCATTCATTCCCATACGCTGTGCTATCGATCTTGCGGTATCGGCGACGCGCCGCGAATGCCCTGCCATTTTCCCTTCGCGCATTTCGATCAGATTGGCGAAAACCCGGATGGAAGTAATAAAGCTTTTTTTGAGCTTGTCATGCGCGATCTCGAGAAATCCCATGGTTTGATTGACTTCTTCGGTGCGCGCCCTGACCCGATCCTCCAGCGTCGCATTCAATTCCTTGAGTTCGGCGTTTTGTTTTTGTGTCAATAATTCCAGTTGCAACTTTTCCCGTTCCAACTGTTTGAATTTCAACGCCTGTCTGACGGTCAGACTAATATCATTGTCTTCCCACGGTTTCGATATATAACGATAGATTTGCCCTTTGTTGATCGCGTCTATGGTCGGGCCGATTTCGGCATATCCGGTTAACAGAATGCGAATCGTCTCGGGCCACAGTTCGCGCACTTTTTCCAGAAATTGGGCGCCGTTCATCTCGGGCATGCGCATGTCCGAAATGACCAGATCGATTTTTTCGCCTGATAGGATTTCCAAACCCTGTTTGCCGCTATCGGCCGTAAAAATACGATAGCCGTAGGGTCGAAACAGCCGTTTCAATGCTGCCAGGATATTGGCTTCATCGTCGACGAACAGCAAGGATTCCGACGCTTCTGTCGGTGTTTGCGGCGAGCCGGTTATCGCGTTCATAATTTGATCCTGTTCAACTTTCCGGTCGCAAGCTGATCATACGCCATCTGCTATCGCTTGCAGCCGCTATCATTTCGAACTATCAGCGGCAAGCTCGGCATGCGACCGCGAAATCGGTAACGACAACTTGAATGTCGTACCGACTCCCACTTCGCTCCGTACTTCTATCCGACCGCCATGCTTGCGGATGATGCCGTAAGACAAGGACAATCCCAGGCCGGTGCCTTTACCGACCGGCTTGGTAGTAAAAAACGGGTCAAATATACGTTTGATGTTTTCCGGCGCAATGCCGGCACCGGTATCGGAGATTTCGATCCAGACTTCGTCGTCGCCCTGTTTGCCCGTACGTACCGTAATGACCCCTCGTTCCTTGATCGCATGCGCAGCATTGACAAACAGATTCATGAATACCTGATTCAATTGCGATATCAGGCACTCCACCTCGGGAATATCGGCATATTCCTTCACGACTTGCGCTTTATATTTGATTTCATTATTGACGATATTCAGCGTGCTATCGATACCCGCTTGCAGATTCGCATAGTTCCAGTCTTCGGAAGCGTCGACATGGGAAAAATCCTTTAAATCCTGCACGATTTTTTTTACCCGTTCGATCCCTTCCTTGGATTCGCTCAATAAGGCCTGCAAGTCCGATTTCAAAAAATCCAGATCGAGTTGAGCTTTCATCGTCTGTATCCGGTTTTGCAGGGCATTATCGGATATCGCCGTTTCCGCTTCGATATAGATATCTACCAGGCCAAATATTTCCTGTACATATTTTTCCAGCGAATTCAAATTCGAATAAACATAGCCGATCGGATTGTTGATTTCATGCGCCACGCCCGCCGCCAATTGGCCCACCGAAGCCATTTTTTCCGACTGCAGCAATTGGCCCTGCGCCGATTCGAGCTGTTCGATCAATTTTTTCTGTTTGATCTGCTCTGCATGCAGGGAACGGTTGCTCCTTTCCAGCGCAAGCGTCAATTCTATCCTTTCAAGTACGCGCAAGATATCCGGCAACAAATGCTCGAGCATGAACATATCGTCGCGATTGAATGCATCCGCACCGATACGGTCCAGTAACAGGATAACGCCTACCGATCTGCCGTTAACGCTCAATGGTGTCGCCAGCAACGGGCAATTCAGAATTTGCAATGGACAGGGTACTGCCGGTCGAGTCCGATTGATTATGCCGCCTTCTTTCGCCATGTCCGCCGCGAAATGGCGAAAATCCTCGGATATCCTCAACTCGCCCAGCGCCGTCTTGTCCAGCCCCCGAGCCAGCAAGCTGCTTACATTACCGTTACCGTCCATGCTGGCATAACATGCGACCCGGGCATTCGTCATTTCGCAGAGATCCGCCAACACGCATTCTAAAAATTCCTTCAGATCGCGCGTATTCTTGACCAGCTTATCCGCCTTGTTCAATCGCGCCTGTACATCCTCTAGCAATACCATGCGTACGCTCGCTGCTGCCAGGCTGTCAGACGTTCTGTCGCTGATCTTTAATTCCGTCGACCATCTTCCCAGCAAACAATTAATAGCCTGTTCCAGCAAGCGGATCTCGGTTGATGCCGACGGCGGCAAGGAAAGGAATTGGTTGCTTGTATTTATCGCTTCTATCGCTGCTACCAATGTCGAATATTCGGATATATCTACCATCCTTCCCCCTTTTTATTCAAAAATATGTACGCCGATATCCGATCGCGTAAATACAGACCAGGCAGAAGCAAGCAATTCGTTATTTGAATTCATGCGGTTTAGAATATTTTCCGGCAATTCCGACAAAATATCTTCCTCGCTTTTACCTTCTCGATATCGTTCATGCAAAAAATTAGCGGTGTATACAATTTCAGCCAGCCTGTCCTGGTCTGGAGAATCGGCGCAATGATGATATTTGATAGCGTTTTGGATCAGAAGAGGAAAATTCCAGTGTCGCGCGACCTCAGCGCCCAGCATCGCATGATCGAAACCGAATTCCTGCCGTTCCCGCTCAACCAGTTCATTGGCCGTAAACGATTCGCCTTCGAGGATAATTCCATAGGATTGCGGATAGGTCAGCGCAAATGCCATTTGCCCGATATCATGCAGCAAACCGGCGGTAAACGCGATATCGGCATTGAACCCCAAGGTTTTTGCCAGAAACTGGGCGCATGTCGCTACCTGGATATTATATTGCCAGAATTGCTTTCTATTGAGCAACTGGCCGGTGACCGGCGATAAAGCATGAATCAAACCCACTGCAACGGCAAGTGAACGGACGCTATCGAAACCCAAGATCATCACCGCTTCGTTAATGGAACCGACCTGGCGCGACAAACCGTAAAAAGAAGAATTTGAAATTTGCAACAGCTTGGCGGACAAGGCCTGATCCTGGCTGATCTTGTTCGCCAGCAGTGCGGTTGAAATTTCCGTATCGACAAAACTGTTAATGACTTCCAGGACTACGGAAGGCAAGGCGGGCAATTGATGCAGGTTTTCCAGTACCGTTTTCAGTTTTTCTTCACTCATGGCCTGTTTGTCTCTGTCATCTGCTGTAGATACGTCGTATTATTTTCAGTATGGCTCGATTAAATTGCAATCACCAATAACCTGCCCTTGGCCTGCGAATATCGGCCTAAAGGATAACACCAGTAATGAGCCGATTCGCCATTCGTCAAACGATAGCTGTCGGGCTCAGCTCCGGTATCGGTTGCCAGACACGACAAGGTATCGGTAGCCAGACGTTCATTGGCCCGCGCGCCCAGCAAAAGGCCTTCACCGAACAATTCGCGCGCGCGTGCGTTGGCGATGGCGATAATGCCGTCTTCCCCAACTCCCAGTATCGCTATCGGCAAACGCTCGAGAATTTCCTGGGAAATATTCAGGATATCCCGGTTACGCGTCAACTGGTCGGTTTTCGCTTCTATGTTTTGCTCAAGTTTACGGTTGGCGATGATCAGCGCGGTATTGACTGCTTTTAGTTCTTCATTTAACCGTTCGTTTTCCCTTAGTATTTCATAATGCTGGAATGCTTCCGCAACATTCGCTCGCAAGAGCTCATCATCCCAGGGTTTGGTCAGGAATTTATAGATTGCCCCCCGATTGATCGCGTCGGTCACAGAACCCAGTTCCGTATAACCCGACAAGACGATACGTACGGTGCCCGGATAGATCTCCTTGACCCGGCTCAAGAATGCCACGCCTGTCATTCCGGGCATCCGCTGATCGGAAATGATCACCCCGGTTTCGGGGTATTGCGCCAGCTGAGCGAGTCCTTCGTCGCCACTATCGGCAGTGAGAATGCGATAGCCGTCACGACGCAGTAGCCGTGTCAGCGACGTAAGGATATTGGGTTCATCATCAACCAATAATAAGGTGCGATCCATTTTATTTTTTATTTTTTATATGCTTCCCGCATTATTACCGGTTGGATACGATCATGCCTTAACGACACGCAGAGGAATGATGACTAGATTACTGCTTTTCGATCACGCTGTCATTATGGAATTTTTCCTGCCGTCTGTTTTTCACTCATCGCGTTACCGATAGGCGGCGCGGCAGCAACAAATGCATCGGCATAAATATCGCTCATGGCCGCCCTGGCCAGGTAGGCTTTTTTCCTGGCGGTTTTGACCATCTCCGGGTTGCCGCATACATACACGCGCCAGCCGCTCAGGTCCCGATGCGCGGACATAGCCACATCCAAGGATCTACCCGCCTTATATTCCTCACTTTCGGTACCGTCCGATACGCATGGAATGTAATGAAAATTGCCATGCGCTGCTTCCAGTTCGCGCAATTCGTCGACCAGATACAATCCGGCTTTATCGCGGCTGCCGTGGTACAGATAAATCTGTCCGGCATGATTCTGACTCAAGGCATCGCGCAGAATCCCCATCAACGGCGCCAAGCCGGAACCGGTGCCGATCAGCAACAGAGGCTGCCCGGATTTGTCAGGCAGGTAAAAACAGGAACCTATCGGTGAACTGATGTGCAGATTGTCGCCGAGCGCCAGCTCGTTGTGTATCCAATTGCTCATGCGGCCATTGGGAAGGCGGCGCACATGCAAACGCAAATAGCCGTCGGCGGGTACGCTGGCAATAGAATAACTGCGAGAAAAATGGCTGTCGCGATACAGATTGATAAACTGCCCAGGCCGATAATACGTCAGCTCCGGACAATCCAGACCAACGCAGACTATGTCGGCATTCAAAGGCCGAATTGCGGTCACGGTAGCCGGTAACAGCCGGTTGGGCTCGGCAGGCAGACTGACCGCCATGTTTTCGACGGGATGGCATGCGCACGCCAAAAAGTAATTTTGCGCCTGCAAGGTACTTTTAAGACCCTTTTGTGCTGCGGCCGGAATGTTACCTTCCGCCGACTTCATCATACAGGTCTGGCATATTCCGTTCCGGCAGGAAAAAGGCACCATGACGCCCTGCCGGGTCAGAGCATCCAGAACCGATTCGCCGGAATTGCAAGGATAATCGATCCCGTTAAATTGAATAGTAGGCATGACATCTGACCCTTTTTTAACTATTTACCCAATACATCGTTACGCGCGGATTCGCATACGGCGCCTACCTGAGCGATCAATTCAGGCGCGACATGCAGTTCCTGCAGCGACGCAACCAGATCTTCGACCACGGCATCGAAATGGCTATCGTTCAATCCGCGAGCAACCAGATGGGCATGCCCCTTGCGCATGTCGGCTCCGGTGTAATGTACCGGACCGCCAAAAGCCATCGTTAAAAACGCCTTTTGTTTCGCCGCCTGGATTTCCATATCCACATCGTCGAAAAATCCGCTGATACGCTCATCGTTCAATACCTTGCGATAAAAAATATCTACTGCGGCGTCGACCGCCGCCGCTCCGCCCAATTTCTCAAACAGAATTTCGTTCATGTAAGCACCTCGATCATGCCATTAAAATGTATATTAAATACATGTTATAATCCATAAAAAATTGGTCTTTCGACCAACACTCAATGTAAAATTGATTTTTTTCACTTGCTATTTGCCGATGGCACTTTGATAGCGATTACATCTTATAAACTAATCGTACGACTGTCAAGAATTTATGCAACTTACCCAATATACCGATTATTCGTTACGCGTTCTGGTGTATCTGAACGTCAAACGAGATGGTCGAGCCACCATCTCGGAACTGGCCAATTATTATGCCATTTCACGCAATCACCTGGTGAAAGTGGTCCATCATCTTGCACAGGAAAATTTTATTCATACCCAACGCGGAAAAAACGGCGGCATTTCCCTGGCACGCAACGCCGACCAGATACGCATCGGCGATGTGGTGCGGAGTACGGAACCGAATTTCGAAATCGCAGAATGCTTCAACAAGGAAAAAAACACCTGCGTGCTCACTCCGGACTGCAATTTGAAAAACATACTGTATGAGGCACACCTCGCTTTTCTGGAAATATTGAACCGCTATACGATCGCCGATACCAAAAGTACCGAATCCTTGTGGCAACTCATCAATATTGTATAATTGCCTATGCACGCGCTGCACCGAGCCTTATCGCCGACAGCTGGGCTCTGTTCTAATTTGAAGAATTTCGTCATGTCGACAACGAAACAACATTTGCTCGATACGGGTAATCGGATTATTGCCGGCAAAGGATTTTCAGGCGTCGGCCTCAATGAGATCCTATCGGCAGCCGATGTTCCCAAGGGTTCGTTTTATCATTATTTCAAATCCAAGGAACAATATGGACAGGTGCTGCTTGAAAACTACTTCGAGCGCTATATTGAAGAACTCGATCGGATTCTATTCGCAAACGGTTCGTCGGCCAGGGAGCGGTTACTGAATTATTGGCAGCATTGGCTCGACACACAATGCGGCGATTGCATGGAGCAGAAATGTCTGGTCGTCAAGCTTGGTGCTGAAGTATCCGATCTTTCCGAAAACATGCGCATTACCTTGCGTAACGGTACCGAGAAAATCATGGAAAGACTGGCAACCTGCATTGCAGAAGGCGTCAACGAAGGTTCCCTGCCCTTGCTGGAGCCCCGAACTACTGCACAAATGCTTTATCAGCTTTGGCTGGGCGCCAGCCTGCTAGGTAAATTGCATAAAAATCTCGATCCATTGCTGCTAGCGATGAAGGTAAGCTTAAACCTGTTATCGCACTAACGAAAGCTCGTTGATCTTTTACAATTGACATTACTTTGCCGACAAACAAACAGACCGGTCTACTAAACCCCCTCATAATTGAAATTTTATGGAGAAACCATGCTCGATTTTGAATACCACAACCCCACCCATATCAGTTTCGGTAAAGGGAAAATTACCGAATTGCACCGGCTGGTGCCGCCCAATGCACGTGTATTGGTACTATTCGGCGGCGGCAGCGCCAGACATAACGGAACCTTGACAGAAGTCGAAACCGCACTCGGAGACCGCGAAATACAATTATTTGGCGGGATAGAACCTAATCCTGATTATGACATGCTGATGGATGCCGTCGTCCAAGTCAGACGCGAAAACCTGGATTTTCTGATCGCGGTTGGCGGCGGTTCGGTGATAGACGGCACCAAATTCATTGCCGCAGCAGCGCCTTTTCTCGGCGATCCCTGGGAGATATTAATGACTGGCGGACAGCGTATTTCGCAAGCGATCCCTTTCGGCTGCGTGTTGACCCTGCCCGCTACCGGGTCGGAAATGAACAGACATTCGGTCATCACCCGCAAATCTCTGCAAGCCAAGCTGTCTTTCAGCCACAATCTGGTCTATCCTCATTTTTCCATACTCGATCCCACCAAAACCTATACCTTGCCGCCCAGGCAAATTGCCAATGGCGTCGTCGATGCCTTTGTCCATGTCATCGAACAATATCTGACTTATCCCAGCAATGCGCCGGTGCAGGATCGCTTTGCCGAAGGATTGTTGCTAACGCTCATTGAAATAGGGTACAGGGCGCTGCAAACGCCAGTGGATTACGATGTGCGCGCCAATTTGATGTGGACGGCGACCATGGCGCTGAACGGCCTGATCGGCGCCGGCGTACCGCAGGATTGGGCGACGCATATGGTCGGTCACGAACTGACGGCATTATACGGGCTCGATCATGCCCAGACCCTGGCTATCGTCCTGCCCGCCATGCTCGACCAGCGCCGCGACAGCAAACGCGCCAAGCTTCTGCAATATGCCGATCGCGTCTGGGGGATACGTACCGGCAGCGACGACCAGCGTATCGATGCCGCCATCGAAAGAACCCGGCATTTCTTTGAATCTTTGAATGTCAAAACCCGGCTCAGCGACTATGAACTCGCTGGAGATGCCGTCGCTCAAGTGCTCACTCAGCTCGAAAATCATGGCATGACCCGGCTCGGGGAACATGAGGACGTCGATCTGGCAATGAGCCGTCGTATCCTGGAAGCGTGCTTCTGATCGTCTGACAACTGGATTAATGTAATTTTTTATAAGGAGCAAGACAATGACATCCCTGTTCGACCCTATCACAGTCGGCAATATTTCGCTCAGCAACCGTATCGTCATGGCGCCATTGACGCGCAATCGCGCAATCGAAGGGTTGCTTCCGGGTCCTTTATCGGTCGAATATTATCGCCAACGCGCCTCGGCTGGTCTGATCATTGCCGAAGCCACGCAAATCAGCGCCATGGGTCAAGGTTATATCGACACCCCCGGCATCCATACTCAAGCTCAAGTGACGGCATGGCGCAAGGTGACCGATGCCGTGCATGCCGAAGGCGGCCGTATGGTGCTTCAACTCTGGCATGTCGGTCGCATTTCGCATTCCTCGCTGCTGCCCGGCGGGGCCGCTCCGGTGTCTTCCACCAGCCGGCGACCGAATGCCAAGACCTTCACCCGCGACGGTTTCGTCGACGTTTCCGCACCGCGCGCATTGCGCGACGACGAATTACCCGGACTGATCGACGATTACCGCCAAGCCGCACGACATGCCATCGATGCCGGCTTCGACGGCGTCGAAATCCATGCCGCAAACAATTATCTGCTCGAGCAATTTCTGCGCGACAGCGTCAACGACCGCAGCGGGCCATACGGCGGCAGCATCGCCAATCGCGCGCGCCTGCTCGCGGAAATCATGCAGTCAGTCAGCACGGAAATCGGCGCCAACCGCACCGGCGTGCGCCTCAGCCCGATGACCACTTTCAACGACACCCCGCGCGACAGCAATCCCCAGGCGCTTTATACTGAAGTGATAGAGCAGCTGACGCCGCTGGGGATTGCTTACCTCCACATGATCGAAGGCGAAACCGGCGGCGCTCGCGAACCCGAGGACGCTACGGTGCCCTTCGACTACGCCGCCTTGCGCAAGCGTTTTTCCGGCGCATGGATAGCGAATAACGGTTACACGAGAGACGGCGCCATAGAAGCCGTCGCCAGTGGCAAGGCAGACCTGATCGCCTTCGGCCGGCCCTTTATCAGCAACCCGGATCTGGTGCGCCGTTTACGCGAAAACGCACCGCTCAATGACTTGCAAGCCGACAAACTCTACGGCGGGGGCGCCGAAGGATATACCGATTATCCGACGTTGGACGCCCAAAAACCATAAGCTGGCCATTACCTTACGATGCAGGCGTCATACATTATTGGTGCCTGCCGATCTCGCGTAAGTACGATTGTGTTGCTATGTTGCAAACCCGAAACAACTTGTTGACACGCATTTCATACCAGCTCACTATAAACCTATCTTTCATGGACGGTCCGATAACTCAACCCACGCAAGAGGAATCAAAGACATGCATACATTATTGCGAGCTGTTCATGATCGTCGAACCCGATTTCTCCGAGCCGGAATGCTATTGAGCGCAACATTATGCAGTCCGCTGGCTCAATCCGCGAGCTATGATTTCACTACCCTCACGATGCCGGGCGCAATAAACACCAATGTTTACGGCATTAACGATAATGGAGCGATAGTGGGGAGTTATTCGGCCTCTTCCGGAACTTACGGTTTTCTCGATAATGCAGGAAATTTTTCCAGCATCGCGGTACCGGGGGCAGGAAATAGCAATGTTGTCGCTACCGGCATCAATAATAGCGGAGAAATAGTAGGCAGTTATACCAATAATTCAGGTCCGGTCATGAATGAAACTTTCGGATTCTCCGACATCGCCGGCACTTTTGCGCCGATCTCCGCGCCGCTGTCGTATGGCGGCGGTACAAACGCCTCCGGCATCAATAATCACGGCGACATAGTCGGAACCTACGCAACTTACGGCATTTCGAGGGGCGATATTCACGGCTATATGCTTTCCGGCAACCAATATAGCACTTTGACGTATCCTAATAACAATCCTTACTTGTACGGTTTCCAAACTTACGCGTACGGTATCAACGACAAAGGAACGATAGTCGGCGGATATTCTTCAGGCGGCTGGTCCGGTCCACAACACGGGTTCATAAACAATAACGGCGCTTATAGCACGCTCGATGCGCCTGGGGCGACAGGAACCCTTGCTTATGGTATCAATAACAAGGGCGTTATCGTTGGCAGCTTTACCACCGGGGGAAAAACGTCGGATTCGTCGACAACGGTGGCAGTTATACCGCCCTGAATGTCCCCGGCGCCACCGATACCGTCGCTTATGGAATCAATGATCAAGGCATCATCGTCGGCAGTTATGCTACCGACCATGGAAACTACGGCTTCATGGCGAGCCCGCTACCGGAAGCGTCCATCCTGGCCCAGTTGGGTGCCGGTTTATTGATGATGGGATCTTTGCAATATTTCAGACGGCGGAAGTGCTTGCTTGCGACATCGCGCCTCGCCTTACAATAAGAGATTTTAGAGCGGCCACAAGCAAGAATGCACGAATTATCTCGAAACCGCTAGCGTCCAATCTGCCGTTGAAAAATGCGGCGGCGAACCACTTAACAACGCGAAAAGTCTTCCAACAAACTGAGCCCGTTCTACTCGGCGAATGCTGAACAACGTTTTCAGGTGTGGTCTGGGTCATGTGACGGTAAAATAGTCTTCGTATCCAATACGGTAAAGTTCGAAATCAGCGGAACACAGGGAGTGTTTAGAGAAGTGAAAATTGTCAAGCCCTTGCGCTGGTCGCCCCTGCTGAAAAAACTCGTGCAACCCAATTTTCAGCTGGCGCTCTGGGTCGGAATACTGGGTATTTTTAACGTATTGCCCCTTTTTGAGCGTTTGACCGGTCTGCATTTCTACGGGCATACGCTGGCCCCCGTCACTGAAGACATGGCGCTGGGCAGGATGGGAGGTTGGTCGGAAGCGTCGGCGGGGGCGGTTCTGTTGCTGATGTGCGCAGGTCTCGCCTGGCGATCGCGCTTTGCCTGGATTATTACCGTATTGATGACTCTGGCGATCTTGGTGCGTATTTTTACTCACCACGTAGAAGCGAGTCCCTTGGCTATCTTCAATAGCGTATTGCTGGTTGCAATGCTCTATTTCAGGCGGGAATTCGATCGCTCCAGTCTTGCTGCGGAAACTGCGTTAGCGGTATTGAGTTTGTTATCGCTAGGGGCTTACGCGGTATTCGGAACCTACTTGTTGGGGCCCGAGTTCTCGCCGCCGGTTACGAACCTGTTAACCGCGCTTTATTTTTCCGTGACCACACTGTCTACGGTCGGCTACGGTGATATTGTGCCAAAGACGACGGAGGCGCGGATTTTTGTCATGTCGGTCATCGTGATCGGCGTCAGTATATTTGCCGCTTCTCTTTCGACCGTGGTGATTCCACTGGTCAATAAAAGGCTGCGCCGAAACGCATTGGGAGAGCAATTCATGAAGCGTGAACAGCATACTATTATTGTCGGAGATACGCCACTGGCCCGAAATACGGCACTGGCAATTCGCGCGCGGGGACTGCCTGTCACCGTCATCGCACGGCAGTTGCCCCCCGACAGAAGCGTCGGGGCGGTTGACGATGACGGGCGAGACGACCTCCTGATCGGTGATCCAACCGACATAGAGTTGCTCAAACGTGCCGGTGTTGCCGATGCGGTTTCCCTGATGGCATTGCTGGAGGATGATGCGGAAAATGCATTCGTGATTCTTGCCGCGCGGGAGGTCGGCACTGCTGCCCGGACGGTTATCGCAGTGCGCGGACCGAATAACGTCAAGAGGGTGCGTTTGGCGCGGCCCGACCTCATCATCGCTCCCGAATTGTTCAGCAGCGAGATTCTCGCGATGAACGTCAGCGGAGAAAATATTGACTCATCTTCGCTGCTGGACAAAATTTTTAATACGGACACTACCGTACCGGCGCAACGTTGACATTTCCAGTCTTCAAACACCTGTACAAATTTAAATCCACCAGGACTCCCACGGCCCCTCAAAGCCCGGGTTGCAATTCTGCAGAATTTTCGAGGTCGACCAAAGTATTACATGAAAGCTGATGACTTAAACTACTGCCCCTAGACATTCAAACAGCTTTTCTAGTTAGGCTGGCCATCGGGAATGGACATCAAACTCGTCTGCCTTCCAGACCAGTTCAATTCCAAATTCGGAATCGAATCTGCGTTCGTCCGGTGCTTCAGTCATGGTCCGGCGGCCGCTTCATTTTCAGCGGCAGGGTCGGTAAGCCGCCGAATTGTCAGGGCGCAGCGTTGCTCAATCAGGGCAACGATTCGTTCAACCACTGCATTTCCGGCAAAGCCGAATCCGGGGGCAGATCGGAGTTCGAGCGCGATGGGCGGCAGTGACTTTGCTAACTCCAGAATGCGTTTTTTAGCCTGTGCCTTGGCAAGGCCTACGCCTTCTACAAACTGATCCCAGTGCCGCGCCTGGACTTCGCTGAATTTGTACTGGCTGCCGATTTTCATCGCCATCTTCGGCGTCAATGTTGGATACACCGCTGTCGATAGCGTGTCGTAGAACGGGGCCAGAACGGGTGTCTTGCCTGAGTACAGCAGTGAGAAATTCTTGGCGTGCGCATCATGATTGCCGATCAGCGCATTGAAGATCACGTAATCGAACAAACGCAGGATCTGAGGCGCGCTGGGACGCATCACACGGCGCACCAGATCAAAGCATAGCACCAGATCGGGGCACCTTCATTTTGGTATTTCATTTCAGGCGCCACGCCAAGCGCTTGGCAGAAATCCTCTTGATGAAGGCGTTGCCGTTGCTCTGGAGCATCCGCGATCCGGTCGTAGCGCTCAACCAGCAGGAATGGGCGATCCGATACAGCATGAACTTTCGATTTCGCCGGCTTGAGGTGCATGGCCTCAGCCAGTGCCATGCAAAAGCCTTCGTTGATTACACTGTCCGGGGCGGCGTGGATAGCGGGCTTCAGGATGTGGGAGCTGGGCGTGCCGTTGAGGGGCAGCCCAATGCGGGCACCATCGAAAACCACCGGCAGTTTGTCCTGGGCACCAGCCAAGGAAAGCCGCAAGCCGTCTTTGCCTGCCAGCATGGGGCGACGCGGCAATTCATCCAGGATGGCAACGACTTCCTTGTCGTTCAGCCATTGAACGTCATCGTTGCGGGTAGGCACAGGCAAAGGCTGCCCGGGCTCTAGGAACGTCACGGCCCCGGCGCATTCGCCACCGATGTGCTCCAGCAGTGCAAAATCATTCTGGCCAGAAACCTGGAACTGCTGCGCGATCAAACGGCGCATCTGCCCCTCTGGCAGCAGACCGGCAAAGAAGGGGCGAGTTTTGTGATCGTCGAACGGCTCCGCTTGCAGAGGCAGCGAGACGGACAAGGCAACGGCGTCTGGACGCGATAGCCAACCGGACGCATAGCAAAAACTCAGTCGGCCATCGACCAGCGCCAAGGTGCCAACGCGGTCGGCGAATAACCAGACTTCCAGCTCATGCGCCATGGTCGCTGCCCTCACGTTGTTCGTCGGTTACAACGGATGGTAATCCGCTCAACTGTATCTCCCCACCCAGGGCATCAATGACCCGCAGCACGTTTTCAAGTCGCAAGGTGGGCTTACCTGCTTCAAGATCGACGATGAAGCGCACGCCAACTCCTGCCGCCAGAGCCAACTGGGGCTGTGTCAACCCGAGCTGCTTGCGAGCGGCACGAAGTGCAACGCCGAGTTGTTGAGGTGATCGTATGAATATCATAGCTTGCTCAGTTTCCCGTTAGGGAAATTATCAGCCGGAATCTGCCTATTTGCAAGTTATATTTCCCGATCGGGAATTTTGTGCTTTGTTAGGCATAATCCAGCCATATCTTTACCGATCGGGCAATTAAATGGATGTGGCGCAATCCCAAATAGACCTCGGGGTATAGAACTGGCTCAGTTTGTTTGAACAACTTTTTCGCATTGTTAAGTAGTTCGCTGCCGCATTTACGCTGCCTATACGTCGTGTCCAGCGCCCAGACCTGATTGGCGTGCCGAATAGCCAGATTGCGCAACAGGTAAGGATAGACCTGATGCCCGGGATGCTTCTTGCTGGTACCCGGCTTGCGATAGATCGCCTCGATACCCATCCGCTTCATTAACGTGCCGATATGCGCGCGGCCAGTTCGGCAACCCTCACGAACCAGCGTATTGCGCAACTGCCGCGCGCCCATAAACGGATAATTCAGATGCAGTTCGTCCATGCGCCGCATCAATGCGAGGTCGGCGGGGCTTACCGGGCGCGGCACATGAAACGCTTCCCCGGCTCATACCCAGGAGTTTGGCCTGGCGACTGATCGAGAGCTTATGATCGACGGTGATCATCGTTTTGCGCTCAGCAATCCCGCCTTGGTGAGCGCACTTTCTAAAAAATCGTTTTCCAGCGTCAATTGCCCGATCTTGGCATGCAATACCTTCAAATCTACCGGCGGTTCCGTTGCCGCATTACCGCCACCGAACACTTCGCCAACCCGTTCGCCCAATTGCCGCTTCCATTTGGCAATCTGGTTGGGGTGAACTTCAAATTGCTGAGCCAGTTCGACCAGCGTTTTGTCCCCGACCAAGGCCGCCAGCGCTACCTTGGCCTTAAAGGCCGGTGAGTGCATCCGTCTCGTTTTCTTTGCCATTGCCTGCTCCATTCTTCGCCTGTCAGGCGATTATAGGACAGCAGCTTCCCACTTAACAGCTTGTGCAAATTTCCTGGGCCAGTTCTAAATAAAAGAGGCGGTAAATAAACAACAAGCTTTTCCATCTTTTCCTTGGTCATGTGAATCATCATCACGCCATGAAGCTTTAATCTTCTGCGTTTGCTCAAGCAAGAAAGTATATAGACATTGCTTGTATAAAAGATCGTGACCGTACAAACACTCCCTGCCATATGACAGATCGGCGGCCTATCCTCCTTAGATATTGGCAGCAGCTTGTCTTTCTTGATCTTGCCCTTAGCAATCAACTTCGAGCCTGGAAGCGCTGGAGCAAGTCACTGGCCAGTTCGTCGTTCTGGTTTTGTAGCACCCTAGTATGATAAAATCAATAACGATTAAGCGTGTCCAGCAATATGGTTTTTACCGGTATACTCAGGCTGTGCCATGCGTATCACCCAACGGATAGTGACTGGCTGGCCACACGGTGAAACCACTTTCACTTTCATATTGTGGATCAGGTTATTAAAATATATTTATGCCCAACCACTCCAGACTTAATCTATTCGATTTGTTACGCTTCCTTGCCGCGATTTTTGTTATCTACAGTCACAGTTTTCCGTTATTAAATCTTGGCAACAATCATGGTACCGATCTCGCCCATCAAATCTGGCCGTTCACGGATGCCGGAGCAATCGGGGTTTATATATTTTTCACCATAAGCGGTTTTCTTAACGCAAAATCCGTCGCCAAAAATCCTCCGTCAGTTTTTTATATTAATCGTTGCCTGAGGATTTTCCCGGGATTACTGGTTGCATTGCTGTTTACCGTCTTCATAATCGGGCCGCTATGCACAACCGTCCCTCTCGGCACTTATTTTACCAGTATGCAGACGTGGCTTTATTTGTCGTATACCGAACTACTGTTGCCCGGCCACAGCACCTTACCCGGGGTTTTCGATAATAACTTATATAAAAATGCCGTTAACGGTTCGCTCTGGACATTACGGATTGAATTTATCCTTTACCTGCTTCTGCCGTTGGTGATAAATATCTCACCAAAAAAATCGATATCTGCGCTATTGCCAACCATTTTTTTCCTGATTTTGTATTTTGCTTCGGCGCACAGCGGCCTCATCGTCATCAATAACAACATGTTAAACATGCTGAACGCGGTCTCCGCGAATGCTTTTTTCTTTTTTGCAGGAGCGGCGATCGCGCGTTTGAATCTGGGCAATGCTTCCATGCGCCAGATCATTATCCTGTTCCTGCTGATTCTGGTTACAGCCCGATTCAGCTTCGCTCCACTCGTCTTTTTTATATTATTGCCCTTACTGATCATTAAAACAGGATCGATTGAAACGCGAACGCTTATCCTGAAAAATGATATTTCCTATGGTCTTTATATCTACGCATTTCCAATCCAGCAAACGACCTACCATTTTTTATCAACCTCCTTATCTCCAGCAATTTTAGCTCTCCTGGCGTGCATCGCGACAACGATTCCGGCAATCCTGTCCTGGTTTTTCATAGAAAAACCGATTTTAACCAACCGTAATTTAATTACCGCCAAAATCCACGGGCTGAAGTGGGTTTCAATTCGGTAACATAAATTTCGATATCGTTTGCGAACACAGAAAACATGAACCCAATAAAAAATCCATAGCTGGGTTAACGGGCTTTTAAAAAAATGCAGGAATAAAACGGTAATCCCCCAGCAAATAAAGGTATTCTGAAGTAGAATTTTCTTAAATGCGATTTGAGGATTTTTTACATGAAGATGTACCGTGCGATTATATGCACGATCGTTGACATCTTTGACGGCGTGGAATAACTGATGGCGTTACGTATCTTGGTATCAGTCAAAGACATTGGGGTAAGTTCGTTTTCATTTAAGAGGTTACCCCGTAGAGTTACCCCAATAAAAAGTGACATGCCATGAGACGACCTTACACTGCCTGAGACTAAAAAAGCAATAAAAAACCCGCACTTAGGCGGGTTTCAAGATGTTGCGATACTTCCTGAAACGTTATAATGGTGGGGTAAGCTCACTCGAACTTGAATTTAACTAATTGTATTCTATAGATATAAAAAATAAGTTAGCGTAATGTACCAACATTTACACCAACAATATATTTTTCTTGAAGGTCGAGATTTGTTTGCCCACTATCGTGATGCAATAAATATCACTCACGTTCCTCAATGAGCAGCAGCAAATTCCAGTATCTTCACCTTTTCCGAGATAGCCAGCACGCTAACGCCTTCATCCTTTAAATTGCCCACAATTTCTGCATAAGCTTTATCCGTCGCCGCATTGCCTTCAGGGCCCTTAACGGCAAACAGCACTTTTTCTGGTAACAGATTACGCCGTTTCAGTGTCTGAATCCGGAATAGCCATTGCCCACCATGGTCAAGTATCTTGCTAGGCTGGTCATGAGCAAGATGCAGCGGTTTGATCGCCTTCATCGTTACATCACATTGTTTCTCCACAAAGGGAAATACAGCATGATACTCATCGTCGCCCACTTCCCGTTTAGTAAAGCGTTCGGCGATATGCGCCTGCCAGAGCCATTTCCGAATACCTCGTTCCAACACAGCTTCCTTATACTCGCGGGTAACAAAATCGCGCTCAACGTAATACCCGTAAAGTTCCTCTAGCGTTGCAGTGGGTTCATCAGCCAGCACTGCTCTCGGTTCGCTGAACTTGATTACCGATTCGCGCGGACGAATGATTTCGGTAAACAAACGTTTTGCAAATTCCGCGTCGTTTAATTTAAAACGTTTGTCGAATCCATGCTGCCGTAGCATGGCATTTGCCCGTTCCAATTCCTCATGCAAGTTATTCATCGTTGCACGAAACACCTTGACTTCCAGTTGCTCAAAAAAATGAGTTACTCGAGCATGACGCCGCCCCATCAGCTTAAAATCAAAATAACGTTGCTCAGGCGCCATCATGATAATACCGACGTTAGCGAATTCGCCCGTTTCAACGAAAGGGGCGAAACGGACAACAGCATAAAGACAGGGAGTCTTATTCATCTCATTTCCCAGAACGCGTT
>JAJYPN010000020.1 GCA_021795395.1 Pseudomonadota bacterium | reverse complement strand
TATTGACCAGACCGCCGAACCCTTGTTTGGGCTGCATGGCGACGGTCAGCGCCGCCTGGTTGAGATTGAATGCGCTGAAGTTGTGTCCGGCCGCCGCCCCCGGCGCGTCGAATACGCGCGATGCAGTACCGTCGGTAAACAAGCCGGTGCTGTCCATATTGGTGTAACCGGCGTCCAGGTAACCCATTACCATAATATTGGAAGCAGCGAATATCTGAGATAAATTGGGTGCCATCGGCGGCGCGGTAGCAATGGCGGCGGCAGAATCTGGCGCGGTAGTCATGCTGCCTGCAGTGTCGTCGGCCAGTACCGGAGCGCTTACGCAGGCCAAAGCGATTGCCAAAACGGATTTATTGAACTTGTACATGAAAACTCCCTAAATTAAAATGCAACGGTGCGACACTCTCCATAGCATTAACTGTGCCAAAAGAAAATGTGTACATAATCAGCATTTGAGCGATCAGCCAGAGGCACTGTTCGAGCGGCCGCACCATTTTAATGCAAAAAAAATATAATTTTGCACCAAACGAGTGCGACTCGGGGAATTAATCGTATGTTCCCATAATTGGGCGTTACGCCCGTTGCCAACTTACACAAATCCATCACATAAATTCGGCATCGTATAATTTATCGGTCGAATTAGTAGCGCAAGCAGAGTTTGACAGTTAGAATTGCCTGCATGAACATTTCGGAAATCGATTCCGGCAAAAAACGTTTCGCTTCGCGCCGCTCGATTCGACATCGTATTTTATTATCAAGCGTATCGGAGATCTGCCATGCTGCTCAATCAAAAATTAATCGATGATCTGGGCGATAAAATCAGCCAAACGCTTAATCATGGCCCCATCAAGGACCTGGAACATAATTTGCGGGCCTTGTTGCAAAGCGCCTTGCAAAAAATGGACATCGTCACCAGAGAAGAATTTGAAGTACAGCAGGAGGTTCTGCTGCGGACCAGAGAACAGCTCATCCTGCTCGAAACCCGTATCTCCGAACTCGAACAAATGATGAAGCCGACTCCTCTCGCCTGAGCCTATGGGCATAGCGGTATTGCATAGTCGGGCGCTGACCGGCATGAGTGCGCCGGAAGTCATGGTTGAAGCGCATCTGGCGAATGGTTTGCCAAGTTTCACCATAGTGGGTTTGCCGGAAACCGAAGTAAAGGAAGCGCGCGACAGGGTACGTGCCGCCATTCAGAATTCGCATTTCGAGTTTCCCGTCAGCCGCATCACCGTCAATCTCGCTCCCGCCGATTTACCCAAGGAATCCGGCCGTTTCGATTTGCCGATCGCCTTGGGGATACTTGCCGCTTCGGGTCAGATTCCCGCTGCTCCGCTCGCAAAATACGATTTTGCCGGTGAATTGGCATTAACCGGCGAACTGCGTCCGATACGAGGGGCATTGGCGATGACGCTGGGGGTCACACGAAGCGGCCGTGCCTTTGTTTTGCCGGCAGCCAATGGAGCCGAAGCCGCGCTGGTGAATCGTGCCGAAATCTATGCTGCGTCTTCACTGCTTGCGGTATGCGGCCATCTGACCGGAATAGCGCCGCTCTCGGCACAAGCACCGGCGCTGTCCCAACCGATGGCGTCCGGCTATCCCGATTTTAACGAAGTCAAAGGCCACGCTTCCGTCAAACGCGCACTGGAAGTCGCCGCCGCAGGCGCTCATTCGGTATTGATGTCCGGTCCGCCCGGAACGGGGAAATCGATGCTGGCCAGCCGAATCCCGGGCATATTGCCGGAAATGAGCGAGCAGGAAGCAGTAGAATCCGCCGCGCTGTTATCCCTGAACGGCAATTTCCGCCCGGAATATTGGCGTCGCCGCCCTTACCGCAATCCGCACCATACCGCATCCGCCGCAGCCATGGCCGGTGGCGGCAGCAATCCCCGTCCGGGAGAAATTTCTCTGGCGCATCACGGTATTTTATTTCTGGACGAATTGCCCGAATTTCCGCGCGCGGTGCTGGAAGTATTGCGCGAACCGCTGGAATCGGGAGCGATCACGATTTCTCGCGCCAGCCGGCAGGTCGATTTTCCCGCCCGCTTCCAGTTGATCGCCGCAATGAATCCCTGCCCTTGCGGATACCTCGGACACCCTACAGGGAAATGCCGCTGTACTCCGGACCGGATCGCGCGATATCGCGGCAAATTATCGGGTCCGCTGCTCGATCGCATCGATATCCAGATCGAAGTGACGACGCCTGCACAGCATGAGTTGCTCGGCCCTGCCGGCGGTGAGGCAAGCGCGCGAATACGGCAACGCGTCGCCGGTTGCCGGCAAATACAATTGCACCGTCAGGGAAAAGCCAATCAGGCATTGTCCAGCAAGGAAACGGAAGAATATTGCCTGCCGGATACCGCCGGGATTACGCTACTGAAATCGGCTATCAGCCGGCTCAACTTGTCTGCTCGCGCTTATCATCGCATACTCAGGATCGCGCGCACCATCGCAGACCTTGCCGGTGCTACGGATATCGGCAGCCAGCATATCGGCGAAGCGATCCAGTACCGGCGACTGGCGCAATT
This sequence comes from Pseudomonadota bacterium, assembly GCA_021795395.1. Taxonomy (GTDB): domain Bacteria; phylum Pseudomonadota; class Gammaproteobacteria; order Burkholderiales; family Sulfuriferulaceae; genus Sulfuriferula. The sequence goes on along the minus strand of JAJYPN010000020.1, from coordinate 44,342 downwards.
ATAAGGAAATGACTATGGCCGACCATCACCATGCCTACGACGGCTGGAGAGAAGAAAAACGCTCAGCCTATCTGTATCGCATTATTGCCGAAGCCGAAACCGATGCCGTGCGTCGGCATTTATTTTTCGAACTGGCTGAGGCAGCCGATAAACAGGCGGCAATATGGGAAACAAGATTGCACCAATCCACCCCTCCGCCGATGTTGCATTACCGGCCCGATTTGCGCAGTCGTCTGGTCGTACTGCTGATACGCACTCTGGGACTGCATACGCTAAAACCCATACTTTCCGCGATGAAAATCCGCGGCATGGGTATTTATACGCGGAATGCGCCCGATCACCATCCTATTCCCGACAAGGTCGAAGATATCGGACAGCATCATCAAATAAGCGGTCATCTCAATCTGCGGGCCGCCGTTTTCGGCATCAATGACGGACTGATTTCCAATGCAAGCCTGATCATGGGGATGTCGGGAGCCACTCTGGGCGGACAAAACCGCATCGTACTGATCGCCGGTCTAGCCGGTTTGCTGGCGGGAGCATTTTCCATGGCTTCGGGAGAATATGTATCGGTTCGTTCGCAACGCGAAATGTATGAACATCAAATCGAACTGGAACGGGAAGAATTAACGCAATATCCGGAAGAAGAGGAAGCCGAAGTTGCCCTGATTTATGTAGCGAAAGGCATGAACGAAGACGAAGCCCGACGCGCCGCGAAAAAATTGATCGCTGACCCCGATCGGGCACTTGATATGCTGGCGCGCGAAGAGCTGGGGCTTAATCCTAACGAACTGGATTCCCCGTGGAGTGCAGCATTATCTTCATTCCTGGCATTTTGCGTGGGAGCGGCCATACCGCTCCTGCCTTTATTATTCGGACAGCAACGCGATACCCTGACCGAAGTCATACTGGTCACCGCCGCTGCCTTATTCATGGTAGGAACCAGCATCAGCCTGTTCACCGGACGCCATGCTCTGGCAGGAGGCCTGCGCATGCTGTTGATCGGAGGTGCTGCCGGCGCAGCGAGCTTTTATATAGGGCATGCGTTAGGCGTAAAGCTGAATTAGCACAAAGCTTGACGTCTGGTAATTATAGTATTGCTACAGTATGATTACGTAGTAGAATGCCCTTCTAAATAAAAAACAAAATTGGAGACGCCAGTGGACTTTAATCTTTCTACCATCCTTAATTTTTCTGCCATCCTGATCATGTTCTACTGTCTGTATCTGGCGCTCTCGCTCAAATCCAGCATTCCGGGCGGGATGGTCGGCAAACAGTGGAATTTCCTCACTATTCTGGTTACCTTGTTTACCCTGGGATTTTTGACCACGCCGTTTTTCGACCAGTTGCCCGAAGATATATTGCGGCTGGTGGTATCGCTGATTTTCCTGTTCGGCGCTATTTACGTCGTTGTCACTGTCCGTCTGATTTTTAATATTATTCGTGAGCTCACCGAATAAGCCGGAGTAAGTCATGCGTCCAGATTTAATTCTATTCCGCACCGCCAAGGGTGAGGAAATCGCGCATAGCCATAGTCATGAAATTTCCGCCAATCATCGCAGGGCGCTGCTCGTTGTTGACGGCAAAACTTCCGTAGCGAACATCGCCAGAAAAGTTTTCTGGGTCAGCGATGTCGTGGCGGTGCTCAAGGAACTGTATGCCCTCGAATTGATCCATGACGATATTTCGACCATACAGGGCGAAGTCAGCCAGACCGGCGGCGCGGGTTTATTGCTGAAAGTCAAGCTGGCCAATCTGGCCAGGGAAGTGCTGGGCAACAATGCCAATCGCGTCATCAAAAAGATCGAAGACGCGGACGGAACTCCCGAAGCGCTGGATGACGCATTGCTGGCGTGCAGAAAACTGATCAAGCTCACAATCAACGACGAACTCGCCGACATATTTTTACAACGAGGTCGAACACTAATCGGTAAATAACTATTGACTATCCGATAAGTTTAAAAGTCACCAGTACCGGCGCATGATCGGAAGGCCGTTCCAGTTTTCTCGGCATCTTGTCGACTTCCCACGCCATACACGAGCCCGCCAGCGCGGGGGTGACCAGGATATGGTCGATGCGCAGTCCCATATTGCGTCGAAATGCCGCCATACGATAATCCCACCAGGTATATGTTCCTGCCGTTTTTTGAAACAGGCCATAGCTGTCGTGCAAACCCAGCGCAAGCAAGACATCGAATGCCGAACGTTCCGCCGGTGACGTAAGGACGCCGTCGCCCCACGCTACCGCATCGTACACATCGTCGTCGGCAGGCGCGACATTAAAATCGCCGAGTACGGCCAGATGAGGACAGCGCAATAACTCTTTCTCTAGATATGCGGTCAACGCGCGAAACCAGGCAAGCTTATACTGGAATTTGTCTGAATCGGTGCTTTGCCCGTTAGGCACATACACACATACGATACGCACGCCGTTCGTACTGGCTGCGATCACCCGCTGCTGCGTATCCTCCCAGCCCGGGATGCCGACGACCGCGTCTTGCAGCGGCCAACGGCTTAATATCGCCACGCCGTTATACGTTTTCTGGCCGCTGAAAACGACGTGATAACCGGCGGCAGTAATCGCGTCATACGGAAACTTGCTGTCCTCCAGTTTGGTTTCCTGCAGACATACCACATCCGGCTGCCGCAAACTCAACCAATCCAATAGATGCGGCAAACGCACCTTGAGTGAATTGACATTCCAGGTCGATAATTTCATTGATTCTTTTTTGCCATATCGGGCATCGGCCCGCGATCTCCGGGCACCGCCGTTTTCGGGTATCCTGCCTTATCCAGCGCCGCATTCCAGCGGCCGGCCTCGAATCCCTTGATCTGTTTGGTGCCAATCAGCAATACCGGCAGCTGTAACGCCGTGCCGCCCAGCAGTTTGCTTAATGCCTCGGCATCGGCCTTGCTGGTTTGCGGGTCTTTCTGGGCATAAGGTATGCCGCGTTTATTGAGCAGCGCCAGCGCACTGTCGCATACCGGGCCGCATTCGCCCGCGTACAGCGTGACCGGGTTTCTGGTTGCAGCCATCTTGAGCGCATAGGAAGGCTGACCATCGATGACATTCGCCCACATTTTTCTTTGTTCAAGTTTGGTAACCAGCCCCACAGGCGTTTCATCGCTATAATTCACCACGCCATCCTTATCCACCCATCGATAAAAATCCGCAGCCATCACGCCATTTACGAGTACCAACGTCAAAATCCCCCCCGCGACATTCGCACGCATAGCATTCTCCCCTTCAGTTCATGCCGTTATGCCTCAATAGCGCGTCGATCTTCGGTTCGCGTCCGCGAAACGCAACAAACGAATCATGAGCCGATCGCGCTCCCCCTACCGCCAATATTTCTCGCCGGAAACGATCGCCCGTTTCCGCAGACAGTATGCCATTGTCTTCAAACAAACTATACGCGTCGGCCGACAAAACCTCGGCCCATTTATAGCTATAATATCCCGCCGCATATCCGCCCGCAAAAATGTGTGAAAAATTATTGGGGAAACGGTTATATGCCGGCGGAATCAGTACGGCAATTTCCTGGCGTATTTTTGTCAGCAATTCCAGCGCCGTCTGTGCGCCCTTATATTTCTGGTCGTGCAATTGCAGATCGAACAATGCGAACTCTATCTGGCGCAAGGTCTGCAAGCCGCTCTGGAATTGCCGGGCCGCCAGCATTTTGTCGTATAACTCTCTCGGTAGAGGATGTTTATGCTCGACATGGCTGGTCATGGGCATCAGAACTTCCCATTCCCAGCAAAAGTTCTCCATGAACTGCGAAGGCAGTTCTACCGCGTCCCATTCCACCCCATTGATTCCGGAAACACCCAGCTCTTCGACCTGGGTGAGCAAATGATGCAGGCCATGACCGAATTCATGAAACAGCGTAATGACTTCATCATGGGTAAACAAAGCCGGTTTATCGCCGACCGGCGCGGAAAAATTGCAGGTAAGATACGCCACCGGCGTCTGTATACCATCCGCCGTGCGCCGCCGCGTCAGCGCGTCGTCCATCCAGGCACCCCCGCGTTTATGCTCGCGTGCGTACAGATCGAGATAAAACTGCCCGATACGTTTCTCTTCACCATCGTAAATATCGTAAAATTTGACTTCATCCTGCCATACTTCAGCCATGCCGCGCCGGATATCGAGCCCATAGAGAATGCGAACCAGCCTGAACATGCCGGACAAGACCTGTGGCTCGGGAAAATACTGCTTGACCTCCTGCTCGGAAAAATCGTAGCGCGAGATTCTCAGCTTTTCGCTCGCGTAAGGAATATCCCAAGCCTGCAAATCCGCCAAATCCAACTGTTCGGCGGCGAACTGCTGCAATTCCTGGCGGTCGCGTTCCGCCGAAGGTTTTGCCCGCAGTGCCAGGTCACGCAGAAAGCGATCCACCTGTTCCGGCGATTCCGCCATTTTGTTCTCCAGCGACAGCTCGGCATAGTTGTTAAAGCCCAGCAGCAATGCGGCATCATTGCGCAAGGCAACGATTTTTTCGATCAAACCGGTGTTATCGAGTTCGGCAGGGCCGAATTCCGACGCACGGGTGACATAAGCGCGATACATTTTCTCGCGCAGCGCCCTGTTGTCGGCATATTGCATGAACGGCAGGTAAGAAGGCGCGTGCAGAGTGAATTTCCAGCCGCTTTGCCCCTGGCTTTGCGCGGCTTCCCGAGCAACTTGCAGAACGTCTTCGGGCAAACCCTGCAACGCCTCGGCGGATTCGACCAACAGGCTGAATGCATTGGTGGCATCGAGCAGATTCTCTTCGAATTTTGCTCCGAGTTGCGCCAGCTCTTCCTGTATCTGCAGAAAACGCAATTTGTCGCGATCATCCAATTCGGCTCCGCCCAAACGGAAATCGCGCAATACGTTATCGATAATTTTCCGTTGCTCGGCGGTCAATGAACGAAAATCGGGCGCGTTCTTCAATTGCTTGAAACGCTTGTACAAATCCTGATTTTGCGCCAGCGCGGTGTAATACTGAGTGATTTTGGGCAGATTTTCATTGTACGCGGCACGCAAGTCGGCGTTGTTCATCACATTGTTCAAATGCGACGCTACTCCCCACGCGCGCGACAGACGCTCGTTGGCGTCGACCATCGGCTGCACGAAACCCGACCAGGTCGGAGCGCTCTGTGCAGTTATCAATTCGGCGATCAATGCCTGGTTTTCCGCCAGCAACCGGTCGATAGCCGGGGCAATGTGCGCGGCGGCAATGTCGCGGAAATGCGGCAAACCGGTAAAATCGAGTAAAGGATTCATGGTCATATCGTTCTTTAAAATAAGCAGATCAGGGCGTTGAATATCCGCGATCGCGCGGATCGGCGTCATTCCTACAGATAATATTCTTGCCGGAGCGTCTGCAAAGTGTCGGCGCCGGAGTTCTGTATAATACCTGTTTTAACAGACGATAAGCATATCCATGCACGCGATAATTTCTTCTCTTCAGCCTTTTCTCGATCGCATGCCGCAGCTTGCCGATGGGTCGTGGATACACGGCAGCGCCCTGCTCATCGGCGACGTCACCGTCGGCGCAGACAGTTCCGTCTGGTGCGGCGCCGTTGTGCGCGGCGACGTGCATGCCATCCGTATCGGCGCACGCACCAACATCCAGGACAACAGTGTACTGCACGTCTCGCATGCGAGTCCGCGAAATCCGCAAGGAGCGCCGCTGATCATCGGCGACGATGTCACCGTCGGTCATGGCGTGATTCTGCATGGCTGCACGATCGGCGATGCATGTCTGATCGGGATGGGGAGCCTCGTCATGGATAACGCGGTCATAGAACCCGAAACGCTGCTCGGCGCCGGCAGTCTGGTCGCGGAAAAATCCGTGCTGCGCAGCGGTTTCTTATATCTGGGACGTCCCGCCAAACCGGTCCGTCAGTTGTGCGCCGAAGAAATCGACCATCTTTATTATTCCGCCCGCCATTACGTCGCCTTGGCACGGCAATACGACACGCCGACAGCCTGAGACGTTTGCTGCGACGAAGGATAGATCAATTCCGTTTGATCAGCGTGCCTACGCCATCCTTGGTCAGAACTTCGAGCAGTAAGGCATGCTTGACACGGCCGTCGATGATATGCGCAGTCTGCACGCCGTTGCGTACCGCTTCGAGCGCACAATGGATCTTGGGCAACATGCCGCCGTAAATGGTACCGTCTGCAATCAGCCGGCCCACATGCTGCGCCGTCAGGCCGGTCAATAGTCCGCCTTCCTTGTCGAGCACGCCGGGAATATTAGTCATCAGAATCAACTTTTCCGCATGGAGCGTCTCGGCCAGTTTACCGGCCACCAGATCGGCATTGATATTGTAGGATTCGCCGTCGTCGCCGACGCCGACCGGCGCGATCACCGGAATAAAATCGCGCGTATCGAGCAATTCGACCAGCTCGGGATCGATCCCGGTGACTTCTCCTACCGAACCGATATCGAGTTTATTGCCGGCATGTTCGATATCGTCTATCAATAATTTTCTGGCGCGTATCATGCGCCCGTCCTTGCCTGTCAGACCTACCGCCTTGCCGCCGTGCTGATTGATCAGATTGACGATTTCCTTGTTCACCAGACCCCCCAGCACCATTTCGACCACATCCATCGTTTCCCGATCGGTCACGCGCATGCCCTGGACGAATTCGCTCTGCTTGCCGACGCGCTTGAGCAGATCGCCGATTTGCGGACCGCCGCCGTGGACGATCACCGGATTCATGCCGACCAGCTTCAAAAGCACGACATCGCTGGCGAACCCGGCTTTCAGACTGTCGTCCGTCATCGCGTTGCCGCCGTATTTGATGACGATGGTCTTGTCGAAAAAACGCTGAATATAAGGTAAGGCTTCCGATAAAATATCCGCTTTATCGCCGGGAGTAAAATGACTGGTGGACATGCTTGCGCTTTCAAATGGAATAGGCGATTTTAACCTGAAAACGCATGGTCAAACGAGTCGAACTGTAGCAAAACACGCACAAACCCATCGTGAAGATGGCCGACAGCAGTGTTTTTCCTGCAAATCAGCTAAAATAGCGTATTCGGCATAATTGATCTCTCCAACAATGAATACTCCGCAAATCGGCATAGTCATGGGCAGCCAGAGCGACTGGGAAGTCATGCGGCACGCTGCACTCATGCTCAAAGCATTGGGCGCATCATTCGAAACGCGCGTTGTCTCGGCGCACCGTACGCCGGACTTATTGTTCGACTATGCAAGCAATGCCGAAGCCCGCGGTTTGCGCGCGATCATCGCTGGCGCCGGCGGCGCTGCGCATTTGCCCGGTATGCTCGCAGCCAAAACGCCCGTGCCGGTATTGGGCGTACCGGTACCGTCGAAATACCTCAAAGGCATCGATTCGCTGTTATCCATCGTGCAAATGCCCAAAGGAATTCCCGTCGCCACGTTTGCCGTAGGCGAAGCCGGAGCGGCAAATGCCGCATTGTTTGCCGTTGCCTTGCTCGCTGCCGGGTCGCCGGATTTCGCCCGCAAGCTGACCGCTTTCCGCAACGATCAGACGCAAGCCGTGCTGGATATGAGACTGCCTGATGCCTGATACGTTTTCGGCACCGATACTGCCCGACGCGACCCTGGGCATGCTCGGCGGCGGTCAATTGGGTCGGATGTTTACCATAGCCGCGCGGACGATGGGGTATCGCGTAATGGTACTCGACCCCGATCCGGCAAGCCCCGCCGGACAACTTGCCGATGTCCATCTGCTCGCCGATTATCGGGACCCCGGCGCACTGCAGCAAATGGCTAGTCAGTGTGCCGCCATTACTACCGAATTCGAGAATGTGCCCGCCGCTACGCTCGATTATCTGGCCGCGCATCGGCCGGTCAAACCGGATGCCGCAGCAGTTAGCATCGCTCAGGATCGCGTAGCGGAAAAACAATGGCTGACGCGATACGGCTTCGCCACCGCGCCGTTTGCGATCATAAACACAGCCGGCGAGATCGCGGCGGCTTGCGCCAAAATCGGTTTCCCTGCCGTCCTCAAGGTATCCCGCATGGGCTACGACGGCAAAGGCCAGGCCCGGGTTAGCGATGAGGCGCAAGTCCGTGCCGCGTTTGCCGCGATGGGCGGCGAAATATGCGTACTCGAAAGTTTGCTCGCGCTGGAATGCGAATTATCGGTCGTGCTGGGCCGCAACAAAGCAGGAGAGATTGCGCGCTATCCGGTCTCGGAAAATATCCATGAATCGGGTATTCTGACGATGAGCATCGTGCCCGCCCGCGTCTCCGGCGCGCTTGCCGAAGCAGCACTGGAAACGGCGGCGGCCATTGCGACCCGGCTCGATTATTGCGGCGTGCTGGCGGTAGAGTTTTTTATCGTCGGCGGAGGCCAACCGCTCGTTAATGAAATCGCCCCTCGACCGCATAACAGCGGGCATTTTACGCTCGACGCCTGTCTTTCCAGCCAGTTTGAAATGCAGGTGCGCACCTTGTGCAACCTTCCGCTGGGCGCGACGATACAGCATACTCCCGCCGTCATGGTCAATCTGCTCGGCGATGTCTGGCACGATAACGGCCAGCCGAACTGGGCGGCTCTGTTGGAACATCCCGAGACGAAACTTCATATCTATGGCAAACAAAACGCGCGCCCGGGACGAAAAATGGGCCATTACACGTGTCTGGACGCATCGTTGAACAAGGCGCTGGCGCAGGCGCTACAAATCCGCGCCCGGCTTGGCGGCGAGGATAATCATGACTGATCAGCGCGTTTGCATATTGGTCACGGTCTGCTCGATGATGCCGAATTTGCTGTGATCGATACGGATTTTGACCGGGATATCGTTGTAATCCTCCGCCAGCCAAAGATCCATGGCATCTTCGTCATCTTCGGCCGGACGCACCAGATGCAGTGTGCGCAACGGTCCCAGCGGCGTTGCGATAGTCTCCTCGCCGACAATACGGGCGTGATACGGTTTGAGTGATTTCCCCGACGTTACATGCAACAGCATCGTCCCCGGAAAAGGCGCACGTACGGCTAACTGAAAAATCGCGCTCAGCAGATCCTGTGCGTTATCCTCCATCGGCACGGAAAACGCCCGGTTATCCTTGGTAATGGTGACATTGCGGTTGATATAATCGAAATGCGCCGAGGTAGTTTTATCGGGCGTGGAGCGACCCCGCTGTATCCAGAAATCATCGGGCGCAAGCCCGGTCGCGTTTATCTTGCCGCGGCTGATCTGCACCAGCTTGCCGGGCTGGAACAAGGCGAACAGGCCGCTGCCTTCGGTGATGCTGGTCAGCGTATACTGGCCGTCCTGCGCGACCCATAGATAGGTCGCCCGACCCAGTGGAAACCCGTCGATGCCCTTGGTTACTGTATACTCGATTTCAAATTTATCCGGCAGCTTGTTGGCCTGCGATGTCGTTGCATCAGCAGCCTTATCGGATGAATCGTCAAGCGCTTCGCTGTCTGGCGAGACTGGCGCGGCATTCTTCGCAGCCGTATCGACAGGAGCTTCGGTACTTCCGGTCGCAGCGGATACCGATGCCTGCGCCGCCGGTACCGTCATTACCGCAGATTGCGCGACGCTCGCGCTATCGGCCGTTTTATCTGTTGTCGGCGATACGCTCGCCTTTTCCGGTTTCCGTGCGGCGACAGGCGTTTTATGGCTTGGAGCATGAGGATGAGCCTTGGCTCGCGTCTTCCTTTTTTTCGGCGCGGCGCGTTTTATCGAATGCTGTTCGGATTGCGCCGCGGGTTTTTGCGGTAGCGATTGAAGGCGTGCTTCGATCACATCGGTACGTTGCGTGTCCTGCGGCAGATAAAAATGCAGCCCCGTCAGCAGGCTTACATGCAATAGCAGCGATATCGCCAGCGCCGCGGCAAAAACGTACCGGGCGTAAGCCCGGATCCAGGGCTTGCGCAACGCTACCGCAGACGGGTCTGTCTTGTGTCGCGTTGCTGCTGGCCGCACTTTACGCTCCTGTCATCAACACACTCTGTTCTGACGCTTCAGCTGCCGATAAGTTTACCTTGCCGTGCGTATCGATGCGCAGGCGTCCTTCGAGAAACCAGCGCACCGCTCGCGGATAGATACGATGTTCCGCCGCCAGCACGCGCTGCTGCAAGCTCTCGGCCGTATCGCCGGCGAGTACGGGAACCGCCGCCTGGATGACGATAGGCCCGCGATCGAGCGTCGGCGTCACGAAGTGCACCGTGCAACCGTGTATCCTGACGCCTTCCGCCAGCGCTAGCGCATGCGTTTGCAAGCCGGGAAAACTCGGCAGCAATGAGGGATGGATATTCATCAGCCTGCCGGCATAATGATGCACGAAATCATCCGTCAATATACGCATATATCCGGCCAGCACCACCAGGCCGGGCGCATAGGCGTCTATCGCGTCCTGAAGCGCCCGGTCGAATTCGGCGCGGCCTGCGTAATCCCCGTGCGCGATCGCCCGGGTCGGAATACCGCGCGATTGCGCCATCGCCAGACCTGCCGCAGCCGGATTGTTGCTGATGACCGCCGTCACGGCTATGCCTGCATCGAGTATCGCCTGAAGATTGGAACCGCGTCCGGATATCAGCGCTACCACGTTCATCGGGACCACCTGCGTTCAGGCAAGACCGCGACTGACCAGATATTCCTCGTAAGTGCCGTTGAATATATCGGCCTTGTGGTCGCGGATTTCTATCAGACGGGTAGCCAGCGACGAGACGAAGGAACGATCGTGAGAAACGAAAATCACCGTTCCCTTGAACAGTTCGACCGCGGTATTGACCGATTCGATCGATTCCATATCGAGGTGATTGGTGGGTTCGTCAAGCACCAGGACGTTGGCTTTGGTCAGCATCAGCTTGCCGAACATCATCCGCCCCTGTTCGCCGCCGGACAAGACGCGGACGGATTTTTTGACGTCGTCGCCGGAAAACAGCAGCTTGCCGAGCACGCTGCGTATCGCCTGATCGTCTTCGCCCGACTCCGCCCATTGCTTCATCCAGTCGAACAGATTCATGTCGCTGTCGAAATCGGCCGAATGATCCTGCGCGTAGTAACCGATTTTAGCGTTTTCCGACCATTTGATCTTGCCGCTTAGCGGCGGCATTTCGCCGATCAGGGTTTTCACCAGCGTGGTTTTACCGGCACCGTTTTCGCCGATGATGGCGATGCGCTCGCCCGCTTCGACGATGATATCGAGTTGTGGGAACAGCGGCGCATCGTAGCCGATGGACAAATCGGTGACTTCGACGACATTGCGATGCAACGGCTTTTCCTGCTCGAAACGGATATAGGGATATTGCCGCGACGACGGCGCGATGACGCCCATATCCTGTTTGAGCTTGTCGATCTGTTTGACCCGCGAAGTCGCCTGCCGCGCCTTGGAGGCGTTGGCGGAAAAGCGCGAGACGAAGGTCTGCAATTCGGCGATCTTTTCCTTGGCGCGCGCGTTGGCGGCCTGCAAGCCTTCGCGCTGCTGCGTGGCGGCGAGCATGTATTCGTCGTAATTGCCGGGGAACAACTGTATTTTACCGTAATCCAGATCGGCCATGTGCGTGCAGATCGAGTTCAGGAAATGCCGGTCGTGCGAAATGATGATCATGGTGCAGGAACGCTGGTCGAGCACGCCTTCCAGCCAGCGTATGGTATTGATGTCAAGGTTGTTGGTGGGCTCGTCGAGCAGCATGATGTCAGGATTGCCGAACAGCACTTGCGCGAGCAGAACGCGCAGCTTCCAGCCCGGCGCCACGGCTTGCATGGTGCCGCTGTGCTGCTCGCTCGGAATGCCGAGGCCCAGCAATAATTCGCCGGCGCGCGCTTCGGCCGAATAACCGTCCATTTCGGCAAATTCGCCTTCGAGTTCGGCGGCATGCAGATAATCTTCCTCGGTCGCGTCAGGTTTGGCGTAGATACTGTCCTTTTCATGCTTGACCGCCCACAGGTCGGCATCGCCCTGCATCACTACGTCGAGTACGATCTGGTCTTCGTAACCGAACTGGTCCTGCCGCAGCCAGCCCAGTTTATCGTCCTTGTCGAGCGCCACATGACCGGAGGTCGGCGCGAGCTGTCCGGCAAGTATCTTCATGAACGTCGATTTTCCGCAACCGTTGGCGCCAATCAGGCCATAGCGGTTGCCGTCGCCGAACTTGACTGTTACATTTTCGAACAATGGCTTGGCGCCGAACTGGATGGTAATACCTTGCGTAGCGATCACAATAAGAACCCAAAAAGCGAGAGGCTGCCATTCTACAACGAAACCGGCCGCCTATGGGCGCAAAGCGCATCAAATCGCGCTCATAAATGCTTGACGAAAACCTTGGAACGGCGCTGATAGTTATACAGGGTTTGCTTCTGTGCCGGCAGATCGGAGACGCTCGCGCTGGCGAAACCCCGTTCGACAAACCAGTGCGCGGTATGTGTAGTGAGCACGTACAAACGGTCAAAACGCGCCGCACGCGCCGCTTTTTCCACCGCCTCGAGGAGCATTTCCCCATTTCCATTGCCGCGAAAATCGCGGTGTATGGTCAGGCACGCGAGTTCGCCTGCCCGTTCCTCCGCAAACGGATACAAGGCCGCGCAGCCGATCAGACGACCGTCGTGTTCGAGCACAATGAAGCGTTCGATTTCCATTTCGAGCCGTTCCCGCGAACGCCGCACCAGCGTGCCGTCCTCTTCCAGCGGGCTGATCAATTGCAGGATGCCGCCCACGTCTTCGATGCTGGCGGGGCGCAATGTCTCCAGCGACGCCGGCGCCAGCATCGTTCCCACGCCGTCATGGGTGAACAGTTCGCTGAGCAGCGCGCCGTCGACATGCCGGTTGATCAGATGCACCCGACTTACTCCTTGCCGGCAGGCCAGAATGGCGCAGGGCAGATAATAGGCGACATCATCGCTCAAATCATTGTGTTCTGCCATCAGCTGTTCGGCTTCCGGCACCGTCAACGAACGCAGCAAATCGCCATCGTCTAATAATATGCCGTCCTCTTCCATCAAAAAAACGAGCTTGTCGGCTTTTAACGCGGTCGCAGCAGCGGAGGCTACATCTTCCAGCGACAGATTGAAAATCTCGCCGGTCGGCGAATACCCCAACGGCGATAACAGCACCATGTCGTTATCTTCGAGGCGCTGCCGGATTGCCGCCGCATTGATCTTGCGTACGACGCCGGTATGCAGTAAATCCACGCCGTTCCGCACTCCCAGCGGACGCGCCGTGACAAAATTGCCGGATACCACCCGGATATCGGCATTCGCCATCGGACTGTCGGGCAAACCCATCGACAGCAAGGCCTCGATTTCCACCCGCACTTCACCGACAGCTTCCTTGACGCAGGCCAACGCATTTTCATCGGTGACGCGCAAGCCGTCTACATAACGGATTTCCGCCTGACGTTCGGTCAGATGCGCCTCGACCTGCGGGCGCACGCCATGCACCAGCACCAGACGCACGCCCAGACTATTGAGCAGATTGAGGTCGTGTGCAAGGCGCGTGAACTGATCGTCCACCAGCACCTCGCCGCCGAAGGCCAGCACGAAGGTTTTGCCGCGAAAGGCGTGGATGTACGGCGCAGCCGCGCGAAACCAGTGTACGAAAGCAGTAGAAGACATCGGCTCACCATATGTAAATATCGATCCAATTTGGTCCAACCCGGATTATAACAATGGCATGACTTTAGCACCCGGTTTGTTACAAATCCCCCCACAAAACCTGTATTGCACTCAATGCCGCCAGCGCGGCGGTCTCTGTACGCAAAATACGCGGCCCGAGCCGGATCGAAACGAATCCTGCGCTTGCAGCCCGCTGATATTCTTCGGCGGTAAAACCTCCCTCCGGACCGGCCAGTATCGCCATATCCGTCTGCGGCGGCGGGAGCGTATGCAGGGTTCCCTCCGCTGCGGGGTCAAGGATGATACCGGATCGCAACGTTGACAAGCTGCCTAGCCACACCAGCAAACTCTGCACCGGCGCGACTTCGGGAACAACATTCCGACCACACTGCTCACATGCCGCGACAACCAGATTTTGCCAATGCTCGCGGCGTTTGTCGGCGCGTTCGCCTGCCAGTTTCACAACGCTGCGCGCGCAGGCGATCGGCTGGATGCGCGTTACTCCCAGTTCAACCGCCTTTTGCAAGGTAAAATCCATGCGCTCGCCGCTGGATATCCCCTGCGCCAGGACGATAGACAATGGCGATTCGCGGCTGATCGCGCTGCTTTCCCCGACATTTACGACGACTTCGCGCTTGTCGATGCGCGCGACCGTCGCCCGCCATTCCCGCCCGGAGCCGTCGAACAATACGAGTTCCTCGCCCGCCGCCATACGCAGCACGCGGGCGGCATGATGCGCAGCCTGCGCAGGCAGGACATAAAGCGTATCGGTCACCGGAGCTTTCAAAATATAAAAACGCGGCATGACTATCATTATAAAAGTGGCTTACATGATATGATAACTCTTAAAAAGGCCTTTGCACGATTACTGCGCTCGCTCGTATTGCGTAAAAAGCGGGCAAAAGCCAAGCACTCCTTGTACAATCGAGTGTCTCTGGCTTTTTCGCCTCATCTGCATCGCTCTTACATCGCGCAGGGTCGCTTGAATCAGGAATTATTTACCAGGAGTAAAAATGGTTAGTCTGGAAACGCCCGTTTGCCGCTTCGGCTGGCCCGCGCCCGATTTCGATCTGCCCGGCGTCGACGGTAAACGCCATACCTTATCCACGGTGATGGGCGAAAACGGTCTGCTGGTCATGTTCATCTGCAACCATTGCCCTTACGTGCAGGCGATACGGCCGCGTCTGGTGCGCGATTGCCGCGAACTGCGGGACCGTTACGGCATCAACAGCATAGGCATCATGTCCAACGACCCGGCGGAATATGCGGAAGATTCCTTCGACAACATGGTCAAGGTCGCCGCCGAATTCGATTTCCCTTTCCCATACGTCATGGACGAATCGCAGCAAGTCGCCCGCAATTACGATGCCATATGCACGCCGGATTTTTTTGGCTTCAACCGCGCAGGCGAACTCCAGTATCGGGGGAGATTCGACGCTTCGCGCAAAACCACCGCTGCCGGCAACGTGCGCCGCGACCTGTTCGAAGCGATGCGCGAGATCGCCGAAACTCAAAAGGGACCAGCCGAGCAAATACCCAGCATAGGCTGCTCCATCAAATGGAAATCCGTTTCCTGAACCTGTCCATCTCATTCTCATCTCAGCATGCTCAATCAAGTCCTGGCCATAATCAAGCGCGTCGCGCATGCGGAAGTCATGCCGCGCTACCTCAAGGTCGCGCATAGCCGTAAAAGCGACGGCAGTCTGTTTACCGAAGCCGATCTGGCATGCCAGAACGCGCTCGTCGCCGAATTATCGAGGCTCGCGCCCTACCCGGTATTGGGCGAAGAAATGACGGAAGCCGAACAAAAACGCCTGTGGGAAGCCGGCCGGGATGGTTTGTGGTGCATCGACCCCATCGACGGCACCTCCAATTTTGTCAACGGCATCCCCTATTTCGCCGTCTCGATCGCCCTGATGAAAGCCGGCCGCAGCGTGCTGGGCGCGATCTACGACCCGGTAACCGGCGAACTGTTTTATGCCGAGCGCGGCCGTGGCGCTTTTCTGAACGACAAGCCGCTGCCGATCATGACGCGCTCGACCGATCTGCGGCATAGTCTGGCCGGGGTGGAACTCAAACGAATCAGCAACAATATCACCGCGCAAATCGCGCTGCATCCACCTTACAGTTCGCAGCGCAACTTCGGCGCCAGCACGCTGGACTGGTGTTATGTCGCGGCCGGACGTCTCGACGTATATTTGCACGGCGGCCAAAAGCTCTGGGATTATGCGGCAGGATGCCTCATTCTGGAAGAAGCCGGCGGTCATTGCTGCACACTCACGCACCGCGATTTCTGGGCGGACCAGCCCTGGCA
Organism: Pseudomonadota bacterium; assembly: GCA_021795395.1. Lineage (GTDB taxonomy): Bacteria > Pseudomonadota > Gammaproteobacteria > Burkholderiales > Sulfuriferulaceae > Sulfuriferula. The sequence continues at coordinate 28,472 of JAJYPN010000020.1, read as the reverse complement.
ACGCGCGGTTATAGCGGCACTCGGCGAAGATCTGTTCGGTGAGTGGTGCGACTGGATAGTCAAAGCCGACCTGAAAAATCCACCATACTGTTGAACCTGGAAACGGCAGCTGACCGTTAGTTCAGCCAGATTAAGCCTGTAAGGATTAATTATTTCCGGGTTATTTGCCATTCGCCTATGGGTAAATACGCTACGGGTTGAATTATCAAAACTTTTTTAAGTACGCGACGCCAGGCTGCGGCTATCGGGCTTGCTGAAATTTATCATGTCGGCGATAATCAGGAACTTTGGCGGCATCGCATCACCTCATTTTTTATTTTCCAAGGAAAAAACAATGGCAACTCGTACTGATCTTGCAAACGCCATTCGCGCGCTGGCCATGGATGCTGTGGAAAAGGCCAAATCCGGCCATCCGGGCGCTCCCATGGGCATGGCGGAAATCGCGGAAGTGCTATGGAACCATCATCTGCGACACAATCCGGCCAATCCGATGTGGATAGACCGCGACCGTTTCGTCTTGTCCAACGGTCACGGTTCCATGCTGATCTATGCGCTGCTGCATCTGACCGGTTACGATCTGCCGATGGAAGAAATCAAACGTTTCCGCCAGTTGCATTCCAAGACTCCGGGCCATCCCGAATTCAGCTATACCCCCGGCGTAGAAACCACTACCGGTCCATTGGGACAGGGCATAACCAACGCCGTGGGCATGGCGATGACGGAAAAACTGCTGGCTGCCGAATTCAACAAGCCCGGTCACGAAATCGTCAACCATCACACTTATGTATTTCTGGGCGACGGATGCCTGATGGAAGGCATTTCGCATGAATCGTGCGCATTGGCCGGAACCTGGGGTCTGGGCAAGCTGATCGCATTCTGGGACGACAACGGCATTTCCATCGACGGTCATGTTAAAGGGTGGTTTACCGATGACACCCCCAAACGTTTCGAAGCCTATGGCTGGCATGTCATCGCCAACGTGGACGGTCACGACAGCGCCGCGGTCGAAGCCGCGCTGCAGGCGGCAAAGGCCGTCACCGACAAGCCGAGCATGATCTGCTGCAAAACCGTCATCGGCAAGGGCGCGCCCAACAAACAGGGCGGTCACGACGTACACGGTTCAGCGCTGGGCGCCGCAGAAATCGAAGCGACGCGCAAGAACCTCGGCTGGAACCATCCGCCGTTCGAAATACCGGCCGACATTTACGCGGGCTGGGATGCCAAAGCCAGGGGCGCCGATCTCGAACAGGCCTGGAACGACAAATTCGCCGAATACGCTCGCGCTTATCCCGCCGAAGCGGCCGAATTCAAACGCCGCATGGCCGGCGACCTACCGGCGAACTGGAACGAAGTACTGGCCAAAGCCATCGCCGATATCAACGCCAAAGGCGAAACCGTCGCCACCCGCAAAGCCTCGCAGATCGCCATCAATGCGCTGGCGCCCGCGTTGCCTGAATTTCTCGGCGGCTCCGCCGACCTGACCGGTTCCAACCTGACCAACTGGACGGGTTGCCGCCATGTAGACGGCAAGGGCACTGGCAATTACATCTCTTACGGCGTGCGTGAATTCGGTATGAGCGCCATCATGAACGGCATGGCGCTGCATGGCGGCGTGCTGCCGTTCGGCGGCACCTTCCTGATGTTCTCGGAATACGCGCGCAACGCTCTGCGCATGTGTGCTTTGATGAAAAAACGCGTCATCTTCGTCTATACGCACGATTCCATCGGCCTGGGCGAAGACGGCCCGACACATCAACCGGTCGAACAGACGGCTACCTTGCGCATGATCCCGAACATGGACGTCTGGCGTCCTTGCGACACGGTGGAAACCATCGTTGCCTGGGGCCAGGCAATCAGCCGCTCCACCGGGCCGACCAGCCTGGTATTCAGCCGGCAAAATCTGCCCTTCATGAATAGAGACGATGCTACCATCGCCAATATCGCACGCGGCGGTTACGTGCTGAAAGACGCGGCCGATCCTAAAGTCGTATTGATTGCGACCGGCTCCGAAATCGAACTGGCGGTCAACGCCCAGACCGCGCTGGCGGAACAGGGCATTGCGGCGCGCGTGGTTTCCATGCCGTCCACCAACGTATTCGATCGTCAGGACGACAGCTACAAAAGTCAGGTATTGCCCAAAGGCATACCGCGCGTGGCAATCGAAGCCGGCGTTACCGACTTTTGGCGTAAATACGTCGGTCTGGAAGGCGGCGTGGTAGGCATGAATACCTTTGGCGAATCCGCGCCTGCGCCGGATCTGTTCAAATATTTCGGCTTTACCGTGGAGAATGTGGTGAATACCGTCAAAGGTGTTCTGTAAAAAAAATAGATACCGTCGCCTGACTGCAACAAAACATGCAGCGATGACGCAGCATGTCGCGGTCATGTCCGTACGGAACGGATTTTTCAACTTGGCAGGAGGCAGCAATGGCAATTAAGGTAGGGATCAACGGCTTCGGCCGTATCGGTCGCATGGTGTTCCGCGCGGCACTCAAGAATTTTCCGGATATCGAGATCGTCGCGATCAATGATCTGCTCGAACCCGATTATCTGGCGTACATGCTCAAGCACGATTCGGTGCACGGACTGTTTGACGGCGATATCGCCGTCAACGGTACCACGCTGATCGTCAACGGCAAGAAGATCCGCCTGACGGCGATCAAGAATCCGGCCGAACTGGCGTGGGGCGACGTTGGCGTCGACGTGGTAGTCGAGTCCACCGGCCTCTTTCTGACCAAGGAAACCTGTGCCGCGCACATTACCGCAGGCGCCAAAAAAGTCATCATGTCGGCACCATCCAAAGACGACACGCCGATGTTCGTCTACGGCGTCAACGATGATTCCTATGCCGGACAGAACATCGTTTCCAATGCGTCCTGCACGACCAATTGCCTGGCGCCGGTCGCCAAGGTGCTGAACGACAGCTTCGGCATCAAGCGTGGACTGATGACCACCGTACATGCGGCTACGGCAACGCAAAAAACTGTGGACGGCCCGTCCAACAAGGACTGGCGCGGCGGTCGCGGCATTCTGGAAAACATCATCCCCAGCAGTACCGGCGCGGCCAAGGCCGTAGGCGTAGTGATACCGGAACTGAACAAAAAGCTTACCGGTATGTCTTTTCGCGTCCCGACTTCAGATGTATCGGTCGTCGATCTGACGGTGGAGCTGAATAAGGAAGCGACCTACGAGCAGATCTGCGCAGCGATGAAAGCCGCATCGGAAGGCCCGATGAAAGGCGTCCTCGGATACACGAAGGAAAAAGTGGTTTCCACCGACTTTCGCGGTGAGAGCTGCACCTCCACCTTCGACGCCGATGCCGGCATATCGCTGGACAGTACCTTCGTCAAGGTAGTGGCGTGGTACGACAACGAGTGGGGCTATTCCTCCAAGGTGCTGGAAATGGTACGGGTCATCGCCCGTTAACATTATAATTCCGGGAACCGACCCGGACCTCAAGTGCAACGGTTCGCGCAGATCGAACCGTTGCACAAGCAACAACGTCCCGCACGTGAGCTTTAAGGACTGACATAAGCCAATCCTTAAAATTTACCAATCAGGAGATTTACATGACTTTCATTCGTGTTACCGAACTGGATCTCAAAAACAAGCGCGTATTGATACGTGCCGATATGAATGTGCCCGTCAAGGACGGCAAGGTCACCTCCGACGCACGGATTACCGCGTCGATGCGTACTATCGAATACTGCATGAAAGCCGGCGCCAAAGTGATGGTCACCTCGCATCTGGGCCGTCCGACCGAGGGCGAATACTCCGAAGACAATTCGCTCAAACCGGTAGCCGACGTTCTGGCGGCGAAACTGGGCAAACCAGTGCGGCTGATCAGGGACTGGATAGACGGCGGCGTTGAAGTCGCGACAGGCGAACTGGTGTTGCTGGAAAATGTGCGTTTCAATGCGGGCGAAAAGAAAAACCTCGATGCCACCGCGCAAAAATATGCTGCATTGTGCGATGTGTTTGTCATGGACGCATTCGGCACAGCGCACCGTGCCGAAGCCTCGACCTACGGAGTCGCACGTTTTGCGCCTGTCGCCGCGGCCGGCATATTACTGACCGAAGAGCTCGACGCCCTGACCAAGGCCTTGTTGAATCCAGCCCGACCGATGGTAGCGATCGTCGGCGGTTCGAAGGTTTCCACCAAACTGACCGTGCTCGAAGCCTTATCGGAAAAAGTCGATCAATTGGTGGTCGGTGGCGGGATCGCCAATACCTTTATCCGCGCCACCGGCAAAAATGTCGGCAAATCGCTGTGCGAAGACGATTTGATTCCCGTGGCGCAAGCGCTCATGAAAAAAATGACCGCACGCGGAGCGACGATCCCGGTCGCCACCGACGTCGTTTGCGGCAAGAAATTCGACGCCCATGAACCGGCGGTACTGAAAAATACCGACGCCGTCGCCGATGATGACATGATCTTCGATATCGGCCCGAAATCCGCGCAGGAACTCGCCGACATCATCATGAAAGCCGGTACGGTCGTGTGGAACGGACCGGTAGGCGTATTCGAATTCGATCAGTTCGGCGCCGGCACGAAGACGATCGCCGAGGCGATTGCCAATACTGCTGCGTTTACGCTGGCGGGAGGCGGCGATACGATAGCCGCTATCCAGAAATATGATATCTATGACAAGGTTTCGTATATTTCGACGGCAGGTGGCGCTTTCCTCGAATTCCTCGAAGGCAAGAAATTGCCTGCGGTGGACATTCTGGAACAGCGTGCATCGACCAGGCAGTAACCTCTTTGCAGCTGTACCCTTTTTTCGATAGGCATAACCGGATTGGCACATCACATGATACGCAGAACCAAAATCGTCGCGACGCTGGGACCTTCCTCCAACGATGCCAAAACATTAGACAAAATGATGGAAGCCGGCCTGGATGTAGTACGCCTGAATTTTTCTCACGGTACGGCCCAGGATCATATCGACCGCGCCGAACTGGTACGCTCGCTGGCTCGGGCCCGGGGACGGGCCATCGGCGTATTGGCCGATTTGCAGGGGCCCAAAATACGCGTAGGCAAATTTGCCGACAATAAAATAACCTTGGCCACCGGCGACAAGTTCATACTCGATGCCAATTGCACGCTCGGCAACCAGGAACGCGTCGGACTGGATTACAAGGATCTGCCCAAGGATCTGGAACGCGGCGCCACCTTGCTGCTCGACGATGGTCGCATAGAAATGTGGGTCGAGGAAGTACGCGGCGCAGAAATCATCTGTCAGGTCATCCAGGGCGGCATACTCTCCAACAACAAGGGTATTAACCGAAAAGGCGGAGGACTTTCGGCCGCAGCGCTGACCGAAAAGGACATCGAAGACCTGAAAACCGCCGCTGCACTGCAGGCCGATTACATCGCCATTTCCTTTCCGCGTTCCGCCGACGACATGCATCTGGCGCGTCGGCTGTTGAAAGAGGCCGGCGGCCACGGCATGCTGGTCGCTAAGATCGAGCGCGCCGAAGCCATCGAAGCGCTGGAAGAAATCGTGCTCGCCGCCGATGCGATCATGGTGGCGCGCGGCGATCTGGGGGTGGAAGTCGGTGATGCCGCCGTTCCTGCCTTGCAGAAAAGAATGATACGAGTGGCGCGTAAATACAATAAACCCGTCATTACCGCCACGCAGATGATGGAATCCATGATCCAGAACCCCATCCCGACGCGGGCAGAAGTCTCCGACGTCGCCAACGCCGTGCTCGACGGTACCGATGCCGTCATGCTGTCGGCGGAAACCGCTGCAGGTTCGTATCCGGTCGAAGCGATCGCGGCCATGCACCGAGTCTGTATCGAAGCCGAGAAGGAACTGGAACAGGAACTGGAATTCAACAGCAAACGGCTCGACACGGTGGTCGATCGCGTCGACGAATCGGTTGCGCTGGCGGCTATTTTCACGGCGACGCATCTGGAAAACGTACACGCCATCGCCGCCCTGACCCAATCCGGTTCGACCTGTTTATGGATGTCGCGCATCAGTACGGCGGTACCCATCTATGCGCTGACGCCGGAGGTATCTACGCGGCGTAAAGTAACGTTATATCGCGGGGTTTATCCCATCAATTTCAAGCAGGATACCAAAAATCGCGACGAGCTGCTGATAGAGGCAGAAGAAGAGCTGAGACGTCGCGGCGCAGTACGCGAAGGCGATCTGATCGTGCTCACCATAGGCGAGCCCATCGGTCAAGCAGGTGGCACCAATACCATGAAAATCGTCAAAGTCGGGGAATACAAATCCAGAATCAATTAATGTTATTTATTTCAAGGAGTTAAACAATGGCACTCGTATCGTTACGTCAATTACTGGATCACGCAGCGGAAAATGGCTACGGCTTACCCGCATTCAACGTCAACAATCTTGAACAAGTGCATGCCATCATGCAAGCCGCGGACGCCTGCGGCAGTCCCGTGATCATGCAAGCTTCGGCCGGCGCGCGCAAATATGCCGGCGCCAGCTTTCTGCGCCATCTAATCACCGCTGCGGTCGAAGCCTATCCGCATATCCCTGTCGTCATGCATCAGGATCACGGCGCCAGCATGCCGGTTTGCGTACGTTCCATCGCCGACGGCTTTTCTTCCGTCATGATGGACGGCTCACTCAAGGAAGACGCAAAAACGCCGGCCAGCTACGAATACAACGTTGAAATCACGCGTAAAGTGGTGGAAATCGCTCATGCAGTCGGCGTTTCCGTCGAAGGCGAACTCGGATGCCTGGGCTCGCTGGAAACCGGCATGGCCGGAGAAGAGGACGGCGTCGGCGCCGAAGGCACGCTGGATCATTCGCAATTGCTGACCGATCCGGAAGAAGCCGCGGACTTCGTCAAGAAAACCGGCGTCGATGCCCTGGCTATCGCCATCGGCACCTCGCACGGCGCTTACAAGTTTACTCGTCCGCCCACGGGTGAAATCCTGGCTATCGGCCGCATCAAGGAAATTCACGCACGCATACCCAATACGCATCTGGTAATGCATGGATCTTCGTCGGTACCGCAGGAATGGCTCAAAATCATCAATGAGTACGGCGGCGACATGGGCGAGACCTACGGCGTGCCGGTAGAAGAAATCATCGAAGGCATCAAGCACGGCGTACGCAAGGTCAATATCGATACCGATCTGCGCATGGCTTCCACTGGTGCGGTACGCAAATTCCTCGCTGAAAACAAATCCGAATTCGACCCGCGTAAATTCCTCCTGGCTTCCACCAAAGCCATGCAGGAAATCTGCCGCTTGCGTTACGAAGCATTCGGTTCCGCCGGTCAAGCCAGCAAGATCAAACCGGTCGATCTGGAAAAAATGGCTGCCAAGTATGCCAAAGGCGAGTTGAACGCTGTGGTTAAATAAACACTAGCCTGCAATTTCATTACTGCAATCCCCATAGTCGTCATGACGTATGGGGATTTTTTATGGCCATGTGCTTGATTTTCGGCGACCCCCTCTTGTCAAGCTAACCTAACGTTCTTCCTGCAATAAATAAATCGGCAAACCGGCTTTCGATGCGGCCTTGCGCAAATCCTTATCCAAGGTCGCTACGGGCAAATTTCGCCTTATCGCCAGTTCCAGGTATTGGGCATCATAATCCGACAGTTTATATTCTCTCGACATGGCCGCGACCGCTAGCTGTATGTCGGAAAGCGTAGCTATATCCAGCTTGATGGGCAGTTGCGACAAACGATAGACGAATTCCACCAGCGGATTCGCCGAGCTTGCCGGCATCTTCGGCACAACGCAGCACGTGTATCGTTTCCGTGTACCATAAAGCCGGAATCCACGCACAGGCGGAGCCGAACGCATCAAGCACCTGGTCGGCATACTCGCGATCCGCAATGGACCCATCGTTCAGAGCCCAACGCAGGGTTACCGAAGCATCCAACACAAACTCACTATTCATCAGCGGCGACCGCGCAATCGCATTGCAATGAATTCCGGCTGATCGATGCTACCTTTACGCATAGCCTTGATCGCCGCAATCGCCTCTGCCGTCTGCTGGGCAATCCAATTGGCGCTGGGAACCAGATCAGCGACTGGCTTGCCGCGATAGGTAATCGTGATGCGCTCGCCATGATGAACCTGCTTGATCAAATCAGGTAATTTTGTTTTAGCTTCATAAACGCCATATTCGCGCATATCATCTTACTCCAGGTTAAGCTGGTCGAGCTTATAGACCAGATCAAGCTTTTGCAAGAAAAAGTGAGTTTGAGCTCCCGGATAATTGCACCGAGACTTAAGGGCTTCCTTCCGGGATTTCGTCTTGCGGGCTCGCATAAATAGGCTCACATTGATTCAAACCACCGGAACCGGCATCTTTTTCTCGACCAGCAGCGTATGCACGCGGCGGCTGTCGGCGCGCAATACCTCGAATTTCAGGCCGTCGAACACGATCGTGTCGCCGCGTTTGGGCATGTGCCCGAACCGGTTGACGACGAGACCGCCTATGGTATCGTAATCCTCGTCGGTCAAGGCGGTGCCCATGATTTCGTTGAAGTCCTCGATTTCGGTGATCGCTTTCACCCGGTAGCGGCCGCCACGATCCAGAATGATGTTGTCTTCGGTTTCGTCGAAGTCGTATTCGTCCTCGATATCGCCGACGATCTGTTCGAGTACGTCCTCTATCGTCACCAACCCGGCGACGCCGCCGTATTCGTCGACGACGATAGCCATGTGATTGCGGCTGGCACGGAATTCCTTGAGCAATACGTTCAGCCGTTTGGATTCGGGAATAAATACCGCCGGACGCAACATCTCGCGGACATGAAAACCGGTCTCGGCGTAATAGCGCAGCAAATCCTTCGCCAGCAGTATACCGATGACGTCGTCCTTGTTTTTGTCGAATACGGGAAAACGCGAATGTGCGGCTTCGATGACGATGGGAATGAATTTTTCCGGCGCATCGTTGATGTCGATCACATCCATTTGCGCACGCGGGATCATGATATCGCGCACCTGAATTTCGGAAACTTGAAGTACGCCTTCTATCATCGACAAGGCGTCGGCATCGAGCAGATTATGTTGAAAGGCGCCCTGGAGTATATCCAGCAGTTCATCCCGCGTTTCGGGTTCGTGGGTCAGCAATGCTCCCAAACGTTCAAACCAGCTCGGTTTAGACGGTTCATCCATGATTCTGCAACTCCGTTTCCAGATACGGATTGGCAAATCCCAACCCGGTAACAATGTCTGTTTCACGCGCTTCCATCAACACCGCATCGGCTTCCTGTTCATGATCGTAACCTTGTAAATGCAGGATGCCATGAACGATCAAATGAGCGTAGTGCGCCGCAACGCTTTTGCCCTGCTCCTGCGCTTCGCGGCTGACAATCGGTGCGCACAGCACCAGATCGCCGTGCACGCTAACGTCATGCCGATAGACAAACGATAGCACATTCGTCGCATAATCTTTATGACGATAATCGTAATTGAGCTGACGGCCTTCGTTTTCATTGACGATACGCACGGTAATCTCGGCGTCGCATTCGAACGCGGCACGCGCATAGCGGATAATTTCCGCCCGTCTCGGGGCATCGACCGCTCGCGTGCCGCGCTGCACCGACAACGTCAATCGCGGCCGTACCGTTGGTTGTCGGGGTGGGGAATCAGACAGCTTGATCGCGTTTTTCATAAGCGTTGACGATGCGAGCCACCAGCGGATGACGCACCACATCTTCGGACTGAAACTGCGTGAAAGCGATACCGCGTATATTTTGCAGGACTTCGCCGGCATCGATCAGACCGCTTTTTTGATGCCGCGCCAGATCAACCTGGGTGATATCGCCGGTGATGACGGCTTTGGAGCCGAACCCGATGCGCGTCAGGAACATTTTCATCTGTTCCGGCGTCGTGTTCTGAGCTTCGTCCAGAATAATGAACGCCTGATTCAAGGTGCGACCGCGCATGTACGCCAGCGGTGCGATTTCTATGATATTGCGTTCGAACAGCTTGGCCATTTTATCCGAGCCCATCAGTTCGTAGAGCGCATCGTATAAGGGACGTAAATACGGATCGATCTTCTGCGCCAGATCGCCGGGCAAAAACCCCAGCCGCTCTCCGGCTTCAACAGCAGGGCGCGTCAAAATGATACGCTTGACCAGATCGCGCTCCAGCGCGTCGACCGCGCTCGCGACCGCGAGATAGGTTTTGCCGGTACCGGCCGGGCCGATGCCGAAAGTGATATCGTGCGACTGGATTTGCGTCAAATAGGTATTCTGACGTGGCGTACGGCTACGCAAATCGTTACGCCGCGTCTGCAATCTTACCGGAATATCTCCCGTCAGATCGAAATCCTGATGCGTAACCTCCGCCAACGCCAGCTGAACATCGCCCACATCGATCGGTTCGTCTGCGCGCCGATAAAATCGCTCGAGCAACATAATCGCCTGACGGGTAGCCGACGTTTCGCCGCTGATATGAAAATGTTCGCCGCGACGGGTAATATTGACATCAAGGCCAGCCTCGATCTGCTGTATATTTTCTTCGAGCGTCCCGCATAAATTCGCCAGGCGCGCGTTATCGACCGGAGTAAACGAGATTTCCATCACGAGACCACGACGCCGCGCAATAAATGGGTGCGCGCATAAGTAATTTCCACGTCGACGAACCGGCCGATCAGGCACGCATCCGCGGTAAAATTGACGACGCGGTTATTGCTCGTGCGCCCGACCAATTCGCCGGCATTCTTTTTTGCCTGCGCTTCGACCAGTATGCGCTGGACGCTGCCGAGCATTTTCTGACTGATGCGGTGAACATTATCCTCTATGGCCTGCTGCACCCGTAACAAGCGGCTGTGCTTGACTTCCGCAGTCACGTCGTCTTCCAGATCGGCGGCAAAGGTGCCTGGGCGTTTACTGTAGACGAAACAATATGATATATCGAAACCCACACTCTCGATCAGATCCAGGGTCGCTGAAAAGTCGTCTTCCGTTTCGCCCGGAAAACCGATGATAAAATCCGATGAAATGCTGATATCGGGACGGCGCTCGCGTATGCCGCGGATAATAGACTTGTATTCGAGCGCGGTATAACCGCGTTTCATTGCGGCCAATATCCGGTCTGAACCTGACTGCACCGGCAAATGGACATGGTCGGCGAGCTTGGGCAAACCGCCGTAAGCCGCCGTCAGTCGCTGCGTGAATTCGCGCGGATGGCTGGTGGTATAACGGATGCGTTCGATGCCCGGAATTTCGTGGACATGATCGAGCAGCAGGGCGAAATCGGCGGTATCGCCATCGGCCATCGCGCCTCGATAGGCATTGACGTTCTGCCCGAGCAAATTGACTTCCTTGACGCCCTGGGCGGTCAAAATTGCAATTTCCGTCAATACGTCGTCGAACGGTCGCGAGACCTCTTCGCCGCGCGTGTACGGCACGACGCAAAACGAACAATATTTGCTGCACCCTTCCATGATCGATACGGAAGCGCTCGCGCCGTCGACCCGGGCCGCCGGCAAATGATCGAACTTCTCGATTTCCGGAAAGGAAATATCCATCTGCGCCCTGCCGCTCGCTCGTCTCTGCGCGATCATTGCCGGCAAACGATGCAGCGTTTGCGGGCCGAAAACCACATCGACGTACGGTGCGCGCGACAAGATGGTAGCACCTTCCTGACTGGCGACGCAGCCGCCCACACCGATGATCAGGTCAGGGTTGGCAGATTTCAGCAAGCGTACCCGCCCCAGATCGGAAAACACTTTTTCCTGCGCCTTTTCGCGTACCGAGCAGGTATTGAACAGGATCACATCCGCTTGCGCCGGATCGTCCGTCGGCACCAGCCCTTCCGATACACGCAAGACATCGGCCATTTTCGACGAGTCGTACTCGTTCATCTGGCAACCGAAGGTCTTGATAAATACTTTTTTCACATTGGGTCCATAAAAAAGGTGATGCTGATCGGCGGTGCGGGAATCAGTCGGCAAGTATTATTTGCCAGGCGGCACGTAACCTTCCACCTTATCGGCACCTTCACCGAAGAAATATTTCTCCACTTGCTCCATCAGATACTTACGCGCCTTGATATCCGCCAGATTCAAACGGTTTTCGTTCACCAGCATGGTTTGCTGGCGCAACCAGCCAGCCCAGGCTTCCTTGGAAACATTGGCATAAAGACGCTGCCCCAATTCTCCCGGCAGGGGCGGAAAATCCATTCCTTCCGCTTCGCGACCCAATTTGATGCAATGAACTGTTCTGGCCATTTTTCTACGCCCTTTTAATCAAATTAAATATGGATGATGGTTTGCGCGTCGTCCGCCGCGCGCTTGCGTATTTGACCGATACGATACACGGTTTCGCCGGACGCGGTCAGTTGCCGATGTGCCGTCTCGGCATGTTCGGCCGCGACGACGATCGCCATTCCTATACCGCAATTGAAAGTGCGGTGCATTTCGGCATCGGTCACGCCGCCTTCTTGTTGCAGCCAGCCGAATAACGGCGGCATGGCCCAACTGTTGCCGTCGATATCGGCGCATAAATGCTCTGCCAGGATACGCGGTACATTGCCCGTCAAGCCGCCGCCAGTAATATGCGCCATGCCCTTGACGGGCACAGAGGCGAGCAAGTCCAGAACCGGTTTGACGTAAATCCGTGTCGGCGCCATCAGTACGTCCGCCAGAGGCCTTCCGTCAAAATCGGCGCTCAGGTCGATTTTACCCAATTCGAGAATTCTACGGATGAGCGAATAGCCGTTCGAATGCGCGCCGCTGGAAGCCAGCCCCAACACGATGTCGCCAGGAGCGATATCGCTGCCGCCGATTATTGCATCGCGCTCCACCGCGCCTACCGCGAACCCCGCCAGATCGTATTCGCCCGGAGGGTACATGCCGGGCATTTCCGCGGTTTCGCCGCCGATGAGCGCGCAACCGGCCAATTCGCAACCGCGTGCAATCCCTTTTACGACCTGTTCGGCAATGTCGATATCGAGCTTGCCGCAGGCAAAATAATCCAGAAAAAACAAAGGCTCTGCGCCTTGCACCAGAATATCGTTGACGCTCATGCCGACCAGATCGATCCCAACGGTATCGTGCTTATCGAGCATGAAAGCGAGTTTCAATTTGGTGCCGACGCCGTCTGTACCGGAAACCAGCACCGGATTTTTATATTTTTGCGGCAATCCCATCAACGCGCCGAAGCCGCCTATACCGCCCAGCACTTCAGGGCGCATCGTGCGTTTTGCCCAGGGTTTGATGCGTTCCACCAGCGTATCTCCGGCATCGATATCGACACCGGCGTCCCGATAGGACAAGGAAGGTTTATTCAGCTCAGCCACCATCAACTCATTTCATCGAAGATAATCATTATATTTTACCGCAAATACCGCCTGCCTGACCAAATCCCGTCCTCCGGCGAACAATTATCGCACCCGCTCTGCCACGCCGACGCCGATCGTCCCTTGCCTTGGGTATAATATCGATTTACCCAAAAGAAAAACGGCACATGTCCTCCGCTTTATTACGATCGCATATCCCTTCCCTGCCCTTGCTTTCGCGCGGCAAAGTCCGTGATCTGTACGCCGTCGACGACCATCGCCTGCTGATGATCGCCACCGACCGGCTGTCGGCTTTCGATGCGGTTCTGCCAACCCCCATCCCCGGCAAGGGCGCCATGCTGACAAAACTGTCGCATTTCTGGTTCGACCGACTGAACGGCATCATTCCCAATCATTTGACCGGCGATGTACCGGAATCCGTCGTCAGCCTCGAAGAATACGACCAGGTTCGCGACCGTGCAATGGTTGTCAGACGATTGCGGCCGCTGCCGGTCGAAGCGGTAGTTCGCGGATATCTTGCGGGTTCCGGCTGGAAAGAATACCAGGCCACCGGCAGGGTCTGCGGCATTTCGCTACCGCCGGGACTCGCTCAGGCCGCGGCACTGCCACAGGCTTTATTCACGCCATCGACCAAAGCCGAGCTGGGTGCGCACGACGAAAATATCGATTACGCGCATGCCGAAACATTGCTTGGGGCAAAACTCGCCGCCCAGGTCCGCGATGCCAGCATCGCGCTTTACACCGAAGCCGCTGCGTACGCCTTGACGCGCGGCATTATCATCGCCGACACCAAATTCGAATTCGGCCTCGACGCCGATAATAAATTGTATTTGATCGATGAAGCCTTGACGCCGGATTCCTCGCGATTCTGGCCGGCTAACGAATATCGCACCGGCAGCAACCCGCCCAGCTTCGACAAACAGTTCGTCCGCGACTGGCTGGAAACTTCGGGCTGGAACAAACAGCCGCCCGCTCCGGCGCTGCCCGACAGCGTAGCGCTCAAAACGGCTGAAAAATACCGAGAGGCGATCGAGCGGTTAATGGATTAGGATTTACCATCTATGCTTTATCTATAATAAGCATAGAATTTTAAAAAAATAGAAAGTAGGCGATGGATTGAAATGACGACACAGTTGCGAATTCAACTATACCGAATTTACGATATGCTCACGCAGCCATCGATGTGCAGGATCACGATGCAAGCGTTCATGCCAAAGCATAACCATCTCGAAACCCGGAACATCAATAGGCGGCTCGACAATCTGCAAAGAGCTGATTCCACGCACCAGGCGAGAAGGCATCATCGCCACCATATCCGTATTCTCCAGTACCGCTCTTAAAAACAAGAAATGCGGAACTGAAAGCACAATTTGACGTTTCAAACCTAACTCGGATAGCGCCCTATCCGTCACTCCATAAAAGCCTCCCCCATCCGGCGACACGATCACGTGCTCGAATTTACAAAATTGTGACAATGTCGGTCGTTTTCCCAAGCATGGATGATCGACGCGGCCTACCAAAACATATTGTTCCATAAACAGCAATCGGCAATGCAAGTCGGCTGGCGCTTCCTCGCTAACATGAAAAGCAAGATCAATTTTACCGTCTCCCGTTTGCTTGACGATATTTGACGGTACGATTTCAAGAACTGCCAATTGGGTACCTGGCGCGGCCGAACGCAATCCGATCAGAACTGGCAGCAAGATAGTCGATTCACTATAATCGGACGCGGCAACGCACCACACCTTATTACTTATAGCCGGATCAAATGGGCTAGCAGGTAAAACAGCCCGCTCAAGAGCATCAAGTGCTTGTCGCAAGGGCTCGCGCAATTCCTCAGCTCTCGCAGTAGGACGCATGCCGCGTGGCCCGGGCAACAATAGCGGATCTTTAAAAACATCCCTCAATTTGGCGAGTTGAATACTTACCGATGATTGAGAGAGATTCAGTCGTTCTGCTGCACGGGTTACATTATGTTCCAACAGCAATGCTTCCAATGTTACCAATAGATTGAGATCAAGTTTTCGAAGAGTATTACTCATAACAATACCTGCCATATTATGAATTCATTTCCAATATACCTGGCAAAGTTCTAAAGTGCACTCAATTAAGTTACGGAGAGCCAATCATGAACATACTTCTTATTTATGCCCATCCCGAACCCAGATCTCTTAATGGCTCGCTCAAAAGTTTCATAATCAAGCGACTTGAAAATGCTGGACACTTTGTACAACTATCAGATTTATATGCAATGAAATGGAAAGCTGCGCTCGACGCTGATGACAATACGGAAAGGCAGGCTGATGCGCGCTTCGATCCATCTCTGAATTCCAAACAGGCTTTCGAGCAGGGAACACAGAGCAAGGACATCGCTCTCGAACAGGACAAGCTTCGATGGGCGAATGCAGTTATCCTGCAATTTCCTTTATGGTGGTTCTCCATGCCTGCCATACTTAAGGGCTGGGTAGAACGAGTCTATGCTTATGGCTTCGCATATGGTGTAGGAGAACACTCTGACGCACACTGGGGTGACCGTTATGGAGAAGGTATGATGGCTGGGAAACGTGCGATGCTGGTCGTCACTGCAGGCGGTTGGGAATCGCATTACAGCCCGCGCGGTATCAATGGCCCTATCGACGATATTTTGTTCCCAATCCAACACGGAATTTTGTATTACCCCGGCTTTGATACCCTGCCTCCGTTCGTAATCTATAGGAGCAGTCGAACTGACGAAATACGCTTCTCGAGGATTTGTGAAGAACTTGGTCAACGTCTGGATGATCTATGGAAAGCTGCTCCAATACCTTTTCGCCCGCAGAATGCCGGTGAGTACGATATACCAAGACTCACGTTACGTTCTGATGTCGCACCCGGCCAATACGGTTTCGGTGCGCATGTGGCATTGAATCAGTTGTAGATTATTCAATCGAATTCGGTAGCTAATTCAGGGATGCGATAATGTCTGAACAGGGTATGTATCTGATCTTCCGTTACTCTCGGCGTAGATAGGGGAGGCAATTCGTTTTCCGCATAAAAACTTACGGCATCGGTTTCGATGCTCGTCTGCGCGGCGCCGCCAACGATATCGCAGATAAAAAATAATTTATAGATATGGAAAAACAATGGCGGATGCGCGTGCTTGTCCCGGTCGTATACCGCTACCAGTTTTCGGGTGGCGGCAATAAATCCCGACTCTTCCAGAATTTCCTTTTCGACAGACTCGCTGGGAGTATCGCCCACGTCGCTCCACCCACCGGGCAGCGTCCATAAACCATCGGCTATCTCCCGCACCAATAATATCTTGTCATCCTGGAATAACGCGCCTCTAACATCAATTTTAGGTGTGGCATACCCCTTTTCGCCGAAAAACATTCCGTCCAACCGTTCTAACGGCGTATTCGTGTGCACAGATAACATTTCTTTGGCGATTTTTCCGATTGCTTCAAAACGCTCCCGATCAAACGGGTCCTTGGTAAAAGTGAGACCGTTTTGCGAGATTGAAAGCAGATTTCTGCCCCAGACTAGCCAGTCGGCATGTTTTTGCATAATGAGAATTTGGTGCGCAGTCGTTTCTATTAATCGGTTATTGAAAAGATATCATATGCAAGAAGTTAGTGGAAATTTCATGGGTCGCGTCTCATCTTACAGACCGTTGCCGAGTTAATTGCATTCCAGGATTTGTCAATAGAAATGATGCGCCAGCGCACAATGAAGACTTATATTAGCGCAACGTCGTTCCCGGATTTATTGACCGGCAAACCCTCCTTCATTTGCCGATTACCAATCAGATCGAAAGGAAAGATAATCTGCTTTACTCCGGAAAAAGGCACGGTAAGCTGGGTGAACGGGCCGTTACATAAAACAATCCCGATGTGCAGGAAAGCCTTATACACAAATTCGCTGCAGTACATTTTATCATCGGTAGAAAGATCGTAAGTAGTATCGAATGGCAACTGTCTGGCAGCCAGGTTTTCGCACCAGGTCCTCAACGATCTTCGCGGCTGGGTTTCGAGGAAGAAGGGTAAGTGCGCAACCCGGTGAGCGTTACCCGCATGGCAAAAGCACGCCAGAGCACTTTTGACCACGCCGCCAGGACATTCGTCCGTATCGGCGACGCTTTCAAAAAAATCCCCATCCACGAGCAGGCCGACGTGCGTCCATACGCCTTTATTTTTTTGGCGCATCAGACGGGCCTCGACACCAAAGCCCGCTCGAAATACGATGTACGCCATGAGTCAGCCTACTTTCGCCATCCATTTATCGTTTATTTCTATCATTTTGACCGCTTCGGTATGGGATTCTCCGTTATTCAGCCGATATTTCACCATGACCGTTGCCATTTTGTACCCGTCGACAGTTTGTAATTGAACGCTCACCGCCTTGACTCCGCTAAATCCGCCGGCAGCCCGGGTTCTTTTCGCGATATTCTTGACGCTGGAATTGACTTTGCCCTCCAGTATCATTTTTTCGTTCGGGTGCTCTTTAATGTCCGCTCCCCAATACACCATTCGGTCCACCGTCGCGGCATCCCCTTGCATCGTGGCCGTGACATAATCAACCGCCACGGCTTCCGGGCCTTCGTGGAACTGGCCACATGCCGATGCGTTCAACAACACTCCTGCCAGTACCGCTTTCCTGACTGCCTTGCGTATCACCGCTTTCAATTTGCTTTCCAACGCGAATTACTGCCATCGGAATGCTGGTCGGGTTTGTCCCGCAGATCGGAGCCGAGCGGGAAATAGCCGGGCGAGCGTGAAGACTGTAGAGAGCGGACGGCATTGGTATTGTGTTGACCATATGCGTTGCGATTTGTGCCGACGGTTCGATTATAAGCATTGCCATAATTACCGGCGGGCGAACTATAGCCGCTATTAGTCGAATTATCGCCAAAAGCCTGCGCAGTGAATATAAACAAGCTTAATAATATCATTAAAAATCGAATTTGCTTCATAGCCACCCCCGGATCGATCAGATAAATAAGAACACCCACAACCCGGATTATTCCACACAAATTCGATAGTATCAATTATTAATAAATGAATTTTTTATTATTCGGCCTCCAGCCCCAATTCCTGAATTTTGCGGGTAAGCGTATTGCGTCCCAGCCCCAGCAAATGCGCCGCCTCTATCCTGCGGCCACCGGTATGTTTGAGCGCCACATTGATCAGGGTTCTCTCGAACGATTGGGTCAATCCTTCGATGATGCCGGTTTCTCCGCGACTTAACGCTTCGTCGGCCGTGTTGCTGAGCGCCTGCAGCCAATTGGTTTGTGCTGAAACCGGAGTATTGGCATTAAGGATTTCCGGCGGCAGATCGGAAACATCCACATTGTTGCCGGGCGCCATGACGGTCAGCCAATGACACACGTTTTGCAATTGGCGTACGTTTCCGCTCCAGCTGAACTGGCTCAAATATTTCAATGCGGCTTCGGATAGTTTTTTGGCTTCTATGCCTTGTTCCTGCGAGCTTTTCTGTAAAAAATGCCGAGCCAGCAGGGCGATATCTTCGCTGCGTTCGCGCAATGCAGGCAAACGCAGCCGAATCACGTTCAACCGATGATACAGGTCTTCGCGGAACGTGCCGGCCTTGACGCATGACTCCAGATCCTGATGGGTTGCAGCGATGACGCGCACATTGACCTTGATCGGCTGATGGCCGCCGACCCGATAAAACTGCCCGTCGGCCAGCACGCGCAGCAATCGCGTCTGCAATTCGGCGGGCATATCGCCTATCTCGTCGAGAAACAGTGTGCCGCCGTCCGCCTGCTCGAAGCGGCCGCGCCGTTGCACCGCCGCCCCGGTAAACGCGCCGCGTTCGTGCCCGAACAGCTCCGATTCCAGCAGATCTCTGGGAATAGCCGCCGTATTCAAGGCGATGAACGGCTTGCTGGCCCGTGGGCTGTGACGGTGCAGCGCCGATGCCACGAGTTCTTTACCGGTACCCGATTCGCCAGTGATCAACACGGTGGTATGCGATTGAGACAGGCGACCGATGGCGCGAAATACTTCCTGCATGGCGGGTGCGTGACCGAGAATTTCAGGCACGCCATCTATCGGCACCGCTTCGGCAGCGTCGTCGACGCGCATGCTCTCGTCTATCGCCCGGCGTATCAGTTCGATCGCATGATCCACATCGAAAGGCTTGGGCAGATATTCGAAAGCGCCTCCCTGAAAAGCCGCCACCGCCGATTCAAGATCGGAATAAGCCGTCATGATAATGACCGGCAATTTCGGGAAGCGCGCACTGAGCTGTTGTAATAATTCCAGACCGGATTCGCCGGGCATGTGAATATCGCTCACCACGACTTGCGGCATGTTACGTTCCAAAGCCGCCCAAGCTTCGGCTACGGTAGCATAACTGGTGAATTTTATGCCTTCTCGCTGCAGTGCTTTTTCAAACACCCAGCGTATGGAACGATCGTCGTCTATGATCCAAACCGGTTTTGTCATGATAAGGCCATCGTCAAGTACTCCGCACAACTACGTGAGGTCTAAAGGAAATAACAGGGTAAAACATGTGCGTCCCGGCCGGCTTTCGGCCTCGATTGTCCCATGGTGCTGATGGACGAATGTCTGCGCAAGCGTGAGTCCCAAACCGCTACCGCCCTCCCTGCCGGACACCAGCGGAAAAAAGATCCGGTCCCGGATGGCTTCCGGTATCCCCGGGCCGTTATCGATGATTTGCACCTGCACGGCGAGCGGATGGCGCTTCATCGCCAGCGTCACTTGGCGCACGATGCGCGTGCACAGACGGATCTCGCCTGCGCCCTGCACCGCTTGCACGGCATTGCGCACGATATTGAGCACTACCTGTATCAACTGTTCGCGATCGCCCACGATCTCGGGAATGCTGATGTCGTAATCGCGCTGTATGGCGAGTCCTTTGGGAATTTCGGCCAGCGTTACACTGCGGACCCGTTCGAGGACTTCGTGTATGTTGAGCGCGCTGATCTGCGGCAAACGATGCGGAGTCAACAGCTTATCCATCAAGGACTGCAGCCGGTCCGATTCCTGGATGATCACTTGAGTATATTCGCGATTTTCCGAGGAAAGTTCGCGTTCCAGCAATTGGGCAGCGCCGCGTATCCCACCCAGCGGATTCTTGATTTCATGCGCCAGATTACGCACCAGTTCGCGGTTCGCTTGCTGCTGCATGAGCATGTGCTCGTCGCGCACCACTTTCAATTTCTGATCCATAGGCTGAAATTCGAGCATGAACGCCGCATCACGACTTTCGATCGGAGTAAAGGTCGCACTCACCTGCAAAGATTTTCCACCGAGTTGCAAGCTCAGTTCGTGTTCGGTAAAGCTGGCGTTATTATCCATCGCATAATTCAACGCCGAATGCAGTTGGACCGGCTGAAAAAAAATGGCTTCGAGAGACAAGCCTACGATCTGAACCGCGCTTAACGCCAACAGATTTTCGCATGCCGGATTGATGTACCGGACATACCGGTCTGCATCCAGCGCGAGAACGGAAGTTGCCAGCCATTCCAGGCCCGCGAATGGCAAATTTATCGGTTCCATGCGCTTCGTCTAAAAAATCGACATGGGAGACGTGCATTAAAATAGGGCATAAATCGCTATTCACAGTAGAGTAATCCAGGATCAAGCAATTTTCAAACCAGCAAGTGTCTTAAACTGTAAAAAATTGAAACCGGCTGCCAAAAAATGCAGACTATTTCAAATTGCCCAGTTCTTTTTGTAATGCCGTGATATTGTCGCGATGCAGTTTGATCGCCTCGTCCAGTTTTTCAAGACGTGAAAGATACGCCGGACTGTTCGGCAACTCGCCTCGATTCAATTTTTCGCCGCTGTGTTTTGCAGCTTCAGACTCGGTAAGCGCTTGTTCTTCGCTATTCAGTTCGCCTTGCAGTATATCGTGCCGGATTTTATCGCGTTTATGCTGGGTTCCGGCATCAATCCGCCGGAACGCCCCCGAACCGGAACCGTTATTGACAGCGGGCAAAATTTTCCGCTCGCCATTGATCCTTACTGTTCGCGTAGCGGCCGGCATCGGCCCCAGATTCAGTCGATGCGCGCCTTTGATCGGATGATCGGTGTAAGTGACCTGTCCGTTTGCATCTACGCTTTTATATATATCGGCGCAGGCAGCGGACGCCGTCAGGCAAGCCGAAAATAAAATTATCCATTTCATGTATTCATCCTGCAGGAAAGCAATGCCGAGTGTAAGGCAAGCCTACCCCGGATGCAATCGTGTTGCATAGCGCATTGCTCCCGCAAAATCAAAAGGGGCGGCAAAGCCGCCCCTTCCATCACTGCTTCCCGTTACCGGGATTACAAGGAATAGTACATTTCAAATTCGACCGGATGGGTCGTCATGCGGAAACGCGTCACTTCTTCCATTTTCAGTTCGATATAGGCATCAATCATTTCGTTGGAGAAAACACCGCCACGCGTCAGGAACTCGCGATCCGTATCGAGCGCTTCGAGCGCCATCTCCAGAGAATGGCATACCTTGGGGATTTTTGCTTCTTCTTCTGGCGGCAGATCGTACAGATTTTTATCGGCCGCATCGCCAGGATGCAGTTTATTCTGGATACCGTCCAGCCCAGCCATCAGCATCGCGGTAAAAGCCAGATAAGGATTGGCGGAAGGGTCGGGGAACCGCACCTCGATACGCCGTGCTTTTTCACTCGGCACGTAAGGAATACGGATCGATGCGGAACGGTTTCTGGCGGAATACGCCAGCATGACCGGAGCTTCAAAGCCAGGCACCAGACGCTTGTAGGAATTGGTACCGGGATTCGTGATCGCATTCAATGCGCGGGCGTGCTTGATTATGCCGCCGATATAATACAAGGCGAGTTCAGACAGACCGGCATAACCGTTACCGGCAAACAGATTCTTGCCGCCTTTCCAGATCGATTGATGCACGTGCATACCCGAACCGTTATCGCCGACAATAGGTTTAGGCATGAAAGTCGCCGTCTTGCCGTAGGCATGCGCGACATTGTGCACAACGTATTTCAGTGTCTGCGTCCAGTCTGCGCGCTTGGTCAAGGTACTGAACATTGTGCCGATTTCGCATTGTCCGGCAGTCGCCACTTCATGGTGATGCACCTCCACCGGCACGCCCATTTCTTCCAGCGCCAGACACATGGCGGAACGAATGTCGTGCAGACTGTCGACCGGCGGAACGGGGAAATAACCGCCTTTGACGGCCGGGCGATGGCCCATATTGCCGCCTTCGTACTTCTCGTCGGAACTCCAGGCGGCTTCTTCGGAATTGATTTTCACGGAACTGCCCGACATGTCGGTTTTCCAGGTGACGGAATCGAATACGAAAAATTCGGGTTCAGGCCCGAAATATGCCGTATCGCCGATACCGGTCGATTTCAGATAGGCTTCGGCACGCTTGGCAATGGAACGCGGATCACGATCATACCCCTTCATGTCGGAGGGTTCGATGACGTCGCAGGTCAGAATGAGCGTGGATTCATCCATAAAAGGGTCCATGCGGGCGCTGTCGGCGTCGGGCATCAATATCATATCGGAGGCCTGAATGCCCTTCCAGCCGGCGATGGACGAGCCGTCGAAAGCATGGCCGTCGGTAAATTTGTCATTGTCGAACTGCTTGACCGGAACGGTTACATGCTGCTCTTTACCCCGTGTATCCGTAAAACGAAAATCGACGAATTTTACGTCGTTATCTTTAACCATCTGCATTACGTCGGCCACAGCCATTAAATTCTCCTCGTACAAAATTAATATCCAAAACGATTTCGGCTAAAACAACCCAACGATCAAGCAGATTGTATGCCAAACATACCGATAGGTGGCAGTATGCCGTTGCGCGTAAGATTATGCTTGCTCTGTACGGTTTATGTAAAGCAGATTCGACAGGTACAGCGCAAAAAAACATAAGCTTTCTAGCACCAAAAATGTGCAAAAAAAATTAAATCGCTTCATATTGGTGCATATCTGAAATATTGAATCAACTGAGTCGTCAACTTACCGGTTATCGCTTCCGAGTTATATCAGGCAGGTCAATAACAGTGCAATCACGATAGACAAATGACGGCGATACGAAATATGCCCTATAATCTGACATCTTTTTGTTCGGGAGTAACCAGACATGCCTACGCTTAACACCATTTTGCATGCCGCTCAACAACGTGCGAGCGGAGCCGGTCTGAATTATTCGGGAACGCTCACTCCCCAGGAAGCTGTTTATCTCATGGAACACGCGCCCGGCGCAATCATCGTCGATGTACGCAGTCAGGCCGAACGCGATCTGGTAGGATTTATCGACAACGCGATCGCGCTCGAATGGCAAACCTACCCAGACTGGCAACCCAATCCTTATTTCATCCCCCAGCTCAAAACAGCAGTGGACACCGAAGCATTGGTCATGTTTATTTGCCGTAGCGGCCATCGATCGCATCAGGCGGCTACCGCAGCCCAGCTTGCCGGCTACGGCTCGGCTTATAATATCGCAGAGGGCTTCGAAGGCGAAAAGGACAATGCGGGACATCGCGGAGTTATCAATGGCTGGAAAGCGGCAGCTTTGCCCTGGAGACAAAAATAAGCCGTACCCGTCATGCCATCACCCGATACATTACATAAATCATTACATAAATAGAAAGCGAGCTTGTGACCGATCATTACGCGGTAATCGGCAATCCGGTTGCCCACTCTCTATCGCCACTCGTCCACACCGCCTTTGCGCAACAGACCGGGCAGAATATCAGTTACATAAAGCTGCTCTCGCCGTTAACCGATTTTGCCGTTACGGTAAGAAAGTTTCAGACCGATGGCGGCTGCGGTGTGAACGTCACCGTGCCATTCAAGGAAGAAGCATTCCGTATCGCAGATCGGCATACCGAACGTGCAATGCTTGCTCAAGCCGCCAATACCCTCGTTTTCACCGATACCGGGATATTGGCCGACAATACCGACGGCGCAGGCCTGATCATCGATTTGCGGCAGAATCTATATTTCCCGCTCGCCCACCGCCGAATTTTATTGCTCGGCGCAGGCGGAGCGGCGCGCGGCGTCATGCCGTCGCTACTGGCAGAATTGCCGTCGCGTCTGGTCATCGCCAATCGCACCCGCGCGCGCGCGCATACTCTGCAGGAACGATTCGCGATTTACGGCAACGTATCCGCCTGCGATTATGCGGATTTGCAAAACCAGCAGTTCGATTGCGTGATCAATGCCACGTCTACCGGCTTGTCGGGAGAATACATTACGTTGCCCGATACGCTGTTTGCGCCGGGTAGCCTGGCTTACGATATGGCGTACGGCAAGGACCCCACGCCTTTTTTACGCTTCGCGCAAGGTCATGGCGCCGCACAATGCGCGGATGGTTTGGGAATGCTGGTGGAACAAGCCGCGGAAGCGTTCCATTTATGGCGTAAGCTAAGGCCCCAAACTCAAACGGTCATTGACCAATTGCGCTCTAATTCCTCAAACCGTGCTTAACCGCCGCAGCAATCGACCGTCTGATCGAAAATGATATACACGGGGATCAAACGCAGCTTCCTTATCGTTGCAGGCGCAATACTATTATACCAGTTATGGATATTTGCGCATGTCTGGTGGTGGATCGATCATAATCCGACGCACAGCGCATTCATGGATCAACGACTGAATCTCCTGCAGCAGAAAAATCCCGATGCGCAATTACGCTTCAAGTGGGTAGCTTACAACCAGATATCCAATAATCTTAAACGCGCCCTGATTGCGGCGGAAGATTCCAAATTCCTGACGCACGACGGATTCGACTGGAAAGGCATCCACGATGCCGCGGAAAAAGACCTGAAAAAAGGCAGACTGGTCGCCGGCGGTTCCACCATTACGCAACAGCTGGCCAAAAATCTGTTCCTTTCGGGACAGCGCACGCCGTGGCGTAAACTGCAAGAAGCCATCATTACTGTCATGCTGGAAAAAATGATGGGGAAACGTCGCATCCTGGAGATTTACATGAATGTGATCGAATGGGGCAATAGCGTATTCGGCGCACAAGCTGCTTCGTATTATTATTACCATACTACCGCGGCCAATCTTTCCGTCATACAAGCCGCAAGACTCGCCGCAATGGTGCCCGACCCGCGCTATTACGACCTGCACCGCAACGCTCGCGGTCTGTTGCGCCGCACCGCCACCATCGCCGCGCGCATGCCACTCGTGAGCGCGCCTAAATGACGAAACCTAAATGACGAAACCTTGACTAAACCTTGACTAAACCCGCTTTTCAGGGTTTAATGACGGGCTTCGCGGCTGGGTAGCTCAGTTGGTAGAGCAGCGGACTGAAAATCCGCGTGTCACAGGTTCGATTCCCGTCCCAGCCACCAGCAAATATAAGCCTTGCAGCGATGCGAGGCTTTTTAACATCTAATGACTTTCCCCTCCGTGTACTCGCTGTGTACTCATTTTATGATGAGTGTTACATGCCTTAGAAAGGCACACGCCACAAATTAATAGCGCTTCAAACACATCCGTTTAAAAATCCAATTCGTCATCTCAGTATTCACCAAAACTTATTCCGAGAGTCTTTCAATAGCGCAAGCCCGAACACATGACCCAAGCAACCTGTTACTGCGAACAAACAGTATCCTTAACCCACCTTGTGGCCACTTACTGTTGCCACCTTGCAAAATGATTGCGTGACCAATATAATGCAATCATTGAGATCAATTAGGAAAGGATGCTAAATGTCATCAATCACTATTCGTAACTTACCTGAGGAGACGCACCGTGCTTTGCGTGTGCGCGCCGCTATGGCTGGTCGAAGCACCGAGGCCGAAGTCCGGGCCATTCTTGAGAGCATCGCACGACCTGAGGGCCGGATTAAGCTGGGTTCTTTGCTGGCTGAAATCGGCCAGCAAGCAGGGGGTTTCGATCTTGAGATCGATCGTGACAAGTCACACGCAGAACCCATGAGTTTTGAATGATTCTTCTCGATACCAACGTCGTTTCTGAACCATTGAAGCTTACTGGTGATGTTGGCGTGTTGACTTGGATAGACGCCCAAATTATCGAAACACTTTATCTGTCAACAATCAGCCTGGCTGAGTTGCGTTTTGGCATTGCGGTGCTGGCGCCGGGTAAACGAAGAGACACCCTTCACATCAGTCTTGAGCAACGCGTTTTGCCTTTGTTCGTCGGCCGAATCCTTCCCTTTGATGCAGCAACGTCCGAAGCATACGCTGTGCTTCGTGCCAGAGCGCGCGCGCAAGGGAAAGCTATTGCGCCCGCAGACGGCTACATTGCCGCCACGGCCACCCGTCATGGTTTGATTGTTGCAACGCGAGACACCGGCCCTTTTGAAGCCGCTGGCCTGACTGTCATCAACCCTTGGAATACGCAGCACTGACGGATTGGGCAAATTCCTCCGGATGAAGTTCTCGCCAGTAAGCGCGTAAACGCGTTGTAGTAGGTTTTTCTTCTTGGTTCAACGACCAGAGCGCAGGAGTGCTAAACGATTTTCGCATTCCTTAGGTTCAATTTGGCGATCCAGATTGAGTGGCTGGACGCATACTTAACAACGCTAAAAAGGTGTTTAAACAAACTAAGCCAGTTCTATTTCTGTTAGAATCTCGCAAATTTAATAAAGAACAATGCCATCAACTAATAAGGGGGCAATGTTATCAATGGAAATATGCTTTTTCCCTAGCCCTCATACACTTTGCGTCATCACAAATTTATGCCCCACATTGCCTTTCTTCGGTCCCACACTAAACTAATTATTTTCTTTACACGTTTAATGGATGCACTGACCGTGGGTTTAAGTGGCATTTTAGTTTTTGACTGGCGTTTTGCCTGGCAGGGTTATTACCCTCCAACTGAATACAACACCTTCATCCTCATTGCTGTATTGTCGACAGCTGTTATTTTTCCGTTAACGGGCGTCTACAATTCTTGGCGAGCTCAGAGTTTATTTTCTGCTGTGCTACGCGTTTTGAGTGCGTGGCTTTGGGTGCTACTAGGTTTATTTACTTTTTTGGTGCTGATGAAGTCGAGCGCGATGTATTCCAGGATATGGCTGGTAACCTGGGTAATCGTTGTCGCGGGCTTACTAGCATTCGAACGTCTGTTAGTATATCGATTATTACGTTTGGCGAGAGACATGGGGTTTAATCGGCGCACAGCGGTAGTAGTTGGATGTGGCAGCATTGCAAAAGAACTGGTTCGACGTGCCCAAACAGAAACCTGGGCTGGCTTTGATGTTTTGGCGATGTTCGGTTGCTTCGCATCGGAAGAAAAGCCGACTAACATTCAAGCGCTCCCTCTTGAAGCACTATTGGATTATGTCAATGAGAAACAAATAGACGTGGTGTGGATTGCTGTTCCTCTGGATGCGTTAGAACATCTCCATGACCTGCTCACACAATTGCGGCTTTCAACAGCTAATGTGCACTTTGTACCGGATTTATTTGGTTTGTCTCTAATTAATCACGGGATATCTGAAATTTTTTCTATGCCGATAATTGATTTAAGCGTGACCCCGATGACGGGCACTAATCGACTAATTAAATGGCTGGAAGACCGTTTGCTTTCTGTACTGATTTTAGCGATCATTAGTCCGTTGATGCTGGCATTAGCGATAGGCGTCAAACTAAGTTCTCCCGGTCCGATATTTTTTCGGCAACAGCGTTTAAGTTGGAATGGCAGGGTATTTAATATTCTAAAATTCCGCTCAATGCCTGTTGATGTCGAACACGCTGGGATCTTATGGGGTAATGCAAAAAACAAAAAAGTCACTCCCTTGGGCGCATTCATGCGCCGAACTAGTCTAGATGAGCTTCCCCAGTTCATCAACGTGCTGCGAGGAGATATGTCGATTGTGGGTCCCAGACCGGAACGCCCAATATTTGTTGATCAATTTAAATATGAGATTCCGGGTTACATGCAAAAACACTTGGTTCAAGCAGGGATTACCGGCTGGGCACAGGTCAATGATTGGCGAGGGGACACCGATTTGCACAAACGCATCGAATACGATTTGTACTACATTGAGAATTGGTCGTTATTCTTTGATCTAAAAATAATTTTATTAACAATATTTAAAGGGTTTACGTACAAAAACGCGTATTAGAAAGTGATGTAGACATGTGCAACTTCGGTTGAACTAATTGAGGGTGTCCTGGATTTTGTGTAAACGGGTTTTCTCTATTGCTGCGGCATCCGGTCTTCAAACTGGATATTAAACCGATTTAGCGCAGCTTTCCAATCCCGAATAGGCATCG
>JAJYPN010000019.1 GCA_021795395.1 Pseudomonadota bacterium | reverse complement strand
ACCAAAAAGGAGGAAAAAACTATCCCATCGTGACCGCAGGCATTACAATTTAACCGCGTAACATCAGACCATGCGCAAGCGGTCACGATAGCCGGAATCAGCGGTCACGTTCACCGGAATACGCACCTCAAATCGCATTTAAGAAAATTCTACTTCAGAATACCTTTATTTGCTGGGGGAATTACCGCAGGATTACCTTTCTATGGAGTTTATGCCGATCCAGAGAACCGAATTGAAAATAACCAGGAAAATGCCATAAGCAAACAGTGAAGAGTACAACCCGAATACTTTTCCCAGGGATCCAACCAAAATCGTTGGAACGCCTAATCCCAAATATGCCGATAGAAAATATCCGGAGACGGCACGGGAGATTTCATTCCGACTTGCACGGATCACGGCGGATAAACCTCCTATATAGGAAAATCCAAAAGAAGATATTCCGCCAAGCGCTGCTCCAATCAGAACCACACTGATCATGCCATGCCATGCGCCCACGAACAGAAACAAAAAGGAGAGAGAAACCAGAACAATTCCAGCTTTTATCGAATGGAATGGAG
Source organism: Pseudomonadota bacterium (assembly GCA_021795395.1). Taxonomy (GTDB): domain Bacteria; phylum Pseudomonadota; class Gammaproteobacteria; order Burkholderiales; family Sulfuriferulaceae; genus Sulfuriferula. The sequence goes on along the minus strand of JAJYPN010000019.1, from coordinate 47,259 downwards.
ACAAACGACGAGCCAATGGTTGAACCAAAACACCTGTTGATATGGCCAGGAAGACCATAGTCCCTGTCCATGCTCCCAGATGACGATTTTCCAGGATGAAAGGCAGAAGTGCGATGATCACTCCGGTGACAGACCACGCAACCATGATCGTCGCACTATAAATGACTGTATCGGAGGGAAAATAAGGCAACCGGCTTATCTTGCTCGTCAGGATTTTTTTTGTTTCAGGTAAAAACGGGACGAAGAATAAACACAACAACGTTATACTGACCGTCGTCCAATAACTTACAGGGATATTGGTATTTCGGTAGAATAAAGCAAGATTGGTCATCAAAGCTCCGCTCCCGATTCCCAATGTTGTGGCAAATCCTGTATAGAGAGGGACATGGTGTGGTTTATCCGTTAACTCCAAGAGATAGGCTGTTCCTGCGCCCAGACTTAATCCGGCTCCGACCCCTTGGAGGATTCTTGCAAGCCATAAAGCGGACATCGTCGCACTTATCATCATGACAAGAGTTGCCATTATCGCAAAGGATAATGCGACAATTAACGTTTCTCTGCGCCCGATACGATCCGAAATACCTCCCAAAAAAAACATGGTGGGCAACAAACCCAATAAATAGGCAGAGAAAACGAATGCTGTCGAGCCAGCCCCATAACCGGATGTATGCGCGTAAGTCTGATAAAGAGGGACTTCGAGATTAACGGCTAACATGACGGCAAATATGCAGGAAATGACCAAAAAAACCTTAATGCTCATTGATGTTCTTCCGTTCGGTAATTTTGTAGTAATCGCGATCTGATCGGTAGTCTTTCACTTTCAGTTTCGCATCTGTACCGACCATCGTCCAAAATGAAATTTCGGCCACCAAGTAAGAACCATACTGACGTTTTGCCAGATTCCGCCACTCACGTGTTGCTGAAAATTGAACTTTTATTGTCATTAACCAGATGGCGGACATCTTTTTGCGGTATCAGTAATGCGGCTGTCTCCATCAGCGCTTCATCCTTACGCAGAATCTTGCGCTCCATACCATAGCTCCCGGTCATAGTTGAGTGGAAGCCTTGAAATGTAATTATCTTAACTTCCTTAACATAGAGTGCGTTCAAGCGTATCTGGAAGAATATCAGCGAGAAGTATATTTTTACGAATCTTCCCGGTAGATGTTTTTGGAAGTGTTTTAAAATAAAAAGCTTCAGGGCATTTATATTCAGGCAATCCTTTGTTGCAGAACTCCTTCAAATCTTTTTCGTTAACTGATAAATTATTTGCAATTTCAACAAAGGCTATAATACGAGAAGTATTTTTAGTCGGTATTCCTATCACGGCCGCTTCATTAACATATTTGTGACTACTTAAAAAATTTTCTATTTCGATTGACGATATATTCTCCCACCCATGATCCGTTTCTACATAGATTAAATCTTTAATTCGATCACGAATTTCAATGTATCCATCTAAATGAACAACAGCGATATCCCCACTATGGAACCAACCATTGCGAAAGGCTTGCTCTGTGGCTTCTTGATTTTTAAAATAGCCAGTTGAAACAGTATTACCTTTCATTATTACTTCACCTAATGTATGCCCATCTTTTGGTACATCTCGCATATCTTTGTCAACCACTCGCATTCCCGTCCCCGCATGAATACAAGGAACTCCTTGGCGTAATAGAAACTTTGCCTGTCTATCAAAGGGCATTTTGTCCCATTCTTCCTGTTTTTCGCATACAATAAAGGGTCCATAGGTTTCGCTAAGACCATATTGATGGATGAATCGCACACCAATTTTTATGAGTTCCTGAATTAATGATGGGGGCGGAGTTGCTCCTCCTGTCGTAATTGTGAGTTCGGTATATTTCTGATTCTCAGAGACTTGTTTAATTAATTTGCGCACAATACGTGGAGCGCCGCAAAGATGAGTGATAGAGTATTGGTGAAGGAGTGAGAGGATTTCTTCCTCTTTGCTATAGGAAGAATAAATAATTTGTGTGGCGGATATTGCTGTACTGGCCCAGATATGCCCCCATCCATTTACATGGAACATTGGGAGGGTCCATAAATATCTTGATTGTGGATTTAGTCCTAACATCAAAATTTGTCCGAGCGAATGTAGATATGCACCTCGATGAGAACACATGACACCTTTAGGTGAACCTGTTGTTCCCGATGTAAAGTTAATAGTTAAAATATCATTCTCATCTCGAATAACCTTATCCAATTCCCTGTTAGACTTGTGTTGACGATCAATATATTTTTCATAATCAATAGCATTATCTAAATCACAAGTACCATTAAAAATAATTATGTTTTTTAAATGTTTTAAGCGTAACTGACACTCTGGAAGAACCTTGTGGGAGAAATTCGCATCCAAAATCAATATGGAAGCCCCACTGAAGTCGAGAAGATATTCTATTTCAGAAGAGGTTAGTGAAGGGTTTAGCATCACTAAAATTGCACCAATTGCTGGAATACCAAAGTGAGCATCTATAACGGTTAAGCAATTCTCCGCCAGAACGGCAACTCTATCACCATAACGTATGTTAAGACTGTCAAGTAAATCAGCTAAACAGCGAGCGCGACTCAACAAAGTCCCATAGGTAATGATATCCTTACCCTCAACTATGGCCGTTTTATTTGGAAAAACTCTACCAGTACGCTCTAAGAACGTAGTTGGGGTAAGGACATCTTTAAAATGCATAAGCGATTTATAACCATTAGTATTTAACATTTGATTTTTCTCTTCGGGACATAATGCCTTTCAGTATTCCATCAAACACTCCAGCCCTAGCCTCAAGAATACGCATAGCTCCCCAATACACTTCTTCATATTGCTCTTTCGTTTGAACGTGAGGCATGCCTGCGTTAAACCATTCATTGCCATGATGTTCATCACATTCACAATGAACGACAAAAAATTTCACAAGTTTATCGCTGAGTTTACGCCGACGAAAATGAGCAAGAATTCGACGCTGTTGATATGGTATGGATAATTCCAATGCACCCATCCCTCCTAACCCGTAATAGAAGCCTTTTGAAAACCAACATATGGAGATTTTTGTGTTTAATAGATGGCAAGTTTCAATATTGATATCTTCCGGGAAGGAACCACCGAAGTGCTCCATTAAGGGCTCGAAGAGATTGGGATGTGCATCCTGAAAGTTTCCTTGGCCCATTTCATCGTATAAATTGTTATAGAGTTCGCCTCTCATATCGAAAGGAGCAAAGAGACTATATGCAGCTACATGAAGGTGGAACCTTTGCATATTTACTCTGTAATTTGCTAAAAAATAACGCAATTCCTCATCAGATAAATCATCATTGTCAAATAATGAAAACAGTGGGTGATGGTTTATTCTATGTTGAACAATTTGGTTTTTGATCCAAAATAAAAATGTTTCTGTAGTATTTGTGACTGACTCAGGAATTTTTTCCTGAGGAAGGAATTTTTTTTCTTCTCTTTCAATAATATTTCGCAATAACCAATCTTCCATTGCCTCCACGCTTCCGAGTCCAAAACCATTTTTCATGATTTTTAAATTTATATTAAATAATAATAATTGGATTTCTTTCCAAGCCTCGTGGTTTCTGTCTCTAAATGCTCTAACAGCCAACTTATTGATGTTTTCCATAAGCTTTGTATTACAAATAAAATCTAACTTTTCGAATGTTAACAACTTGGATTCGTCTAACATGTTCTCATTTTGCATAATCACCTTTTTCTCCCTTGTAGGTTTCTCTCGACTTTGAATATGGATTTTCAATTCTGCCGCGAGAGGTATATCCTTCACGTATGACCATTGATGACGCTGTGTATTTTATAAAGACAGTTTCATAGGTGTACATGGCCAATCTGAGTGATTCTTTTGAAACCTGTACTGGTTATGGAGCCATGACAATCGCCGATGAAGATATTTATTGATTCCAATAGCAAGGATTCACTGACTGATCAGATTGTCAATGTCATCAAAGATCAGATTGACAAAAGAATGATGCGTACCGGTATGCGGCTCCCATCCATCAGAAAATTTGCCTTGGATCACCGGGTAAGCCGGTTTACCGTTGTTCAAGCCTATGATCGCCTGGTTGCTATGGCATATTTGAATTCCAGACGGGGTTCGGGTTTTTATGTCGCTCCACGCCACAGAACGCCCTCTGCCCGACAATCCGTCTACAAACTGGATCGAGCCATTGATGTGCTCTGGTTATTAAGAAATTCTCTTCAGGGAAAATCTTCATTTGCTATGCCGGGAGATGGATGGCTTCCGGGATCATGGTTGGATGAAGCTGGCATCAAACGCAGTTTAAGAACTTTGTCTGGAAGAGCCGGAGAATTCCTTACAGCTTATGGGACTCCAGAGGGATATTTACCATTAAGGGAAGTTTTGCAGCACAGGTTGTCGGAAATCGGTGTCAGATCAACGCCGGCACAGATTGTCCTCACGAAAGGTGCGACGCATGCGTTGGATCTCTTGGCGCGATATTTTATCCGCCCAGGGGATCACGTATTGGTTGATGACCCGGGCCACTTTATTCTCTTTGGTGCTCTCAAGTCGCTGGGTGCAAACATTGTTGGAGTTTCCTGGGGTCTGGAAGGACCCGACACCACAATGCTGGAAGCAATGATCAGAGAGCATCGGCCGAAAATGTATTTCACCAATACTGTCCTCCATAATCCGACCGGTGCCAGCATCAGCCAGGCAGTCGCCTACCGGGTGTTAAAACTTGCCGAAAGGTTCAATCTTCTGATTGTGGAAGATGACATCTACGGTGATTTTCATCCTTCTGTGATGACCCGTCTTGCCACATTGGACCAGTTGGAAAGAGTGATATATATCGGGAGTTTTTCAAAAACGATTTCTGCAAGCCTTAGAGTAGGATTCTTGGCCTGCAAAGAGAGCATTGCTGAAAACATCACGGATCTAAAGCTCTTGACGGGCTTTACGACTTCGGAAATTGGAGAGCGTATCGTTTATCAGCTTTTGATAGATGGTTATTACCGTAAGCATCTCGATAAGCTACGCGGGCGTTTGCAGATTGCCCGTGAAAAGGCTGTTTGCACACTTGAAAAAATAGGTTTTGTGCCTTATCTCGAACCTGAGGGTGGTGTCTTCGTTTGGGCCAAATTACCGGATATGGTTGATACGGCAGATATAGCCAATATAGCATCAGCGCAGGGGGTCACTTTGGCACCAGGAAGACTCTTCTCCCCCCAGCAAGGGCCATCTCCCTGGTTTAGATTTAATGTGGCTTCGTTCGAAGATTCTTTGTCCTCAGAAATTTTTTCCAAGATTGTTTTGAACTTGTCTCATCGCCCGATTCAAAATGAACCTAAGTAATTGCTTTTTCGGAAATCACATGGGGTAAAAAGATATAGGCTCCCGATTTCCAGATAATGAATAAGATGATAACTCCTGTGCTACCGGGCCTGAAATCGCACCTTTCGATCGAGTTGCCGACAGGTTTGAAGGATGGAAATTGACAAACTTCGGCCTTGCCTACTCCGCCTCATCAATCCAGGTCATCTGTATCGCTTCCAGTATTTTTTCGTTGGAGCGTTCGGGGTCGTCGCTGAATTCCGGCAACTCGACCACCCAACGGTGCAAGTCGGTAAAACGGATGGCTTTGGGATCGACATCGGGATGAGTTTCCATCAGTTCGATCGCAATTTCCAACGTGTCGGTCCATTTCATCTCAATGCCCTTCCTTGACCATGTTGATCGTATATTTCGGAATCTCTATGACCAGGTCATGGTTCGCTACCACCGCCTGGCAGGATAAACGTGAATTCGGTTCCAGGCCCCACGCTTTGTCCAACAGGTCATCCTCCTGTTCATCGGAGGGGTTCAACGAGGAAAACCCTTCGCGCACGATCACGTGGCAGGTGGTGCAGGCGCAGGATTTTTCGCAGGCGTGTTCGATTTCGATATCGTTATTCAACAGCGTATCGCAAATGCTGATGCCCGGTTTCGCGTCGATCGCGGCGCCTTCGGGGCAAAGTTCGGGGTGAGGTAACACTATGAGTTGGGGCATATTTTTCCTGATGGGTATCGATCAAATAGTATCCAGTCGCTGGCCGGACAAAGCCTGTTTGACGCTGTTGTCCATCCGCCGCGCTGCAAAGTCGCCGGTCGCATGATTCAATGCATCCGCCGCGTCCTTGATGGCATGAGCATCGTCAGTCTGTATCAATTGCCTGAGCGTATTCATGGCGGCTGCGATGCGGTCGAGTTCGGCGGCGCTGAGCAGATCGGTTCCATTTTCAGCTATCGCCGTTTGCGTGGCGTCGAGCAATCTCTCGGCATCGACCCGCGCTTCCTGCAATGCACGCATCTGCATGTCGTCTTTGGCGTAGGCGAAACCTGCCTGCAGCATGCGCGTGATGTCCTCGTCGGCCAATCCATACGTAGGTTTGACAGTAATGGCCGCCTGTACGCCGCTTTTCAATTCTTCGGCGGAAACGGATAACAAACCGTCGGCATCGACCTGCAAGGTCACCCGGATACGGGCCGCCCCGGCGACCATCGGCGGTATGCCGCGCAGTTCGAAACGCGCCAGCGAACGGCAATCGCTGACCAGCTCGCGCTCACCCTGGACGACGTGTATGCTCATCGCCGTCTGGCCGTCTTTATACGTCGTGAATTCCTGAGCGCGCGCCACCGGAATCGTGGTATTGCGCGGAATGATCTTTTCCGCCAGGCCGCCCATCGTCTCGATACCGAGAGACAGCGGTGTCACGTCCAGCAGCAGCCATTCTTCTTCCGCCCGGTTGCCTGCCAGTACATTGGCCTGTATCGCAGCGCCGAGCGCGACAACTTTATCGGGATCGAGATTGGTCAGCGGAGTCTGGCCGAAAAATTCCGCTACCGCGGACTGGATGCGCGGCATGCGGGTTGAACCGCCTACCATCACTACCCCTTTGATTTCATTGGTACTCAATCCGGCATCGCGCAGGGCTTTACGGGTTGGAGCCAAAGTTTTATTGACGAGGCTGGAGGTGATGTCGTTAAATTCGCCGGCAGTTAAAATGACATCGATGGTTTCGCCCGATGCCAGCAGCGCGGTAATGTTCACTTCGCGATGTTCGGTCAGTGATTCTTTTGCATCGCGCGCCTTACCCAGCAACATACGAGTATCTTCGGCAGTCAATTCGGGAAATTTCGCCTGTTCCAGCACCCAGCAGAAAATGCGCTGGTCGAAATCGTCGCCGCCCAGCGCGGAATCGCCGTTGGTAGCAAGTACTTCGAACACGCCGCGCGACAAGCGCAGGATAGAGATATCGAAGGTGCCCCCGCCCAGATCGTAAACGGCGTAAACGCCTTCGGAGCCGTTATCCAGCCCGTAGGCAATGGCGGCGGCGGTAGGCTCGTTGAGCAGGCGCAAGACATTGAGGCCGGCGAGCTGGGCGGCGTCTTTGGTCGCCTGGCGCTGTGCATCGTCGAAATAGGCGGGCACGGTAATGACAACGCCAGTCAGCTTGTCGCCCAAAGCACGCTCCGCGCGATCGCGCAATACACGCAAAATATCTGCCGATACTTCCACCGGATTCCTGATTCCTGCTGCCGTTTTGATCTGCACCATGCCGGGCGCATCGACAAAATGATAAGGGAGATTTGCCGCTTCCTTGATATCCTTGAGTCCACGTCCCATGAATCGCTTGACGGAAATAACCGTATTATGAGGGTCCAGGCTTTGACAGGCCTGCGCCGCGTAACCGACAACCGGCTCGCCAGCCGGCACATACCGGACTACGGAAGGGAGCAATGCATGCCCGCCTTCGTCGTTGATGACGACGGCGATGCCGTTACGGACGCTGGCTACCAGAGAATTGGTGGTTCCCAGATCGATACCTGCGGCAAGACGATGTTGATGAGGCGCAGTGCTCATCCCGGGTTCTGAAATTTGCAAAAGTGCCATGAAATTTTAACAAGCCTTAGTTATCCAGAATAGCGTAGGTGTCGTCTATCTCCGCCGTTATTTTATCGACAAATTTAAGTTGACGCACCGTAGCGGTGGCAGCCTCCAGATTATGCTGCCGATCCAATTCCACCGATAACCGCTCGCGCCAAGCTTGGGTCTGCGCCGCGATTTCGCGCTCGACCCGTTGCAGGGCGGTCAGATCCGACGATCTGGCAGCTTCCTGTATCGCTTCGCGCCATTCGATTTGCTGCATCAGAAAATCCATAGGCAATTGCGTATTCGATTGCGCCAACGCGTCGATACCGTTCAATTGCAAAAGGTAAACCGCGCGATCGAGCGGCGATTTAAGCGTTTGATAGGCTTCATTCACCCGGCTCGACCATTGCATCGAGGCGCGTTTCTCCGCATCGGACAGATGTGCGTATTTGTCAGGATGCACCTGCCCCTGCAACTGTCGGTAAGCGGATTCCAGTAACGCCGCGTCCAGGTCGAACGCCACCGGCAAGCCGAACAGCTCGAAATGGTTGCGATTAAAATCGAACTCCATCAGCGTCAGACGTTAAAGCTCTCGCCGCAACCGCATTCGTTCTTGACGTTGGGGTTGTTGAAGCGGAAACCTTCGTTCAATCCTTCGCGCGTAAAATCGAGTTCCATGCCATCGATATACGGCAAGCTTTTGGGGTCGATCAAAACGGTCACGCCATGATCGGAAAACGTCACGTCGTCGGCCTCGATCTTATCGGCAAATTCCAGTTTGTAGGCCATGCCCGAACACCCGCTGGTGCGTACGCCCAGACGCAAACCTACGCCCTTGCCGCGCTTGGCCAAAAAATCCGCAACATGTTTCGCCGCGCTTTCGGTCACAGTAATAGCCATTTTTCCCTCCTTAATGGGTACCGGTGGCAAGTTCGCCGTGCTTGACCTTATAGTCTTCGACCGCCGCCTTGATCGCGTCTTCGGCCAGTATCGAGCAATGGATCTTGACCGGAGGCAAGGCCAGCTCCTCGGCGATGGCCGTATTGCGGATTTCCATCGCCTGATCCAGTGTTTTGCCTTTGACCCATTCCGTTACCAGCGAGCTCGAAGCAATCGCCGAGCCGCAACCGTAGGTCTTGAATTTGGCGTCTTCGATGATACCGTCCTTGTTGACCTTGATCTGAAGTTTCATCACGTCGCCGCAAGCCGGAGCGCCGACCATGCCGGTGCCGACCGCGTCGTCTTCCTTGGCGAAAGAGCCCACGTTACGAGGGTTTTCATAATGATCCAACACTTTATCGCTGTATGCCATGATTAGTTCTCCTGATACACTCAATTAATCGTATGCCGCCGTTTTGCCTAGTGGGCGGCCCATTTCACGCTATTCAGATCCACACCTTCCTTGAACATTTCCCACAGCGGCGACAATTCGCGCAGCTTGCCGATTTTTTGATGCAATAATTCGATCGCATAATCGACATCCTGCTCGCTGGTATAACGACCGATGGAAAAACGGATCGAGCTGTGCGCCAATTCGTCGGAACGTCCCAGCGCCCGCAAAACATAAGACGGCTCCAGGCTGGCGGAAGTACAGGCGGAACCTGACGAAACCGCCAGATCCTTGATCGCCATCAGCAAGGACTCACCTTCGACGAAGTTGAAGCTGACGTTCAGATTGTGCGGTACGCGATGCACCATATCGCCGTTGACATGGACTTCTTCGATATCGGAAAGCCCTTGCAGCAAACGGTCGCGCAATTTGCGTATGCGGGCGTTTTCCAGCGCCATTTCTTCCCGCGCGATACGAAACGCTTCGCCCATGCCGACGATCTGGTGCGTAGCCAGCGTACCCGAACGCATGCCGCGCTCATGTCCGCCCCCGTGCATCTGCGCTTCGATCCGCACGCGAGGCTTGCGCCGCACGTACAGGGCGCCCACGCCTTTCGGTCCGTACGTTTTATGCGCGGAAAACGACATCAGATCGACTTTCAGCGCGCCCAGATCGATATCGACCTTACCTGTCGCCTGCGCCGCATCGACGTGAAAAATCACGCCGCGCTCCCGGCAAATCTCGCCCATCGCGGCAATATCCTGGATGACGCCGATTTCGTTATTCACAAAGAGCACGGATGCCAATATCGTATCCGGGCGGATCGCCTCCCTGAATTTTTCGATATCTATCAGGCCGTTGGCTTCCGGAGTCAGGTAGGTGACCTCATAGCCTTCGCGCTCCAGCTCGCGCATCGTGTCGAGCGTCGCTTTATGCTCGGTGCGCAGGGTAATCAGATGTTTGCCTTTACCCTTGTAAAAATGCGCTGCGCCTTTAAGGGCCAGATTGATCGATTCGGTCGCGCCGGAAGTCCAGACGATATCCTTGGCGTCCGCTTTCACCAGTTTCGCCACTTCCTCGCGCGCATTTTCCACGGCCTTGTCGGCTTCCCAGCCGTAAGCGTGCGACCGGCTGGCCGGATTGCCGTACTGTTCGGTCAGGTATGGGATCATTTTCGCCGCAACCCGCGGATCCACAGGCGTGGTTGCCGAATAATCCATGTAAATCGGGTGTTTCAACATTTAACTGCTCCAATCATAAAATAGCTGTTCGCGCGCTCTACGAACTACCGGCAATCGAATTACGCCGGAGCAACCGGCGCCTTATCGGATTTGACCCGCCGATCGCATACTACCGAAGTGGCCGCGCCTTTCTTTTGTTGCGCTTCCACCAGGCTTGCCAGGGTAACCCTGACCAGATAGTTCTGTATGCACTGGTTCAGATTAGACCACAATTCATGCGTCATGCAGCGCTGATCGTCATGGCAGTTTTCCAGACCACCGCATTGCGTAGCATCCATCGGCTCATCCACGGCCTGGATGATTTGTGCCACCGAGATATCCGCCAGACCGCGCGCAACCCGATAACCGCCTCCGGGTCCGCGCACGCTCTCGACCAGATCGGAGCGCCGCAGTTTGCCGAATAGCTGCTCCAGATACGAGAGCGATATCTTTTGCCGTTCACTGATGCCAGCCAATGTCACCGGCCCTTTGCCGTCGTTCAACGCCACATCGATCATGGCGGTTACCGCAAACCGCCCTTTGGTTGTCAAGCGCATGATCCGTATCCCGTATCACTTACAATGATTGAGACAATACAATACCCGATAAATTCAGTCAACTATTTTATTTAAATATTCGCGATCGAAATCATCCGGTTTGGCAGCGTCCACCGAGCATTCGACGCCCATCGCTTTCAATTGCGCGACGATCCAGTCTATGCGCTCGTTCATGGCGGCGGAGTGATCGATCAATCCATGCACTACTTTCACCATGGGATCGTTCATGTCGGCGCTGATGGCGTAAGCGGTAAAACCCAATTTCTTGACCGCCGTAGGCGCTGCCGCAGCGGATAATACCCGCGCCGGAATACCGACCGCCGTGGCATTGGCGGGAACGTCTTTCACGACTACCGCATTCGAACCTATCCGGGCTCCGTCGCCAATCAGTAACGGGCCGAGAATTTTCGCCCCCGCCCCCACGACGACTCCCTTTCCCAGCGTAGGGTGGCGCTTGCCCTCGTTCCACGACGTGCCGCCCAGCGTAACCTGATGGTACAGCGTGCAATCGTCGCCGACCTCGGCCGTCTCGCCGATCACAATCCCCATGCCGTGGTCGATGAACACGCGACGCCCGATGTGCGCGCCGGGATGAATTTCGATCCCTGTGGCCCATCGGCCGAAAAAAGCGATGAATCGCGCCAGCCATTTCAATCCTGCGCGCCACAGACATGCCGCCAGCCGGTGCAACAAAATGGCGTGTATGCCGGGATAAGTCGTCAGCACCTCGAAAGACGAACGGGCAGCGGGATCGCGTTCGAATACCACCGCTATATCTTCGCGCAGCTGTTTAAACATCAGGATTCCCGCTCATTCTTGGTTTCAGGTTGGCTTTAGTATGCAATACCCGATAAATTCGGTCAAGAATTCTCGGGTTCAACCGGCCTGGCAGGCGTCGGCGTTTTTATATGCTTCAATATGCCCATCAGGATATTCAGCTCGTCTTTCTCCAGTCTTGTCCGGGCGTACAATCGCCGCAGCCGGGTCATCAAGCGGCGCGGCGCCGCCGGATTCAAAAATCCGATCTGCAACAGAGCCTGTTCCATTTCACGATAAAACAATTCCAGATCCTCATGCACAGCCAGTTCGGCGAGGGACTTACGCGCGTCGGCGACCGCATACTCGGAATCAGGCAAGGCACAGCGCAATTCGTAGCCCAATATCTGCACCGCGGCCGCCAGATTCAGCGAGCTGTAATCGGGATTGGCCGGAATACGCACCAACATCTGGCACTGATCGAGTTCGGCATTGGTCAACCCCGACATTTCAGTACCGAACACCAGCGCCACCGGCGCGACCGACGCCTGCGAAATCAGAATAGGCGCTGCCTCGCGCGCGCTCAATAAGTCATGCGACAGATCGCGCCGCCGCGCCGTGCAGCCGGCCACCAGCGTCGCACCCGCCAGCGATTCGCTCAACGTAGCTGTAGTGACGGCGCCGTCAAGCACATCGGTCGACCCAGCCGACATGGCAACCGCCATCGGGTCAGGAAACGACTTCGGCTGCACCAGGCGCAGATCGTGCAAGCCCATCGTTTTCATGGCACGCGCTGCGGCGCCGATATTTCCCGGATGACTGGTATGACTGAGGACGATACGCACATTTGCCAGCGGATTGTCAGGCTTGCTCAATTATATTTACCTTTTACTGATTAGAAACACTGCCGTTTCAGGTTAAAATAGACGTTATTTTGTTCATTATCCCACCGCCATGCATCCCATGCTCACCACCGCAGTGAAAGCTGCCCGTCGCGCGTCCGGCATCATTACTCGCGCCTCACTCGATATCGACGCATTAACCGTTCAAAACAAACAGCACAACGATTTCGTCACCGAAATAGATCGCGCCGCCGAAGCGGCCATCATCGGCGTGCTGCTCGATGCGTATCCGACGCATGCCATTTTAGCAGAAGAGAGCGGACGGCAAGGCGATTCGGAATATCAATGGATTATCGACCCGCTCGACGGCACCACCAATTTCCTGCATGGCTTTCCGCAGTATTCCATTTCCATCGCCCTGGTGCACAAGGGACAACTCGACCAGGCCGTGATTTACGACCCCAACCGCAATGACCTGTTCGTGGCATCGCGCGGCAAAGGCGCCTATCTGAACGATCGGCGGCTGCGCGTCAGCAAACGCCTCAAACTGGCCGAAGCCCTGATCGGCACCGGGTTCCCCTACCGCGATTTCAGTCATCTCGATACCTATATGGCGATGCTGCGCGACATGCTGCAAAAAACCTCGGGCGTGCGCCGCCCCGGCTCCGCCGCGCTGGACTTGGCTTACGTGGCAGCCGGCCATCTGGACGGCTTCTGGGAAATCGGACTGTCGAAATGGGATATCGCCGCAGGTTGCCTGCTGATCAAGGAAGCAGGCGGACTGGTCGGCGATTTTGAGGGTAATGACAGTTATATCGACAGCGGCAATATCGTCGCCGGCAACCCAAAAATTTTCGCACAATTATTGCAAACGCTGGCGCCGCATCTCACGCCCGCGCTCAGTACCGTTTAACCCGCTCGCCAATTTACGCTAACTGAGCTAAAATTTCGCATTGAACTCATAACGGTTTCAACATTCCAATAATTATACCCATGGCACTCATAGTACAAAAATACGGCGGCACTTCGGTAGGCAGCATAGAACGCATCAAAAATGTCGCGGAACGGGTCGCAAAATTCAAAACCCTGGGTCATCATGTCGTCGTCGTATTATCCGCCATGAGCGGCGAGACCAATCGCCTGCTCGCCTTGGCCAAGGAAATGCAGGCCTTGCCCGATCCGCGCGAACTCGACGTACTGATTTCCACCGGCGAACAAGTCACCATCGCCCTGCTCGCCATGGCGCTCAAAGCACTGGGCATACAGGCGAAAAGCTATACCGGATCGCAAGTCCGCATCGTCACCGACAGCGCCTATACCAAGGCACGTATCCTCGCCATCGATGAAGAACGTATCCGCAGCGATCTCGATGCGGGTAAAGTCGTCGTCGTCGCCGGTTTTCAAGGCATAGACGAGTACGGCAACATCACCACGCTCGGCCGCGGCGGTTCCGACACTACCGGCGTCGCGCTGGCGGCAGCGCTCAAAGCCGACGAATGCCAGATCTATACCGATGTCGACGGCGTGTACACCACCGACCCGCGCATCGTTCCCGAAGCGCGCCGGCTGCAGACGATCACCTTCGAAGAAATGCTGGAAATGGCCAGCTTGGGTTCCAAGGTATTGCAACTGCGCTCGGTGGAATTCGCCGGCAAATACAAAGTAAAACTTCGCGTCCTCTCCAGCTTCCAGGAAACGGGCGAAGGCACGCTCATCACCTTTGAGGAAGAAAACACCATGGAACAAGCGATCATCTCCGGTATCGCATTCAATCGCGACGAAGCCAAGATCACCGTACTGAGCGTCCCCGACACACCGGGCATCGCCTACCGGATACTCGGCCCCGTCGCCGACAGCAACATCGACGTCGACATGATCATCCAGAACATCGGCGCCAACAACACGACCGATTTCACCTTCACCGTACACCGCAACGAATACCACCGCGCCATCGAACTGTTGCGCGACCTTCAGCCCAAACTCGGAGCACGCGAAATCACCGGCGACGACAAAATCGCCAAGGTTTCCATTGTCGGCGTCGGCATGCGCTCGCACGTCGGCATCGCCAGCACCATGTTCAAAACCCTTGCCGACGAAGGCATCAACATCCTGATGATCTCCACCTCGGAAATAAAGATATCCGTCGTCATCAACGAAAAATATCTGGAACTCGCGGTACGCGTGCTGCATAAAGCCTTCAACCTGGAAAACGCCGCGTCGATTTGACTTAATGCAGTCAGCAAGCTACAATTCGCCGCTGCCGTGGTTGCCGGTAACATCACCAAAACCAATCCGGAGAGATGGCCGAGTGGTCGAAGGTACTCCCCTGCTAAGGGAGCGTAGGGTTTATAGCCTTACCGAGGGTTCGAATCCCTCTCTCTCCGCCAATACATAGTTAAGCGCATGAAATTCCTGTAAAAACCGAAATACGGCGATTATAGGAAATCGATTGCTACACTCAGAGCTACACAATCACAATCTGAGTGGAGCTTATATGCCAAAACAAACTTACCTGCACAAGCGCTTAAAATCTGCGGTCTATTATTTCCGCTGCCATATCCCTAACGGCTGGATGTCGAGCTACGACGACATTGTAGACGTTCGAAGAGATATGGTCTCATTACTCACCAGGCGACTTTTGCGAGTTTCATAATATGATTTAACTCAATATTCAAAAAAACCGTATAGCAAGAAATTCAAAGTATGCTGCTTTGATGCCGATACTTGACCGATCTCTATCTCAGCCCATTTTATTGTGCAATGACCTCTGATATAGTCATTCTGCAAAATATTCTTGCTCGATCGTTCATTATTATCAATCAATTCAATATAGGAGTCGCGTATGAAAAAACTCAAGGCTGCATCGAACCTTTTCCTGGCAGGCATAATAGTTTCCGCTAGCGCAATAGCGGACATCACCGTTCCCATCCATCTGGCCGGTCCGGAAGGCCAAGGCAAGGACGTAGGCAACGTCATCATTTCCCAAACGCTGTACGGCCTGGTGTTCACGCCGGATTTGAAAGGTTTGCCGCCGGGTGAACACGGGTTTCATATTCATACCAGTCCAAGTTGCGCGCCGATGAAAAAAGACGGGAAAATGGAAGCGGCAATGGCGGCTGGCGGCCACTTCGATCCGAACAACAGCGAAAAACACGGCTCGCCCTGGGGAACCGGCCATCTGGGCGATCTGCCGCCACTGGTCGTCGATGCCGACGGTCGCGCTACCGAGCCGGTACTGGTGCCCCGCCTGCATAACCTGAACCAGTTGAAGGGACATGCATTGATGATCCATGCCGGCAGCGACAATTATTCCGACAGTCCCAAACCACTGGGCGGCGGTGGGCCGCGTATCGCCTGCGGTGTAATCGAATAAATCGTATATCGTCTGCAAAAACGGCAATCATCCGGAGACGAGTTGCTACAGGATATTGCCGTCGGTCATGCCCTCATTGTTCGATAATGTCGACAGCCGTACCGGTTTCAACCAGATCGAATACGTCAATCACATCCGCATTGTTCATGCGTATGCAGCCGTGGGAACAAGGCGTACCGATGCGATCTTCTGCGTGCGTGCCGTGGATGTAGATATAACGTGCTTGCGTATCCACATTACCGCCCTGATTCTTCCCTGGCTCGCACCCTGCCAGCCATAAAATCCGGCTCAATATCCAGTCTCGCTGCGGATCTGCCGTGCCGAGTTGCGATGTCCAGATTTCGCCAGTTTGTTTGCGGCCACGAAAAGCTGCGTACATCGGCGCATCCTCACCGATCTTTTCAGCGATAAGGTGACGTCCGCGCGGCGTCTGAAAACTGCCGTTCTGCTCCCCCGCTCCCTTCGCCGCCGTCGATACCGAAAATTGTCGGATTAGCCATTCGTTACCGTGACCGTCGCTGTCGTGAACGAATAATTGCTGTGTTGCGAGACTAATTGTCAGCTGTAATGTCATGTGCCGTTCTCGTCTTATTGGTTTGCAGCTTCCGTCTTCCCGCAAAAAAAGCCGACAGCAGCGCGCTGCATTCCGTTGCCAGTATGCCGCTCTGGGCAGAAGTATGATGATTCAGGCGGCTCACAGCGAACAGATCGATGACGCTGCCCGCAGCGCCGGTTTTGGGATCGCTCGCGCCGAACACCATCCTCCCGACCCGCGCATGCAAGATGGCGCCGGCGCACATTGCGCACGGTTCCAGCGTGGCGTACAGGGTAACGTCGGGCAAACGGTAATTACCGATGCGCTCTGCGGCATCGCGCAAGGCGAGTATTTCCGCATGCGCGCTGGGATCGTGACGGGCGATCGGCGAATTGGCCCCACGCCCGATGATCTCGCCTTCGCACACCACCACGGCTCCTACCGGCACTTCGCCGGCGGCTTGCGCCTCTTCGGCCAGCAATAGGGCTTGGCGCATGAAATATTCGTCGTTCGTCGGACAGAGCATCGCGTCAGGCAGGAAATACGCCGGTGGAAAGATAGCGGTCGCCGCGGTCGCAGACGATGGACACGATCGTCGCATTGTCGACTTCCTGCGATAATGCCAGCGCGGCGCAAAGTGCGCCGCCGGAGGATATTCCGGCAAAAATTCCTTCCTTGCGGGCGAGCTGACGCGTCGTTTCCTCGGCTTCGGCTTGACCGACGTAGCGTATTTCATCGACGACGCGCTCATCATAAATGGCTGGTAAATAGGCCGCGCTCCATTTGCGGATACCCGGGATTTGCGCGCCTTCCTGCGGCTGCACGCCGACGATACGAACGGCAGGGTTCTGCGCCTTCAGGAAACGTCCGGTGCCGGTAATAGTGCCGGTGGTACCCATGCTGCTGACGAAATGCGTCACCGTGCCTTCGGTGTCGCGCCAGATTTCCGGACCGGTGCCGTCGAAATGCGCCTGCGGATTATCCTCATTGCCGAATTGATCCAGAATGACTCCTTTACCGGATTGCTGCATTTGCCGGGCGAGTTCGATAGCCTCTTCCATGCCGCCTGCCCGGCTGGTCAGCACGATTTGAGCGCCGAATGCGCCCATCACTTGCCTCCGTTCCACACTCATGTGTTCGGGCATGATCAGAATCATTTTATAACCGCGTACGGTCGCAGCCATCGCCAGTGCAATGCCGGTATTGCCGCTGGTCGCCTCGATCAGGGTATCTCCCGGGCGTATCTCGCCGCGCGCTTCGGCGCGGGCGATCATGTTCAACGCCGGACGGTCCTTGACCGACCCTGCCGGGTTATTGCCTTCCAGCTTGAGCAATATCGTATTGCTGGTTACCCCGGACAAATGTTTCAATCTGACCAATGGCGTATTACCGACCAGCGCTTCCAAAGTTTTATAGATGGGCATAAGTAAGGCCTGATTATCGATAAAGCATAAATTCAACAACGGTTGCTCGCGTATCCGCACAATATACAAAACAGCCTACAGGCGTTGATACGGATTCGCGTCTGCGGTCGCTTCGGATATCACGGATTGAAAGTGTACGTCAATCAGGAAATATCGCAACCATCAGCGAGCAGAGGGTCAACGGGCGCTTCGAACCGGCATGTCTGCTGTTTGTCGGCGATTATTCGCAATAACCCCTTACCGCATGACAGAATACAGATTACCATAACACGAACACCGAATCTTTCATGCGTATAAAGGAGATAACATGAGCAAATTAAGCGACATAAAGGCCCTGGGTCAATCCATCTGGCTGGACAATCTATCGCGTACCCTGATCAAGGAAGGCGAACTGGCACGGCTGATCGAAGAAGACGGTATTTCCGGCGTCACATCCAATCCTTCCATTTTCCAGAAAGCGTTTACCGACAGTCCGTATTATCAGGAAGACATGAAACGCCTTAAAGCCGGAACACTCGATGCCGAAGCGCGTTATGAATCGCTTGTGATTCCCGATATCCGGGAAGCCTGCGATATTCTGATGCCCACATTCGAGCAGACCGACGGCAATGACGGCTATGTAAGCCTGGAAGTTTCGCCCCATATCGCCCATGATGCAACAGCAACGGTTAACGCAGCAAAACGACTGCATCGGGCCGTAAACAAAGCCAATGTCATGATCAAGATTCCGGCCACGGCAGCAGGAGTCACAGCCTTCGAACAGCTGATCGGAGCAGGCATCTCGATCAATATCACACTGCTGTTTTCCATCCCGCAAACGGTCCGTATTTTCGAAGCCTACGAGCGCGGATTACAAAATTTTCTGGCACAAGGCGGTCGAGGGTCATCCGTCAAAGCGGTCGCGAGTCTGTTTTTGTCGCGCGTCGATACGCATATCGACGCGCGTCTGGCCAAAATCGGCACCGATGCAGCGCTTGCGTTACAAGGTCGCGGCGCATTGATGCTGGCAAAACTTGCTTATCAGCGATACAAGCAGATATTTCATGGCGATCGCTTCAGCGAATTGGCGCAGCAGGGTTGTCGTCCGCAATATTTGTTATGGGCGAGCACCGGCACCAAAAACCCGGCTTATTCCGACGTAAAATATCTCGATAACCTGATCGGCCCGGAAACGATCAATACCGTACCGGGAACGACGCTGAATGCCTTCCGCGATCACGGACACGTTTTCGCCACCCTGGAAAACGACATCGAACAAGCGCAACACGATTATGTCGCATTGGAAAAACTCGGCATTTCCCTGAACGAAGTGGGCGACACATTACAACAGGAAGGACTGCAATTGTTTGCCGAAGCATATCAGCAGATCATGCTAACCGTATGAATCAATAGATTCTCTTATTTTTCTGTTTGACAGTTACAACTGAAGCGGGTAAGTTTTTGCTTTCGGTGCCCGCACCGAAAATACCGTATCAAACTCAGGATAAAACGGTCCCGGTCTTCCTGCGCATCGACGAACCGCATATTCCATTACGATGTAATTCGACAGGCCGTTTGAGACCGGGATATCCCGAGTTTATAAAATAACGATTCATCTTTTAATGGAGAGACACTGCATGAATAAGCATTTAAAAACTCTAACCGTACTGTCTGCACTGCTATTAACGAGTTTCTCCGGCGCAGCTTCAGCTGCACCCACCTTGATGTCGGCAGATTGGGCGGCGCAAACCTGCGATGCGTGGAATAAAAACCCTACCCTTACCAATGGCCTAGGCGGCAAATGGATAGCCAACAATAAAGGGCGTGGCTACAAGATCATCCATCTTTACCGTAGCGACTGCGAAAACAGCCCGCAAGTCGAATTGCGCATCAGCGACCAGAACGGCAAGGCAATCTGTACCTATGGCGGTAAAATCGAAACGCCGAAACTCGACCCCAGCGTGGATTACCTGATGTATGCGACCACGAATAAATGGCATGACATGGGCGCTGGCGAATATGGCCCGATGAAAGCGATGATGTTCGGCCGTTTGAAATTCGAGGGACCCAAAATGGAAGCTATGAGCGTGATGGGCCCGTTTGAGCAATTTCTCCTGCTGGTCGGCAAAGTACCCAGCAACGAATCGGAATGCCCGAAATAATTCGTCGCTCGTGATCAGGGGCAAGCCGCTCGGGTTTGCCTCACGATTCTGTCTCCGTGGCCGGGTTTTGAGTTAAAATAGACCGATACACCGTTTGTTCGTCTATTAATGCTCATCAATCAGCCTCTACCTCATCGCGGTCAGCGTATCCAAATTTCCGGTCTGGCGGGTTCTTCCGATGCGTTGGCCATCAGCGAACTGGCATCCCCTTCTTCCCCGGTTGTCGTATTCACCGCGAACGCGCTGGACGCGCAGCGTTTGCTGGAAGAAATTCGCTGGTTTGCGCCCACACTGACGGTCAATCTGCTGCCTGATTGGGAAACGTTGCCGTACGATCATTTTTCTCCGCACCAGGATCTGATTTCCGAACGGCTGGCGACACTTTATCAAATCTCTGCCAGCAAATGCGATATCGCCATCGTGCCGCTTACCACCGCCTTGTATCGACTCGCACCCGCCGAATATCTGGGCGCCTATACCTTTTTTCTGAAACAGGGGCAACGACTCGACGTCGAGGCGCTGCGCCGGCAGATGACCGCTGCCGGATACACTTCGGTCAGCCAGGTGATTTCGCCCGGCGAATACAGCGTACGCGGAGGGTTACTGGATCTGTTCCCGATGGGCAGCGCATTGCCTTACCGGATCGATCTGTTCGACGACGAAATCGAAACCATCAGAACCTTCGACGTCGATACGCAACGAAGCATTTATCCCGTCAGCGAAATACGTCTGCTTCCGGCGCGTGAATTTCCACTGGACGAAACCGGTATCGCACAGTTTCGCCAGAGTTTTCGCGACGCGTTTGAAGGCGATGCCTCCAAGCGGCAGATATATAAGGATGTCACCAATGGTTTGGCGCCTGCCGGCATAGAATATTATTTGCCCTTGTTCTTCGAAACCACGGCGACGCTGTTCGATTATATTCCAGACCATGCCCTGATATGCATCCATGGAGACATGGAAAGCGCCGCGACCGATTTTTGGCGAGATACCGAAATTCGCTATAAACTGATGCGCGGCGACAGTCAACGGCCTATCCTGCCGCCCGCGCAGCTATTCCTGACCGTCGATGCCCTGTACGGCCATTTGAAAGCGTATCCGCGAATCGAACTTGAAATCGGCATGACAGCAGACGGCATCACGCATCCCTTGCCGGACTTGAGCGTCGATCGGCGAGCCGACGATCCGCTCTACAAAATCAGAGCATTTATCGGACGCATGGCGGGTAAGGTTCTGATACTGGCGGAAACCATGGGACGGCGTGAAACCATCGTTCACTATTTCGCCGAACACGCTATCAGACCGGCCTTATGTGATCACTATGCCGATTGCCTCGAACAGTCCGCACCGCTACTTTTAAGCGTCGCTCCGCTCAATACCGGTTTCATTTTACCTTCCGCGACACCGCTGGCCATCGTCACCGAAACCGAGCTGTACGCCACCACCGTCCGTGCACGCCATCGTACCGCGATACGTCGCACACAACTCGACGGCATGCTGCGCGATCTGTCCGAAGTCAAGGTAGGCGATCCGGTAGTGCATGCCGACCACGGCATAGGTCGCTATCAGGGCCTGGTCAGCATGGATACGGGTGACGGCGAAACGGAATTTTTATTGCTCGAATATTCCGGCAACGACAAGCTCTATGTCCCGGTATCGCAATTGCATCTGATCGGCCGATACAGCGGGGCTGCGGCGGACACGATTCCCCTCTCCAGACTCGGCAGCGGCCAATGGGAAAAATCCAAGCGCCGCGCCATGCAACAGGCGCGCGATACCGCCGCCGAACTGCTCAATCTGTACGCCCGTCGCGCAGCGCGGCAAGGCCATGCCTTTACTCTCAAACAGCAGGATTACGAAGCTTTTGTAGAGGGTTTCGGCTTCGAGGAAACGCCGGATCAGGCGGCCGCTATCGAAGCCGTCATCCGCGATCTGTGTTCGCCCTTGCCGATGGACAGGCTGGTCTGCGGCGATGTCGGCTTCGGCAAGACCGAAGTCGCCCTGCGCGCCGCGTTTGTCGCCTTGATGGACGGCAGGCAGGTGGCAGTGCTGGTGCCGACCACCTTGCTGGCAGAACAGCACTTTCAGAGCTTTTCCGATCGGTTCGCCAACTGGCCGGTGCGCATCGCCGAACTGTCGCGGTTCCGTTCGGCGAAAGAACAGGCGCTGACGCTGGCCGATCTCGCCGCCGGAAAGATCGATATCGTCATCGGCACGCACAAATTATTGCAAAAGGACGTCAAATTCAAAAATCTGGGCCTGGTGATTATCGACGAAGAACATCGCTTCGGCGTACGCCAGAAAGAGCAGATGAAAGTATTGCGGGTAGAAGTCGACGTGCTGACGCTGACCGCCACGCCGATTCCCCGTACGCTGGCGATGTCATTGGAAGGCATCCGTGATTTTTCCGTCATCAGCACGCCTCCGCAAAAACGTCTATCGATCAAGACCTTTGTGTCGCGCTATTCCGACGGCGTCATACGCGAAGCCGTGTTACGCGAACTCAAACGCGGCGGCCAGGTGTACTTCCTGCACAATGAAGTCGATACCATTTACAACATGGAATCCAAGCTCGTAAAGCTACTGCCGGAAGCCCGTATTCGCGTGGCCCACGGGCAGATGCCGGAGCGCGAACTCGAACACGTCATGCGCGACTTCCATCAGCAGCAGATCAATCTCCTGCTGTGCACCACGATCATCGAAACCGGGCTGGACATTCCCACCGCCAATACCATCATCATGAACCGCGCCGACCGATTCGGGCTGGCGCAATTGCATCAGCTGCGCGGCAGGGTGGGACGTTCTCACCATCAGGCTTACGCCTACCTGCTCACACCGGAAGAAGAAGCGCTGACGGCAGGAGCAAAAAAACGGCTTGAAGCCCTGCAAATGATGGAAGATCTGGGCGCCGGCTTCCATCTCGCCATGCACGACCTGGAAATCCGTGGCGCCGGAGAAGTGCTGGGCGATTCGCAAAGCGGCAGCGTCCAGGAGATCGGTTTCAGCATGTACAACGACATGCTCAATCACGCGGTCACCGCGCTGAAAAAAGGACTGGAACCCGACATGAACCAGCCGCTGGGGGTGACTACCGAAATAAACCTGCGTTGCCCCATGCTTTTGCCCGATGCCTATTGCGACGATATCCATGAACGGCTGGTATTGTACAAACGCCTCGCCAATTGTACCGATACCGATAGCCTGGACGATCTGCGCGGCGAATTGATCGATCGTTTCGGCATGCTGCCGGAACCGGCCTGGGCGTTACTGGAGTCGCATCGTCTGCGGGTGTTGGCCAAATCGCTGGGCATCGTCAAAATCGATGCCTCCAACGAAACGATCGCGCTGCAGTTCTCTCCGGACACACCTGTCGATGCAGCCAAACTGGTAGATCTGATTCAGACCCGGCGCAACTATAAATTAGCGGGCCCGAACAAGCTAAACATTGTCATGAATGGCAATACCTTGCCGGACCGGATCATGAACATTAAAAATATTTTGAAAGAAATTTCTTAACAACCATGCATAACAATTTGATAATACAGGGAGATAACATACCAACTCCTCTGTTAAAAACACTGGCGCGAACTGCCGGTGCAGATTCGATAAAAGCGCTTTCCGAGCACGCATTCTGCCTGTCGCATGCGCGGATCGAAACCCGTGGCGAAATTGCCTCCGTCTGCGCCGAGGCAAAACTCGATTACGGTTTTATTCCCGCCGAACGCCGGATCGCCAACTACAAATTGGTGGCGATGGACATGGACTCGACCCTGATCGCGATCGAATGCATAGACGAAGTAGCCGATATGATCGGCCTGAAAACTGAAGTCGCAGCCATCACCCAGACCTCCATGCGCGGCGAAATCGGCTTTGCGGAAAGCCTGACGCGGCGGGTAAGATTGCTTGCAGGATTGGATGCTTCCGCTTTGCAGCGCGTCTACGACGAACGCCTGCGTCTGAGTCCGGGCGCCGAGCGGCTGCTGGCAACGCTGCAACGGCACGGCATAAAAACCCTATTGGTATCGGGCGGTTTCACTTTTTTCACTGAACGATTGCAAAACCGGCTCAATCTGGATTACAGTGCAGCGAACACGCTGGAAATCGTCAACGGCAAACTAACCGGAAACGTACTGGGCAATATACTGGATGCAGAGGCCAAAGCGGATCATCTGCAACGGATACGCGAACGCCATGGCTATGCACCCGAGCAGACAGTCGCGATCGGCGATGGCGCCAACGATCTGCCCATGCTGGCGCAAGCGGGCGTATCGATTGCCTATCACGCCAAACCCATCGTATGCGCGCAAGCCGACTATGCCTTGAATTACAACGGATTGGATGCTGTGCTGCCATTGCTTGGTACAACTTGAAAGGGATAATCTTGAGACACATCGTATTGAACATTTCCGGCATGACGTGCAGCGGATGCACCAATAGCGTCAAAAAAGTATTAATGGCATTGCCCGGCGTGACCGAGGCCGATGTTTCTCTGGAACATGGCAATGTATCCGTCACCTACGACCCCGCAAAATCAGGCCCCGAAGACTTCAAGGCCGCTATCGATTCGGCAGGTTTTGAAGTTTCCTGAAGCATAGGCGAGCTAAGTCAGCGCGAGCCAGATACAGTTTCCCTGACTTTCTTTTTGTATGACTTCCAGAGTTTTTCGATGCAAGCTCGCTTCAGCCAGGCTCGGCCTTAGCACTTTGATAGCCGTGGACAGCGGGACATCGGTTGCCGTGTATCGTTCGGATTTCGTTTCCAGCGACATGATCAGGCTTTCCTGTCCACGCGTCATCCCGAGATAGACGGCCGCGAGGAGCTCCGCATCCAGCAGTGCGCCATGCAGGGTTCGGTTGGCGTTATCGACTTCATAACGGCGACAGAGCGCATCGAGATTGTTTTTTTGGCCGGGATGGAGATCTTTTGCCAGTTTCAAGGTATCGAGCACGTTCGCGCAATGCTCGTGCATGGACGGCCGCCCCAACAGCGCCAATTCATGATTCAGAAAACCGATATCGAAGGGCGCATTGTGGATTACCAGTTCAGCATCGGATAAAAATTCGAGCAACTCGTCGACTACGTCTGAAAAAAACGGCTTGTCCTGCAAAAACACGCCGGTTATGCCGTGCACCGCTTCCGCGCCGGCATCGATCTCGCGCTGGGGATTGAGGTAACGGTGGAAATGCCGGCCGGTGGAACGGCGATTGACCATTTCCACCCCGGCAATTTCTATTATCCTGTGACCCTGACGCGGATCGAGCCCGGTCGTTTCCGTATCGAGAAATATTTGCCGTATCATTTTGTTCCCCTGTAAATTCCCGATCCGCTCTGCCGTATCAAATCCTGCGAACGATAAATCCACCTAGGCTTGATCTGAGCCTTCCTCGGCGTCGAAATAAAAGCATCATATTTCATTCATTTTGTTCTAAGTTTGCCTCGGTATATTGGCTGACAGAGCCAATCCTGCATATTAACTTTTTTGAATCAAGGGAGCAATCAATGATGAAAAACCGGAAAAATTATCGGCTTAACGTATTGGCGCGCCTGATGTTGGGCAGTATTCTGGTAGCGGGTGCGCATATGGCATCCGCCCAAGATGCCACGGACCTGGGGACGGTACAGGGTAGTGGCGCCAATGCCGCGGACGGCAGCAATGATCCCGCCTCCGCGCCCTATCAGGCACCTACGCAAGGCTCGCTCACAGACACCGAGCCGGTATCCATCATCAACCGACATTATATCGAAGAAAACGCCGGCCCTGCTGCCAATTATCCCGACATCGCCCAGATCTCGCCGAGCATGTGGAGCGTCGACCCGAACGGTCCCGGCGGCATGGAGTCGCAATCGGGCGGCCCCTTCCTGCGCGGCTTCCAGAACGGACAGTATAACGTCACGTTCGATGGCATCCCGTGGGGCGATTCGAACGATTTCACCCAGCATTCCACTTCCTATTTCATGCCTCAGGATACCGGCAGCATCGCTGTCGATCGCGGCCCGGGCGACGCCAGCAATATCGGTAACGCGACCTTCGGCGGCACCATAGCCGTCACCTCCAAGGACCCGTTGACGACTCCGACTTTCACGCCATATGCTTCCGTCGGCAGCTTCAATACCCATCTCGAAGGCGTGGAATACGACACCGGCATCATGCATAATTACGGCGATGCCAGCGCCTTCATCGATTACAAGAAATTTTCCACCGACGGTTATCTGACCAATGCCGCGCAACAGCGCGCCAATCTGTTCGTCAAATTCACCAAACCGATAGGCGACAATACCTTGCTGACCCTGGTGGCGATGCAAAACAATCTGCATCAGAACGTAGCAGCCGGCACCACGCTCGCCAATCTGCAGAAATACGGCAATAATTACGGGTTGAACGAAGATATCAACAGTCAGAACTTCGCCGGCTACAATTACGATCAGATACGCACCGATTTCGAATACATCGGTTTACAATCGCAGCAAGGCAGCTGGCACATCGACAACAAACTCTACACTTACGCCTACAACCACAATGGCTTCAGCGGTTCCGATCCGGGCGGCGCACTGCCTAACGGCACCACTAACGCCAACGGCACACTGAACCCCAATGACGTGCCCGGCAACCGGATGAGCATGGACTACCGCTCCTTCGGCGACATACTGCGGCTGTCCGACGCAATCGGTTCCGGCTATCTGAATCTGGGCGCATGGATCGACCATCAAACCAACAGCCGCTCGCAATTCGAGATCGACTGGACCAATGGCGGCGGGTTCAATTACATCAATACCAATCCGCTGACCGGCGCTCCAAGTCCGATCGACCGGCTGATGAACGACAGCCTTACCAGCTTCCAGCCGTATATCGACTACGCCTGGCAAGCGACGAGCGCGTTGATCATCACCCCAGGCATCAAATATTCCTCGTTTACCCGCAGCGTAGACGCGACGAATATTCAGGGCACCAATTTGCCGTATAACGGGAGTGCAACCTGGAGCGCCGTGCTTCCTGCCTTGACCGCGCATTACGCGATCGAAAAGGACTGGTCGGCCTATCTGCAAATCGCCAAGGGATTCCAGGCACCCAACCTCAGCACCTTTTATCAGGCGAATGTCGATCTGAACACAGTCAATCCGGAAACGACCATGAACTATCAGATCGGCACCACCTGGTCGAGCAAACGCATGACCCTGTCCGCCGATTTATACAAGATTGATTTCAATAACAAACAGGTCGCCACACCCATCCAGAACGCCACCATATACACCAACGTCGGCGGCGCGACGTATCAGGGGTTCGAGACGGAAGATACCTATTACCTGGGCCAGGGCTACAGCCTCTACGGCAATTATTCCTTCAACAGCGCCAAACAGAACACAAATAATCTGTGGCTGCCGGATGCTCCGGAACATACCGCGGCTGCCGGCGTAATTTACAACCAGGGGCCGGTCTATGCGTCCTTACTTACCAAATTCGTCAGTTCGCGTTACGGCGACGTAGGCCAGACCATACCGCTCGGTGCGTATGCCATCACCAACTTTGCCAGCAGCTATACCATCAAGCATTTTGCCAGCTGGGCCAAGGACGCCAACATCGGGTTCCAGATCAATAATGTGTTCAACAATCAGAGTATTTTTGCGCTCGGTACTTACGATGCCAACAACAATGCGATGTATTACACCTTACCGGGTCGCAGTTTTGAGCTGACTTTTGCGATAAATATGTAATCCCGCGCAGCCGTCAGCATTCGTGGACGGCTGCGATCCCACCGGGTCATGAAGGCCCTGCCTACCCCAGATAAACACCCAGCGTTGCCACGGTGACAGTCAGCAGACCGAGCAATAAATTGATACCCACCGCTTTTCGTATCTGCGCTAAAGCAACACCGCCAGCCGGCCAGTCCTGCGCGGCAACCGCCCGTTTCAATCGCTGGTACGGTGCAAAAAAGACATGCGCATACAGCAACATCATCAGGGTCCCTAGACCGAACATCATCATGACATACACCGGCGGCTTACCCAGTTGCGCCATCATATACAGTCCGCTGCCGAGCAGCAGCGCGACAGCCAGCCAGACCCAGGTGAAAAACCGGCTGAACACGCCTTCCCACAGATTCAGCCGCTGCGGCGGTTCGAGGCGCTCGGCGGCTACCGGTCGTAACGCCACATACGCAAAAAACATGCCGCCTACCCAGATCACTACGCTCATTACATGTAAAAATTTCGCCACTATCATGTTTTCCCTTTACGTAAAATGCCGAATTCAGAATTCGAATTCGCTGTAATCGAACAGATCCCGTTGCACGATGAGCTTCACCGGCGCATAGCTTAATCTGTGCTCAGGACAGATACCGAATTCCTCCAACGCCTCCAGATGCATTGCAGTTGGATAACCTTTGTGCTGATCGAATCCGTATTGCGGATAAATATCGTGCAATCGGCGCAGTTCCCGGTCGCGTGCGGTCTTGGCCAGGATCGACGCGGCGGAAATGGCGGGTTCCAGCGCATCCCCCTGGACAATGGCGCGACTCGGCACGGCGATTTTCGGACAATGCAAACCGTCGACCAGAACCTCGTCGGGCATCACGCATAATGCCATGATAGCGCGACGCATGGCCAGTAAGGAAGCCTGCAATATATTTATGCGGTCGATTTCGGCGACGGTCGCAAAACTGACCGCATAGGCATGGGCGCAGTTGAGAATTTGCACTTCGAGTTCGTCCCGCCGTTGTGCACTCAATTTCTTGGAGTCATTCAAACCCGCTATGGGCTTATCAGGATGGAGTATCACGGCTGCTGCGTAAACCGGTCCCGCCAGCGGTCCCCTGCCCGCTTCGTCAACCCCGCAGATCAGCCGCATTTTCCCTCCAGATACGGCATCACTGCCACAGCCATCCTTGCCGCCGTATTCTGTTTCAGACTGCGGTATTGCCGGGCGAATTCGATTTCCATTTCCCGGCACAGATTGCTGTCGGTCAGCAGATTATCAAGCGCTTCAGCCAGTTTCTCAGGCGTCGCCCGCTCTTGCAGTAATTCCGGTACCAGGCCGCGATTGGCCAGAATATTGGGAAGCCCGACCCACGGCAGGTAAGCGCGTTTACGCATCAGCCATGCCGTCAGTTTAGGCACCCGATACGTGATTACCATGGGCCGTTGCAGCAGCGCCGCTTCCAGCGTTGCCGTTCCCGACGCCACCAATATCAGATCAGCGGCGATCATCGCATAATCGGCATGGCCTATCATGATTTGTATTGATGGCGGGCGGGGGTACTCATGCAAGGCCTTGGTGAAAATCTCTCTGGTTTCGCGATTGACGAGCGGAGTTACAAAACGGATGCCGGGATGCCGCGCTTCGAGCAGCTGAGCGGTTTCTATGAATAACTGCGCATGTTGATTAAGCTCGCTGACTCTGCTGCCGGGCAATAGCGCGATAATCCTGGCGTCGGTCGCCATGCCCAGGCGTTTCCTGACTGCCAGACGATCCGGCTGTTCCGGCAATAGATCCGCCAGGGGATGGCCGACATAGGTCACCGGTATACCGGCCTTGCGGTAGATCGCTTCTTCGAATGGAAAAACGACCAGCATCTGCGACACGGCGCGCGCAATTTTTTTTATGCGTTCGCCCCGCCATGCCCAAATGGAAGGACTGACGTAATGTATCGTCGGAATGCCGCGCGCCTTCAGAGCGATTTCCAGGGAAAAATTAAAATCCGGCGCATCGATGCCTATAAATAAATCGGGAGGATCGGCAAGAATGGCCTGCTTGAGTTTTCGCCGTATCGCCAGTAATTCGGGTAAATGACGTATGACCTCGACATAACCGTTGACCGAGAGCTTTTCCATGGAGAACAGCGTCCGCGCACCGGCGAAGATCATCTTGGGTCCGGCGATACCGTAGAATTCCGCGCCCGGACAACGCGCCCGCAATGCCGCAATGAGATGACTGCCCAACAGATCGCCCGAAGGCTCTCCAGCTACGATGGCGATCCGCGGCGGTCTGTTTGCGGCCATTTATCGTATGATTCCGCGCTCGGACTGCGACAGGAATGCCAGCAAAGGCTCTATTTCCGGGATTTCATCGGCCAAAACCCGCAATTCCGCTTGCGCTTCGCTCAGCGTCAATCCCTTACGGTACAGGATCTTGTATGCGCGTTTCAATCCGGCCAGCGCCTGTGCCGAAAACCCCCGCCGTTTCAATCCTTCCGCATTGATCCCGTGCGGCGTCGCAGGCTGACCGGCTGCCATGACGTACGCAGGAATATCCTTGACCACCACGCTGGAAATGCCGGTCATGACGTGCGCGCCGATGCGGCAGAACTGATGCACGCCGGTAAAACCGCCCAGTGTTGCATAATCGCCGATGTGGACATGCCCCGCCAGCGAGGCATTGTTGGAGAATGTCGTATGATTCGCCACCTGGCAGTCATGTGCGATATGAACGTAAGCCATGATCCAGTTGTCGTCGCCTATACGCGTGACGCCGGTATCCTGTACAGTGCCGAGATTAAAGGTGCAGAATTCGCGGATGACATTACGATCGCCTATTTCCAGCTGAGTTGGTTCCCCTGCATATTTTTTATCCTGCGGAATCTCTCCCAAAGAGCAAAACTGGAATATCCTGTTATCCTGGCCGATTCGGGTATGCCCGTTGATCACTACGTGCGGGCCGATATCCGTACCGTCGCCTATGACGACATCCTTGCCGATTATGCTATAGGCGCCGATGTGCACATGCTTGCCGATCTGTGCATCGGGATGAACCATAGCCGTCTGATGTATCGTTGTCGATTTCATGATTAACGTAAGGTTGCCATCATTTCCGCTTCCGCGACACGGTGGCCTGCTACTTCAGCGTAGCTCGCATATTTCCATATGCCCTTCAGATTCCTGAGGATTTCAACGTGCAAGACCAGCTGATCTCCAGGAACAACCGGTTTTTTAAAGCGAGCCGCATTGATGCCGGCGAAATAGACGATCGCATCGCTGTCTGGGGGATTGCCTACCGTTTTGAACGATAACAGCGCGGCAGCCTGCGCCAGCGCTTCGAGTACCAGTACGCCGGGCATGACAGGATGCTTGGGGAAATGCCCGGCAAAAAAGGGTTCGTTCATGGACACGTTCTTGATCGCAACGATACATTTCCCCGGCTCCAGGCTCGTTACTCGGTCTACCAGCAAAAACGGGTAGCGGTGCGGCAGGTATGCCATGATTTCACTGATTTCCATGCTATTCATTCTTTTTTCTCCGTTGCGTCCATCTGCTTTTCCAATGCGCTCAAGCGTTTTGCCATGCTATCGAGATGACGCATCTGTACTGCGTTCTTCAACCATACGCTGTGTTCGGAGAACGGCAATGCCGATGTATACGTTCCGGCTTTGGTCAAGGATTTGGTGATCAACGTATTCGTCGATATATTCACGCCATCGGCGATATCGATATGACCGAAAATCATCGCTGCACCGCCTATCGTGCAATGCGCGCCAATTTTTGCGCTCCCCGCGATTCCCGTGCAGGCGGCAATGGCGGTATGCTCGCCGATTTGTACATTGTGCGCAACCTGAATCTGATTATCCAGCTTGACTCCATCATGAACGACGGTATCGTCCAGCGCGCCGCGATCGATGGTCGTATTGGCGCCGATTTCCACATCGTTGCCGATCATGACGCGTCCGATCTGGGGAATTTTGATCCAGCGTCCCGCTTCCGGCGCCAGGCCGAAGCCGTCGGCTCCGATCACGCAACCAGAATGCAATATCACCCGGTCGCCGATGACGCAATCATGGTAAACCGTTACATTCGCATAAATCAGCGCATCGTCTCCGATGACGCTGCCGGTTCCGATGACGCTGCCGGCGCCGATGACCGAGCGTGCACCGATCACTGCATCGCGCTCGATTACCGCGTTGGCGGCGATATTCACGTCGGCGCCTATCCGTGCGGAAGCATGCACGCTCGCCGTGCGATGAATGCCCGGTTCGCCGCGTAGCGGCGGATTGAATAACGCCGATGCCCTGGCGAAATAAGCGTAGGGGTTGGTGGCGATTATTCTCGGTTTATCGCAGACGTCGGCGAGATCCGGGCTCACGATCAACGCTTCCGCCTGACTTGCCTGCAATTGATCGCGGTAACGCGAATGCGCCGCAAAAGCCAATTGTCCGCTGCCGGCATGAGCCAGACTTGCGACCTGGCTGACGGAAGTACGCGGATCGCCGCGAATTTCTCCGCCAAACCGTGCTATCAGTTCGGCAAGGGTATAAGCTGTCATGGGCACATTAAACCTTATTGCGCCAGCATATGTATGATATGATCGGTGATGTCGATTTTCGGGCTGAAATAAATCGCATCTTCCAAAATCACGTCGTATTTTTCCGACTCGCCGTAACTCTGGATCGCCTTGCGCGCGCGATCCTGTACCTTGGTCAATTCCTCGTTGCGGCGCACGTTCAGATCCTCGCGGAATTCGCGTAACAGGCGCTGGTATTCGCGGTTGAGGTTGGCCAGATCGCGTTCCTTGCTTCGTCTGTCATTATCGCTGAGCGTCGCGCTGCCCTTTTCCAGCTGGCTTTGCAGATCGCGGGCCTGTTTGGCCATTTTTTGCAATTCTGCATCGCGCGGAGCAAATTCCTTCTCCAACCGCTTTTGTGCCGCAATGGCAATGGGCGCTTCGCGGAACACGCGTTCGGTATTGACGAAACCGATCTTCATATCCGCCATCGCCTGGTGGCTGGCCAATAACAGAAATACCGCCAAATACGCTTTTAGCCATCGAGTCGCCAAGATATCGCTCCTTAGAAAACCTGGCCCAACGCAAACTGGAACGCCGCTTTCTGGTCGTAGGGCTGGGGATTGAGCGCCTGCGCCAAACTGAATTTCAGCGGTCCGACCGGCGATATCCAGTTTACGGCCACACCGGTGGAATACCGCATGGGCTCGGTCGCGAACGTATCACCAGGACCCCAGATATCACCGCCGTCGACAAACACGCTCAATCGTACCGATTTATTGTCCGGCATGCCCGGCATGGGAAAGAGCAATTCAGCGTTCACCACGAGACTTTTGTTACCGCCCAACGCCAGATATTGACCCGAAACCGGATCAAAATAGTGCGGTCCTATCGTTCCGATATCGTAACCGCGCACCGAACCCACACCGCCGGCATAAAAATTCTGGAAGAAAGGCAGCGTTTGACCGTTATAACCGCCACCGATACCCAGTTGACCGTTCAGCATCAGGGTGAAGGTTTTGCTCAGGGGATCGAACCATTGCTGCTGATATGAAATTTTATAATAATCCAGGCTGCCTGGAGGCACGCCGAATTGCGCATACACCCTTTCCAGCATTCCCTGCGTCGGATAAATCAGGCTATCGCGGCTATCCCGCGCCCAACCGAGATCGAGGCGCACCGTATCGGTATAGTTACCGTTCTGCGTCACGAATTGCTGATATTGCAGGGGACTGGTAGGGTATACATCCAGATGTACCGCTTCATAGGCCAGCCCCAGACTGAGCGTATCCTTTTCGTTCAATGGAATCCCCCACCGCGCGCCTATCCCTTTCGTGGTATTTTTGTACGGCGACAGCATATACAGGGCGGTGGTATCGGTCACGTTTTCATAAACGTCGTAGCCCACGCTGACACCGTCCGGCGTAAAATAGGGATTGGTATACGATACCGAATATATTTTATTGAAAATGCCGGTGCTGACTGTCGCCGTCAGCGAATTGCCGCTGCCGAACAGATTATTCTGCGAAATGGAGCCCGACAGTATCAAACCTTCCTGCGAAGCGAATCCAGCGCCGACCATGATGCTGCCTGTCGGGATTTCAGTGACACTCATATTCACGTCGACCTGATCCTTGGTGTCCTTGACGGGGGGAGTTTCCACATTGATATCGTTGAAGAATCCGAGCCGTTCCACGCGTTCACGGGAGCGCTGAACCTGGTCGGCGGCGTACCATGCCCCTTCCATCTGGCGAAATTCGCGCCGTACCACTTCGTCGCGAGTCCGTGTATTGCCCTTGATATTGATATGCCGAACATATACCCTGCGACCGGAATCCACAAAAAAGGTGAATGCAACCGTATGCTTGTCCTTGTCGACTTCGGGCGAGGCATTTACATTCGCAAACGCATAGCCGTCGTTACCCAGGCGATCGCCGATTTTTTTCGATGCCTGCGTTACCTTTTCCCGCGAAAAAACATCGCCTGGCTGAATATCGATAAGTTTTCTCAACTCCGTTTCGGGCGCCATCATTTCTCCGGCAAGCTTGATGCCGGATACCGTATATTTCGGGCCTTCGGTAATATTGATGGTGACATAAATGTCGCGCTTGTCAGGCGTAATCGACACCTGGGAAGAATCGATATTGAATTCCAGGTAACCGCGATTCAGATAATACGATTTGAGGGATTCCAGGTCCTTGGCCAGTTTTTCCTTGGAATATTGATCGTTTTTGGTATACCAGGTAAACCAGCCGGGCTTGCGTAACAGGATCGCATCCTGCAACTGTTTTTCGGTGAACGATTTGTTGCCTATTATGTTGATTTGTTTAATTTTTGCAACGTCGCCGTCGTTGATATTGAAGTTGATGGCGACACGGTTGCGTTTCATCGGTGTAACCGTGGTTTCCACCTTGACTGCATAGCGACCGTGGCTATAATATAAACGGCGGATCTCCTGGGCGGCTCGATCCAGCGTTGCCTTATCGAAAATCCTGCCTTCAACGATACCGGACTGTTTCAGACCGTCCTTGATCTGGTCGGATGTAAATTCCTTGCTTCCCGCAATATCGATCTTGGCGATAGCCGGGCGTTCCTGCAAGACAACGATAAGCACTCCGTTCTGTTCTTCGAGCTTGACATCCTTGAAAAAGCCTGTCGCGTACAGTGCCTTGATCGCGGCGGCAGCCTTGTCGGCGTCGAGCGTCTCTCCTACCTTGACAGGAAGATAGCTGAAAACGGTACCTGCTTCGGTGCGCTGCAAGCCTTCCAGACGTATATCCTTGACTACAAAACTATCCATTGCGTGAGCTGAAATTGCCCACATACCAGTTACCAGTGCCGCAGCGATTTTGTTTTGCATTATCAGGAACCAAACAAACGAGTAATGTCGTTATAAAAAGCAAAAAGCATCAAGGTCAGGAGCGCCGCCAAGCCGAAACGCTGCCCTAACATCATGATCCGTTCGGACACCGGTGCGCCTCTTATAATCTCGACTATATAATACATCAAATGCCCCCCATCCAATAAGGGTATCGGCAATAAATTCAGCACGCCCAGACTTATGCTGACGGTTGCGATAAATCCGATAAAGGTCATCCAGCCGCTGCGCGCCGATTGTCCGGCATAATCGGCTATGGTGAGCGGCCCCGATAAATTGTGCCAGGACAGGTCGCCGGTCAACATGCGTCCCATCATCGACAGGTTCAACGCGGCGGTCTCCCAGGTTTTGACGACCGCTTCGTCAAATGCACCGACGAACGAATAGTGCAATTCAGTCAGCATACCTCTGAAAGTATGTTCGTCGAATTCCGGTCCGGCGCCGATCTTGCCTATCGTCAGCTGCTGATCGCGAATTGCCGCGGGCACCAGGCCGAGATTAAACAAGCGGCCATCGCGCTGCACAGTCAACATCAGGCGCCGGCCAGGGTGGCTGCGCACTGCCTGGACGAAATCCGGCCACTGGCGTATCGGAACGCCATCGATCGCGGTTATTGTGTCGCCCACTTGCAAACCGGCGTGCAGCGCGATACTGTTTGGCAACAGTTGCCCGATTCGGGGCGGCATCGGCGGATCGAACAACCTCAAACCCGCCTGTTCGGCAAGATCGGTTTTACCTTCTCCGATACGGATGTTTTCCGTATCGAGTCTGGCTGAACGGCCATCTGCGAGCTTGATCTGCAAGGGCAACGACGACGGCGTATGGCGCAATAACGCCCAGTTCACGTCGGCCCAACTGCGCACCGGTTCCTCTGCGATAGAGCGAATTTCATCGCCGCGATGCAAGCCTGCGTAGGCCGCCGCCGTAGCGGCAGGCGGCTCGGCCAATATCGGCTTGATCGCGGGTACGCCATGCAGAAACAAGGCCCAATACAATAAAACCGCCAAAAACAGATTGGCTATGGGTCCGGCGGCGACGATCGCGATTCTGGCGGCCGGTGTCTGCCGGTTGAAAGCCCTGCTCGTTTCCGACGCCGCTACCGGACCTTCGCGTTCATCCAGCATTTTTACAAAACCGCCCAGGGGAATTACCGCGATCGACCATGCCGTCGCATCGCTGCCCCAATAACAGGTTATCAATGGTTTGCCGAAACCCACGGAAAAGCGCAGTACTTTTACGCCGACCCAGCGTGCAGCCAGATAATGGCCGAATTCGTGTATCGTCACCAAAATGCCTAACGCGCAAACAAAGGCGAGCGGCGTAGTCAATATATGCATCACGCTGCCCGTTTCGCCAGAAACGCTCTGGCGTCGCGCCGCGCCTGGGCGTCGGCTTCGATCAGATCGTCCAGTTCGCCCGGCTCGCCGGACAGAGTTCGGCTCAACGCGTATTCTATGGCGGCGGCAATCCGGCTATAGCCGATTGCGCCGGCAAGATACGCCGCTACCGCCTCTTCATTAGCGGCATTTAACGCCGCCGGCAACATTCCACCCTGCGCCAATGCGTCGTATGCGAGCTTGAGGCACGGGAACCGCTCATAATCCGGGGCTTCGAAAGTCAGGGCACGTCCGATCAGGTCCAGCGCCGACACCCCCGATTCGATGCGTTCCGGGAAACCCAGCGCATACGCAATCGGCGTGCGCATATCGGGATTGCCGAGCTGCGCGATCACCGAGCCGTCCAGATAGTCCACCATCGAATGAACGACGCTTTGCGGATGTATCAATACTTCGATCTGATCAGGCTGAGCATTGAACAGCCAGCGCGCTTCGATCACCTCCAGCCCCTTGTTCATCATCGTCGCCGAATCGACGGATATTTTTTTTCCCATTACCCAATTGGGGTGCGCGCAGGCCTGTTCGGGAGTCACGAACGGCAAGTCCTCCAGCGGCGTGGTACGGAACGGACCGCCCGATGCGGTCAGCAGTATCCGGCGGACTCCGCTGGCAGCCAGATCGCCGTTGAATTCGCGAGGCAAAGCCTGGAAAATGGCGTTATGTTCACTGTCTATCGGCAGCAGTTCTGCGCCGCCACGCGCTACGGCCTGCATGAACAGACTGCCCGCCATGACCAGTGTTTCCTTGTTTGCCAGCAATATCCGTTTACCGGCGTACGCAGCAGCCATTGCTGGCCGCAAACCGGCAGAACCGACGATCGCCGCCATAACCGTATCGACTTCGGGCAGGGAAGCGACGTGTGCCAGGTCATCGATACCGAACAGGACTTCCGTCGCCAGACCCTCCTGCGCCAGCAGGCGCCGCAAACGGATTGCACTGACTTCATCAAGCACGACGGCATGACGCGGTTGAAACCGGCGACACTGCGCGACCAGCTTTTCCAGTTGCGTACTGGCGGTCAAGGCGACTACCCTGAACCGATCGGGATGCCGCGCGACCACGTCCAGAGTGCTTTCACCTATTGTCCCCGTTGCCCCCAGTATGGTTATATTTTGCATGGTAATCATAATATCTGCTGGAATAAATCGGCATGCAGCAATATCAGCGCGGCAATGGGCAACGTCGCCGAAAGCGCATCGATGCGGTCGAGCACACCACCATGTCCCGGCAAGAGGTTGCCGCTATCCTTGACAGACGCCAGCCGTTTGATCCAGGACTCGAACAAATCGCCCAATATACCCAGATAAAGCATCAACAATCCGAGCAGCAAAATGGGTATCGCCCAGGCAATGGGGTTAAAAGCGGGACCGCGCAATACCAGAAGAACGATCAGGCAATATGCGGCGACTCCCAGCATCGCTCCGATTACGCCTTCCCAGGTTTTACCCGGGCTGATGTTCGGCGCCAGCTTGTGTTTGCCGAATCGCCGGCCGGTAAAATAGGCCGCGCTATCGGCGATCCAGACGACGCCCATCAGCAGCAATACCCACCACGGCCCGCGGTCGCGCAATTCCACCAGCGCGATCCACACCGGTATAAGCACGATAAAGCCCAGCGGCACGCGCAACCAGAATGACTCAAGTCGCCAGCCGATGGCCAGCCACATCGGTACTATGATCAGCCATAACAATAATGCCGTCAGATACAGCCACACCGACAAATTGTAGCGATACACGATAATAGCAAAAGCAATGTTGGCCAGCGCATAAATACCGCTATCCCTTGTGGACAAATTCGATAATTTCGCCCATTCCGCCGCTCCTGCCGCCAAGGGAAACAACAACACCAGTGCCCAGGCGGTTTTGGGCAGCCAGAACAGGCTGATCAATAAGCCCAGCAATAACAATGCAGCCGTAATGATTCGTTTTATGAGCATCTTCTCAATTTGAAGCCGGCAAAAATTGCGTATTTGCATCCATGGATTGTTTATTCATCCTGCGCTCAAGTCCGACAAACTTCCATCTGTTCGCTGGTGCGACCGAAGCGGCGTTCGCGCTGCTGATACGAGGCTATCGCCAGATCGAGAGCGGCTGCGTCGAAATCGGGCCATAGCGTTGGCGTGAAATAAAGCTCCGAATAGGCGAGCTGCCATAATAAAAAATTACTGATGCGCTGCTCTCCTCCAGTACGAATGAACAAATCGGGTTCGGGTGCATAATGCATGGCCAGATAGGGTGCCAGTTGCTGCTCGGTCAAATCCTGGCCAGCCAGCTCCGGCCGTTGGATCAACAATCGGGTTACCGCATGCAACATATCCCAACGTCCGCCGTAATTGGCGGCTACGGTTAATGTCAGCCCGGTATTTTGCGCAGTTATCTGTTCGGATTTCTGGATTAATTGCACCAAACCGGGATCGAAACGCGACAAATCGCCAATTACCTTCAAACGG
This sequence comes from Pseudomonadota bacterium, assembly GCA_021795395.1. GTDB lineage: Bacteria > Pseudomonadota > Gammaproteobacteria > Burkholderiales > Sulfuriferulaceae > Sulfuriferula. Next base: position 8,256 of record JAJYPN010000019.1, on the reverse strand, counting down.
ACGTTATTTTTATGAAGATTACGCACTTCATGCTCAAGCGCATAACGAAACAAATCCATCAGCAAGGAAACTTCTTCTTCCGGCCTGCGCCAGTTTTCCGAACTGAAGGCAAACAGCGTCAGATAGTCGATCCCGCGTAACGCGCACGCCCTGCTCATCACGCGTATCATTTCGACACCGCGCTTATGCCCGGCGATGCGAGGCATGAAGCGTTTCTTTGCCCAGCGACCGTTACCGTCCATGATAATGGCAATATGCCGGGGCACCGGCAAATTTTCGGGCACAACCTGAGTCGAACTAGTAAAAATATTCACAGATTACACGGCCATCAAATCGGCTTCCTTGGTGACCAGGGCTTTCTCCACTTCAGCGATAAATTTATCGGTCAGCTTCTGTATGTCATCCTGGGCGCGACGTTCGTCGTCAGTACTGATGTCCTTATCCTTTAATAATTTCTTCAATTGCTCGTTGGCGTCGCGGCGCACGTTGCGGATAGCCACTTTTGCATTTTCGCCTTCTGTTTTGACAACCTTGATCAAGTCCCTGCGGCGCTCCTCGGTCAGAGCTGGCATGGGAACGCGAATAAGATTCCCCTGACTGGCCGGATTCAATCCCAGATCCGCATCACGTATGGCTTTTTCTATCGGACCGGTCAACTTGGCTTCCCAGGGCTGCACGGCGATCGTTCGCGCATCCATCAAGGTAATGTTCGCAACCTGGTTAATTGCGGTCGGATTGCCGAAATAATCCACCATGACATGATCCAGTATACCGGTATGCGCACGTCCGGTGCGCACTTTGCCCAAATCGGCCTTGAGCGATTCGAGACTCTTGCGCATCCGCTGGTCCGTGGTTTTTTTGATGTCATCTATCATGCAAGCTTCCTCCTGAGTCCGTTAGCAACGAACTATCGTCCCTTCGTCTTCGCCCGCTACGAATCTGGCCAACGCGCCGACTTTAAATATGCTTAAGACAGCGAGCGGCATTTTTTGATCCCTGCACAAGGTAAACGCCGTCGCATCCATGACTTTCAAATTTTTTTGTATGGCTTCATCGAAGGTCAGGTTCTGGTAGCGTGTCGCTTGCTCATTTTTCAGCGGATCATCGGTGTATACGCCGTCTACCTTGGTCGCCTTGATGACGATGTCGGCATTCATTTCCATGCCCCGCAACGCCGCTGCGGTATCCGTAGTAAAAAATGGATTCCCGGTGCCCGCACCGAAAATCACCACTCTGCCTTCTTCCAGATAACGGATGGCCTTACCCCGAATATACGGCTCTGCTACCTGCTCGATGGTCAATGCCGATTGCACGCGACTGATGACTCCTATCATGCGGAATGCATCCTGCAATGCCAGCGCATTCATTACCGTCGCCAGCATCCCCATATAATCGGCGGTCGCACGATCCATACCTGCCGCTGCGGGTGCGACACCGCGAAACAGGTTGCCGCCGCCGATAACTATGGCAACCTGAACCCCCATGTCTATGATTATTTTAACCTCATTGACAATGCGGACGATCGTGTCATGATTTATACCGTAACTGTCGTCGCCCATCAGAGCTTCGCCGGAGAGTTTCAGCAGAATACGTTTATACGCTGGCGCGCTCATGATTACACTTTCGCCGCGGCCGCCACTTCTGCGGCGTAGTCTACGATTTTTTTCTCTATTCCCTCGCCGACGATAAACATGGTGAATCCGTTCACCCTGGCTTTATTTTGCTCCAATAGCTTTTCCACGGTCAGATCGGGATTCTTGACGAACGGCTGACCCAGTAAAGTCACTTCCGCCAGAAATTTGGCGATACGTCCGTCTACCATTTTAGCTACGATATCAGCCGGTTTGCCGGATTCGGCTGCTTGCGCCGTATAAATTTCCCGCTCTTTTTCTATCAGTTCAGGCGCCACCTGATCCCTGGAAATACATACCGGCTTACTGGCAGCAATATGCATGGCCAGATCCTTGCCCAGAATTTCGTCACCGTGTATATCTATCATTACACCGATTTTCGTACCGTGCAAATAAGTGACCAGCCGATCGGCTGTTACATAATGGGCGACGCGCCGCACAGTCAGGTTTTCGCCCAGCTTCATGATCAGCGCCTGGCGCACTTCTTCTACCGTCCCGCCGGGCAAACGCAGGGCCGCCAGAGCTTCGATATCGGTCGTCCCGTGTTCCGCCGCCAATTGCGCAACACCTTTGGCGAATGCCAAAAAATCGTCATTTTTAGCAACGAAATCCGTTTCACAATTGACTTCGATCAGCGCGCCGGTTTTACCGTCGGCACTGATATACACACCGATCACCCCTTCTGCTGCGACGCGTCCGGCAGCCTTGCTGGCTTTGGCGCCGCTTTTGATACGTAACAAATCCTCGGCGGCAGCCATGTCGCCGCTGGTTTCGGTCAAGGCTTTCTTGCATTCCATCATACCCAAGCCCGTGCGTTCACGCAGTTCTTTTACCATTCCCGCTGTAATTTCAGCCATATTCTACTCCAGGTTGATCGATAATAAATTCATAAAGAGATTCGCGTATGCCGCAACGCCCGGATTACATTAAAATTCCCCATGCTTCCGGCAAGGTTCTTTCCGGTTCGCTCTTCCGCTCCGTCCAGCGCTATCCGATTGTTGCAAAAGCCTCACAAAAAAAGGGGCGCAAGCCCCTTTTCATTAAGCATAAGGCAGCTTATTGCACCGTCGCGGCATCATCGACGATTTCGACGAATTCCTCGCCTTCGCCCAATATTTCACCCAGAGCCTGACTACGACCTTCGAGAACGGCATCGGCGACGCCTCGCGCGTACAAACGAATGGCGCGGCTGGAATCGTCGTTACCAGGAATGATGTAATCGACACCCTGAGGGTTATTATTGGTATCGACGACGCCGATCACGGGGATGCCCAGCGCATTCGCCTCTATGACCGCGCCTTTCTGATAACCGACGTCGATCACGAAAATCGCATCCGGCAAAGCCGTCATATCCTTGATGCCGCCCAAGCTGCGGGTCAATTTATCGAGCTCGCGTTGCAATACAAGCGCTTCTTTTTTAGTAAGGTTGCCTGCGCCTTCGCCCAGCATCGTTTCCAGTTCCTTCAGGCGCTTGATCGATTGCCTGACCGTCTTGAAATTGGTCAGCATACCGCCGAGCCAGCGATTGTCGACATACGGAACGCCTGCACGCTCGGCTTCTTCGCGCACGATTTCGCGGGCGGAACGCTTCGTTCCCACGAATAGAATGGTGCCTTTGTTTGCAGCCAGTTTGCGCACGAACTTCAACGCATCCTGAAACATGGGCAAACTTTTTTCCAGATTGACGATATGGATCTTATTCCGGTGACCGAAAATATACGGAGCCATTTTCGGATTCCAGAAACGGGTCTGGTGGCCGAAATGGACGCCCGCTTCCAGCATTTGACGCATGGTAATAGACATGATGATTTTCCTTTAGGGTTAAGCCTCCAGCCATCGCCAAACATTCTCGATGAGAACACCCCAAGCGTAGACGGCTGTGCGAATTTTGTCATTAATCGTGTCCGCACGCCCATGGCGATAGCAATTTTGCTTGCGGACATCGAAATCACAAGCATGAAATTATATCACAGCAAAACAGTCCTGAACAATGCAATTGCACCATTGCCGGAATCATCAGCCTGAGGCCGATTCCTTCATGCCTTGGCCGGCAGCCATGCATTCGGGACCGTCAAGCACCGCGACGAGCGCGGCGTGATCGGAACGATGCCAACCGTCGAGGCGCCCCACCACTTCGGCCTGTCGCACTTCCCAGCCGCGAACATAAATGCGGTCGAGCGACAGGATAGGCAGACTCGCAGGAAAACTCCGCGCGACCTGGCCGTGTACGGTCTCGTAGACTTCCTTCAATCCCATGGCAGCGGCAAATCTGCGCCCGCTGTGACCCCGCCAGTCATTGAAGTCGCCGGCTATGATCAGAGGCGCTTCATCGGGCACATGCTCGCGCACGCGGCGGCAGACCAGATCGAGCTGCCGTCTCCGGCTGCGTTCGAATAAAGCCAGATGCAGACAGAAAACGTGCATCTGAGGCGATTTGTGCGGCATTTCTATCACGGCATGTAGCAGGCCGCGCGATTCGAAGGCATGATCGGAAATATCCAGATTTTCCCAATGAACGATGGGATAACGAGACAGGACGGCATTGCCGTGATGACCGAGATCGTACACGGCATTTTTACCGTAAACATAATTCGACCATTTCTCGTCGGCCAGAAATTCGTGCTGCGGCGTATCGGGCCAATGTTGCCAGCGTTGCGCATGTCCGCTATGACTGCCTTGCACTTCCTGCAGAAAAACAATGTCGGAATCCAACGCCCGCAAGCGCGAGCGCAGGTCGTGGATCACCATGCGCCGGTTAAAATACGAAAATCCTTTATGAATATTATAGCTGGCAACCCGTATCGTAGTCATATCGCCATCATAATCATGTAAAAATCCGCTCCGGATACACCGCCGGTATCATCTCAGGCCGCCACCAGCGCCGATGTCGCGGCGCCGGCATAACTACGCCGGTCTACGTATAGACTCGAACCCTGGGTTTTTTTAGCTTCCTTTTTAACTTCGGCCGCTACAATCGCGATCTCATGCACTTCCTGAAATTGATTCCGAGTGACGGGAACGATACCTATGGACAGAGTCGGGAAACCGTATTCCATCCGGTTACCCCGGCGGTCTTCCGCGCAATAGTAACCAACGCCCAATTCCTCCTGCAAGGCAAAATCGCTCATCGCCCGATCGAAAGCCGCCAATATTTCCATACATCGGCTCTCCCAGTTTTCGCTTTGAAACAACACGAAAAAATCATCGCCGCCGATATGACCGACAAAATCGATATCGCTATCGACATGCCGTAACAATACCTCGGCGGTCAGCTTGATCAATTCATCACCGCGGCGGTAACCGAAGACGTCATTGAATGGCTTGAAACTATCGAGGTCGACGTAGCATACCCAGAACGTCTGTTCGTTCTCCAGCAATAATTCGATCTGTTCGTTGATCGGCACATTGCCCGGCAACAAGGTCAGCGGATTGGCATACCGGGCTTCCTGAATCTGCTGCTTGGTCATTTCCTGCATCAGCGCAAAATTGGAACCTACTCCCGCATAGATCTTGTCGCGCACGAGAATGAAACCGTCGGCAAACCGCTTCTGGCCTTGCATCAATACCAATTGGCTCAATTCGACAATCGACATTTCCATATCCACAATCAGGGGATTGCTGTCCATAAAAACCGTACACGGCTTGCGACTGTACAAATCCCGTATATAACCGTGCGAAAACTTGTCTACCAGGGTTCGGCTCAACAGACCCACCGGAATCTCTCCTTCCAGTACCGGCAGCACGGTTTGTTCGGGGTTCGCCAGCAGTATCTGCAAAGCGGCTTCACTGGTGGTAGTGACAGTCACCGTCGGCACTTCCGTCAATAACAGATGCGCCCTGCGACCGCGTTGCAAAACGACTTTCGTCCATGGGTTCGCGCTCACGAGATTGGCATCGAAACATTTTTGCGCCGCCCCACTCACCGAGGTCTCCGGGCGTTTCAGAGGATAGCCGATAAAATAGCCTTGACCCAGGCAAATGCCCATTTCCCTTAACACCATGAGTTCCGCTCGATGTTCGATCCCTTCCGCAATGATTATGGCGCGGCTCTTTTCGGCTATCTGTTTGATGGACCGCACAAATTGCAATTTCAACGGGCTCTTGTCTATGCCGGCGACGAAATGTTTGTCCAGCTTGACGAAATCCGGCCGCACGTCGGACCATAAACGCAAACTTGAGAATCCTTCGCCAAGATCGTCCAGCGCGATTTTAAATCCCTGTTCGCGCAAGGTTATCAAACCGGACACCACCGCTGCATTGTTCATTTTCGGCGAACTCTCGGTAATTTCAAAAATCAGCCGGTCGCGCAGGTCGGCTTTCTTGTCGAGCAGCTTTTTTAACAGATTGTCCGTAAGCGCCCCTGCCAGCAAAGCAAATGGACTGATATTGACAAATAGCTTACCGGGCGATTCCATGCGCAAAAATTCCGTAACCACTACATCGATGCATAAGCTTTCCAGCGGAACCAGCATATTTGCCCGTTCCGCCGTTCGAAACAACGCTTGCGGCAAGTGCAATTCGCTATCGCTGGGTCCGCGAACAAGCCCTTCATAGCCGATCAAATGCCCGTGCTGCAAATCCATGACAGGTTGAAATAAGGGATGCAGGTCTCGCTTATCCAAAATGCTTGTCAACATTTCGCGCTTGGTCATAAGTTTTCCTTATAGAATTACCCCATTTCCGAAAATACAACCAAATCATGACAACTTGACTACAATGTCTCTGATTCGGGTTAATATGTTGCTATTATAATTTTATAATAGGGGGTTAGTACGTGGCACGCCCAGAAAAAATCCGCCTTGGCGAATTATTGGTCCGCCAAAAACTACTTTCCGAAGCGCAATTGCAGCTTGCCCTGGAAGAACAAAAAAAAAGCGGTCGTAAATTAGGCCGGTTTCTGGTCGAGAACGGTCTGGTCACCGAAGATCAAATCGCTGAAGCCATTGCAAAGCAACTGGACATTCCTTTCATCCGCCTCAAAAATTTCACCATAAAATCCGACACCGTACGTTTGCTGCCGGAAATGCAGGCGCGGCGCTTTCGCGCCATCGTTCTTGAAAACCGCGGCGACCAGGTTCTGATCGGCATGGCCGACCCTACCGATCTGATGGTGTATGACGAAATCGCCCGCATCGTTAAACACAATATCGAACTTGCGGTCATCAACGAAAACGAATTATTGCAAACCATCGATCGCATTTACCGGAAAACCGAAGAAATCACCGATCTGGCGCGCGAACTGGGGCAGGATCTGGGCGATAGTTACATCGATTTCGCCAGCCTCAACAACTTGTCCGGCGCCGAAGATGCGCCGGTAGTCAAATTATTGCAGTCGGTATTCGACGACGCCACACAGGTGCGCGCCTCCGACATCCACATCGAACCCCAGATTGACGCTCTGCAGATCCGCTTTCGCATCGATGGCGTACTCAATCTTCAGACCCGCGCCGATATCAAAATCGCAGCGGCACTGGCATTACGGCTTAAACTGATGTCGGGACTCGATATTTCCGAAAAACGGCTACCGCAGGACGGTCGCTTCGCCATCAAGGTAAAACAGCAATCCATCGACGTGCGGATTTCGACCATGCCTACTCAATACGGCGAATCGGTGGTCATGCGGCTGCTCAATCAAAGCGGCAATGCGCTCAATCTCAACGCAATCGGCATGCCGTCAGCCATGCTGGCGCGATTTCGCAGCATCCTGCAGCGGCCCAACGGGCTGATACTGGTCACCGGCCCGACCGGCAGCGGTAAAACTACCACGCTATACGGCGCATTGTCCGAACTCAATACGCTGGAGCGCAAGATCATTACCGTGGAAGATCCGGTCGAATATCGTCTTGCCGGCATCAATCAGGTGCAGGTCAACGAAAAGATCGACCTCGACTTCGCCCGGGTACTGCGTTCGGCTCTGCGCCAGGACCCCGATGTCGTGCTCGTCGGCGAAATGCGCGATCAGGAAACCGCGCAGATCGGCATGCGCGCTGCCATAACCGGCCACCTGGTGCTCTCGACATTGCACACCAACGATGCGGCGAGTACGCCTATCCGGCTGATCGATATGGGCGTACCGAGGTATATGGTTGCCACTTCCATTCAGGCGGTGATCGCGCAACGCCTGGTCAGGCTGAACTGTGACAATTGCAGCGATACCTATAGCCCCAGCCCTACCGAGCAGATCTGGCTGGACAACCATTTACCCAGCATCGATCTGTCGGCACGCTATCAAAAGGGTCGCGGTTGCGCGCATTGCAATCATACCGGCTATCGCGGTCGCATCGGCGTCTACGAAATGCTCGAAATTACCCATGCCGTCGCCGAAGCCGCCAGCCATGCCGACCCGGCGGTATTCATCAACGCCGCAGAAACGCAGATGGCCGGCAATACATTGGGACGGCAAGCCGCCAATCTCGCTGCCGCAGGTAAAACCACGCCGGCGGAAGCGATGCGTGTCAGTAACGAGTTCGATGATTAGTTTTTGTTAACGGAAAGGACACCATTCCGTATTCACTACGGAATACATAAAGTTATACTGGATTTTCATGAAAAATAGATTAATAATTTCTTTAAATACAATACCTTTGTTGATAATAAATATAGGTTATACTAAAATTTCCTGGAC
>JAJYPN010000049.1 GCA_021795395.1 Pseudomonadota bacterium | reverse complement strand
AACCGTGTTTGCCATGGCGCAAAGGCGTAAAAGGCACTGACAACCGATCCTTAAATACCGCTCATTCAGCTTATCGACTCATGACCACTGCCCACGCTATCGACACCCTTATCGAAGCCCGCTGGATCGTTCCCGTGGAACCTGCGGCTACGGTGCTGACGGATCACAGCATCGCCATCGCCAACGGACGTATCGTGGCGATCTTACCTACCACCGACGCACGCTTACAGTTTGTTGCCGCGCATTATCATAAGCTGACCGACCACGTTCTGATTCCCGGGTTAATCAATCTGCATACGCATGCGGCGATGAATTTGTTACGGGGTTATGCCGACGACCGTCCGCTGATGGAATGGCTGAAAGGGCATATCTGGCCTGCCGAAAGCAGGTATGTTTCGCCGGAATTCGTACGCGACGGCGCTCGACTCGCCTGTGCGGAAATGTTGAAAGGCGGGATCACCTGCTTTAACGACATGTATTTTTTCCCCGAAGCGGTAGCGGAAGCCGCCGTCAGCTGCGGCATGCGCGCTGCGATCGGCATGCTCGTCATCGATTTTCCTACCGCTTACGCCAGCGATCCAGACGATTATCTCGCCAAAGGACTTGCCATGCGTGATCGTCTCAAGGACGAGCCGCTGCTATCCTTCACGCTGGCGCCGCATGCACCGTATACACTGAGTAATGCGAGTTTCGAAAAAGTGATCGCCTTTGCCGATCAGCTCGATCTTCCCATTCATTTGCATCTGCATGAAACGCAGGACGAAATCGAGCAAAGTCTGGCGCAATACCGGCAGCGTCCTTTAGCGAGATTGCACGAATTGGGTTTGACCGGTCCGAATCTGATTGCCGTTCACGCCGTCCATCTCAATCCGGACGAACAGGCATTGCTGGCGCAATACGGCAGCCATATCGCGCATTGTCCGGCGTCCAATCTCAAACTTGCGAGCGGGTTTGCGCCCGTCGCGGCCATGCTTCAGCACGGGCTGAATATCGGCATCGGCACGGATGGCGCAGCGAGCAATAACAAACTGGATATGTTCGATGAAATGCGTCTGGCGGCATTGCTGGCCAAAGGAGCTAGCGGTGATGCCGCCACGCTGCCGGCGGCTGCCGCCTTACAAATGGCAACGCTGAACGGCGCGCGCGCTTTGGGACTGGGCGATGAAATCGGCTCGCTGCTACCGGGAAAATATGCCGACATCGTTGCGGTTGAATTATCGCAACTGAATACGTTGCCGTGCTATGACCCGATCGCCGCTTTGGTCTACAGTGCCGGGCGAAATATGGTCAGCCATGTCTGGGTCAACGGCGAGCTGTTGGTGGACGATGGTCAGTTCAGCCGCCTTGATGAACGTACCCTCAAAATCAGCGCCCATATCTGGCAAACTCGGATCCAATCCCTACGTCTTCGAGAATCTCATGCTGCATAACTTCGTTAACTGGATACTGGCCACCGTTCACGGATGGGGCTATTTCGGAATTTTCATTCTGATGGCGCTCGAATCCACCGTCTTCCCCATCCCCTCGGAACTGGTATTGATTCCCGCTGGATATCTGGCCTTTCAGCATAAGATGAATCTTGCGCTGATCCTGCTGAGCGCCACCGCAGGCTGCGTAACCGGCGGATTTATCAATTATACGTTTGCGCTGTGGGTAGGCCGGCCGTTCCTGGAGCGCTGGGGGAAATATTTTTTCGTGCGCCCTCCGCTGCTGCACAAAACCGACCGTTTTTTTCAGACTTACGGCAAAATTTCCACGTTCACCGGTCGCCTGATCCCAGGTATACGGCATTTGATCTCTCTGCCGGCCGGACTGACCCGCATGAATCCGTTCGCTTTCGGCGGCTACACTTTGCTCGGAGCTGGCTTATGGTCTGGCATATTGACGCTGATCGGCTATTTTATAGGCGGTAATGAAGCATTGATCCAGAAATATGTGCATATTTTCAGCTGGATCGTCATCGGTGGTGCCGTAGCAACGTTTACTGCTTACTGGATGTGGCAACGCCGCATTGCGCGACTGGAGAAATAATTCCGGCTTAATCTCATGCAATTGGGGTTCCTTACGTATCAATGCCGCGTATCGCCTTCGGGACGGGTGACGCCTGTTAACCATAATTGAGCGATATCGATCGAATCGAAACGATACTGGCGATTGCAGAATTCGCATTGCACCTCGATTTTGCCCTGCTCCTCCAACACCGACTCGACTTCTTCGCGTCCCAGCATCCTGAGCATATCGGCAACGCGTGACCGCGAACAGCTGCATTGAAAATGCAGTTTTTCCGACTCGAAGACCCGTAAGTCTTCCTCATGAAACAGCCGGTGCAGGATCAGCCGCGCATCCAGATTGAGCAGCTCTTCGGATTTAACGGTAGCGGTCAGCTGGCTGGCGCGCTGCCAGGCATCCTGATCGGCATCGATCTTGTCCGGTAATTTTTGCACTAGAATACCGGCCGCGCATTCGTCATCGGCTGCCAAAACGATATGCGTGTCGATCTGTTCCGATTGCGTCATGTAATGCATCAAGGCCGCCGCGACATTCGGCCCGACCAGCGGCACGATACCTTGATAGGCTTGGTTGTCGGTATTGGCAGGATCCAGAGTGATCACCAGTCGTCCGGCTCCCAACAATTCGGAAAAATCGCCTGCAGCCAGTTCTCCTTCCCATTTTGCGGTAGCGCGTAACGCCAACGCGGAAGTCGCTTCGACTACCAGCAACTTCACAGCGCCTTCGCTCTGGAGTTGTATTATCATGCTGCCGTCGAATTTGAGCGTTGCAATCAACAAGGCGGCCGCAGCCATCAGCTCGCCCAGCAAGGTTTGCAAGGGCGGCGGGTAATTCGCGTGTTTCAGCACTTCACGCCAGGTTTCATCCAGGCTGACGATTTCACCGCGCACCGCTGCGTGTTCAAACATGAAACGGGTAAGGCTGTCGGTTGTAAGCATGATTTGATCGAACGGAAAGCAACGAAGAAAATAACCCGGTCAGGCAAATGCTACTGTAAATACCAGCAGAAATTCGACCGGAAATTTTGTTTCAGAATACGCTATGGATACGCCAGACCGTAAAATCGGATCATCAGCATACGCCGCGCCCGGACTTGCCGTCCAGGGCACCGCAGCATGTCAAATTTGAATCAAGCCTTGGGAGTGAAAGCCAAACACCAGCCGTTGGGGCTCACATTACCCTCGACCACTTTACAAGTACCCTGCGCCGTAGCGGATTTACCGGGAATGAACTGGACGCATTTACTGCAATGCGCATCGCCCTTGGGGGTGTCCTGATATTGCATGGAGGCTTTGGCCACTTTTGCTGCAAACGCTTCCTGGCTCAAAAACGTTACAGGAACAGCCGCAACGCCTGCTATCAATGTAGCGGTTTTAAGGAACGAACGACGAGAAGAATTTTTCAAAACAACCTCCTTGATCAAAAATTGAATATCTGGCATACCGCAGCAAGTGAAGTTATGACTATATGGAAATGCCTTCAATATGCCACCGCAACCGGATCCAGACTCCGCCATAAATACCATGTTGCAACGGAGCGCCAGGGTTTCCAGCGTTCCGCGTGTTGCCGCCAACCGGTTTTATTTTGCGAAGTCAGCTCAGGATAATGCAAAACGAGTGCCTTTTGCAAGCCTATATCGTCAACCGGGAACACGTCCGGTCGCAATAGATTGAACATAAGAAACATTTCAGCACTCCATCTTCCGATTCCGCGTATTCTGGTAAGTTCCAAAATAATCGATTCATCTTCCATTCGAGGCCATGCTTCGACGTCTATTCTTTTTTCGGTGAAATGACGACACAAATCCTGCAAATATTGGACCTTGCGTTGTGAATATCCGCAACTGCGTAAATTCACGATCGTCTGTACGCTTACATCCAAGGGAGTAATCTCCGTCAGCACCATCAATTTCCGCCATATCGAATCGGCTGCCTTAACCGAAATTTGCTGTCCGGTAATCGCTCGTGCCAAGGTAGTAAACGGATCGCCTCGACTTCGCATGCTTGCGCCCGGATAAAGCGAAATCAGACGCGCCAGCGTCGAATCGGCCGCATTGAGTTCAGCGACAGCCCTCGACCAGTAATCCGGCTCAATACCATCCATAATTCTCCTTCTTCCGCCATCTCAGGCATTGCTTATGAATATCCAGAATTCGTGAATATCGGTTACGCAAGCATTAAATCGGTAAAATAATCTTATCAGCAAATCATGGCGGATTGACACAATACTCCATCGCACGCTATGGTATAGCCAAACAGTCATGGGCATTTTGCCATCTTTATCGATGCCATGCCGACCCCAGTACCGCCTATCGTGAGTCAGCCGGCTACAAAGGCAGCATTAGCCGACAGAGCGATTCCAGCGGACGACCATGACCGATTTCTGCAGGAGCAATAATGGAATTCAAGGATTATTATCAAATACTCGGAGTCAGCAAAAGCGCCACCACCGACGATATCAGGAAAGCCTATCGTAAACTGGCGCGCAAATATCATCCCGATGTTAGCAAGGAAGCCGATGCCGAAAAAAGGATGAAAGAAGTCAACGAAGCAAATGAAGTCCTGTCCGACCCGGAAAAGCGGGCGGCTTACGATCAAATAGGCCAGGGCTATCGCTCCGGACAGGAATTCCAGCCGCCACCGAACTGGAATGGCGGGTTCGAATTTTCAGGCAACGGATTTTCCGAACGCGACATGCAAAACCATAGCGACTTTTTTGCCAATCTGTTCGGACGCGCTCGTCGCAGCCGCGCTGAAAGTTATCAGGTTCGCGGCGAAGACCGGCATGCCGAAATCGTCATCGATCTTCTCGATAGCTACCGGGGAGCGAAGAAAACCATTACCTTGCGTGTGCCGGCAGCGGATCGCGGCCAGATGGTCATGAATGAAAAAACCATCACTATTCAGGTACCCAAGGGCGTCAAGGCAGGACAGCATATCCGGCTTGGCGGTCAGGGCAGCGCGGGCGCGGGCGGCGGCCCGGCCGGAGATTTGTACCTGGAAGTTCGCTTCAAACCGGATCCGCGTTTTCGCATCGAAGAACGCGATGTATACGAAACCGTTCCCGTCACGCCGTGGGAAGCGGCTCTGGGCGGCAGTATCGAGGTACCTACCCCTTCCGGCCAGGTCCAGGTAAAAATTCCTGCGAACTCGCAAAGCGGCCGTAAATTGCGGCTCAAGGGGCGCGGCATACCCGGCGAGCCAGCAGGCGATTTATACTTATTGCTGGAAATCGCCTTGCCGCCTGCCGACACCGAGCAGGCTCGCAGGATTTATGCGAACATGGCCAAAGAATTACCATTCAACCCACGGTTAAATATGGGGATCTGAGCATGACGCAAAATCCTGTTATCACCGGACTGATACTCGATCAATCCCAGCTTAGTCTGAACGAGCTGGCACACGCCTGTCGAGTGCCTCCTCAATGGATCATAGAACGGATAACGGAAGGCTTGCTATTGAACGATCCGCCGCCGGATTTAAGCACCCTGCGCTTTAACAGCCATGCCTTGATACGAGCGCGACGCATGTTGAATATAGAACGCGATTTCGACGCCAATCCCGAACTCGCCGCTCTGGTCGTCGATCTGATCGAGCAACTGGAACAGTTTCGACGCAAGCTCAATATTGCAGGCATTAATCTCTGAGAGCTTTGCGGATAAGAATGGTCATGTCCGGATTTCGGTCTGTTTGCGTTTACTGATTCAATCGTATCAGAAATCCTTCCATCTTTTCCGCATCGCTCGCCTTGAGAATTTTTTGCGTCATGTTCACATTATTGCCTATGTGGGTTTTAAGCACTTGTTGTTTGACGCTAAGCAGGCTAGCGGGCTGCATGGAAAACCGTCGCAAACCCAAGCCTATGAGCAAGCGCGTCAATTTCGGATCGCCGGCCATTTCGCCGCATACCGAGACCGGTTTCCCGGCTTTTTCGCCTGCCCGCAATGTAATCGATATCAATTGCAGGACTGCTGGATGAGTGGGATCGTATAAATACGCCACGCCGTCATCGGCGCGATCGATCGCCAGCGTATATTGAATCAGATCGTTGGTGCCTATGGACAGAAAATCCAGGCGCTCCGCAAACGCTCCGGCCATTAGAGCCGCCGCCGGAATTTCTATCATGCCGCCAACCTCCACGCCGGAGTCGAAGGGAATGGAATCGGCCGTCAGACTGGCTTTGGCGCGTTCTATCGCGGCGTACGTCAACCTCAGTTCCACCAGATTGCTCAGCATGGGAATAAGGATTTTCACCTTGCCGTAATGCGACGCCCGTAACAGTGCGCGCAATTGCGTATGAAACAATGCCGATTCAGCCAGACATAAACGGATGGCTCGCCGCCCCAATGCCGGATTCAAGGTGTGTTGGGTCAAACCGCCCAGAGGTTTGTCGGCACCGACATCGAGGGTTCTGATCGTCACCGGCATGCCCTGCATTGCCGCTGCAACTTCACGATACGCTTCAAACTGTTCCTCTTCGGTCGGCAAATCAGCTCGATTCATGAAGAGAAATTCGCTGCGAAACAAGCCTATGCCGGTAGCACCCGACTCTTTTACCGACAACACGTCCTGCGGCAACTCGATATTGGCGTGCAATTCGATCTCAACTCCATCAAGCGTGGCCGCCCGGCTGGTCGTCAAGCGTTTGAGCTTTTGATGTTCGATCTGCCATTGATGCTGCCGCAGCTGATATTCTTCCAGTTCGGCGTCGTCGGGATCGACGATGACCACGCCTTGCTCGCCGTCCACGATAATGATTTCATTGTCGCGTATCAGCGTGTGCGCGTTATGCAATGCCATTACGGAGGAAATATTCAGACTGCGCGCGAGAATGGCTGTATGCGACGTCGAACCGCCGACATCAGTCACGAAAGCGGCAAACTGCTGGCGCTTGAAACCGATCATGTCGGCGGGCGAGAGATCGTGCGCGACCAGTATGCAATCGGCCAGGTTACTCTCCGTTGACGGCAGATTATCGGGATGACCCAGCAATACCTTGAGCACGCGCTCGACCACCTGAACGACATCGGTTTTGCGTTCACGCAAATAGACATCTTCTATCTCTTCAAATTGTGCGACCAGATGTTCCATCTGCTGCGTCAATGCCCATTCCGCGTTGCATTGCTGGCTGCGAATGAGCTGTTTTGGCACTTCCGAAAGCATGGAATCGTTCAATATCATCAAATGCATGTCGAGAAATGCGGGCAATTCCGCGGGCGCATTAAGAGGTATCTGTGTGCGCAGCGTTTCCATTTCGTTGCGTACCGTCGCGATTGCATCGTCGAAACGCGCGGTTTCCTTATCCAGATGCTGCTGCGACAAGACGTAATGCGCCACTTCAATCCGGCTATGCGAAGCCAGTCTGGCGACCCCGATGGCGATACCGGGCGACACGCCGATTCCGTGCAGGGTAAAACTCACTCGCCCTCTCCAAACTTGTTGTCGAACAGGGCAAGCATGGTTTCCATTGCCGCATTTTCATCCGAACCGTCGGCTTCCAGCCGAATGATGCTGCCTTTTGCAGCCGCCAGCATCATTACCCCCATTATGCTTTTGGCGTTGACGCGACGCTGATTACGCGTAATCCAGATCGCGCTCTGAAACTGGCCGGCAGCCTGGGTGAGTTTGGCGGAGGCTCGCGCATGCAAACCCAATTTATTGGTGATTTCAACTTCCTGTTGTAGCATCGCAAAGCTCCGAATTGATATACAAGACGCCTTCCTGACCGCCGGTTACCGCTTTACCTATCAAACTGCTCAGGGGTTCGGCCCGATAGGTGATAGTCCGCATGAGCATAGGCAAATTCACCCCCGCAATGCCTTCCACAATGCCCGGGGTCAATAAACGGCACATGGTATTGCAAGGTGTAGCTCCGTACACATCCGACAGCAGCAATACGCCATCGCCCTGGTTCAGCTCTTCGAGCAGACTTCGACCTTTTTCGAGCATGGTCGATTGCGTCTGCGCCGTGACGTCGAGCGCGGCCAGCAACGAGGGCCGCTCGCCCAGCACATGCGTTGCACATTGAATCAAGCTCTCGCCCAATGTTCCGTGAGCAACGATCAGTATCCCTATCATTGAATGCGTTATCCTTAATGCGTATCGAAATTCAATCGTTGCTGCATGGCGGATGTCAGATATATCCTGCCGCCCGCATCGATCAGCATGCCTGCTTTCACGCCCATCTGCCGGGCTGCCTGACGCCAGCCGGCCGGCCCTGCGATAAATAACGGCTTGCTCGCCACATCGGATAATGTACCGGCATGATTGCCGGGCGGAATCAATACCGTTACCGCTTCGACATCTTGCACCGGCCAACCGCTACGCGGGTCGATGATATGGCAATAGCGCTTGCCGTTTAGTTCAAAAAAACGTTGATAATCGCCGGATGTTCCTATCGCTTCGCCATCGCGCAAATCCAGCGTCGCGATCGGACCAGGTTTGCGCGGATGCTGTATGCCAACCCGCCAGGGCCGGTCGCCATGCTGCCCGAGCGCCATAATATTACCACCGATATTGATCAGTGCATCACGTATTCCTTGAGAACGCAGATACGCTGCCGCCACGTCCAGCGCATACCCCTTGGCGTACCCGCCCAGATCGAGCCTGACGACCGGATTCGTACTGTATGCCTGCGTGCCGTCGATCACGATATCGCGCATTTGCGGATGGGCCGCGACCAATGCCGCTATGGACTTGGGGTCGGGCAGCCTGGCTTGAAACCGGTCGGACTGAAATCCCCAGAGCCGTATCAAATCGCCTATCGCCGGATCAAACAGTCCGTGTGATTGCTCGGAATATCGGGTAGCGTCCTTGATGATAGCGGATAATTCCGGACTGACGGGTCCGCGTTGCGGACTGTGGCTGAACGTAGTGTTCAATGTCGAGAGCGGCCCGGGCTCCCAGGCATGCAGATCATGATGCATTTGATCGAAAATACCCAGCACATGGGCCGTCACTTGTCGAGCCTTGCTCTCGGGCACACCGTAGATACTGACCTCCACCCGCGTGCCGAACACATAGCTTTCCTGCGTGTACACAGCCGGTTTACTGCACGCCGCCAGTACCAGCAGCAACCCGAACAGTATGCCGCGCATTACGTTGCCCCGCATTCCCGCTCCAGCGCACCGATAAACAGTCCGGCGACATCGCAATCCGTTTGCTGGGTAATTTCGGTAAAGCCGGTCGGGCTGGTGACATTGATTTCCGTCAGGTAATCGCCGATGACATCGAGGCCGACCAGAAACAATCCCAGTTCGCGCACGATCGGGCCGATGGTCCCGGCGATTTCCCGGTCGCGCGCCGACAGCAACTGCGCCACACCCTTGCCGCCTGCCGCCAGGTTGCCGCGCGTCTCGCCGGTTGCCGGGATACGCGCCAGCGCATACGGTACCGGTTCACCGTTTATCAGCAATATGCGCTTATCGCCCAGCATTATTTCAGGAATGTACCGCTGAGCCATGATAGTGCGGGTTTCCAGCAACGTTAACGTTTCGATGATGACATTCAGATTGACGTCATCCATTCTGACCCGAAAAATTCCGGCACCACCCATGCCGTCCAGCGGCTTCAGGATCACATCGCGCTGTTCCGCCAAAAAATCCTTGAGCAGACTGGCCCGGCGCGTCACCAGAGTCGGCACCGTGAATTGCGGAAAACGGGCTATTGCCAGCTTCTCGTTGAAATCGCGCAATGCGGCCGGTCGATTGAATACACGAACTCCCTGTTTTTCCGCCAGCTCCAGCAAATGCGTGCTGTATAAATATTCGGTATCGAAAGGCGGATCCTTGCGCATCAGCACTGCGTCAAATCCGGCAAGCGCCGTGTCAGCAGCCGCATCCGATTCGTACCAGCCGGCAGTCGTATCGTTGAGCCGTATCGCGCGCGCAAAAGCTCTGACCCGCCCGTCGCGCAGATACATATCCCGCTGTTCCATGACATAAGGCTCGTGACCGCACCGCACAGCTGCGCGCATCATGGCGACGCTGCTATCCTTGTAGACCTTGAGCTGATCGATCGGATCGATAATAAAAACAATTTTCATTCGTCAGAACTCACATAACGTTCCAATTCGATGGACGCAGCGAGCATTGCCAGCCGCGCCACGACGCCATAGGTATAAAAACGGTTTGGCACCGAGTCCGGGTTGGCCGATCGATTGGGCGTGCAGCACGGCGTTTCGAAGGCCAGCGGCACAAAATGCATGCCCGGTGAATTCAGGTTCTCATCGATGCCTCGACCGGTATGGACGCGATAAAATCCGCCCACGACAAAATGATCGATCATATAAACCACCGGCTCGGCTACCGCGTCGTTGATGCTTTCAAACGTATAAACGCCTTCCTGTATGATCACTTCCGAATTTTGCAAGCCTTCTTTGCCTACCGCCATCTTATTGCGCTGTTTGCGGTTCAGGTCGCGCACTTCAGCAGGGTCTTTCACCGTCATGATCCCCATGCCGTAAGTACCGGCATCGGCTTTGACAATGACAAACGGCTGCGCATCGATCTGATATTCTACATATTTGGCATGGATTTTTTCCAGCATGTCGGTAACATGCATTTCCAGACATTCTTCGCCTTGTCGCGCATGAAAATCGATTTCTCCGCACGTTCCAAAATACGGATTGATGAGCCAGGGATCGATTCCGATCAATTCCGCAAATTCCGTCGCTACCTGATTGTACGCCGAGAAATGATGCGATTTGCGCCGCTGGTGCCAGCCGGCATGCAATGGCGGTAGCAGCGATTGCTCGATATTGCGCAAAATTTCCGGAACGCCTGCCGATAAATCGTTATTGAGCAGCACGGCGCACGGGTCGTAATTAACCAGGCCGACGCGGTTCCCGTTGCGTAAAACCGGTTCCAGCGTCAGGGTTTCGCCTTCGCCCAAATCCAGAACGAGCGGTTCGGTGAGATCTTCCAGAAGGCTGCCGTTACGCACTTCAAGACCCGTCTGACGCAGGATGCTTGCCAAACGGGCGACGTTTTTCAGATAAAAAACATTGCGGGTATGGTTTTCCGGTATCAGTAATAATTGCTGGGCATCGGGACAGATTTTCTCTACCGCGCTCATTGCCGCCTGTACCGCCAGCGGCACAAAATCCGCATTGAGATTATTGAAACCGCCGGGAAACAGATTGGTATCGACGGGCGCCAGTTTGAATCCGCTATTGCGTAAGTCTACCGAAGTATAAAATGGCGCTTCATGCTCATGCCATTGCAAGCGAAACCAGTGCTCGATTTTCGGCGTCGCCGCCAGAATATGCCGCTCCAGATCGAGCAGCGGTCCGGTCAATGCGGTAGTTAAATGTGGGACCATGCGATACCTCGTCATTATAAATTCATTCGTAATCGATCGCGATTTACATCCTGACAGCATACTGCGAGCGATCGGTAAAAACCCCTCCGGATCGATTGCGTCATGACGCATGGTACACTGCCTGCCGAAGCTGCGGCAAGAATAGTCAGGTTAGTCGATTAAGATCGCCAGGCTCGAACAATTCTTCTAGAGCAATCGAAAAAATGGGTGGATAATTATAAACCTCACGCTGATTCGAGCTTCGCCGCAGACCGGAGCATTACAGTGATGCATCGTACGCAAAATAAAAGGAGCTGTTCCATGTTTGCCTATCTTGTTTACGTAGTGATTTTTATCGTTTCGCTTGCATTGATGTACTGGTTCTTCAAATGGCTGAACAAGCATTAATGGTTTTAGCTCATCGCTTGCCGCCTGCTGACTGTAACACCTTGATACAATGTCCCGTCAACCTATCACTTATAACTACCGTTATCGTCCTCATATAGCTTTGTAATATCCCTGTCATTTCAAGGGCTCACTGGTTGTATATTGGATGCCATTGCTATCTGCCCTACTTTTTCGCCAAAATGTCTGAACGTCAAGCTATCATGATGCCAAATTCGGAGTTTCGAACCATGTCAAAACCTGCCGGCGCAACCAAATTCTTCCGGCTGGCAATTCTGACAGGTTTTTGCGTCGGGCCGATCATCGCCTATTCCGCAGCCGCACCGGACGTGACGTTGGCCACTCCTCCTGGCCGCGTCGCCCGGCTGGATTTTTTTTCCGGCAACGTCACCCTGCTGCCGGCAGGCGCTACGACATGGTCACACGCCGAATTGAACTGGCCATTGACTACCGGAGACCAGCTATGGACCGGCACTACCGGACGCGCGGAACTGCAGATAGGTTCGTCGACATTGCGGCTGAATCGGAAAACCGCGTTCGACATCGTGGATCTCGATGACCGAACCGTGCAGGTCAAGGTTACGCAAGGATCGTTGACTACGCGACTGCGTACCCTAAGCCTGGGCCAGGATGTCGAAATCGATACTCCCAATCTCGCCCTGCAAGCAACCCAGGCGGGTTCTTATCGCGTCGATGTTGCGCCGAACGGCGATGCGACCACCGTTACGTTAAGATCGGGAACGGCGACGCTCTACGGCGACCACGCCTCGCTGGCGATGTTGGCGGGGCAGCAGATTCGTTTTGTCGGCACCCATTTGCAGCAATTCACCGGCACTACCGAACCCATGCTCGACGGATTCGACGCATGGGGAGCGCAACGCGATGCCAGTTTGAACAGTACGATATCGGCGCAATACGTCTCGCCCGACATGACCGGCTATCAGGATCTGGACGCCAACGGCAGCTGGCAAACCACGCAGGACTACGGTGCGGTATGGATACCGACTGTCGCCGTCTACTCGGGATGGGTACCTTATCGTGAAGGACATTGGGCGTGGATCGCTCCTTGGGGCTGGACCTGGATCGATGCCGAACCCTGGGGGTTTGCGCCGTTTCATTACGGTCGCTGGGCGCAGATCGGCGGCGTATGGGGCTGGGTGCCGGGTCCTTATGCCCGTATCTGGTCGCCGATCTACGCTCCGGCACTGGTCGGTTTCATCGGCGGCGGTGCCATGAGCTGGGGCATCAACATGCCGTTCGGCGGCATCATGAGCCCCGGCGTCGCCTGGCTGCCGCTGGGCCCCGGCGAAAACTGGTATCCCGCTTACGGCGTCAGCCGCAACTATTTCAACCGGATCAATAACATCAACGTCAATACGATACGAAATACGACCATCGTCAACAACACGACGATTATCAATAACCGGAATAATCGCAATTATTACCGAAATAGCCATATACCTGGCGCTATTACCGCCATTCCGGCCAGAAATTTTGTGCGCGGCATGCCGGTCGCCGCAGCAGCGATACCCTTGTCCGCACAGCAAATCGCCCACGCCTCGATAATCGGCTCGGCACCCACTCTCGCCCCCGTCAAGGACAGTTTCCTCGGTGGCATGCGGCCAGCCAATACCGGAGAGCCGCGCAGGCTGATACAAACACCGGTCATCGCCACCAGAGGTCCTGTCGTGCCGCCTGCCTACCGCGACACCCTGGCGCAACGTTTTGCCGCGCACGGCGGTCTCATCCCGGGTGTGGGGAAACCTGTCGTCCACGAAATTCCGGGCACGAAATCAGCCGCGGGGACACGGATTCATTCGGCAAATGCATTCATGCCGCAAACGTTTCGCGTTATCGATCGTAGAGCAAGCCAGGGCTATGATGCACGTTCCTGGGAGGCCGGTCGCCACACCGCTAGCCCCTTGAATGGCGGAATTGCGACCGTTCATTCATTTCCGGGATCGAATGATCCTGGCCCACGACAAAACCGTAATGCCGCAACCTAC
>JAJYPN010000048.1 GCA_021795395.1 Pseudomonadota bacterium | reverse complement strand
TTGAGCGTATCGAGATCTTCCATATCGCCTCCTAACCGTATTTCGCCACTTCCGGGAACTGCTCTATCATGCCTGTGCCGGCAGTCACGTATTTTTCGCCTTCTTCCGCCAGGCTTTCCATACTGACGAAACCGAAACGGTGAACGTCGCGCAATTGCTTGTTGACCACGATCAGGCGACCCGCCATCAATACCAGGCGACCGAACCCTTCATGCGACATTTTCATCATCGGCGACACCATCACGCCGGTGCGCCGCTCGATGGACAGGCCGACCGCATTGAAGAACAGTTCCAGCCGCCATAAAGTCTCGGGATCGGGATCGCCGATAATCGGCATTTCGCGGCGTTGCTCTTTGGTAATGATGTAGGGTTCCAGCAGCATGGCGTCGGTTTTCCCTTCCCAGGCTCCGTGCGTATCCTGCGCCCGCCACTGTTTGATCAGTTCTTTTACGAACAAGGTGTCCAAGGGCGACACCGCTGCTTCTATCGCTACCGCTTCAGTCATTTTCCACCTCGTCTTCGAAATTCATTACCCGCTCCTGATCCTTGAGCAGCGCCTTGCGCAACCAGGGCGGCGGCGTGCCTTTTACGACATCCTGCAATTTGTCCAGTATGTCCATAATGGCTTCCGGTTGCGGCACCTTGATCGGATGTATCTTGCTGGCCACCACGCGCGCCGCGCCCGAACCGCCGATAGCGGCAATATAGAGAATCGCGCAATCCCGAATCGCATTGATCTTGGGTAACAGCTTGTCTTCATCGCCGTCTTCCTTCAGGTCGCCCTCGAAGGTAAACGATTCGACAAAATCGTAGCCGTCAGCCCGGACATCGTAGACTGCGATATTCTTGGCCCAGCCGAAATGGGCATCGACGCGCTGCATGTCTTGTGTGGCAAATGCGACTTTCATGAATGTCTCCTTTTAGTATCAATGAGCCAATGTATCAATGAACCGGTTCGGCAATGGGTTCGGTATTGGTCCCGGGCACCGCGTCGCCAACCGGAGCTGCCGGCGGCAAAGGCCAGCTGTTCGGGTGATTTTCATGCCCGGCGGCGAGAAACAGATTGCCCAGCTCGAATACCAGCCCGCGGGTTCCGCGATAACCGACCGACAGGCAATGCGCGCTGCCGAGCCGGTCAAACATCGGCACCCCCATGCGGAAAAATGGAATAGCGAGCCGTTCGGCAGCCTGCCGGCCGTGTGAATGGGTAATCAGCACATCGCAACCGCGGGCGCGCTGTTCCAGATCTTCCAGATCGCCGATCAGCACTTCTTCTGCGGGCAGTTCGCTCAATATCGCCGACTTGGTGGTGGTTACCAGCGCCGTCAATTCGCAACCCATTTCGGCCAGCCAGCTGGCAGTCGCCCAGAGTAAATCCGGCTCGGCGCCGATCGCTATTTTTTTGCCGCCGAAAAAGAAATGCGCATCGAGCATTGCGTCGAGCAACTGACTGCGCTGGCGGCGATACTTCGCGGGGATCGGAACACCGGAAATCCGCGCCAGTGTTTTCAGCAGACGATCGTTGGGCTCGAGACCGGTCAATCGATCGAACAACTCGAACCCCACTCCTGTAGCCGATTCCAGCGCCTCGGCGCAGTGGCGCATCTGTTCGCCGACAGCGATAGTCAGAACCGAAGCGCCCATGGCGCGCACTTCCGCCAGAGTGGTGCCGCCCAGCGTACTCGGGCTGAAATCGTCTGGAATATGCCCGTCCAGCGAACCCGAAATATCCGGCAGAACGATCGCGGTCAGGCCGAACGATTCGATTATTTCGCGCAATTCCTCGATGTCCCCCGGCGTCAGATGACATCCCGCGAGCACATTAACCTGTTTTTCGGCGCGCTCAGTGACGGGAACTACCAGTGCTTCTATCATCGCCAGTACGGCTTTTGCCCAGCCGTCCTGAAATGCGCCGATATAATCGGGAGTCGACGCATACACCACCTGAGTGTCGCCCAGTTCGAGGTGTCTGGCGCGGATCAGCTTGAGATCGCCGACTACGTCTTCGCCTTTGGTTTCGGTCAGCCCGGTCGAACAGATGCCGATGACATCGGGATTGGCGCGTTTCTTGATGTTGATGATGGCTTTCTCGATATTGTCCATGCCGCCCAGAATGGTCGTCGCTTCATTCATCGCCGTGGTCTGCAACGGAATTGCTTCGCGGAAATGCCGTACCAGCAGCACCAGGCCGAATCCGGTACAGCCTTGCGAGCCGTGCATCATCGGCATGCAATTGTTCAGTCCCATGTAGGCGTAGCTCGCACCCAGCGGCTGACTCATTTTCAGCGGATTCACCGTGCAGGCTTTTTTCGACTCGACGACGTTTGCCATCTCAGTCCTCCCATGGCGCCGGGAGACGCACCTGCTGCCAGACGGGGTTATACAGCGATTTGTCGATCTGCTTCACCAGCTCGACCATGCCTTCGTAACCGGCATAGGCGTAATGACGCTCCTGATTGATATCCAGCCAGGGCATTTTGGCCTTGAGCGCAATGAACTGGGAGCGGCCGCCCGACAGCATAATATCGGCGCGCGCGTCCCTCAGCAGTTTGTAAATCTCGCGCGGCGTCATATCGTCCACCGCATGCGCATCGTCGGCCATCATGCCCTTGATTTTTTCCTTGTCTTCCGCCGTGGACTTTTTGGTGCTGGTACCCACCACATCCATTCCGACTTCCTGTAACGCCGCCACGACCGACCAGGATTTCACCCCGCCGGTAATCAGCAGCACGCGCTTGTCGCGGAGCCGGGGCGTATATTTTTTCATGCGCTCCCAGGCGCGCGCTTCCTCGCGCTCGATCAACGCCTCGGTACGTCCCAGCAATTCGTCCGGCGCGCCTTGCCGCACCAGTAAACCGGAAATTTGCCGCAGCGACTCCGACATATCGGAAACGCCGTAAAACGAGCCTTCGAAATAAGGGATCGCGTAACGCTCCTCCATTTTGCGGGCAATATTGATCATGGCTTTCGAACACACCATCATGGCCGCTTTGGCGCGATGCGAATAAGCGACTTCCTTATATCTGGCATCGCCGCTGATGCACGCCAGCAGGCGTATTCCCAGCTCGTCGAGCAGCGGTTTGATTTGCCACAATTCGCCGGAAAGATTGTACTCGCCGATGATATTGATGTCGTAGGGCGTGGTGTATTCGGGTTCGGCGGTGCCGATGACGTAATCGAGCAACGCCTCGCCGCCCAGCTTGTTGCCGATATTCTTGTTGCCGACGAAACCCGGCGCATCCACCGGAATCACCGGTTTGCCGAATTTCTGCGCAGCTGCCTTGCAGACCGCTTCGATATCGTCGCCGATCAGCGCGGTCACGCAGGTTTGATAGACGAATACCGCCGGCGGGTCGTATTTTTCGATTATTTCCTTGATGGAACGGTAGAGATGCTTCTCGCCGCCGTAGATCACGTCGAGCTCGCCGATGTCGGTAGTAAAACCGGTACGATACAGTTTGGAGCCCGATGAATTGGCGCTGCGGTTATCCCAGGAATTACCCTCGCAGGCGATCGGACCATGCACCAGGTGCGCCACATCGGTGAGCGGCTGCAAAGCGATCTTGGCGCCGTCGAATGCGCAACCGCCGGCTGCCGCGCCGGGCACCAACTGCTTGGTGCAGCCTTTCTTGCGCTCCTTTTCGGATTTGCCCTGATTGACTTCGCAACCCGGTTCGTCAAGTACCGCCTGCACTTTTACCGCAAGTTTAGCTGACATTTTTCATCCCGTCCCGACTAAAAAGCCACCATGATTTTCTCGTCCGCCACCTGATATTCGCACGCCAGGCGCCACAGGGGCGGATGATCCGGCAAGGTATCGGCGTGATACTGCGTCCTGGAAATCTTGCCGGCGGCAAACAGCAGATAGCGCTCTCTGGGGCTGAGCCGGATCATTCCCGTCTCGGTCCGCAGCGGCGCGACCTTGACGGCGCATGCGCCGCAATGACCTTGCAGGCAATCGCAGGGCAGCGGAACATTGTGCGCTCTCGCCAGCTCAAGCAGACTGCCGTATACATCCTTGGCAACCTCCACCTGCACCCGGTCGAACAGCTTCATTCCTAAAAACACGACATTTCCCATGACATCCACTCCGCGACGTCCCGTTATTACTTGACGCCTATGCCCGGTTCGCCGCTGAAACGCACCAGAATATCTTCGTCGCGCGGAATAAACTGGCAAGCCAGCCGATAAGCAGGCGGCATGTCGCTCACTTCGGCATCCTTCAATTCCTGTTTGCTGATCAGCCCTTCCGCTACCAGGGTATGGCGTTCTTTCTCGGTCAGTGCCTGACTCATACGCGGCTTGTTTTCCAGCGAGGTCACCTTGATTACGCAGGAACCGCATTCGCCGTCTTCGCATTCGAAGGGCAAAGGGATCTTGTTCTTTTTGGCGAGCTTGAGCACGCTGTGAGCCGTCTCGCCGGCTATGGCGTATACCGTGATATCTTTTTCCAGCAGAGGCGAACTAAAAGTAATCGTAGCCATTTCGTTTCCTTCTCGTAAAAAAAGAGTGGCGAAGGGGACCGCCACTCAAAGCCGGTTAACGGATAATGTCGTAGCTGTAGTCAGTCGTGGCCGTGTCGATGGTATTGGCGTCCAGCGCTTCGAAAATCTCGTCCAGAATCGCGACCAGTACCCGCAACGAGCCTTCGTAGCCCCAGATCGGGAAGCGATGGTGATGATGACGGTCGAAAATCGGGAAGCCCATACGAATCAACGGCACGCCGCAGTCGCGCTCCAGATATTTGCCGTAGGTATTGCCGATCAGCAAATCTACCGGTTCCGTGAACAGCAGGGAGCGCATATGCCAGAGATCTTTTTTCGCATAAACGTGACAGCCTGCGCCGAAAGGCGACGCATCGAACAGTGCCTGTACCTGCGCTGCCCAGTCTTCGCCGCCATTGGTCGAGAGCACGTGCACCGGTTCGGCACCCAATTCAAGCAAAAATGCGGTCAATCCCAACATCAGATCGGGGTCGCCATACAGCGCGAATTTTTTGCCGTGTATATGCGAACTGGAGTCGGCGATCGCATCCATCAGGCGGCCGCGTTCTTTTTCCAGCGCGGCCGGGATCGGTTTGCCGGTCAGGCGAGAAATTTCCATCAGTAATTTGTCGGTGCCAGCGACGCCCATCGGATGATGCAGCGCTACGACTTCCTGGCCTGTCGTTGCGATGTACTTCGTGGTTTTCTCGGTGGAGAAAGCCTGGAACGACAGCGTCGCTTTTGCGTTCAGCGCCTGCTTGACTTCATCCTTGGTGGTGCCGCCGTCGTACATGCGAAATTCGCCATCGGTAGGCGTATTCCAGACTTCGGAAGGGTCGCACACTACGGTGTATTCGGCGCCGAACAGGCTCAGAATGCGGCGAATTTCAGGCATGTTGCCGACTACGTTACCGTCGAAACCGCCGATAAAGTTAATCGATTCGTTCGGCGTGCGTTCCCGACCTTCCCAGAAATGGGTCAACACGCCTTTGAGCGCATTATCGTAGCCGGTGATGTGGCTGCCGACGAAAGCCGGCGTATGGGCGAATGGCACATCGTAATCTTCCGCCACGCTGCCTTTTTGCTTGGAAGTGCGGATGAAAGCGCCCAGGTCGTCGCCGATGACTTCCGCCATGCACGTCGTGCTCACCGCAATCATATCCGGTTTATACAGATTGACAGCGTTGGCCAGACCATCCACCATATTGTTCAAACCGCCGAATACGGCAGCATCTTCCGTCATGGAAGACGATACGCAGGAAGTCGGCTCTTTAAAGTGGCGCGAAAAGTGCGAGCGGTAATACGCGACGCAACCTTGCGAACCGTGCACGAAAGGCAAAGTTTTGGCGAAACCCACCGCTGCGAATACCGCGCCCAGCGGCTGACACGCCTTGGCCGGATTAACCGTCAAACCTTCGCGGGCAAAGTTTAAATCCTGATATTCCCTGGTTTTGGTCCACTCGCGTATCTCTTCCATTTTTTCCAGCGGGAAGGCGAACTCGAAGTTTTTCTTCTTGTTATCGAACATTTCCACATATTCCGGCTCGCGGAACAGCATTTCGTGGTCGATGACTTTATCAGCGTTTTGACTCATTTCAACTCTCCTTAAGCTGTAGGGTGGGTCAGGCGCATTGACGCCGTAACCCGCCGATTCGGTGGTGGGCTCGTGCCGCTCAACCCACCCTACATTTACCTGTTACTTCTTCCACGGCGCCTTGGTCAGCGCCCACACGGGACTATTGATCGCCATATCCATATCGCGGGCAAAGATGGCAAAACCGTCATAACCGTGATAAGGACCGGAATAATCCCACGAATGCATCTGGCGGAACGGCACGCCCATTTTCTGGAACACGTATTTTTCCTTGATGCCGGAGCCAACCAGATCGGGCTGGATTTTTTCCACGAACTTCTCGAACTCATGGCCGGTAACGTCGTCGTAGATCAGCGTGCCGTCTTTCACATAATGCGTAGTACGCTGGTAATCGTCGTTGTGGCCGAATTCATAACCGGTGCCCACCACGTTCATACCCAGATCTTCATACGCACCGATGACGTGGCGAGGCCGCAAACCGCCGACAAACAGCATCACGGTTTTGCCTTCCAGACGCGGTCTGTACTTGGCGACGACCGCGTCGGTCAGCGCCTTGTATTTAGCGATGACGCGCTCCGCGCCTTCCTTGATCCTGTCGTCGAAGTGGCTGGCGATTTCACGCAAGCTGGCCTCGATTTTCGAGGGGCCGAAGAAGTTATATTCGACCCAGGGTATGCCGTACTTTTCTTCCATGTAACGCGAGATGTAGTTCATCGAACGGTAGCAATGCAACACATTGAGCTTGGCTTTCGGCGTATTTTCCAGCTCGGCTATGGTGCCGTCGCCGGACCATTGGGCGATAACGCGCAAACCCATTTCTTCCAGCAGTATCCGTGAAGACCAGGCGTCGCCGCCGATGTTGTAATCGCCGATAATGGCCACGTCGTACGGCGTCGCTTCGAACTTGTTTTTGTCGGGATCGGTCTTCTCGAACACCCAGTCGCGAATTGCGTCGTTAGCGATATGGTGACCCAGCGACTGCGACACGCCGCGAAACCCTTCGCAACGTACCGGTACGATGGTCTTGCCACCGTATTCCTTGGATTTTTTCTTCGATACCGCTTCGATATCGTCGCCGATAAGACCGATAGGACATTCCGATTGCACGGTGATGCCTTTGTTCAGAGGGAACAGAATCTGGATTTCGTCCATGATTTTTTCCAGCTTCTTGTCGCCGCCGAACACGATGTCCTTTTCCTGAAAATCGGAAGTGAACTGCATGGTGCCGAAAGTATCGATCCCGGTGGTTCCGATATAATAATTGCGCCGCGACGCCCAGGAATACTGTCCGCAACCGACAGGACCGTGGCTGATGTGGATCATATCCTTGATCGGACCCCATACGACGCCCTTGGAACCGGCGTAAGCGCAGCCGCGTATGGTCATCACCCCCGGCAGGGATTTGATATTGGATTTGACATCGCAATCGGATTTGCCTTCCTCGTGCACATTGAGATGTTTGGCACGCCGTTTGGCGCTTTTCTCCGGATAAGCCTTGAGAACCTCGTCAATCAGCTCTTTATTGCGTACTTTGGTTTCTTCCACTGTGAGGCTCATTTTTGCCCTCCTGACATTAAAAAATTAACAACCCGCATTGAAATCCCATGCTCGAAAGCGCTCTGCAAATAGCTCCCGACTTGGCTACTGTTACCACAATCGGTAACCGTTTACAGAGATCTCCCGTTACCTGCCGCTCGCCGACGCTGCCTGAACCGTACAGACAGCGCCTGCCGGCTCTCGTATTACGCTGCCGCTGCTTCCGCCGCTAATTCTTCCGCGCTTTTACCGACCAGGGATTCATCGATGGTGGGCATGAGGCCGTGTTCCATCAGCAAATCTTCCAGTTGATCCATGGTGATAGGCGTAGGAATCGTGCCATTGCCGGCATTGGCGTGAATCTTGTCGGCCAGTTGGCGATATTCTCCGGCTTGCTTGGAATCCGGCGCATATTCGATCACCGTCATACGGCGCAATTCAGCGTGCTGGACGATGTTGTCGCGCGGCACAAAGTGAATCAGCTTGGTACCCAGCATGCCGGCCAAGGCTTGCGCCAGTTCCAGTTCCTTGTCGGTCTGGCGCTCGTTGCACACCAGTCCGCCCAAACGTACGCCGCCGGAATTGGCGTATTTCAGAATACCTTTGGAAATGTTGTTGGCAGCGTACATAGCCATCATTTCGCCGGACATGACGATGTAGATTTCCTGCGCCTTGTTTTCGCGTATCGGCATAGCGAAACCGCCGCATACGACATCGCCCAATACATCGTAAGAAACATAGTCGATACCGTCGTAAGCGCCCTCTTCTTCAAGAAAATTGATCGAGGTGATCACACCGCGACCTGCGCACCCGACGCCGGGTTCAGGACCACCGGATTCGACGCAACGG
Source organism: Pseudomonadota bacterium (assembly GCA_021795395.1). Classification (GTDB taxonomy): domain Bacteria; phylum Pseudomonadota; class Gammaproteobacteria; order Burkholderiales; family Sulfuriferulaceae; genus Sulfuriferula. The sequence continues at coordinate 5,486 of JAJYPN010000048.1, read as the reverse complement.
ATATCCTTGAAGCCCACTTTCATGACATCTTCCAGCTCCAGATCTTCCACCGAGCCGGCTTCTGCCGCCAGCGACAGGATGGTATCCTGGCACTTGGCATGCAGAATCAGACGGGTGGAATCGGCTTTAGGATCACAGCCGACGATCAGTATTTTTTGACCCAGATCGGAAAGGGCGGCCAAGGTATTCTGCGAAGTCGTAGACTTGCCGATACCGCCTTTACCGTAAAACGCGATTTGCCTTAATGCAGCCATTTTGTAGCTCCTTTACAAAAACAGTTCAGTTCGTTTGAATGTCCGGTAACCTCCCGGATAACGTGCGACCGATATAAAGCCCTCCGAATACTTTTTAATAATTCTTAGTCTCAAGGCACTCGTTCGGCAAAACACTTCAGGTGCAATCCAGCATTAGCAACTGCCGTGCCACCACAAAAATAAACATTTAACACATTGTTTTATTTGTTTAAATTATTTATATCGGCCTTTTATTTAGCGTTATAGAGCTGTTACAAACCCCACAAACCTGCTCTCGACTGTAGTAAACAATACAAGTCCGTGTTCATGCCTGGCGGTCGCACTATTTTCTGCAAGTTCGTCGTACCCCGCATCTGTGCTGGCGTGTAACCCCGTTCCTCAATTTGTTTAAAAACGGGAATGAAGCTTGCTTGGATAACGGAGTCACACTATTTGCCAGGATAAATTTTGGGAGGCTGTAATGCAGATCGGCGTAGATAGTCAGCGCTCTATAGAAAACAAGCGTGTCTTTGTCTTGGAAAACGACGAGATCAACAGCATGGGACTGCAATTCATGCTGGCCGATGAAAATGAAACTCACGTGCTTTCCAGCGTTGCCGCCGCTATCGACAAAGCTGCCGCCTGGCCGCCACATCTGGTCTTGCTGGGTATAGGTCTGGTACGCAAAGAAGGCGTTAGCCTCATTAGCCTGCTCAAAGCCGCCATGCACAATGTAAGAATACTGCTGGTCTGCGATAGCGCGGACGACAGCACTGTTCAGGCAGCTTTGGCGCAAGGCGCCAACGGCACGTTGTTGACGCCGCTCAGAATAGAAACCGTACGCCGCAAAGTCGATTCGGCACTGGGCCGTGCCGTACCGATCGGCATTCCGGTAGTACGGAGTTGAACCGATGAAAGCCGCTGACATAAAACCATTCCCACTTCGGCAAGCCGCTGCCGGGCAGCGCGCGGCGACAGAATTACCGCCGCTTACGCCGCTGGTCGCGAACCCGCATTACCAAATGATCGGCGGTGCGGACGGCATAATACAGCTGGTCCACCGATTCTATGCATTGATGGACGAATTGCCGGAAGCCAGCACGATCCGGGCGCTGCATCCGGCCGATTTGTCACAGTCCAGGGAGCGCTTGTTCCTGTTTCTTTCCGGCTGGCTAGGCGGCCCGCAGCTGTACGCGGAACGTTTCGGCCATCCGCGACTACGCCAGAAACACCAGCCTTTCCCCATCGGCGTAGCCGAACGGGATGCATGGATGCTATGCATGACGCGCGCACTCGATGAACTGATCACAGCGCCGCCGTTACGCGAACAATTAACGCAAGCTTTTTTTAAAACTGCAGATTTTCTGCGCAATATCCAAGGAGTATCTCCATGACCCTCATCACCGAAACCCCCTTTTCCGAACTGGATGCCGAGGGCCTGTTGCTCAGCCCGGTCTTTAAGGATGCAACCAGCAAGCCTGGCCGTTTCGGCTTTCGCGGTGAAATCGCGCTTAAATTTCAGCAAGCCATGGCCGACGAAAAGCGGCCGCCCGAAATCAAGCTCGATCAGGTCATGATGGTCGCATCGGCCGGAGCAAGCACGATTCCGTTTCTCGCCGGTTTCGCACCATCGCTCGCACATTTAGAACTGCTATGCGAGCGCATAGGCGATAAATTGTCGCCCACCGGCAAATATTTTTTCTTTGCCGGCAATCTCGATATCTCCGAGAAATACCAGATCCCTTACGGCGGCGCAACGTTCTGGGTCCTGCCGCTGGACGAAGCGACGGTCTATAACGAACTGCTCGATCTGTTCCGGATGGAAAAAAGCGACCTGAAAAAACTCGACACCGGCGCCAAGCTGGATGCGATTGCGGATAAAGCGGTTTTTTTCACTGAAAAATGGAAAGAAATCAGCTACGCTGACGGCCTCACTATTATGGGACCGATAAAAATCCGGGAAAATCGTCCAGTCTGACCGCCGCATCCCGCATGTCACGCGACTCCGACGAGGAACAGAGCGCCGCGCCACCTCCGGCTGCGGCGGAGGCAACGCTCTCCGCAGCGCAGGCACTCGCGCAGATTCTCGCCTATCACCAGCGCAGCAAACACCGCCCGGATCGTTACGCGGCCGGACCGGAAACGTTAGACTGGAGCGCGCAACCGAATCCATTCCGCGAATACGACGGGGCGCCTCGCATCCTCCTGCCGCTGAACGCCGACCGTTTATCCGCGAGCTTCGCCGCACTGCATATACCGGGCGCTGTCGCTGTGCAACCGCTCACGCTCGATAGTGTCGCCACATTGCTGGAACTGTCCTTCGGCCTCGCCGCCTGGAAAGAATACGGCCCCGACCGCTGGGCCGTGCGCTGCAATCCCTCCAGCGGCAATCTGCACCCGACCGAAGCCTATGTCATTTGTCGACACATCCCGGCGATCGAGGACGGCGTTTATCATTACCTGAGCCGCGATCATTTACTGGAACAGCGCTGCCGGGCCGGGGATACGCCGGGCGCACCGGCAAGATTGCTGGTCGGCCTGAGCTCCATCGCTTGGCGCGAAGCCTGGAAGTACGGCGAACGGGCATTCCGTTACTGTCAGCTGGACATCGGCCACGCCATCGGTGCGTTGCGCTACGCGGCCGCGACGCTGGGCTGGCGCATACGCATCATCGACCGTTGCAGCCACCGGCAATTGGCGCAATGGCTGGGGCTGGACAGAGATGTGGATTTCAGCGGCGCAGAGCGGGAAGAACCCGAAGCGCTCCTGGAAATCGACCTGGCGCCGCACGCGAACCAAGTGCCCCCATTCCGGTTTTGGGAGCCCGAGCTAACGAACTGGCAGGGATGCGCCAATCTGCTTGACGCTCATCCCATGTATCGCTGGCCGGTCATAGACGAGGTAACCCTGGCAAGCCGCAAACCGTTCACGCAAGAGTCTTTACCGTGCGCTTCCAGCGCAACGAATCGCGTCCCGGCCTGCGAAATACCTGCGGCCGTGTTGATACGCCAACGCCGCAGCGCGCAGCGTTTCGACGCCGGATTCACGCAGGATATCAGCAGTTTTTATCAAATGCTGGACGCTCTGCAAATCAGCTCAAATATACCTTGGGATGTCTGGAACGAACCCGCGCGCGTACATCCGGTGTTATTCGTGCACCGGCTCACCGGGCTGCGGCCGGGCATTTATGCCCTGCCGCGCAGCATAAAGGCGCAAGCGCAAATGCAGGCCGCCATGCGCCCAGACTTCCTCTGGCGCAAACCGGCGGACTGTCCGCACCATATCGCTTTATTCCTGCTTGCCGAAGCCAATCTGGGGCAAGCGCTCAGAGCCATCAGCTGCCATCAGGCCATAGCCGCCGACAGCAGCTTTACCCTCGCGCTGCTGGCCGAATTTGACGCGCCGCTGCAAGACGCTCCCTGGCGTTACCGACAACTGTATTGGGAGGCCGGGCTGATCGGACAAGTACTGTATCTGCAAGCCGAAGCCGCCGGCCTGCGCGGTACTGGCATCGGCTGCTACTTCGACGACGTCTGCCACGAACTGCTGGGCTTGCAGGATACTGCGTTCCAGTCGCTATATCACTTTACGACAGGCTATCCGGTGACCGACGCACGCATCGCCAGTCTGCCGCCCTACCCCCGAACCTGAACATAGCCCATGAAAAGAGCCTCGCCATGACCCTATCGCCAGAACTTGCCCTATGGCTGAATACCCAAGGGTTTTCAGCGGACGATCTCAATGCGGCCATCCATAATCGCACGACACCGCTGATGTTGGCCGCACGCACCGGCGATTACGCCATCGTCGCCGAACTGATCCGGCACGGCGTCGATCTCGACGCCACCAACCACGACGGCAATAATGCGCTCTGGCTCGCCTGTTTTAACGGCGACCCGCAACTCATCGCCCTGCTGATTGCAAGCGGCATCGCCCTGAACAACCAGAATGACAACGGCGCCACCTGCCTGATGTACGCCGCCTCCGCCGGCAAAACCGGCATCGTCGACCAGCTCCTCAAAGCCGGCGCCGATACCCGACTTACCTCGCTGGACGACTTTACCGCGCTGGATGTGGCAGGAAATCTGGAATGCCTGACGATGCTGCGACGGGCTTGATTCCGCCGCTTGCGACGACGATGCAGCCTAACCGATCGTAATAATCAGCGGCTCCAGTCCGGCAACGGTGGCTTCGATCACGTCGCCCCTGACCACAGCACCGACTCCGGCCGGCGTGCCGGTAAAAATCAGATCGCCGGGAAATAGCTCAACCTGTCGCGACAGATAGCTGATCGTCTCGGGGATTTTCCAGATCATGTCGCCGACATCGCCGCTCTGACGCACTTCGCCATTTACTTTCAGCTCGATCTTGCCGCGGGCGATCACACCTGTATAAAATTCCGGCGTAATCGCCGAGCATGGGGCGGAATAGTCGAACCCTTTGCTCAAGTCCCAGGGCCGTCCCTGTTCGCGCGCCGCCCGCTGCATGTCGCGTCGGGTCATATCGAGTCCGACGGCATAGCCGAATATATAATCATTAGCCTTTTCCAGCGCAATGTTGCTGCCGCCCAGGGATAGCGCAACGACTAGCTCCACTTCGTATTGCAGGTCGCCGGTGGCGGGCGGATACGGCAGGACCGAATTATTGGGCAAGATAGCCTGCGCCGGTTTCATGAAGAAAAACGGCGCTTCGCGTTCCGCATCGCCACCCATTTCGCGGGCATGTGCCGCATAATTCTGGCCTACGCAATAGATGCGACGCACCGGAAAAGGATGGCTCGACATGGCCGGAATACTGACGATGGGGGCGGCGGCAAAAACATAGTTCATTTGTCGAGCCTTTTATTTAAATAGAAACCTTACACGATGTAGCGAGCGCCGCTCAGATAAGGCGAAAAAGGGAGAGAAGCCGGAATGTACAAATAGCCCATGAGGATTGAAGCACGACGCATTATCATACCCGGGATTGAGCGCGATACTTAAGGCGTCCGAACGCGTCTCTATCGTGTGCAATATCATAAAATCGCGCCGGGAATCGCGCTCGGATACGATGCGCCGGACATCGGGCCGCGCCCCGGCGCACCGGGTTCGGCGGTCAGCATAAATTCGACACGTTCGCTCGCTTCCAGCGCCCCTTCCATATATCCGGCAGCATAACCCGCCGTCTCGGAGCCGCAAAAATACAGCCGCGACGACCACCACGGCCGACGCAGCGAAGGGTCGTCATACGACGGATGAACGCGGAGCGGCGACT
>JAJYPN010000047.1 GCA_021795395.1 Pseudomonadota bacterium | reverse complement strand
CCACGCCATAGATGATATGGACGAGCTTGCGCATGGCCGCTCCGATGACCGCCTTCGGCACGAGCCCGTTTGCCTTCATTCTTTCCCCAAATGTCTGTAGCACAGGATTATGGCGAAGCGCCACCATACCCGGCATATACAAGGCTTTCCTCAAATCGGCATGGCCAGTTCGGGAAATCATGGTGCGGCCCTTGACCGAACTGCCTGATTGCCGCTGTCGGGGTGATACGCCGATGAAGGCCGCCAATGCCTTGCCGTTGGCAAAGCGGCGGATATCGCCTGCATAGGCCAGCACCTTGGCCACCGTCACTTCCCCTATGCCGGGGATGCTGGCAATCAAATCGGCATCCTGTTTCAGTTCGGGATGGCCGTCGATATGATCGTTGATGCTACGTTGTAATTCAGTGATCTCTTTGGCTAACCAGGCAATATGGCTTTCAATATTGGGGAGGACAGTGATTTCCCCACTGGCGTGATGCGCTTCCAACCGGTTGGCTTCCTGCTGGTCATGTCTTTTAGCGCTTGCAGGCGTTCCACCATGGCGCGTAGTTGACGATAGGCTGGGCTGGGCGGCGTCCAGACGCTGGGTCGCAGGGCGGCACAGAACCGTGCGAGGAGTGCTGCATCGGCCCGGTCGGTCTTGTTGCGTACCAGATCGCTCTGGGCAAAACCCTTGATACGCGCAGGATTCACCACACTGACAATCCAGCCGTAGCTGACTAAGGCCAGCGCGGCCTGCTCACTGTAAGGGCCGGTAGCTTCAAGGCAAAGGTGTGTGTCGGTGTAACTGATATTGCGTTCACGCAGCCAGTTATCCAACTGGGCAAAGCCGGATGGATCGTTGGCTACGACCTTGGATTTGACTTTGCCCTTCAAGAGCACGGCAATATCCAGTTTACGTTTGGAGACGTCGATACCCGCAAAGGTGGAAATGACTTGCATGGCTTGATTCATCGTTTTAACCTTCCTCGTATGCAGGTTCTGACTTGGCAGGGAACCAAGCCGACCCAAGTTACCGTTCGGTTTGTGATAAACGTGAAATGAGCCGGGGCACCTATCTGACCCACAGGTTTAATCCCGATGGGAACTGACCTAAATCCTCTCCGATGTCTCCCGACTCAGCCTGCTCAATCACGACTGATAGTTTAATACTTTCGTCTTTGGTGCAGGTAGGGGAATGATACGAGACCTTACATTTGGCAGGCAGCTACCGTACAAGGGTAGCGTACCCTTTGGGGGATATTCAATCCTCGCCTATCGAACGAATGACGCGCGCCGGATTGCCGCCTGCAAGCGTATTCGGAGGAACGTTCCGGGTGACTACCGAACCTGCCGCTACGACCGAATTCTCGCCTATGGTTACGCCGCCGATGACGGTCGCGCCGGCTGCGATCCAGACGTTTTTTTCAATGCGGATGGGCTTGCCGATTGTGGCGGCGTGCCGCTGCGAAGGGTCAAGGGGGTGAGATGCGGTGATGAGACTGACGTTTGGCCCTATCATCACTTCGTCTGCGATATCGAGGCCGCCCAGATCATAAAACGTGCAGTTTTGATTGATGAAGACATTCTGCCCGACGCGGATTTCATCCCCACCGGCAGTATAAAAGGGAGGAATCAGCAGGAAGCTCTCATCGACTTCTCTGCCGATCAGCTTGCTGAACAAATACCGAATTTCGTCCGTATCGTCGAAAGTCAAACGGTTAAGCGCGGCGGTGATCGCCATCGCTCGTCTGACATTCGCCAACATGGCTGCGGATTCGGCCGTCCTGCCGTGAATTATCCTGAATAAAGGAGGCGCTACCCCTTCTGCCATACCCTTGCTGCCTATCTATTATTGCCACAGAGCTTGCGTGTAAATGTGGTAAAACTATACGGCATTCCGCCCTACGCAGCAATGCAGGCTGAAGCATGGTAAAATGTATAACCCGGCGCTTCCTGGATCGTACATCCGATACTATAATTGCCGATTGATCGATATTCGATACCCAACATCGAAGAATCTCCCACCCTTACACAAAATAACGCGCATGAGGATGACATCAGATGAGTAAGCGCGTGTTGATTACCGGCGTCAACGGGTTTACCGGCCGTTACATGGCGGCGGAAATGCTGGGCGCCGGATACGACGTGTACGGACTCGCGCATAACGCTCCTACGAACTCCGCTCCCGATCCGATCACTCTGCTTACTTGCGATCTGTGCGACGGGGGCGGCCTACTGTCGATCATCGAGGAGATACGCCCGGATTACGTCGTTCATTTGGCGGGGATTGCGTTCGTTGCGCATGGCGACGTCGATGCCATTTACCGCACCAACCTGGTCGGCACGCGCAACCTGCTCGAAGCCCTCGAACGCAATACCCACCATCCGGCTTCCATATTGCTGGCCAGCAGTGCGAACATTTACGGCAACGCCACCGCGGAAATCATCGGAGAAAGCACCGTCCCCGCGCCGGCCAACGATTACGCCGTAAGCAAACTGGCGATGGAATATATGGCGAAGCTATGGATGGAACGTTTGCCCATCACTATCGTGCGACCGTTCAATTATACCGGCGTGGGTCAATCGGCGAGTTTTCTGCTGCCGAAAATCGTCGATCATTTCAAACGTCGGGCACCGGTACTGGAATTGGGAAATCTCGACGTGGTACGCGATTTTTCCGATGTGCGATCGGTAGTGGGCAGCTATCGCCGTTTACTCGAAACCGCGCCTAACGGCGAAACCTTCAATGTATGTTCGGGAACGGGGCATTCCTTGCAGGAAATTTTGCAGATCATGCGCGAGCTTACCGGCCATCATCCGGAAATCCGGGTGAACCCGGCTTTCGTACGCGCCAGTGAAGTGCATCGTCTGATCGGCAGCCGCGCCAGACTGGAGCGCGCGATCGGCGAGACGATGCTCATTCCATTGCAGGAAACGCTGCAATGGATGCTGGAAAGCCCTCTTTGAAGCTGATTTTTGCAGTAGATGCCCTATCGCCCGCATTATCCGGCATCGGACGGTATACTTGGGAATTGACCCAGCGGCTGGCGCAATCGCAGCTTTTTTCAAGCATACGCTATTACCGTAACGAGCAATGGATCAAAGCGCCGTCTGCGTTGATCGACCAGAACACGACGCACAAGAAACCGCTTATTCATCTGCCACGCTGGATTAAAACCTGGTATTGGCCGCGCTCCTGTCGCGACCGGATTTTTCATACGCCGAATTATTTATTGCCGCGTTATGCTGAAAATGGCGTGATCACGGTACACGACTTATCGGTATTCAAGTTTCCAGAAACCCACCCCGCCGCACGCCTGCGCCAGTTTGAAAAATCGTTTCAGCAATCGCTGGATATTGCTGCGCACCTGATTACCGATTCCGAAGCCACCCGTCAGGAAGTGATGGCGTATTTCGGCTGGCCTAGTGATCGGATCAGCGCTATCCATTTAGGCGTCGCGGCGGTATATGCGCCGCGAACCGCAGCACAGCTGGCTCCACGATTACAGCGCTACGGCTTGAGCGCTGGCGGCTACGCCTTGTGCGTATCCACCATCGAGCCGCGCAAGCGGATCGATCGCTTGCTGCTCGCTTATGCACGGCTACCCAAAGATTTGCGAGCGGCGTATTCCCTGGTAATCATTGGCGGTCGAGGCTGGCAGAGCGAAGCTTTGCACGACCAAATGGAAATGGCGCAACAGGCAGGCTGGCTGCATTATCTGGGATTTGTGGACGAAGCCGATTTGCCTGCCTTGTATGCCGGGGCGAGATTGTTTATCTACCCGTCGATTTATGAAGGGTTCGGTTTGCCGGTGGCGGAAGCCATGGCGAGCGGCGTGCCCGTCATCGCCTCGAACCGCTCCACTTTGCCGGAAATATCGGCAGGAGCCGCCCTGCTGATCGACCCCGACGACCACGACGCATTCGTGACCGCCATCGAATCCGCGTTGCTGGACGAATCGTGGCGGCAAACGCATATCGCTGCGGGCTTAAATGTCGCCGCCGGATATTCGTGGGATACGTGTTTTCAGAAAACCTGCGGGGTTTATCGGGTTGTCCATAGATAAATTAAAGCGTGGTATTTTCTCTGAATCAGAAGACAGATCAAGAATGTAGAAATTGACTGGTCATATCATTCATTAAAGACATCGGACAGAGCTTGAGCGTGAATGGCTCGTTGAAACCAGGTTTCCAGTATGTCCGAGGACGAGTGATTTATATGGACGGCGATGTGCTCAGGCAACGCCCCAAACCGTCCGCGCAACAATGCAAGCAACATGCCTGCCGCCTCTAGCCTGCGCCCTTCCTGTATGCCCTGCTCGATACCCTGCTCGATGCCCTGCTCGATACCCTTCAGTACGCCCTGAGCTTCGTAATCATGCGCCCATTCTTCGAGTCGTTCGGCCAGCATTGCGTTTAACTCCTGTAAATCATCCAGTTGAGGTAAAACTATACGGTATTCCGCCCGACGCATCAATGTTGCCCGTATCCAGATTGCAAACATGCGCCGCAAGTCGGGGCGATCGCTTAACCACTCGTTCAATAACCCCAGCAATTGGCTAATTGTTTCCGGACCGGCCGGATGTTCGATCCGGAAAACGGCCGCCACCAGATTTTTGGCTGAGGCCAGTTCGGTCTCGGTATACGCATTCTCATCGATCAGCAGGTATTTGAGCCTGGGCTTGAACTGCTGGACCAGTCCCGGTACCGGCGGGATCAAGTCAAACACATCGGTAACCGCCGACCAGCGTTGGCTGTCGTTGTAGAGCACAATAGGCAACACCGGCGGCAGGCGCCCGTCGGCCAATACTTCGCCTCGCTTGATCAGGTCCTGATAGAGCAAACCCTGGTAAACCATCATGCGCAACGCCATGTACTTGTCGACGCTGCTCTGGAATTCGATGAGCAGGTAGAGATAAACCCATTCCCTGCCCACTTGCACGCGCCACACAATATCATCGGCCCGGTGGCGAAAATCTTCGGTGATGTAACTGCCCGGCACTTTCTCCAGGGTCGCATAATCCAGACCATGCAGCCATTCATCCGGCACAAACCCGATGATCAGGTCTCGCACCAGTTCCGGCGTCGAGAAAAGAAATTTATAGCTGCTGTCGTGTTCTTGCGTCATGAAGGGATTTTAGCAAATTAACGCCGATTACAAAGATGAAGTGCGGTACGTATTTATAGCAAACCATTGTCAGCAAAACTTGGCATCCAATGGTTTGCCTGCATTTCTTGGTTCCTGCATGCTTCAGAACGCGATATTCGCCCAGATATCGAATTCGTTGCCTACCGCATCGACCACGCTGGTGGCGTTGGTATACGCCACTGTCGATAAATTGCCTTTGTTGGGGATATATACGCGGCGGTCAAAATCGTCGATCACCAGCTTGGTTCTGGGCGTGAAGTGATATTGCAGCCCCGCTCCTATGTTGCTGAATTGACGTTCCAGTCCGGCGTACGCCATATTCGGCAATCGGTCGTAATAATCGTAGCGCACCGTCAACTCAAGATGGGGGGTAAAAAACAGGCCGCCGGAGATATCATATCCCGATGCCGTGTTGTTGGTACCGGTATAAAAGGTGGTGGTATATTGATTTTTCGCCAGGCCTGGCGCATTCTGAAAGGTTGCTGGCGCTTCGATATTTCCCGAGCCATAGACATATTCCGCCTTCAGGCTCCTGCCCCAGGTTTTCATGTAGTCCTGCCGGTAAGTTGCGCCAAAACCGTCGCGTATCATCGTATTGGAGACGCCGTTTAGGGTGGGATCGGATTGCTGATACCAGACGAATGCGGTGATATCGCTGCGGAAAATGCCGCCGGTATTGCCGTTGAACAGGTACGACGCCTGCAGGCGACCGGAAGCGATGGTGCCGTTGGACGTTTGCGCTTCGAATTGGCGGCCGTAATCGCCGACCATCACGCCGTAGGCCACTTCGACAGTCGGACTCAGCTCGAACCAGTCGGTGGCTTCGACGCCGGGATAGCGAAAGCCGTTATTGCCGGAAAGCTGCGAGCCGGGTACCGAATAACCGCCGGTATTGCCGACTTGAGCATAATGCCCGTCGGCGACCCAGAAATTGGGTTGCGCCAGCTGGTTGATAACCGTCGGCGTCACATCGAGAAAGTTATACGCCAGACAGGCTTCGGATGCGCCCTCCGAACCGGGCGGACGAATGATGCCGACTACGATCCGCGCGCCGGGAATGTAATTGCTGAATGTCATGTCGGCATCTACCAGTCTGGGTGCATAATTGCCGAAAGAATAAGTATATGCGCTGGGAGACGCTTCAATCGCCAGAAAATAGGAAATGTCGGGATCGATCAGACCGCGCAGGATAGGCCGGATTCTCTGCGTATTCAAACCGGAAGTGGCATTCACCGGCGCCGAAACCAGATCGGCTTTGGGAGTGTAGCCGAAAGGTTGAGTAGGCGAATTCTGGAATACGCTGTATGCCGGCTCGACGAAGCCCATGATTTGTCCGGCTCCCCACGACGGCTCGGCAATGGTTTGAGTCTGGAACCAGTCGGCCGCTTCCGCTTGCGGACAGGCATGGATAACAATGCCCAAAGTCAATACACTTCGCGACACGCGCGCGAATCCCGCCATGATATGTTTGTTTTTCATCGATGTCTCCTCCATTTTTTATAAAACCATTGATACCTGCAAATACGTCAATCCGACATTCAATTCACTTTATATTGCCATTTCGATAGTTCTCCTCATTCTTCGATACTTATTTTTTTGTACCATTCTGCCGATTCCGTCTATACTCAAACAAAACCATATACAGGGATGACATCACACCATGAAGATTTTCTCTTTGCTGTGCCGGACGAATTCTCTAGAACAACAATGCGCGGAAATTCGCCCGAAACTGTATCGAACTGCCTATGCATGGTGTCACAACAAGACCCTGGCCGACGATCTGGTGCAGGAAGCCTTGACCAAGGGGATGAGATCATTGAAACAATTGAAGGACCCTGCGCAGTTCAATAGCTGGTTATTCACAATCATGACCAACTGCTGGCGCGATCATTTTCGGCAGCAACGCGAGATGGATGATATCGCCACCATGGACGAATCCTTATACGCAGATCGTATCACGCCGGAGGATAATCATACCCAATCGCAAATCGTACGTCAGGTACGCGATGCCGTTGCACAATTACCCATGGGCCAGAGACAAGTCGTGACCCTGGTCGATCTGGCGGAATTTTCCTATGCCGAAGTGGCGGAAATATTGGCCATACCGATAGGGACGGTAATGAGCCGGCTATGCCGGGCGAGATCGTCACTGCAATCGCTGCTTAAGCAACATCAACCCGAAATGAGCTTGAAATACAGCCGATTGAGGAGTATCAAATGATGAATAATGAATATATATCAGACGAAGAGTTGAATTCATTTATCGATAACGAGTTGACTGCCAGCGATAAAAACCGTCTTTTTGAAGCTTTCGAACTCGACGAGCGGGTCAAAACGCGAGCATGCGAGATGCATAACCTGAAAGAATTGATGCAACATGCTTACCGCGACACATCGAATAGCGCTGCCGCAACAGGCAAACCTCAACGCCGCTGGTTTGTTTTTTCGTCATATTGCCTGGCTGCCTCGCTGGCATTTATCGTATTCGGCAGCGCAGTTTTCTGGATGTTTGCAACGCAACACGCTTCGGCCTCCTATTTTAAGGTCGCTTCCCTCATTAAAACCATACAAAGCGATAATATTGCCGCCGACCCCTCTAAAATCATAGTCCAGGTCAGCAACTCGAACCCGATCAGAATAAAAATGGCACTCGACGAAGCGGAAAATCTGCTGAAAACGTATCAGCAAAACAGACAACCGTTCGAACTGGAGATTATCGCCAACGGCGGTGGCCTGAACCTGTTGCGTACCGATCGTTCGCCATTCAAAAATCGTTTGGCGAGAATGAACGCAAGATACCCGAATCTGCATATCTATGCATGCAGCATTTCAATCGAAGCATTGCAAAAAAAAGGCGTCCAGGTCAAATTATTGCCCAAAACCCTGATTGCCACATCCGCGCTGGGCGAAATCAGCAAGCGTGTAAAAGAGGGTTGGGACTACGTCAGGGTGTAAGCACTCCCGCACTGGCGGAATTTTCGTTGGTATGTATCGTTTGCGGTTTCGGTTCGCGCAAATATCGATAGCAATTTATTTCCTGCCGTGGACGATAAGGGTACCGGTAAATACGCTGCAATCATATCGGATCGCTCCAACGGTTTCTGTTTTTCCTGGTTTTTCACGCTACAATTCCAGCATTTCCCGCATATTGCGCGGTCATTGCTGCGAGCCATGCAATAAACGCAGAATTTCGATGCGTTCGCCTTTGACGCGGTAGGCGGCAATAAACGATGTATTACTGATGACAAGCTCGCGCGTCGTTTTCACTCTTCTCGGCGCGACGTACTGCACTGTGCGCTTTGATTTCTTCGTTGGATAACCAAACCGTGGCCGGATCATCGGCTTCAGTCAAGGCTTGTTCTACCTGCGCCCGAAACCTTTTGTCATGCGCTGCGGCCTCGTGCGCATGACGCATGTGTTTGGCAGTACTCTCCTGGAAACGCTCTTCCTTGACGGTCGCCGGGTCGTATTGGGTAGCGTCTACCTGGTACTTGGCAATGCCTATTTTCTTCAGGTAGCCAACCAGCGTTTCAAAGCGGGCAAAGTTGCGCACGGTTCCCCGCTTGGCGGCTAACGCCCGCTCGGTCATGCCGTACCGGATGACGACGCCCAGCCTCCAGGCTGACCAATGATGCAAGCGCTGCGCACTGCACCTGCTTCAACCAAACGCGTAAGACTAGTTTGATCAATTGTGTCGAGAGTGGTTCTCAATTTGAACGCCTTTGATGTTGGTTATTAAATTACAGTTTATACGATCAGTAGAAAAATGAGAAAACTTGATATAAAAATAACTCCGCATAGCATTCGAATTCATTGACACAAACTATTGCCGCCCCTCTCCCTCTTTACGAAATCTTTACATTTTCGTCAGCATTCTTTACGTCTTTTTTATTTTCGTATCGCTATTATCGTTTCCAGGCATTTTTCCCGGAGACATAAAATGGATACGGTCTATCTCTTGTTCATCGTTGCGTTCTTTGCCGCATCGGTCTGGCTGGTTTACGTTTGCGAGAAATTGAGGAGTACGTCATGACGTGGCTCTATATTTTTAGTGGCGGCGTCGCCGCAGGCTTGTTGATCTATCTCGTCATCGCATTGCTAAAACCGGAGCTATTCTCATGACTGCCAACGGCCTGATGCAAATCGCCCTATTTTTCGGTGCATTGTTATTGCTGACCAAGCCAATGGGCAAGTATATGGCGCTCGTATACCAAGGCGATATTCCGGCTTTCGTCCGCTGGATTGCCCCAGCGGAACGGTTTTTTTACCGTCTTTACGGGGTCAAACCGGAACAGGAAATGCGCTGGACGCAATATGCAATCGCCCTGTTATGGTTCAGCCTGATCGGCATGATTGCGCTGTATGCGCTGCAACGGCTGCAAGGGTACTTGCCGTTCAATCCGCAGCATTTCGGCGCGGTCTCGGCCGATTCGTCGTTCAATACTGCGGTAAGCTTCGTGACCAATACCGACTGGCAGGGGTATGCCGGCGAATCGACGATGAGTTATCTCACGCAGATGACCGGATTGACCGTCCAGAATTTTATCTCGGCAGCGGCCGGAATGGCGGTCGCAGTGGCATTCATCCGCGGTTTCGCTCGCCATACCGCTGAGACCATAGGCAATTTCTGGGTAGATATGACGCGCAGCATACTCTATATTTTGCTGCCGCTGTCCATCGTGCTGGCGCTGACGTTTGTCAGTCAGGGCGTGGTACAGAATCTGGCGCCGTATACTACGGTTCATACGATCGAAAGCGTGAGCTACGACAATCCGAAAACGGATGCGGCGGGTAATCCGGTCAAAGACGCTGCCGGTAACCCGATAACGGAAAAAGCGCAGACGCAGGACCAAACACTGGCGCAGGGGCCGGTGGCGAGCCAGGAAGCGATCAAGATGTTAGGCACCAACGGCGGCGGTTTTTTCAACGCCAATTCGGCGCATCCGTACGAGAATCCGACCCCACTGAGCAATTTTCTGCAAATGCTGGCTATCTTCCTGATTCCGGCGGGATTCTGTTATACCTTCGGCAACATGGTTGGCGATACACGTCAGGGATGGGCTATATTCGCCGCCATGACGCTGGTTTTCGTCGCCATGCTGGCGCTGGCTGAAATCTCGGAGCAGGCCGGCAATCCTGCCCTTACCTCGCTAGGCGTGGATCAGACGGCATCGAGTTTGCAAGCGGGCGGCAATATGGAGGGTAAAGAAACCCGATTCGGCATAGTCAATTCCGCGTTGTTCGCCACCATCACTACCGCGGCGTCGTGCGGTGCGGTAAACAGCATGCACGATTCGTTCATGCCCTTGGGCGGTCTGGTTCCCCTATGGCTGATACAACTTGGCGAAGTAATTTTCGGCGGCGTCGGCTCAGGGTTGTACGGCATGCTGATTTATGTGGTGGTAGCCGTATTCATCGCCGGCCTGATGATTGGCCGTACGCCGGAATATATCGGCAAAAAAATCGGCGCGTTCGATATCCAGATGGCATCGCTGGTCATCCTTATCCCGCCTTTTCTGATTCTGTGCGGAACGGCGCTAGCCGTGCTGCTCGCCGCCGGCAAGGCGGGGGTCGCCAATCCCGGCGCCCACGGCTTCAGCGAAATCCTGTATGCGTTTTCTTCAGCGGCGGGTAACAACGGCAGCGCTTTTGCCGGACTGTCGGCAAACACGCCTTTCTACAATATCGCGCTCGCTGTAGCGATGTTCTTCGGACGCATCTGGCTGATGATCCCGGTGCTGGCGCTGGCCGGTTCGCTGGCGGCCAAAAAACGCATTCCTCCCGGTGCCGGCACCATGGCTACGTATACGCCGCTGTTCGTCATGCTGCTGATCGGAACGGTAATACTGGTCGGCGCGCTTAACTTCATTCCGGCTCTGGGCCTGGGGCCTGTCGTCGAGCATCTGACCATGATCGGCGCCCACTAGGAGAATTATCATGACCATGAGAACCCAATCCCAAGCCATGTTCGACGGCGCTATCGTACGGCAGGCTTTGTTCGATGCTTTCAGGAAGCTCAATCCCTGGCAACAGATGAAAAATCCGGTCATGTTCGTGGTCTGGATCGGCAGCCTGCTGACGACGCTGTTGTACCTTCAGGCGCTGGCAGGACACGGCGAGGCACCGGCCGGGTTCATCCTCGCCATCACGCTATGGCTCTGGTTTACCGTTTTATTCGCCAACTTCGCCGAAGCGATCGCCGAAGGCAGGAGCCGCGCCCAGGCGGCATCCTTGCGTAAGGCCAAAAAGGCCATCGCAGCCAAAAAGCTGCTCGCACCCAACCACAATGCGGAATTCACCATGATTTCCAGCTCGGGTTTGCGTCAGAACGATATCGTGCTGGTCAACGCCGGCGAGTTCATACCCGGCGACGGTGATGTCATCGAGGGCGTCGCCTCCGTCGACGAAAGCGCGATCACCGGCGAATCGGCTCCCGTAATCCGCGAGTCGGGCGGTGATTTTTCCTCCGTCACTGGCGGCACGCGCGTGCTGTCGGACTGGCTGGTAATACGTATCAGCACGAATCCGGGAGAGAGCTTTCTCGACAAAATGATCGCGATGGTCGAAGGCGCGAAACGGCAAAAAACGCCGAACGAGATCGCGTTGACCATTTTGCTGGTGGCGATGACGATCGTTTTTCTGCTGGCTACCGTGACCTTGTTGCCATTTTCGCTGTACAGCGTGGAAGTTGCCAAATCGGGGCAGCCGGTAACGCTGACGGTGCTGGTTGCCTTGCTGGTTTGCCTGATTCCCACCACCATCGGCGGTCTGCTCTCAGCCATCGGCGTGGCGGGGATGGGAAGGATGATGCAAAGAAACGTCATTGCCACTTCGGGGCGCGCGGTCGAAGCCGCTGGCGATGTCGACGTGCTGTTACTGGACAAGACAGGCACCATCACCCTCGGCAATCGACAGGCCAGCAATTTCCTTCCCGCTCCGGGCGTAACGCCGCAACAGCTGGCCGGCTCTGCGCAACTTGCGTCGTTGGCAGACGAAACGCCGGAAGGCCGCAGCATCGTGACGCTGGCAAAGGATAAATTCGGTCTGCACGAACGCGATATCCCATCGATGGGGTCGACATTCGTGCCGTTTTCCGCGCAAACTCGCATGAGCGGCGTCAATCTGGAGGGCCGGCAAATCCGCAAGGGTGCGACGGATGCGATTCGCGCTTACATAAAGGAACTGGGCGGAGATTTTCCGGCGCAAATCGATCTCGCTGTCGACGAAGTCGCACGACGCGGCAGCACTCCGCTGGTCGTCGCTGACGGCAATAGGGTGATGGGCGTGATCGAACTCAAGGACATCGTCAAGGGCGGCATCAAGGAACGGTTTGCCGAATTGCGGCGGATGGGAATCAAAACCGTCATGATCACCGGCGACAATCGGCTTACCGCCGCCGCGATTGCAGCCGAAGCAGGGGTAGACGATTTTCTCGCCGAAGCGACGCCGGAACAGAAACTGAAACTCATCCGCGAATACCAAGCTGAAGGTCGCCTGGTGGCGATGACCGGTGACGGCACCAACGACGCGCCGGCGCTGGCACAAGCAGACGTAGCGGTGGCTATGAATTCGGGAACGCAGGCAGCCAGGGAAGCCGGCAACATGGTCGACCTGGATTCCAATCCGACCAAACTCATCGCCATCGTCGAAACCGGCAAACAGATGCTGATGACGCGCGGTGCGCTGACCACTTTCAGTATCGCCAACGATATCGCCAAATATTTCGCCATCATTCCGGCTGCGTTCATCTCCACTTATCCCGCGCTAGGCGCATTGAATGTGATGCATCTGGCGACGCCTGCGAGCGCGATTCTCTCCGCCGTGATTTTTAACGCCTTGATCATCGTAGCACTCATACCGCTGGCGCTCAAGGGCGTGAAATACCGCCCCATCGGCGCGGCTGCCTTGTTGCGCAACAACTTGCTGGTGTATGGCCTGGGCGGCATCATCGTTCCGTTTGCCGGTATCAAGCTGATCGACATGGCGCTCGCGGCGCTCCAATGGATCTAAGAAAGGAATGACCATGTTCAAGGAATTTCGGCCTGCAATAATCGGTTTCGTTTTGCTTACCCTGCTTACCGGCATCGTTTATCCGTTGGTTCTCACCGGATTGAGCCAATTGCTCATGCCGAGCAGCGCCAACGGCAGTCTGCTGATGAAAGACGGCAGAGCAGTCGGTAGCGCCCTGATCGGGCAGCCTTTCGGCAATGCCGGGGATTTCTGGAGCCGGCCTTCCGCTACTGCGCCGATGCCGTACAACCCCACCGCTTCGGGCGGTTCCAATCTGGGGCCCACCAATCCGGCGCTGATCGATGCGGTCAAAACAAGAATACAAGCCCTGCATGCCGCCGATCCGGACAATCACGCCCCGATTCCGGTCGATCTGGTTACCGCCTCCGGCAGCGGGCTCGATCCCGATATCAGTCCCGCCGCCGCGTTCTATCAGGTCGCACGGGTAGCGAAAGCCAGAAATATGAGCGCCGCTGCCGTTCGCCGGCTGGTTGAACAACATATCCAGCCGCGGCAGTTCGGCATCCTGGGCGAGCCCCGGATCAATGTGCTGGAACTCAATAGCGCACTTGCAAGCTATTGAGAAGTGATCGAACCATTAAGCCATCTTCAATTCACAAGGGGAGCACCGTATGTATACATTCAAGAAATCCGTTTTAGCCATCACCCTGACCTGCGCAACCGTTCCGGCACTGGCCGACGAAGCTCCGGGGTCGGCACCCGCGCCTGCTTCTGCCGCGGATATAGCAACCACGCCTCCCGCTGTGCCGGATCTGTCGGCGCTCTTGACCGCTTCCAACATTGCCATTACCGGTTACCTGGACGCCGGTTACACCAATATGGACAGCACCGGCTTGTTTACCGACGGCACTGCATCGCGCGTATTCGACGCGCCGGGGGCGGCGGCCGGACACAACTTCAGCGCATTCAATCTCAACCAGGCGGCGCTGACCGTCGCCATGCAGCCCAAACAAGGGTTCGGCGGTCTGGTCAATA
>JAJYPN010000046.1 GCA_021795395.1 Pseudomonadota bacterium | reverse complement strand
GGCTGACCGGATTCGACATTTCAGGCAAGGCTGACCAGGTCAAGCTGGAAGGCCGGGCCTTGCAGCCCGAACTGGTGGCGAAATTGATACAACAGCTAAAAAACGAACCGGTATTTGCCGGCATACGCTATACCCGGCTGGATATCAGCCGCCCTGAACTTACCGATCAAAAAACCCCAAAAACCGGAAATAACGAATCGGCCGATAGCACCGTTTCAAGCAGCGCAGCCCCTTACATCGAATTCACCCTGATTAAAACCGCAAGCGGACAAACGAAATGAATGATCTGAAAAAACGCTGGCAAGGATATGCTGACCGCATCGATGCGCTAAGCTTGCGCGAACGCGTCATGATTTTTATCGCAACGACGGCGGTCATGATCACCTTGATGAACGTTTTGCTGATCAATCCGCTGCTCACCCATCAAAAAATGTTGTCCGGCCGGATCGTACAGATTCAAAACACCAATGCGGTAATGCAAAAACAGATCCAGACGCTGCTGCAACTCGGCAATCGCGATCCCGACGCGGCGCTCAAACTAAGAGTGTCACAATTGCTTAAACAGACCGGGCAAAGCGTCAAAACTCTGGGCGATATACAAAGTCATCTGGTATCGCCTGGTCAAATGCCGGCACTGCTGGAAGATATATTACACCAGAACAGAAAGGTGCATCTGATCGCACTCAAAACCTTGCCTGCCGTAGCAATCAATCCTCAACCATCGGACAAACCGGAAAACAAAAAAGAGCGCTTGCCGAAAAAAACTCCCGATCAAGATACCGTTTTGATCTATAAACACGGAGTCGAACTGACGGTGAGCGGCAATTATTTCGATCTGGTGCATTATTTGAGCGCATTGGAGCACTTGCCGTGGCGCATGTTCTGGGGCAATGCGCAACTGACCGTGAACGAGGATCATACGATACGTCTGTCATTACGAGTGTATACCCTCAGTCAGGATCAGGCATGGCTCAGCACATGACTCTACTCGCGCACTGCCTGGCAGGCGCATTGTTGATCGTCCCATTTCCGGCGTTCGCCGGCGATGCAGGCCGCGATCCGACCCTGCCTCCCGCCAGCATTGACGCACCTGCCGTCAACAACGCCGGCAACACGGCACCGGTACAATTCATTTCCATTCATGGCAAGCAGCGCACCGCCATCGTGCGCGGCACAACCGTAAGCATCGGCGACAGAATAAACGAAGGACGTATCATCGGCATTACCGCCAGCGGCATCCGGATAAAATCAGATGATGGAATCAGTGAATTAAAACTGTTTCCTGACGTAAACAAGCACAAACATACATCGAAACCGATAACGTCGATACGCAGCATGCAAAGGTAGATACATGCAAAAAACCACTCATGATTTCATTTATCGTAGTTTTTCCGTGCTCGGCGCCGTATTTGCACTAAGCTTGAGCGGTTGCGCCGATATACAGCCGCCCCCCGACGATACCCAGGCAATGATCAACAAGGAACTCGATAAGGCGATCAAAAATCAGGTACCCGTTGCCCAACCCGCCGCCATCAATGCCGCATTATTGCCGCCTTTGCAAATCGAGTTGCCTAAATCTACCGCCGCCGTCGAACCCCGATTCGATCTCGTCATCAATAATGCGCCCGCAGCGCAAGTATTCATGGGTATCGTCTCGGGCACGCGCTACAGTATGCTGATCCCTCCCGATCTGACCGGCAATATATCGGTCAGCCTGAAGAATGTCAGCGTACCGGAAGCGCTGGACGCAATACGCGAACTCTACGGCTACGATTACAAAATTGAAGGCAACCGTATTTTCATACAGCCCTTGACCTTGCAAACGCGCGTGTTCAAACTCAATTACATTTCCGCACGGCGCAAAGGTCACTCCGACATACGCGTCACGTCCAGTTCGGTCAGCGATACGCCGCAAACGCCGAACGGCGTGCCCAATGCCGTGCCCATGCCGACGCAGTCGCCGACTAACGGCCATTCGGTGCAGACCAGCAAAATCACCACCAGCACCGATACCGATTTCTGGACTTCCCTGAGCGAATCGCTCAGGGACATCATCGGCGACAAGGAAGGACGCAAAGCCGTAGTCAATCCGCAATCCGGCGTAGTGCTGATCCATGCCATGCCGAATGAAATCCATCAGGTTGAAAATTACCTCAAGGCCATGCAACTGTCGGTAGACCGGCAGGTCATGCTCGAAGCCAAGATCATCCAGGTGCAGCTCAACGACAGCTACCAGACCGGGATCAACTGGGCCGCCTTCAATCGCGCCGGACAAAGCCGCTTTTCCGTCGGCGGCGATCCCGCCAGCCTGGGCGTACCGGGCGGCACGCCGGTAGCAGGCAGCACGCTGGGCAGCCTGTTTACTGCCGGCATGTCGACTCATCCGAGCTTTACGACTACCGCCGGTCTGCTCAATGTCGCCGCGCAATCCGACAATTTTGCCGCCCTGCTGAATTTCCTTTCCACGCAGGGCCGCACCCGCGTCCTGTCCAGCCCACGCATCGCTACGCTGAACAATCAAATGGCGATATTGAAAGTAGGCACCGACGATTTTTTCGTGACCAACGTCACCTCCACGGTTACCGGCGTCAGCACGACGACAACAACGGCAACGCCTAACGTGACCTTGCAGCCGTTCTTTTCCGGCATCGCGCTCGACGTCATGCCGGAGATTTCCGCTGAAGGCCAGATCACGCTGCATATCCACCCTTCCGTGAGCAATGTCGTCGAAAAGGATACCGTCATCAATCTCGGACAGTCGCTGGGCACGCTCACGCTGCCGCTGGCATCGAGCACCATTTCCGAAACCGACAGCATCGTGCGCGTCCAGGACGGCAGCATCGTCGCTATCGGCGGTCTGATGACCGAATCCAGCACCGACGACCAGATCGAAATCCCCGGCGTAGGCAAGGTGCCGCTTTTGGGCTCGCTGTTCCGTCATACCAACCGCATTACCCAGAAAAGCGAACTGGTCATCCTGCTGAAAACTACCGTCGTGCAAGGCGGCAGCGACTGGACGCAGGATGTCCTGCGCAGCCGCGAGCAGATGCAGAACATTCAGCCAACGAGCAGCGAATAAGGCGGAATCAGGAAATGCACTGACATGTATCTCGACCATTTCGGCTTGCGCGAATATCCGTTTACGCTGACGCCCGATACCAGTTTCTTCCTGGCGAGCACGCATTATCAGGCTGCGCTCAATACCCTGCTCGTCGCCGTGCATACCGGCGAGGGATTCATCAAGATCACCGGCGAGGTCGGCACTGGCAAAACCCTGCTGTGCCGGCAGTTCCTCGCCTGTATCGAACAGATCAATACCGAACAGGGCGCCGCACAGTATGTGACCGCCTATATTCCCAATCCCGATTTGACGCCGCAGGGACTGATGCTGTCGCTCGCCGACGAATTGGGCATCAGTCTCGCGGCAAACACCGAATCGCATCAGGTGATGAAAACCATCACCCGGCATTTGTTAAACTGCGCCGACCTGAACCAGCGCGTCCTGCTCTGTTTCGACGAGGCGCAGGCCATCCCGCTGGAAACGCTGGAAGCATTGCGCCTGTTGACGAATCTGGAAACCGAAAAACGCAAGCTGCTGCAAATCGTGTTATTCGGCCAGCCCGAGCTCGATGTCAAATTGCAGCAAAACCAGATACGGCAACTGAATCAGCGCATCACCTTTCATTATCGTCTGGGCACTCTGCAACGCAGCGAAGTAGAGCGTTACATCCAGCACAGGTTGCACATCGCAGGCTATCGGGGACGCCCGATTTTTACCCGATTCGCGATCATTGCACTGCATCGCGCCAGCGGCGGCATTCCGCGCCTGATCAATATACTTGCGCATAAAGCGCTGATGACAAGCTTCGGTGCCGGACAATCGGCGGTTCATGCACGGCAAATCGTCATGGCCGCCAACGACACCGAATCGGCGCATAAAATCGCGTATTATTGGCCGTATTTCGCCATTTTACTGGTTGCGATAGTCGTCGGCCTGATCTGGAAGATACTTAAATGAGTGTAATCAATCGCATGTTACAGGATCTGGCGCAACGCCAGGCATCGCCGCACCAGTTACCGGAACAGATCGAAGCGCTTGCTCCGCTACCTGTACGGAAAAAATGGCTCTTACGTTTTTGGCTCACGGGC
This sequence comes from Pseudomonadota bacterium, assembly GCA_021795395.1. Classification (GTDB taxonomy): domain Bacteria; phylum Pseudomonadota; class Gammaproteobacteria; order Burkholderiales; family Sulfuriferulaceae; genus Sulfuriferula. The sequence goes on along the minus strand of JAJYPN010000046.1, from coordinate 10,540 downwards.
ATGACCTTGCTCAATCTTGCCGTCATCGCATGGTTTGTGCATCATACGACGGTACGCAAAATCGCTACGGCATCCTCCAGTACCACCATCGTCAAACCCGTGGTAGCCTTGCATCCAATACCTTTACCCTTGGCGCAGATTTCTCGGCAGCGGCCGCCTGTCATTGCGAACGCAGCACTGCCTGCAATCTCTTCTGCCGTACCGATTACGCCACCGGCCACATCTCCTGCTGCAACGATTACACCCCCCGCTGCCACGGCAAAACCAGACTCTGTACCGACATCCGGTATCGTATCTACCGCGCGTGCGGATACCGGCTCGATACCGGTTGCGCCTGCATCCGCCGTCCCTGAAAAAACGACTGATCTTTCTACGAAGCCGGGAACCCCATCCCCCGACAATCATGCAGCAGACCGCACATCAATTGACGGTACGATAACCATCAAGAAACAAACCAGGCAGCTGACTGCCGCTCAGCAAGCCCAGAACGACTACGTAAGAGCAATCAATCTGGCGCAGCAAGGCGATATGGCGGGAGCGATCACGGGGTTTAACCAGGTATTGGCGTTGGACTCGCACCACCACCAAGCCCGATTGATGCTGGCCGGATTGTTGGTAGAAAACAAACAGCTGAACGATGCCGAAAAGCTTTTACAAACCGGCCTGGCGCAAGATCCGTCGCAAATCGACTTCGCCACATTGCTGGCCCGGCTTCAAATCGAACAGGGCAGTCTGAACGACAGCATCGCGACGCTGATGCATAGTTTGCCGTATGCCGCCAACCAGGCGGATTATCAGGCCTTTTTAGCCGCGCTGCTGCAACGCGCGGGAAAAAACGATCAGGCTATCGACCACTATGTCATTGCACTCAAACAAAACCCGCAATCGGGATTGTGGTGGATGGGCCTGGGCATATCGGAAAAAGCCGCCGGTCACGCCGCCGAAGCGCATGAAGCGTTTGCCAGGGCAAAGGCGACCAATAGCCTGAGCCCGGATTTGCAGGCCTATGTCGAGCAGCAATTGCGCCGGCCGTAAGCTCTCGTTAATTCTACAAAACAACAATGGCGGTATGTCTTATCAGCAAATGATAAATAAGTTATTGCCGAATTTCAGGAATTATCCTGGAACAGCAGTTGGACGAGTTGAAGTGTGCGTTCATCGCGGTGCAGGGCTAGGCGCGACAAGCCTGAATGGCCATTCCATTCAGGGGCGGAGCAACAACGCCCTGTGCCGTAAGGGACGTACAATTCCACGTCGCGTACTTACCCATCAGGTGAATGACGATAACCATGAAAATAATTATTTATTATGGACTTAACCTGGCTGACTAGCAGTCAACTGCCGTTTCCAGGATAATGCTGATATGGGAATGTTGTATGACCGATAGGAGATTATATGAAAACCCCTAAAGCAGAAGTTGTGACCATGCTTGACGCACTGCCAGATAATAGCAGCTTCGAGGATATTCAATATCATCTTTATGTGCTCGAAAAAATCAATCGCGGACTGGAACGCGCTGCCATAGAAGGTGCAATTCCACACGAAAAAGCCAAAATATATCTGGCCAAATGGCTCGCTGCTTAAATTGGTCTCCGGAAGCAATAGAGGACATTGAATCTATCGCATCTTATATTGGGCGCGATTCGTTATGGTATGCACAAATTGTCGCCTCAAAAATTATTGAAACGGCTGAGACAGTCCCAAATTGCCCAGAAATTGGACGTATAGTACCTGAAATCGGAAATACATCAATACGGGAATTATTCGTTTATAGCTACCGAATCATATACCACATAGAAACAGAACAAATTTTGATTGCGGCAGTAATTCACGGCAGCAGGCTCTTGCAGCCATTTTTGCAACGTATTGAAAGCAAATAGCGATCCTAACACTAAAAATAGGTATATCACATTACGCAGTAACAGCCTGAGCCCCGATTTGCAGGCCTATGTCGAGCAGCAATTGCGTCAGCCGTAAAATGGATCTAATCTGTCGGGAATGAGTTTAGCTGCATAGAATATATTTACGTTAGCGATTGCCAACTACGGAATAATTGCATGAGTACTGAAATCCTGCGCAAACAAATTATCGTTCCAGAAGAATCGGCATCGGGAATGGGAGCCTATTTAGCGCAACCCACCGAGCCTGGCAAGTATCCAGGTGTTATCGTCGGCATGGAGCTGTTCGGCGTCACCCGGCATATTCGCAGCATAGTCGACCGGATAGCCGCGCTCGGATATATCGCTATCGCACCGGATTTCTATCACAGCAGCGAGGCCGGGGTAGAATTAAATTACGATCAGGCAGGTCGAACGCGAGGTTTCGAACTGCTGCATCAAACCACCCGTGAACAGGCGCTGATGGACGTTGCCGCCACCATGGATTATCTTCGATTACGGCCCGATTTCAATGGACGCACCGGATTTCTCGGCTTTAGCGTCGGCGGCCATATCGCTTATCTGGCCGCGACGCAATTCCCTCTCTCCGCCTGCGCCATTTTCTACGCGGGATGGTTGACCACAACCGATATTGAGCTCAGTCAGCCGGAACCGACCATAAACCTGACTGCCGGCATTGCAAAAACGGGATGCCGCATCCTGTATATCGTCGGTGAAAACGATGCCTTGATACCGGCCTCTCAACGCGAGGCTCTGCAACATGCGCTGGAATCCGCTCAAGTACGCCATGAAATAATTATTTATCCCGATGTCATGCACGGATTTTTTTGCGACGAACGCGAAACGTTTAATCAGGACGCCAGTAACGACGCATGGGAACGAGTGACAAAATTGTTCGACACCGAACAGGAACGGCAAGCACACTAAAACGAAATCCTTCCGAAGAGGTATGCTTGCCGCTATCTAACTAATATCCGATCAGTTCGATCCGCTGAACGTTCCGGTCTGAGCCGGGCAACTTGCGGTAGCCAATTCGTTATACGATCCATTGAATAAGAGTCTTGCTGTCCCCAAAGAATACATGGTTCCCGTAGCAACCAGATTATTGGTACCGCCGCACGCATTGATGGTCATCGTAAATGTATTTCCCGATACCGTTCCGCTACCGTTGTCATTGGTACTATTGGTTGCGGCATAAGTGATGGCACCGTTATTGATGGTGATCGTAGCGGGAAATTGGTTAGTGTTAACAAGCGTAATATTGGAGCTTGTCAACATCACCGGTTGAATTTGCACATTGTTATAGGCTCCGTTTGGAATGGCCGCAGATGCGGTTCCCGAACTTAACAAAGCCGGTGCATAATAGGTCCCCGCATAAGTACATCCATTATTGGTATCCGTCCAGGTTCCGTTGATGGAAAAACCACTTTCCGAAGCGCCGGTTAGCGGCACGACCGCTCCGGTGACCTGCAACGGATTCGGGTCGGTCCCGTTCATCGTAAAATTGGCACCCGTTAATGCGCCATTGAGGCTGATAGGTCCAGTCGTGGACGTCAGGGAAATGCTGCCGTTTGCAACAGTCATGACGGCTAATAAAGGATGAGTCGGTCCGATCAGACAAGTCGTTGGACTGACCGATGTAATTAGCGGTGTGACACTACCGATATAAGTCCCTGCTGAAATACTGTCTTCCGTGCCGGCGGTAGCAGCGGTATCTGTCAGTTCGGGCCCCAGAATTTGCGTATCGGAGGCAACCTGGCTGGAGAGATTCGCCATGGTCGCGTCAGAACAATTGCTAGTAAGATTGGGGGCAACGGCAGTGTAAAGATTCGATGTCGCGCTTACCGGTGCTGCCCCAATTACGCCGGACAAAGAAGCGAGAGTAATCGGACCACTTGTTGTCATAGCGCATCCGTGATCTTTCTGATCTACGAGATCTTTTACGATACCGGAGAGCTGGATGATCGCATTGTTGAGTTGCATGACTTCCTGACCGTATTGTCCCGGTGTGAGTACGGTAAGATTAACTCCCGTGTTCTGCATCAGCGCAAGTGCCGAAGTGGTGACGTGCGTAATATTCAGATTGGGAAGGTTGGCACTGGTCAAATTTCCGGTCAACTGGCTTGCAGCACCAATGTACGAGACCAGCGTTGCTGTGCCGTCGCTTTTGGTAGCAGTCACAAAAATCGGCGTCGTTCCCGATGGCGTAGGAAAGCTGATCCGATAATTGCCATTGCTGTCTGCAATAGCGGTGCCGAGTACCGCACCGGAAAGGCTCCCTGACAGGATGACCACATTCGCGCCAGGGAAAACGGCATCCGTTACCTGACCACTCACCGACGTTGTCGATACAACGGGTGCTGTCGGTGGGGTACCTCCGCCGCCACCACCTCCGCAAGCAGTCAAAGTTGCAACGATGACCGCACCCGAAAAGTATTTCAAAAGCACAGCCGTGTTTTGTTTCAGCCGGACAGGAAGGACTCTCGTGGCAATTCCCCGATAATTTTGACGCATGAAGTACCCCCTTTTTTAATAATTATTACGTTAATTGTTAATTATTTTTCAGAATCAGACGTGCAGAACTATTTTTAGTATCGACTACAAAGATGACAAAACGGATAATAATATAGTTTTTACGCTTTGTACGAAATTTTTTCTGCAATTATAATCATTGGTAAACGCAACCAATTAGGGGCGGTCGTCCTCAATTGCGCCATTAACCTAATAAATAATCGATCTTGCAACCGACTGTCCGTCATCGACCATCAAGCAATCGCACCCTTAACTAGCCGATTTCTTTGCTACGCACCATTTTAGCGCCTTGGTATCATAAATTAAAACTTTAATTAATTGTTTAATATACTTATTTTATTGGCCCAGATATTGCTTTATAAAAATAAGAGCATAAGTTTCACTGGCTTATGCTCTATCTTCATTCTCCATGCGGTAATTAGGGCATTCTTCGGGATGCCCTCTTTTTTATCCCACACACAGTCTCAAGCCCCTCAGCTTCGGTTCAAAAATCCGAAGTGAGCGTTAAAAAGATGCTTCTCGGTGCACCGGGGTTGGCGATGGCATAGCCCGAATTAGAGGTTTGAAAATACCCGCCGCTGGAAATATATTCGGTCGCATTGTATTGTTCATTCAACAGATTCATGACTTGCAACGACAAGCTGGTCATTTTGGGTTTGATGCCCAGTACGTTCATGCTCAGTTGCGTGGTTCGCGTCACGATCGAAAGGTTGACCAGATTGTAAGCCGGCTTGCTTAAATTCGACGGCGCGCCGCTGGCATTGTTATACAGGTAACTCTGGCCGAAATACTGATCCCATAGCGTGGTTTCAAGCGTTGAATCCTGAATGAACGCTCGGTACGTGATACCGGCATTCGTTGTCTGAGTGGGAGAATTGGAAACCGGCAAGCCGTTGAAATTGGCGTTGGCCGATGGCGAGTAATACGAATTCCAGTTGGCCGTCAGCCAGCCCATATTCAGAAAGCCCGACCAGTTGTCGTTGACTGTTGCTTCCAGTTCGAGTTCGAAACCGTCCATGGTGGCCGATCCGTAACCGAAGGTCGTCACCAGCGGGTTATTGGCCAGCGTCCGGGCAATGGTCTGGTTGTCGAGCAACGTGTGGAAATACCCCAGCGACCCGGTCAGGCTTTGCATACCGGCAAAATTTTGCTGGTCAAATCGCGTACCGAGATCGTACGACGCGCTGCGTACCGGTTTCAGCGCATTGATGTCTTCCGGCGACTTATCGTAGTTGCCCGAGGTCGGGTTACGTCGCGCTATCGCATAATCACCGTACAGGTCCATGCCGTGCGTCAATTCGTAATTCAGCCCGAGAGACGGCTCGGTGCGTACGAAATTCGTCGACTGGTTCGGATTGGTATCGAAGCTGGTGGTGGCCGGAACGCCGCCGGGATAATAAGTGTTGGCGACGGCAGGACTATTGTTATAAAAATTGGTCTGAAACCCTACCAGACGGATACCGGGCACGATCAGCAAGCGCTCGGTCGGTTTGTAATTGTCCTGCATGAACAACGCCCAGTCAGTACTTTGCGTGGTGTTGTAGCCGATGGAAGCCGGGCTGGTGATGTACGTACCTGCCGGCGGCGCGTAACCCAGGTAATCGGCGTCCGCACGTGAGCTGATGATGTATCCGCCGTATTCCAGCACGTTGTGTTTGTCCAGTTGCTGTGCGAACGAGAGTTTGTCGCCGAAGGTCTTTGAATGCTCGGTGTAATATTCGTCGTTCAGGCTGGACTGCGGGCTGCTGTTGAAATTGTCGACACGGAAATGACGCAGATTGCCGTCGCGCACCCAGACTGAGTTGGTGACGCTCAGATCGGGCGTCAGATCGAGATAGAGGCGAGACCAGGCCATGTCGTTTTCGATCGAATTGTTCTTGAACCAGACCGATCTGGGCAAAGTCGAATAAAAACCCGAACTTTGCTGGCTGTATAAAGGCCCGGTGCCGTTCAGTCCGTCGATATGGATCTGCGAATTATCGGCAACCGGGATCATGTTGGGACGATACTCGTCGTTATACTGCGAATATACGCCGACACTGAGCGAACCGTGTTCCAGTTCCTTGATGGTTTTAAAGTAGCCCTGATTGGATTTCGACGGCATATTATCGCCTGACGTTCGGATTGCCTGGCTGCGCGCCACCGCGCCGCCGAACACCGTGGACCAGCCGTCGTGTTCGCCGGTATTATGAACCACCGAGAGTACTCCGGTATCGAAGCTGCCGTACGATAGCGAAATCGTGGAATTCTCGTCCTTGGTCGGTTGCACCGGGATAAAATTAATGGTGCCGCCCAGACTGTTGTACCAACGGTCGTCCGGATTGCCGGGGCCTTCGACCAGGTTGGTGCCCTGCATCAGCGCGCCTATCGGTATCTCCGGCGAGTGCCAGCCGGTATTCTGACTCAGACTGTTCAACGGGATGCCGTCCAGCTCGGCGGTGATACCGTTGGTTTCGAGATCGCCGGGAACGCTGTTCCAGCCGACCTTGACGCCGCGCATGGAAATGGTTGACCTGGACGAGACGCTGGTGGCATTGTAGCCGCTGATCAAGACATTGGGCAGGATACCCAGTGCCTGCATACCGCCGGCGTCCGGTCCGAACAAGCTGATCTGATCCTTGGATACTGTTTGCACCTCCTGGCTTGAGTCCAGTTTCTGCCGGGTCGTCAATACCTTATTGTCAAAATCGGGTTTGGACGGTTTTTTTTCGCCGGAAGCGGAACTCGCTTCGACCGTGCCGAGATCGGCTGCGTCGTCGGCATGCCCCGCCAGCGGGGCAAACAGTGCAGAAATCAATATCAAACACAACGGCTTTCGAACGAAGCTTAAACCGGCACTCATCAATTCCCTTTCAGTAATTTCAAGACGCGTGTTACACGCGTAGGTATATTGCCCAATCGAATGGCCGAGTCCATCTTACAAGCCGCTATTCTGTACAATTCAGATGACAATACAAAAACATTGCCGTTAAAATTTGGTGACAATATGCCGCCGCTCTGTTCTGCTTCTCATCTGTTGCAGGCGGAGTACAATGGCGATTTTGTTGCTTGCTTATCCGTCGTGATCCGTCTTAAACAACTCAATCTCGCCCGCTCGCCCAAGCTGCTGATAGAACAAGCCGAACTGCAAATCTATCCCGGACAAAAGATCGGTTTGACGGGCGCCAACGGCTGCGGAAAATCCAGCCTGTTCGCCTTGTTGCGGGGCGAATTACAGGCGGAAGCCGGCAATCTGGAATTGCCGCCAACCTGGGTTATCGCGCACGTCTCGCAGGACACGCCGGCGTTGCAGCAAGCGGCGCTGGAATTCGTTCTCGACGGCGATCAACGCTTACGCCGTATCGAGCAGGAACTCGAACTGGCCGGCGCTGCCGGTCGCGGCGAGTCGGTCGGCGAACTGCATGCGGAACTGGCGGCCATCGACGGTTACACCGCCCGCGCCCGCGCCGCGGAATTGCTGCACGGACTGGGTTTTAGCGACGCCGACATGGTCCAAGCCGTAGCGGTCTTCTCCGGCGGCTGGCGCGTGCGGCTGAATCTCGCGCAAGCCTTGATGAGCCGCTCGGATTTGCTGCTGCTGGACGAGCCGACCAATCACCTCGATCTCGACGCAATCCTATGGCTGGAAAGCTGGCTGAAAAGCTACGCTGGAACGCTGCTGCTGATTTCGCATGACCGCGATTTTCTCGACGCAGTGACTACCCATATCGCTCATATCGAACATCGCGGAATCCGCTTGTACAGCGGCAACTATTCGGCTTTCGAAACCCAGCGCGCCGCGCATCTGGCGGTACAGCAGGCGCTGTTCGACAAACAGCAGCGCCAGCGTCTGCATCTGGAAGACTACATCGCGCGCTTTCGCGCCAAAGCCACCAAGGCCCGTCAGGCCCAAAGCCGCATCAAGGCGCTGGCGCGGATGGAAACGATCAGCGCGGCGGAAGTCGATTCGCCCTTCAGCTTCCGCTTTCGCACGCCCGTGCAGATGCCGGACCCGCTGCTCGATATACGTCATGCCGGAGCGGGTTACGGTGAACGGGTATTACTGGAAAATATCGAACTGGCGGTGCGATCCGGCGAGCGCATCGGCTTGCTCGGGCGCAACGGCGCGGGGAAATCCACGCTAATCAAATTGCTGGCCGGGGAAATTGAGCCCTTGGACGGTAGCCGGACCGAAGGCCGCGGCCTCGCTATCGGTTATTTCGCCCAGCACCAGCTCGAACAACTACGGCCGGAGGAATCCCCGTTGCAGCATTTGCAGCGTTTGTCGCCGGACGCGCGCGAGCAGGAACTGCGCGACTTTCTCGGCACTTTCGATTTCCGCAACGATAGCGCCCTGTCGCCGTGCGCCCCGTTTTCCGGCGGCGAAAAATCGCGGCTGGCACTAGCCTTGCTAATCTGGCAGCGGCCCAACCTGTTATTACTCGACGAACCGACCAATCACCTGGATCTAGGTATGCGTCATGCGATCAATGTCGCTCTGCAAGAGTTCGAAGGTGGCATGGTGCTGGTGTCGCACGACCGCGCTTTGCTTGCCTCTACCTGCGACCGTTTCATGCTGGTAGGTCAGGGCCGCGTGCAAAATTTCGACGGCGATCTGGACGATTATAGGGACACTTTGCATCAGCAGCGGCTAGCGGCCCAACCTGTAGCCACGGAAAAAACCGTACGGCGCGAACAGCGTAAACAAAGCGCGCAGGAACATCAGGCGCGCCTCACGCAACGGCGTCCCGTCGTCAAGGAAATCGAACGGATCGAACGGCAGCTTGAAGAATGGCAAAACGAAAAAATGGAACTGGATCGGCAACTCGGCGACAGCGACATGTATCAACCTGCCGGAAAAGAACGATTGCAAACTTTGCTGAAACGCCAGGGCGAACTAGCTCACGGAATCGATCAGGCGGAAGAACGCTGGCTCGGTTTGCAGGATAATCTGGCGGAGCTCGACAAAACGGCTTAGACGCGATTTCTTGCCGGATTCGTGACCGCTTGCTCAATATACCGCATCGTGATTGCCCACATTTACCAGAATAATCTGTTCATCCTGGATCAGTAATTCCAGCGTAATGCGATAAGAAAGATTAATGGAAATCGAATGCAGCGTTTGCAGCTTGCCGCTTAAAGCATGCAAGCGCAATGAAGGGTGATGGGGATTGAGCTCCAGCAATTGCAGGGTCTTGAGATACTGTTTTTCCAGATCGGGATGCCGTTTGAGAAAATACGATGCGCGTTTCGTGTAACGCTCGGTAAAAACCAGGCGATAGCTCACTGGGAGGATTTCAACCGCGCTACATGTTCTTCCGGCGATTCCTGCACAAAGCGCCCTGCTGCCAGATCCGCGCGGGTTTCAGCGAGTGCCGCTTCCAGTTCGCATTCCCGTAAATAGTGATATTGCGCTATATCCATCACCACAAAGCGATCCTTACCCCGTACCGATACGATCGCCTCGGAATGTTCGGCCAGCATCGCTTCGATGGCGGCAATTCCTTTTGTTTTCAAATCATTAGCGGTAAGGTGCGACATGAGGATAACCTTTACGACTCTATTAATACGCTTTATGATATGCTTAACAGCACGATTGAGCAAGCGGAGTAATCATGGCGATTTAGACTATCCACGTAATCGGCCTTGCAAACGTCGCTATCGGGTTGGGATTTTGTCATTCCAATATTTCCTGCCCGCTCCCCGTTTTTCGGCTCAGCGGCACGCTCAATCACCCTCCATAATGCGCTGAAGTCTGGCCGCTCACGCCGGACTGGGTGCAAATCAACAAGGGCGCCGCAGCGGCATGAAGCACTCGTTTACAAGAACAGATCGGCTCGAACACGGAACCGATGCGCCAGCCGCTTGGCGATAGCCTTGCTGATCGCACGCTTGCCGTTCAGGATATCCGAGATACGACCCTGAGTTGCACAGTCGACCAAATCTTCCTGCTTAAGAGCATGCTGTTCCATCAGAAAACGTAAAACATCCTTCGGCGGCGATTGCGGAATCTGAAAATTCTCATCCTCGTAAGACTTTACCTGATCGGCGAGATAATCAAGCACTTCGGTCAAGGCGTGACTCTCGTCGTCGCCAACTTCATCCAGCAACATGGCTATCGTTGCACGTGC
>JAJYPN010000045.1 GCA_021795395.1 Pseudomonadota bacterium | reverse complement strand
TGAAGGAAGACGGCGATGAAGACAAGCTGTTACCCAAGATAAACGCGATTCGGGATTGCGCGATTCTCTATATTGCCGCTATCGGCGGTTCGGGCGCGGCGCGGGTGGTGGCCAGCAAGATACATCCGATCAAGGTGCCGCAACCGGAAGCCATTATGGACATACTGGATAAATTGCAGGATGTCGTAAAAGGCACGCCGCCGCCCTGGTTGCGCAAGGCGCTGCTCAAGGATCAGGAGCGGGTCATGAATTTTGAAGACGAGGTGGAAAATGACTGATGTTGCAGCGATAGAAGCGGCGGTGTCGCCGTTAGACGCATTGTTCGTAAAAGAACTGATCAAACAGTGGCGGGCGCAGGATACGCACGGGGCCTGGGAAGGGAAAACCGACGCCATGCTGCTGGAGCCTTACATCATTACCAAGGAGCAGCGCCGCGAAATGCCGATTATCGGCGATCCCGACCCCGAGACCTTGTGGCGGCTGGAATTGTTCTTCAACGCCGTCGGCCTGTCCATAGAGCGGCGTACTGGCGTGATGGTGTCGCCGATGATGAAAATGTCGCACGAGGGATTCGGTCGCCTGGTATTGATGGCGGGTCGCCTGATCGTGGTTAACAAGCAATTGCGCGACGTTCACCGTTTCGGTTTTATCAGTATGGAAAGTCTGGCGGAAGAAGGCGAAAAATACGTAACTGCCGGCACAGGCATGATAGAGCAGTTCCCGGAAGTGGCGAAATACGGTTAGGAGGCGGTATGGAAGACCTCGATACGCTCAAGGCGAAAGTGAAAAAACTGAACCAGCAGGCCACTGCGCTGAAGATGGACCTGCACGACTTATCGGAAGATTTACCTACCGGATGGGAGCGGATCATGGACATCGCACAGAAAACCTACGATGCGCATGCCGCGCTGGTGGCCGCGCGCCAGGCGCTGAGCGCGGCGGGCGGTTAAACCCGGAACGGCGTAACGCCCGTCTGCCGGTCGACACAAGGAGAATCATCATGGCCCTATTCAGTATTACCTTACCTGGCGGCGAGTTATGGACGCCGAATTTCGTTGCCGACCTGAATCAGGAAAAATGCATAGGCTGCGGCCGCTGTTTCAAAGTCTGCTCGCGCGATGTGCTGCAACTGGTCGGCATAGACGAGGACGGCGCCGTCGTTCCGCTGGCGTCGGGCGATGACGACGACGATGACGGGGAATATGAAAAAAAGGTCATGACGATCGCCCATCAGGAAAACTGTATCGGCTGCGAAGCGTGTTCCAGGATTTGTCCGAAAAAATGTTATACCCATAGCCCGATGCCGGTCGAGCCTTAGCATGAACGCGAGCATACAGGCTGTCAGTTTCGATTGGCTGCTCGCTCATGGCGGCAACTCCGCTGACGGCTTGGCCCAAGTGTTTGCCGGGGTGATGCATGCCGTATGTATTGGCGAGATTCACCCCCCCAATTTGGCCATGGGACTCTCGCCGGACAGCTTTGCCGCATTGCTGGATCGTTATTTTCCTGGCGCCAGTTGGGAAATAGGCGCTGCAAGCAATGCCCTGCCGGCGGTGGATTACCCGTCTTTCCGGATGGGCGAGTTTGACGATCTGCTGGCGTTGTTGCTGGAAAACCGAAGCGACGATGCAGAACATACCGTGTGGCTGGCTCACGCCGTGGCCAGTGCTTGCATGGGGAGCCGGCATCTGTATAGCGACATGGGGCTACCCGACCGTCAGAGGCTGTCCGCGCTGATGGAACGTTATTTCACCGCGCTTTTTCTGAAAAATGCGGGCAAGATGAGATGGAAGAAATTCCTTTACAGGCAGCTTTGCGAACGCGCGGAAATTAAAGCGTGTCCTGCACCTAGCTGCGGCGTGTGTACCGAGTATCAAAATTGTTTCGACACGGCTGATAGGTCGAGTTCGTGACTGTGAGACCCATATTTTGCTGGACAGGTAAACCGAGTGCCGGATTGAGCAGGCTTTCTGCATAGGTCTCATACTTTTCGGGATATTCTGCTTATACACCGTTATGTAGTTAAAGTTATATCGATAGCAACGAAAGCCTGGAGTATGGATGAATGCATAGCCGACGATTGGCATGCTGCTTGCTTATAAGGAGAATATTATGGAAATGGATAGCGTGGCGAAGTTGCGGGCCGATATCGACATCAATGCAATAAGTGTTGTGCCCAGTCATTTCGAGTATTTTGAAGAACCCTCCGCTTATGCCGAAAAAATGCTGGGTTATGACGAGGGTGGACGTTGCTGCTATTATCAGCACATGTATACGATAACGCGTGAAGTGCTGGATGATAACGACAATTTTTACGAGGAAGCGTCCTACCACGAAATAGTGACTGCATGGCTACTCGATAGCGGGCTATGGTTGTGCCGCACGACCAGCAGGATCGGTACGGGGCAGTGTCGTTATCCCGCAGCGTTTTTGCACTATGAATTGTTGCAAAGTCGACCTAGATGACGCCCCCTGAAATAGGCAGCCATTTTTTAGGGAGATTATGAGCCAGCGCAGTAATCGTGCAAAGGTCTCTAAAACGGTTACTCGTATAAAAGGCGGATAATTACTAGAGATTCCGGCCTGTTTTCGGGGTGTCAAAATTTGCAAAGATTGTTCAACTGAGGAGGTCTGAATATGAAAACCAGTGCGCGTAATGAATTTTTAGGTCGGATCAAAGCTGTTAACAAGGGTGCCGTCAATGCAGAGGTTATACTTGATATAGGCGGCGGCACCGATCTGGTCGCCAACGTTACGCTGGAAAGCGTGGATAATCTGGGGCTGGAAATCGGCAAGGAGGCTTATGCTTTGTTCAAGGCGCCGTGGGTGATTATTACCGCGGAAGACCATCATTTTAAAACCAGTGCGCGTAACAAATTGTGTGGCGTAGTGAGTTATTGCCAGAAAGGATCGGTCAACAGCGAGGTGGGCATAACGCTGGATTCCGGAAATAGCGTAGCAGCGATTATTACCGATGAAAGCATTCAGTCGCTGGGTCTCAGGGAAGGGGTACGCGCCTGTGCGCTTATCAAGGCGACGCATATCATTCTGGCCGTCAGCGTTTAATTCAAAAGGGGGGAATATGAAACCCAATTTTTTCTGTGTAATCGCGCTCGCACTGGCAAGCATGGCTATCGGTTCGGCCAGTGCGGATGAGGTACAAGTGGCGGTTGCCGCCAATTTCACGGCACCGATGAAGAAGCTGGCGGCCGATTTTGAAAAATCCAGCGGATATACGACTGCGCTGTCATACGGCGCTACGGGGAAATTTTACGCGCAGATCAAAAATGGCGCTCCGTTCGATATCTTGCTGGCGGCGGATGACAAAACGCCAGAGCGGCTTGAGAAAGAAGGTCTGGCTGTTCCCGGCAGCCGTTTCACCTACGCTATCGGCAAACTGGTGCTCTGGTCTGCCCGGCCCGGATATGTCGATGACCAGGGCGCAGTGCTGAAAAAAGGCAATTTCAGCCATATCGCACTCGCTAATCCCAAACTGGCACCCTATGGCGCCGCCGCCGTCGAGGTGATGACCAAACTCGGACTGATAGCCCTGCTAAAACCTGAATTCGTGCAGGGCGAAGACATCGGCCAGACTTATCAGTTTGTGAGTACGGGTAATGCCGAATTAGGATTCGTCGCCTTATCGCAGGTGTATCGGGATGGCAAATTCAATAGTGGGTCCGGCTGGATAGTGCCAACCAACTTGTATAGTCCGATTCGGCAGGATGCCGTATTGCTGGCGCAAGGGAAAGCGAATCCTGCCGCTGCAGCTTTGCTGAAATATCTTAAAAGCGATAAGGCCAGAGCGATTATCAAGGCTTACGGTTACGGTTTTTAACGAGAGTATAATTTGCCTGTCGAATCAGCAAATAGAACCCAGCGGTAATGGAGAACGTACCAATGATAAGAATGCTGATAGGGATAACGGTATTGCGACTGCTGTTCTTTTGCGGGTTTAGCCATGCAGACGACCAGGATAACAGACAAAAGATCAGCATGCCGGTCATGATGAAAGAGCGCATGCTGGCACGAATGCGCGACCATTTGCTTGCGTTGCAGGAAATTCAGGCGGCGATGGCCGGTAATAATCTGGACAAAGCCAGCGATATTGCGGAAACCCGTCTGGGCGTGAGTTCCATGCCTATGCCTATGCGGCATGAAATGGCGCCGTATATGCCGCAATCCATGCGTATGATAGGCATGAAGATGCATAAAGCCGCCAGCATTTTTGCCATGAAAGCGTCGGAAGGCGATGAGCAGCGGGCCTTATCCAGCCTGTCGGAAGTGACGCAGCAGTGCGTTGCCTGCCATGCCGCTTACCGCCTTAATTGACGTCTTCGCTGTTGATGATGCGTAACGGAACTTTCGATGCTCAGTGATACCGATCTCGGTGCATTATCGTTAACCCTGCGCCTGGCGACGATCACAACTTTATTATTGCTGCTGACAGGCACACCTATCGCCTGGTGGCTGGCGCGTACCCGCTCATGGCTGAAAGTCCCGCTGGGCGCGCTGGTTGCGCTGCCTATCGTATTGCCGCCTTCGGTATTGGGATTTTATCTGCTGCTGGCGATGGGCCCCAGCGGACCGATAGGTCATTTTACCCAGGCTCTGGGTATCGGCATGCTGCCGTTCACTTTCTGGGGATTGGTGCTGGCTTCCACCTTTTATTCGCTACCCTTTGTCGTGCAACCGATACAGAATGCCTTCGAGGCGATGGGCGAGCGCCCGCTGGAAGTGGCGGCTACGTTGCGCGCTTCGCCGTTGGATGCGTTTGTAAGCGTAGTATTGCCCCTGGCCAAGCCGGGATTTTTGACCGCCATTGTTCTCGGTTTTGCCCATACGGTGGGCGAATTCGGCGTCGTGCTGATGATAGGCGGCAATATTCCGGACAAAACGCGTGTCGTCTCGGTGCAGATTTACGATCATGTCGAAGCGCTGGAATATACCCAGGCGCACTGGCTGGCAGCGATCATGGTCGGGTTTGCATTCGCGGCATTGCTGATGCTGCATGTATTCCATCCGACCGGCAGAAGAAAATGGCGGCAATGATCGCAGCCGATATTATTCGCGCGCGGTTTCGGCTCGATTATTCCGATTTTTCGCTCGATGTCGATCTCGAAGTGCCTGGCCGGGGGGTAACGGCGTTATATGGGGCTTCCGGTTCCGGCAAAACGACTCTGCTGCGGGCCGTTGCCGGATTAACGCGCATATCCGGCGGCTTTCTCGAAGTGAACGGCCAGGTCTGGCAGGACGATACACGGGGAATATTTTTGCCTGTGCATCGCCGGCCGCTCGGTTATGTGTTTCAGGAAGCAAGTCTGTTTGCGCATCTGACTGTCCGCCGCAATGTGGAATACGGTTTGAAAAGAATGCCTCCATCGTTCCGCACCGTATCGATGGGCCGGGCGATAGAGCTGTTGGGTATCGGGCATCTGCTGGAACGTATGCCTGCCGCCTTGTCGGGAGGCGAGCGGCAGCGTGTGGGGATTGCACGGGCGCTGGCGACCAGCCCGGGAATATTGCTGATGGACGAACCGCTCGCTGCGCTGGATGCCAGGCGCAAGGAAGAGATATTGCCTTATCTGGAACGCCTGCACGAAGAATTGAACATACCGGTATTTTATGTCAGCCATTCGCTCGACGAAGTCGCTCGCCTGGCCGACCATCTTGTGCTGTTCGAGCAGGGTTGTATACTTGCCAGCGGAACGTTAGTCGAGATGCTGGCGCGGCTCGATCTGCCTATGCGGTTGGGCGAAGATGCCGGCGTGGTATTGGCAACTACCGTTATCGGGCATGACAGGCAGTGGCATTTAAGTCGATTGAATTTTGCCGGCGGCGACTTGTGGGTGCGCGACAGCAGTACCGTTTTGCAGCAACCGATGCGCATACGCATATTGGCGCGCGATGTCAGCATCGCTTTATCGCCGGCTGCCGATAGCAGTATACTTAATGTGTTGCCGGTCGTAGTGACAGGATTGGCAGACGATGCCCATCCCGCCTTGATCCTGGCGCAACTCGATGCCGGCGGCGTGCCCTTGCTCGCACGTCTGTCGCGGCGATCGGCTGCGGCCCTCGAATTACGGGTAGGCATGAATGTTTGGGCTCAGATCAAGGCCATAGCCTTGATCGGATAATTCGAGATCGTGCGTTGGCGATGACTGCTTTTGGGATCGATTTGGCAGCATAATTCATATCCGGGGTATTTATGCATGTTCTAAATAGATTCATTACGGTAATGATGCCGGTTGTGCTTTTTGTGTCGGTTTCCGCTTTTGCCGATCAAGGCGATATTCCCCATTTGGACCATGTTTTTTTGATCGTCATGGAAAATCATTCGTTTAATGAAGTCATCGGCGGTACCAATACGCCGTTCATCAATCAGCTGGCGCGCTCTTCCAGGCTGGCGATCAATTATTACGCGGTAGGTCATCCCAGTCTGGCCAATTATCTCGAGATAGTAGGCGGTTCGAATTTCGGGATCGTCAACGATAACGATCCCGACTGGCATAACGGCAGTCACGACGGCAATCGCAACAAACCGATTGCCGAATCGGGCAAAGATGTTTCGACTCCCGCGCGAATTGCGCCGTTTCATATCGAAGTGCCAGCCGCAGTTTTTGTAGGTCGCACTATCGGCGATCAATTGGCAGCGGCGGGCAAAGGATGGAAAACCTATCAGGAAAACCTTCCTGAATCGGGGGTGGTCGATCGCGTGGATTACAGCGATGGGATATATTCGAATCTCAACGCCCCTCAACTTGCCCCCCGGCATTCCGTGCAAGCCTTGTATGTAGCCAAACATAATCCTTTCGTTTATTTTGCGCGTATGCAGGAAAATTCGGATGCCGTTGACGGTCTGAATAATGTGGCCGGATTTACCGGGATCAATGGTTTATACGCCGATCTGGGCAGCGGCAAAGCGCCTGCATTTTCTTTTATCGTCCCCGATCTTTGCCATGATATGCACGGTGCGGATAACGTAAGTGCGCTGTGTGCCAATAAGGCGACGTTGCTGCAAATGGGCGACTCAACCGTAAAAACGCTGGTTACCGCGATCCAGGATTCGAGTATCTGGCAACAGGGAAACAACATTATTATTGTATTGTGGGATGAAAACGATTATTCTGACACGCCGAACCGGGTGGCGGCGATTATCGACACCAATTATGGCGGCAGAAAGCGGCCAAGCAGCCGGCCCTACAGTCATTTTTCCCTGCTGAAAACGCTGGAAGCGGGTTTCGGTCTCTCCTGTCTTAATCATGCCTGCGACAAAGGCGTGCATGTCATGGATGACCTGTTCGCCTTTTGACCGGGTTTGGCGCGTAATATCCGCGCGTAACCGGGTCGCCGTTATAGCGGCTCGTTTACCCGTTTGCCGTCACGTTTAACAATATAAGCGGGGACACCGACTACCGTTACGTTCGCAGGAACGTTTTTAACTACCACAGCATTTGCGCCGATTTTTACATTGTCGCCGATACGGATTCCGCCTATCACTTTTGCGCCCGCATTGATACTGACGTTATTGCCTATGGTCGGAGCATCGGTGGCGTTGGAATAGCCGACCGTTACCTGCTGGTTGACGAAACAGTTATCGCCGATTTCCCTGGCTGCGATGATCGTTGCGAAGCCGTGCTGTATGAATAAGCCAGGGCCTATGGTGGGGGTGCGAATAAACAAGGTGGACATCGGTTGGCAAAGAGGCCCCAAAAGCTTGCCTTTCCAGCCGGTGCGGTAATAAAAAAGATTTCGGTATTCCGGGAAAAACGTCATCAGTTTCAGAAAAATCTTCGAGATGGAATCCGTCGGCGCCGTTTTATAAATAATACTGTGCCAACGCAAGATGTCGGCTCTGATAATCGCCGAATTGCTGCAATTCTTCAGTAAGATCAGATGTGGAAGCAGTCGCAGGCTGCTAAGCGCCAGTATGAGTCGAACCAGCAGGTTTTTCATGAAATGTCCGATTGCGTAATGGGTGTAACTATTATTTGCCTGAATCATGAACGATCATTCTATAGGAATTTTTCACAGGAAATAGCGATCAGATTTTGGGCTAAATGAAATGGATGCCAAGCCGCGGCTCAAATAATCGAAAAGGCAAAGGCTGGTGGACGGCTTGCTGAAGAATGAAGCCATTCGGAACGTCGCCTGCCAGAACGGTCGGCGACGTCGGCCATAACGGCTTATTTTTTGGGCTGTTCCAGCAGCATCGGTAAAACCAGTCCGTAACCTTGCGACTCGTAATTGGCGATCGTCGGATACGCGCCCGGATTGACCACCGCAGGGTTTTTTTCGCTGAGCCCGGTCATGTCCGACGGCGACAGGCCCGCGCCGTGCACAGAATTGCCGCAATATTCGACTTTTACGCCCTTTTGTGCCAGATCGGCCCAGGCATCGATCGTACCCTGATGGTCCAGATAATTTTTCTTGGCAAAGGCGGTAACAGCAGGGCCTTCAACGATCACGACCAGTTTGGTGCCCGGATGTGAGATAATCCGACCCGCAGTGACCGCTCCGAACGCGACATCGGCAATGGTCTTGACTTTGAGATCCATTACGATCTTCAGATTGTGGAATTGTTGAGTATGCTGGTCGATAGCTGTTCCGCCCGGTGCGAAAGAGCTATCGTCATCGCCTGCGAAAGCTGTAAGACTGGTGGAAACCGCACTTAACCCCAGCATGGCTGCCAGGGCGATTTTCGTTAATTGATAGTTCACTTGTCGTCCTCGTTATTTGATTAAATTGATTATGTAATGCCAACTTTACATGATAATGCTAAATTGCATCGAAGTCGATACGGCGGCGTGAGTTGAAGACGGTTATGCTATGAAAATCGCAAGAAAACAGGAAAATTGTTCGGTTTACATAGGCATGCAAAAAAAGCGAAGAATGAATAGTAAATGGCAAGTATCGGTTAAACTTGCGCAAGCTTGGTTATGAGGGAAAAATGGCGGGAAATCTGTTTATAGTTACCGCGCCTTCGGGGGCGGGCAAAACCACGCTGGTGCGTGCAATGCTGGCGCAGAATCCGCAAGTTCATCTGTCGGTGTCGTATACGACCCGACCGCCTCGGCCGGGCGAAAAAAACGGACGGGATTATCATTTCGTCAGCATGGATGAATTCGTGACAAAGCTGAATGCGGGCGAATTTCTGGAAAGCGCAGAGGTCTATGGGAATTGTTACGGCACATCCGAGCAATGGATACGCGATACGCTGGCTAACGATGAAGACGTATTGCTGGAAATCGACTGGCAGGGAGCGATACAAGTCAGACGATTATTCGCTGATGCAGTCGGTATATTTATCGCGCCGCCTACGCTGGACGCATTGAAAACACGGCTGATCGGTCGCGGGCAGGACCATCCCGATGTCGTTGCCCGCAGATTTGCCGCCGCATGCGAGGATATTAGCCATGTAGGCGAGTTCGACTATGTTATCATTAACGACGATTTCGATACGGCTCTGGCGGATTTGTCGGCCGTATTGCGTGCACATCGCCTGCGTGCCCCTCAGCAACTCGCGCGCTACGCAGATTTATTTACCACATTGAATGCAAGGAATGAATAATGGCTCGTGTTACGGTCGATGATTGTATTGGCAAAATCAGCAATCGCTTTGAGTTGACGCTGGCGGCAACCTATCGCGCACGGCAATTGGCTAACGGACATACTCCCAAAGTCGATGCCGGACGGGATAAACCGTCGGTGGTGGCATTGCGCGAGATCGCGGCGGGAGAAGTCGGACGCGAAATCCTGAATCGCGGCCGCGCCTGACAAGCGATGGTAGTGGTATGCCCGAACTTGAGGAAATCGTTCCGCTGTTAAGTTATTTAAAACCGGCGGATATCGCGCAAGTCCAGGCAGCCTTCGAATTCAGCCGCTTGGCGCATACCGGGCAGTTTCGCAAAAGCGGCGAAGCGTATATCTCTCATCCGGTAGCGGTGGCAGGCATTCTGGCGCAATGGCACCTGGATGCACAGGCCCTGATGGCGGCGTTGTTGCACGATGTGGTGGAGGACACGCCCGCTACCAAGGAAGAGATCGCCGAGCAATTCGGCAAGTCGGTGGCGGAACTGGTCGACGGCGTATCCAAACTCGATAAAATAGAATTTCAGACGGAAGTCCATGCGCAAGCGGAAAACTTCCGCAAAATGCTGTTGGCCATGGCGCGCGACGTGCGCGTCATTTTGATCAAATTAGCCGATCGCCTGCATAACATGCGCACGCTGGAATCCATGCCGGCGGAAAAGCGCCGGCGCATCGCCCAGGAAACCACCGATATTTACGCGCCTATCGCCAATCGCCTCGGATTGAACGGACTGTACCAGGAACTGGACGATTTATGTTTTTATCATCTGTATCCGAATCGGTACCGGATTTTGTCGCAAGCGGTAAAAACGGCGCGCGGCAACCGTAAGGAAGTGGTAGAAAAAGTCCGCGAAGCGATCGCGAACAAATTGCAGGAAGGCCATGTCGCAACACTGGTCAGCGGACGCGAAAAACATCTGTTCAGTATCTACAGGAAGATGCAGGAGAAATCGCTGGCGTTTTCGGAAGTCTTCGATATCTACGGCTTCCGCGTGCTGGTGAATGATATTCCGTCATGCTACCTGGCCTTGGGATGTTTGCACAGTCTGTATAAACCGATCCCGGGCAAATTCAAGGACTATATCGCCATTCCCAAAGCCAACGGCTATCAGTCCCTGCATACGACCTTGTTCGGCCCGTTCGGCACACCGATAGAAATCCAGATACGCACTCACGAAATGCACAAAATCGCCGAGGCCGGTGTGGCTTCGCACTGGCTATACAAATCCAGCGATGCGAATATCAACGACGTGCAGCAGAAAACGCATCAATGGCTGCAATCCCTGCTGGAAATCCAGGAGGGCGGCGGCGATTCGGCGGAGTTTCTGGAGCATATCAAGGTCGACCTGTTTCCCGACGAAGTCTATGTATTCACGCCCAAAGGCAAAATTCTGTCGCTGCCGCGCGGCGCGACCGCCGTGGATTTTGCCTACGCCGTCCACACCGACGTCGGCAATCATTGCACCGCAGTGAAAGTCAACGGCGAACTGATGCCGATGCGCACTTTGCTGCGCAATGGCGATCAGGTCGAGGTAGTGACGTCACCGAATGCCCGGCCCAATCCGGCTTGGGTCAATTTTGTCGTCTCCGGCAAAGCCCGGGCGCACATCCGGCATTATTTACGCACCATGCACGCCGAAGAATCGATACAGCTGGGCGAACGACTGCTCGAACAGGCGGTACGCGCGTTGGGCGGCGATCCCGCGGAATTGTTGCCGGGCTGCTGGGAGCGGATCAACAAGGAAACCGGTAAAACCCGGGAAGAAATCCTGACCGATATCGGTTTGGGAAAGCGCCTGAATATCGTTGTCGCCCGCCAGGTCATGGCACAGGATCAGACGCTCCCGGTGCAACGGCAGCAGAACGTGATTGCGATACGCGGCTCGGAAGGCGTCGCCGTACAGCTTGCCAAATGCTGCAGTCCGATCCCCGGCGATCCGATCATAGCTTTTATCAAATCCGATCAAGGCCTGGTGATTCATACCCACGATTGCAACGCGATCAAGCATTATCGCGACGATCCCGACAAGTGGCTGGATGTGGAATGGGAACCGGGATTGAATAAAATGTTCGATGTGAATATCCGGCTTATCGTCCTGAATCAGCGCGGCGTATTGGCGAAACTCGCCGCAGCCATCGCCGACGAAGGTTCCAACATCGACAATGTATCGATGGAAGAAGAAGACGGCAGTCAGTACACGACTCTTTATTTTACCCTGCAAGTCGAACAGCGGCTGCATCTGGCGCGTATCATGCGCGCCTTGCGGCAGTTGCCCGAAGTCGTGCGCATCATGCGCGTCAAACAGCGCTATAAGGATCATAATGCCGCGTCGCAATAACTTTCCCGCTACTTTGTATCAGCGGCTGTCTGCAAGCACATAAACCGACATGCGCCTCCTGCTGGTAGAAGACGACCGGATGATAGGCGAGAGCATCAGCGAAGCGCTGACCGGCGAAAATCATATCGTCGATTGGGTGCGCGACGGCCGCGAAGCCGAGCTGGCCATGGACGATCCGGTTTACGATCTGATTTTGCTGGATCTTGGGTTGCCGAAAAAAAACGGTCTGGCAGTATTGGAAGATTATCGCAAGCGCGGCGGATTGCTGCCCATACTCGTGCTTACCGCACGCGATTCGCTGACCGACAGGGTAACTGGGCTGGATGTAGGCGCCGACGATTATCTGGTCAAACCGTTCGAACTCGAGGAATTGTTCGCGCGCATGCGCGCCTTGCTGCGGCGTCCTGCCGGTCGGGCTCAGAATCCGATCGTGCATGGCGATCTGACGCTGGACCCTGTGCGGCACGAAGTCCGCAGACAGGATGTTTTGCTGCCTGTTTCGGCGCGTGAATTCGCGCTGTTGCAGATTTTACTCAGCCCGCCAGGCAGAATCTGGTCGCTGGCGCAACTGGAAGAGAAGCTGTACGGTTGGGATCGCGACATAGGCAGCAACGCGGTCGAAGTCTATATCCATCATTTGCGCAAGAAACTCGGCAGCCATTTCATCCGCAACGTTCGCGGCGTCGGCTATAAAGTGAGCGAGGCATGAATTCCATGCGGCAGCAATTGCTGGTCTGGCTGCTGGGTGGTGTGCTGCTCTCTACCGCTGCTGCCGGTATCGGCATGTACTGGCTGGCGCATAACGAGGCCGACGACCTGTTCGATTACCAGATCAAACAGATTGCCTTATCGCTGCCCGAGCACATATTACCGCCGGCAACGGTCAATTACGACGATCAGGTCGGCGAAAACGTCGAATTGCAGGTGTGGAATGCGAACGGCGTCCTGTTATTCGCTTCCTATCCAAGGCAGATTTTGCCACGCTACCGCATTTCCGGCTTTGCAACCGTGTCGTATAACCATCACGATTGGCGTATTTTCGCCATTCAGCGCCATCAACGCCATATTCAGGTAGCGCAGCCGATGGAAGAACGGCAGGAATTGGCAGCGGGACTGGCAGCGCGTTCGCTGTGGCCGTTCGCCACTCTTGTTCCCGTATTGGCTGCATTGATCTGGATAGTCGTGGGCCACAGTCTGCGGCCCTTGCAAAACGTGACCCATGCCCTCGAACAACGCGATGCCGATGCAATGCACGCCTTGCCGGTGTCGAAGCTTCCAAAGGAAATCCTGCCGCTGGTCAACGCCATCAATCGTCTGCTGGCTCGCCTCGATCGCGCACTGCAAACGCAACGCGCCTTTGTTGCCGATGCCGCGCACGAATTGCGCAGTCCGCTGACCGCGCTGAGTTTGCAGGTACAATTGACCGAGCGCGCGGTTACCGATGAACAGCGCGCCGCATCGTTTGCGAAACTCAAATTGCGCCTCGATCGCACTATCCATCTCGTACGGCAATTGCTGACGCTGGCACGCAGTGAGCCTCAAGCCGAAACGCAAACGTTTGCGAAGCTCGACCTGACGACGCTGACGCAACAGGTCGTCAGCGATTATTCCGCTCTCGCCCACGCGCAGGGCGTCACGTTGAAATCGCAATCCGCTCCGACGATATCAGTGTCGGGCCAAAGCGAAAATCTCCGCATATTGATTGGCAACCTCATCGACAATGCGATTCGCTACACGCCGCAGTCCGGTCTCGTGGAAGTCGCGCTGAAAACGGAAAACGGCCAGGCAGTGTTGAGTGTAACCGATACCGGCATCGGCATCCCTGCCGAAGAGCGGTCGCGGGTATTCGACCGGTTTTATCGGCGTGAAGTAGGGCAGACTGGCGGCAGTGGACTCGGTTTGGCCATCGTCCGCAATATCGCTCAGGCGCATCATGCGACGATCCGTCTCGACGATAACCCGGCCGGTACTGGATTGGCGGTTTTTGTGCGATTTGATCGTTTAGTGGCAGCAAATAGATGATTGCTTTTCGGGCAGTTAAGGCGATTGCCATACCGTTAAATGGTTGACAATAAATCGCTTAAGGTTGACAATAAATTCAATTAAGGTTGTCAATATCAAGCGAAACGAGGCAAATTAGGAATGAGCTTCCAATGACCAGGATTAAAACGCGAGGCGAGGATATTCGTCGATTTATTCTTGACGAGGTTGGAAAGCACCCCTCAGATATCTGCAAATTAACTTCCGAAAAATTCGGCATTACGCGTCAAGCCGTCAATAAACATTTACAACGACTCATAACCGAGCATGTTCTGATGACGACGGGAAATACCAGGAGCCGGACTTACAAACTCAGCCCGCTTCAGGAATGGAGTAAGGAGTATCCGATAACGCCCGATCTGGCGGAAGACCTGGTCTGGACAAACGACATACGAGCGGTTTTGGGACAGTTGCCGGAGAATGTTTTAACTATTTGGCACTACGGCTTTACGGAAATGTTCAACAATGCCATTGATCACTCGGCCGGTTCGGAAATTCTGGTGCATATCCAGAAAACCGCTGTGGATGCGGAAATCTATGTCATAGACGATGGAATAGGCATTTTCAAGAAAGTTCAAACCGCTTTGGGTTTGCTTGATGAGCGCCACGCTATTCTTGAATTGCATAAAGGAAAACTCACGACGGATCCTCAGCGTCATTCGGGTGAGGGGATTTTCTTTACTTCGCGAATGTTTGATTCATTCGTTATTATGTCGGGAGGGGTTCATTTTTCGCACAATTTTGGCAAGGATGAAGATTGGGTAGTGGAAACAGAGGAGGGTTCCACTGGAACGATGGTGTGGATGAAGCTGCATAATCACACGGCAAGGACGTCGAAAAAAATCTTCGATCAATTTGCAGGAGACAGTGACTATGGATTCAATAAGACTATCGTCCCGGTGCGTTTGGCAAAATACGGCAATGATCAATTGATTTCACGCTCGCAAGCCAAAAGATTGTTAGCCAGAATCGAGCTGTTTAAAATGGTCGTGTTTGATTTTTCTGGCGTAGATGAAATCGGCCAGGCGTTTGCGGACGAAATTTTCAGGGTTTTTGCCCAACAACATCAAGATATGGAATTATTGGCAATTCAGGCCAACGATCAAATTAACGGCATGATACGGCGAGCAAAAGCGGTGGCTTCGTAGGTAACTCCGCCGGTAAATGTGTTTCAATCCTCGCCCATCCCGAAGGACGGGCGCTACCGGACAGTGCATCACCGAACAGCGGACGATGCCGGTTTCAATCCTCGCCCATCCCGAAGGACGGGCGCTACTCCCGACTTTCGATGTAGGTAATCGCCTCCGTCAGTTTCAATCCTCGCCCATCCCGAAGGACGGGCGCTACAGCCGCTGCTTTGGTGGCTGCCATCGATCCAGCTGTTTCAATCCTCGCCCATCCCGAAGGACGGGCGCTACATTTTACCTTTTCCATTTCCCATCCTCCTCAACGTGTTTCAATCCTCGCCCATCCCGAAGGACGGGCGCTACCGGGATAAACCATGCAATCAATTAAAAATTTAACGTTTCAATCCTCGCCCATCCCGAAGGACGGGCGCTACCGGAGCGAGTTTAAT
>JAJYPN010000018.1 GCA_021795395.1 Pseudomonadota bacterium | reverse complement strand
CTCCAATGTCGCTTCCTTCCTCAACTCCTCCGGCGTCGGCAAGGATAGCCAGACTTCCGAAGGCCTCGAAGCGCTCTACAAGTTCTAAAATACCGTACCGCTTTTTTGAGTTTATACTGCGCTTCATGACCGATACTCGTCCAGATCCCGACCTATTGCTCGAAATGGTGCAGCGCGAACAGGAAAAGGCGTTGCGCGGCAAGCTCAAGATTTTTTTCGGCGCGTCGGCCGGCGTGGGTAAAACCTACGCCATGCTCTCTGCGGCGCACCAGTTGCGGGCACGCGGTCTGGATGTGGTCGTCGGCATTGCCGAAACTCACGGCCGGGCCGAAACCGTTGCGCTGATGGATGGCCTCGAAGTGTTACCGCGCAAGGAAGTCGAATATCGCGGCAAACGAATTGCAGAATTCGATCTGGAAGGCGCGCTGAAACGGCATCCGCCGCTGATCCTGATCGACGAGCTGGCGCATTCCAATGTACCGGGCTCGCGTCATCCCAAACGCTGGCAGGATGTCGACGAACTGCTGGCTGCGGGTATCGACGTCTACACCACGATTAATGTTCAGCATCTGGAAACCCTCAACGACATCGTCGGTGGCATCACCGGCATACGCGTGAAGGAAACCGTACCCGACAAGGTGTTCGATCAGGCCGACGAAGTAACCCTGGTCGATCTTACACCCGACGAATTATTGCTGCGCCTGAAGGAAGGCAAGATCTACCTCCCGCAGCAGGCGGAAGGCGCTATCGGAAATTTTTTCCGCAAGGGCAATCTGATCGCGTTGCGCGAACTCGCCTTGCGGCGCACTGCCGACCGGGTCGACGATCAGATGCGGATCTACCGTCAGGAGCGTTCCATCGGCACCGTATGGCGAACCCAGGATTCCATTCTGGTGTGCGTCGGGCCGAAACCCGGCGCGGAAAAAATCATACGCAGCGCCAGCCGGATCGCCTCGCAATTCGGTGTCGAATGGCACGCCGTATACGTTGAGACACCGCAATTGCAATATCAGCCGAACAGTGTGCGCGAGCGCATCCTGAAAAGTCTGGAGTTTGCCCAGGAACTGGGTGCCAGAACCGCCGCATTGGCAGGGCAGCAGACCGAACGGGTGCTGATCGATTATGCACGTAGTCATAATCTCTCCAAGATCATCGTAGGTCGCGATCAGCACCGTTCATGGCATTTCTGGAAGCGATCGTTTGCCGACCGGCTCGGCAGGCTATCGGCAGATATGGATATCATACAGATCGCCAATATCCATCCCGGGACCGGGATCAAAACAGAATCTCCCACGCAGTTCGAGAACGCACCGCGGTCATACTGGAAATCCTATCTTTGGACCGCTACCGAATGCGCGACCGTCACAGGCATTGCCACTCTGCTTTTACCCTATTTCGATTTAGCCAATATTGTCATGCTATTTCTGCTCGCAGTCGTATTTGCAGCAGTCAAACATGGTAGGCGAGCAGCAATACTGGCTGCTTTTCTGAATGTAATCCTGTTCGATTTTTTCTTCGTTCCGCCGCGTTTTTCATTTGCGGTCAGCGATGTGCAATATTTGCTGACCTTTGCCGTCATGCTGATCGTCGCCCTGATCATAGGGCAGATGACGGCCAACCTGACTTATCAGGTGCGCGTCGCCAACCAGCGCGAAACGCGTTTGCGGGCGTTATACGAAATGGCACGCGATCTGTCCTCGGTATTGCTGCCCCAGCAAATCGTGGACATCAGCCACCGTTACATCGAGACGACATTCAAGGTCAAGGTAGCGATTCTGCTACCTGATACGCACGACACCCTGCAGCCTACCGAAGCGGCCGCAGGCGTTGTTCCGGCCATCGACCCGGGAATCGCTCAATGGTCTTTCGATCGGGCCGAACCTGCCGGTTTCAGTACCGATACCTTGTCCGCCAGTTCGATTCTGTATCTGCCGCTGAGAGCGCCGATGCGCACACGCGGCGTCCTGGCGATAGAGCCTTTGCATAGCGGCTGGTTATTGATTCCCGAACAGCGCCGCCAACTGGACGGTTTCGTAGCGCTCATCGCCACTACGCTGGAACGCGTGCATTACATCGATGTCGCGCAGGAAGCCCTGGTACGGATCGAATCGGAACGCTTGCGCAATTCGGTTTTGTCCGCGCTGTCGCACGATTTGCGTACTCCGCTGACGAATCTTGCCGGTCTGTCCGAGTCGCTGGCACATAGCCGGCCTGAATTGCCGCCGTTACAATACGAACTGGCGATTGCGATTCGCGACCAGACTTTCCGCATGTCTTCGCTGGTCAATAATCTGCTCGACATGGCGCGGCTGCAATCCGGTAACGTCAAACTGAACCTGCAATGGGAATCGCTCGAAGAAGTCATAGGCAGCGCACTCGCCAGTTGCGAGCAGCAACTGAAAAATTATCGCGTAGACGTACGCTTACCCGACGAATTTCCGTTGTTGCAATTCGACACCATGCTTATTAGAAGCGTACTGATCAATTTGCTCGAAAACGCAGTCAAATATACGCCGCCGCATAGCCATATCATTATCGAAGCGCATCTCGAAAGCAATCTGGCACGGATTTCGGTTACCGATAACGGACCGGGCATTGCGCACGGCAGCGAAGAATCCATATTCGAGAAATTCACCCGTGGAGTACGCGAATCCGCAACTCCGGGAGTCGGCCTGGGTCTGACTATCTGCCGAGCAATAGCCGATGCACACAAGGGACGGATCTGGGCAGAAAATATTGCTTCCGGGGGCGCCCGTTTTGTATTTACATTACCGCTAGGCATTCCACCCACTCTCGACACGGAAGAGAAAGAATGACTACGCCGACCATTGTCGTTATCGAAGACGAAAAACAAACCCGCCATTTTCTGCGTTTGTCGCTGGAAGCAGAAAGTTATCACGTATTCGACGCCGACAGCGGAAACGCAGGCCTCAAGGCGGCGGCTACGCGCAAACCCGATATCGTCATTCTGGATCTGGGACTTCCGGATATGGACGGCGTGGACGCAGTCAAACAGTTACGCGAATGGAGCAATGTACCGGTGATCATTCTGTCTGCACGAAGCGGCGAAACGGAAAAAATAGCGGCGCTGGACGCCGGAGCAGATGACTATCTGACCAAACCATTCGGAGCCGGAGAACTGCTGGCCCGGATTCGGGTAGCTTTAAGGCGAACGATCTCCAGCGAACAGACCGAAAGCGGAATAGTTTCGGTCGCCGACCTGGCTATCGACCTGGTGCATCGCAAAATCACCGTGGCCGGGGAAGAAGTGCACCTGACTCCGATCGAGTACCGGCTGCTGTCCGTACTGGCGAAATATACCGGCAAGGTATTGACGCATCGCTTCCTGCTCAAGGAAGTATGGGGACCGAATCAGGTAGACAATGCGCATTATCTGCGTATTTATATGAGCCAATTGCGCCATAAACTGGAAAAGGAACCGATACGCCCGCGTTACATCCTGACGGAAGCCGGAGTAGGCTATCGTCTGGCGGTCGAATAAACCTGTGCGGGCAGTAACAAGCACGCCTGATATGCTACGGTTTCTTCCTTTTCGCTTCAACTGGGCAGCGCTCGCTACATCGTGCAAGGATCACTGTTTACTTGCCAGATTTTGGTTCGGCAGCAGATCGGTTATCAATACTCACAACTCATTGTCGAGCGGCAGCAATGACAAACAATCGGCCTTGAACCTTTGCCAGGCGTTTCTGGCCGGTTCCGTCTCGTATTCGACCGTATTTCCGTCTTCGCTGGTCCGCCAGAGCAAACGAGGCGTTCCCGTTGCGTCTGGTTGTAATAGGAGCTGATACGCGTTGACAGACAAAACCATCTCGTTGAATCTTTGAGCGATTTGCTGCGCAAGCGTCGGGCTGTCTATCAGCAGGCCGATTTCGGTATTCAGATGAAAGGAGCGCTGATCAAAATTCATCGAACCGATAAATACTTTTCTGCGGTCGAAAACATAAAGCTTCGCGTGCAGCGAATAATTGCCGTAGCGCGCGATAGACCTCGTTTCGCCGCTGCCTCTGGTATTGCCCAATAACGAACGTATTTCGTATAACTCTACGCCTTCTTTCAGCATCGGTATCTGGTAATGCATGAATCCGGCTTGCGCCAGCAATACCGGTGTCGAACTCAGAGAATTGGTCAGGACGCGTATGCGAACCTTGCGTCGACGCAGGGTGCTGAAAATCTGCATACCGTCTTTTCCGGGTATCAGATAGGGCGTAATCATCAGCAACTCGGAATGCACGCCCAGCACCGCTTCTTCGACCGGCCGCTGCATCAGGCTGCCGCCCATCTTGCCTTCTTCCACTTCCTTTTTGTCGGGGCTGTCGCAGACAACCTGCGCTTGCGCCCATACCAGAGGAAGTGTGCCGGACATGATTCCGGCAAACGGTTCGCCACTCGCAAGACGTTTTACATAATTGAAACCGCCGGTTTTCAATTGCGAATTGCGTCGATTCAATTCGTTGCGAAACGAGATTAACGCTGCCACGGTAGTTTTTTCCGGCGATAGCGCTTCAACCGGTATCGCCATATCGCTATTCCAGTAGTCATCGAAGGTGGCCGAGAGCTTTTGCGTCAGCGGACCGGCCACGAATACATCGTCGTCGGCAACCTGGCTATCGGGATCGATCTGGAAATACCGGTCACCGATATTGCGGCCTCCGACCAGCGCCAGCGTATTGTCGACGACCAGTAATTTATTGTGCATACGGTAATCGAGGCGTTCGGCATCGGTAATGAAATCGACGCTGCGCAGCAAAGGGTTATGCCCGCGGTACGAAAACGGATTGAATATCCTGATCTGTATCAAGGGATGCGCCGCCAGCGCCAACACCTGATCGTCACCCGATCGCATTTCGCCGTCGTCGATCAGCACCCGCACCCGCACTCCGCGATCAGCCGCGCGCAGGACCGCATCGGTCAGCAAGCCGCCGGTATTGTCCTGATGAAAAATAAAATACTGGAGATCCAGCGTGCGCGTCGCGGCATTGATCATCTGCATACGGATCAAAAAGCCGTCTGCGCCTACCGGTATGACGCGAAATCCGGAATTGCCGTCATGCCCTCGAGCCAAGGTGTCGAATTTCCGGCCCAGCGGAGTAAGCTGGGGGTGAGCGAGCGCTGTCGTAACCGTTTTCGGCCTATTCGAACCCGGCGGCAGCGTTGAGCAGCCGGTCAGCGCCATTATTGCCAAAGTCGTCAGCAGGACAAGAATACGCGCACGCATCAATTAACCTCGGAATATTTACTCATGGTTGCAGATCCTTCAGACGATTTAATTTTCGACAAATCACAGGGATGCGATTATATTAGGTACCGTGTCGTTTCAGTAAAATTTTTCGGTCGGCGCGTTACCGGTACCTGCCCTGCATAGGATAGCAAATGAAATGGTTCATGCATCTGTTTGGCTTTGTTCACGGCTTGATGGCATTGCTCTTCGCCTGTTGCGCGCTCATGCTCATCGGCGTTGCAACCCATATCGGATGGCAGGCGTGGCTGGGTCATTGGGATCAGGCTGCAGCGCAGGGCGTAATCGAAGCGGTGGGGCTATTGGCGTCCGCGGTGGTTGCCTTGCAAATCGCCGAGACCATCGTGCAGGAAGAAGTCATCCGCGCTGCCGATATCAGCGCACCGACGCGTGTGCGGCGTTTTCTGTCGCGATTTTTTGTAGTTGTCATCGTAGCGCTGGCTATCGAAGGTCTGGTAGCGACTTTCCGGGCTGTGCACGAAAATCCGGCTCAGCTTCCCTATGCCGCGAGCCTGCTCGGTTCGGTAGGAATATTGCTGGCTGCCTGGGGGGTGTTCGTATACCTCAATGGCTCGGCGGAAAAGCTCGAGCCGGAAGCCATGGCTGAAGCCAAGCGCGAAGACAGCAAATTGAAATAACCGGCAGCCGGATTCAATTGATATCCGGCAATCCGGTCGGACATGCGATGACAAAGCGACCGAAAACCGGTGGAGTCATTTAAATCTCCTGACGCGTCGGTCTGAACAGGATCTCGTTCACATCTACGTCGTCGGGCTGGCTGATGGCAAAAACGACAGCGCGCGCAAACGAATCGGCCGGGATAGCGATTTCATAGATTTTCCTGACGGCGGCAGCAATGTCGGCTTCGGTAATGCTGTCGGGCAAATCGGTATCGATGGCGCCGGGTGATATCACCGTGGTGCGTATATTATAAGGTTTGACCTCCAGCCGCAGACCTTCCGACAGCGCCAGCACCGCATGCTTGGTAGCGGCATAGACCGCGCTGGATGGGCGTACCTTATGTCCGGCAACCGAGGACACGTTGATGAAATGCCCCGATTTCTGCCGCTGCATGTACGGCAACGCGGCAGCGATTCCATAGAGGACGCCTTTGATATTGACGTCGATAGTACGGTCCCAGTCGTCGATCTTGACCCTGTCCAGAGGGGAATGCGGCATGATCCCCGCATTATTGATCATGACGTCTATTCTGCCGTATCTATCGACGGCGGCATCGACCAGGCGCTGTACTTGCCCGCTTTGCGTGACATCGGTCTGGATTGCAATGGCTTTTTGCTCGCTGCCGCCCAGTTCCTGCGCCAATGCATTCAGTTTCTCGATGCGACGGGCGCCGAGTACGACTGTCGCACCCAGCGCCGCCAGACGGCGCGCCGTAGCTGCTCCAAGACCGCTGCTCGCGCCGGTGATGACGATGATCTTGCCTGCAATGTTATTTTCCATGTGTATCTCCTGTCGAGTTACCGGTCGCCCAGTACCAGTTCGTTTTCATCGCGGTATCTGGATGCGATTTCGATGATTTGCTCTTCTATGCTGCAAAAGGCATCAAATATCAGCGGATCGAATATCGTTCCGCGATATCCCTGCATGATCGTGATCGCTTCCCGATGGGGGAAAGCCGATTTATAGCAGCGGCGGCTGATCAAGGCATCGTATACATCGGCAACCGCCATAATGCGGGCCGATAGCGGAATGCTCGGACCGGCAAGACCGCACGGGTAACCGGTTCCATCCCATTTTTCATGATGAGAATAGGCAATCTCGCAGGCAATGACCAGGAAATTATCGCCTTGTATTTTTTGCGCCGTACTGTTGATAATGGTTTTACCGTATTCCGTATGTTTTTTCATCAACGCGTATTCTTCTTCCGTCAGTCTGGACGGTTTTAACAGGATATTATCCGGCACGCCTACTTTTCCGATATCGTGCAAAGGGGCTGAAACAAACAACAGATCAATATATTCATTACTCAGAATTTCGCTAAAAAACCCGGAAGCTTTTAAATTTTCCGCTATGGATCTGACGTAATGCTGGGTACGCTTGATATGCGCTCCGGTTTCCGGATCCCGGGTCTCAGCTACGGCCGCCATGGATTGCATGGTGACCTGTTGCGCATTGGCCAATTTTTTGTACCATTCGTAGGCCTGCCTTTTTTCGATCGCAAAACGGGCAGTAATAAAAAGCGTAAACAGAATTCCTGTCAGTATCATGGGCGCCAGCGGCGATACGAAAATTCCAAACGCGTGAAACAGATAAACGGAAATCAGCAGCAGCAAGCCTATCAGTGCAGCGGTTCCCAGAAAAAGCTGCCAGGGTTCACGCAGAAATATGAACAGCGCCGATACCAGCAGCCACACCGTGATACATACTGCGAAATCGGCGACGGGCGTCCATACCGGTTCACGGATAAAACTGTCGGCTTCCATGTTCTCCACAATCGCCGATTGCAGCTTTAGCCCTGGGAACTGGGAATCGAATAGCGTACTGTGCAAATCACCCAAGGCTGCCGCCGAAGAACCGACGAATACGATTTTTCCGTTCAGTTCGGCCAGCGGAAACGATCCATTCAGAATACTTAACGCTGACACGGCAGGATACAGAGAAGACTTGCCATTGAAGCGTAATAGCGCATAACCGTTTATATCGACAGGAATGGTATGACCAGCGGTACGGATTAAAAGTCCATTGCTGTCTTCCTCTATGGCAGCGGTATCGACACCGGCAGCGCGCATGAACGTAGCGAGAGCGATCTGGGGGTAAATAGTGCCGCGATAGCGGATCAATAACGGCACATGACGCAACATACCGTCACTGTCGGGACGATCATTGAGAAAACCGCTGTATTTAAGTTGCGATGCGATTTTGTCGGTATTATTCAGGACGCTGGTGGCATCGTTTAGCCTGAGCAGATCGGTCCGTCCCGTGAAATGAAAATCCGGCGCCGCAAAGCGTTCGGTCTTGTCAAATTGATCGAAATAAAAATAGCGCGCCCCGACTACGTTAATTCTCGACAAAACCTGGCCGAAATAACCGTCATTATCAGAAATGCCTGGCGGTACGCCAGTGAAGTCGATATTCACGCCAAAATCCTGCTTGTACGATTTGCGGATATTGCTCAAGGAAGTTCGGTCCGATTCGGAAAACAGAATATCCATTCCGATTGCCGCAGGTTTGCCTTCCGCTATTTTCTGCACCAGCATGGCGTCGCGGTATCGTGGCCACGGCCATTGTCCCAGCGCAGCAATACTGGGATCGTCGATATCGACCGAATAAGTATGAATTGCCGGCTTTCCGTTTGCCGAATAGTTAAGAAAGCTATCCAGCACCTCGTAATTCAAGGAAGAAAAAATGCCCTTTTCGTCATCGCCCGCATAGGCCATAAGCATTGCGACTACCAATCCTGGCAGCATGATCCAGTAAAGCCATTTAGCGGGCAGATTGCCGCTGGTCTTAGCCAAAGCCTGCACGGAATTTCCCCTGGAAAATTAAAGTATCAAAACTTCGACTACTCTATTCCTTTGTTCTTCGATATTCGGTGCGGTAGGAATCAGCAGTTTTTGGGCACCGTAATATTGCACATTGATGACATCGAGAGCGGGTAATCGGGATCTCAGGAGCTTTTCAACCGCCTGTGCCCTGCGTAAGGAAAGACGGTTGTTGTACTCGTTGGTACCGGTCGTATCAGTATGTCCGATCAGGGTTATTTCTGTCGGCAATCGAGATTTTATACGCTCGATCAATTCCGGGATCCGGAGCCGGGATGACCGCACGAGTTCAGTCGATCCCACTTTGAAATAAAGCATGAAACTTGTAGAAGGCTTGGGTTCAGCTTGTAATAATCGTTGATATTCCCGACCGATCTCCGTGTTGCTCAGCGGTGCGGACAATGTCAGTCTGGAAGTGCCGGATTTCAGCA
The DNA here is from genome assembly GCA_021795395.1 of Pseudomonadota bacterium. Classification (GTDB taxonomy): domain Bacteria; phylum Pseudomonadota; class Gammaproteobacteria; order Burkholderiales; family Sulfuriferulaceae; genus Sulfuriferula. The sequence goes on along the minus strand of JAJYPN010000018.1, from coordinate 47,070 downwards.
CCGCACTTTCATAGGCCTGATCGACCACCCTGAAATCGCCATCCGTTTTCACTGTAATCGCACCTACATGACCATTCTGGTCCGGCATCAGTATCAATGTTGTTTCCGAACTGCACCCGCCCAGCACAAATGCGAAAGTCAAAACAAAGACATGGCAAAAACCCTTCATCGTTTCACTTATTCTACCTTGACTATGAAGCGCGTGCCTCGAACTCCTACCGTTGCTCTTGGAGTATTGATACTGACGGATTGCGGCGAGATCTTGCCGATCTTGCCGGACGAATAAATAGCGGAGCCTTTGTTCAGATAAACCGAAAAGGCATAATTGGTTTCCTCAGGCTGGAACAGGTATTTATTGATTTGGATGTCGGTAGAAGATCCTACCGTCAATTGAGTGCCATCCTTGAAAACAATACCGGCTGATGACCGGGGTCCCGAGATGATCCTATCCGATCTCATGAGTTGCGTCCCCGCAACCGGCATGATAGTTTGAGATTCGCGTACGATCCGGATATCGCCCGACACTTTCTTGAAAATTCCGATATGGTCGTTTTGCGCACAGACACTTTGAGCAAACACGAGCATCCAGGTAACTAGCAGCGCCAAAACAGTTCGCATGAAATGTCCTTTAACGGCTTCTCTTAAGTATATCGTACGGTCATCGCTCGAACAGATACTAGGTCCATGACCCATGTTTGTCAATCACAGTTCTACAAAAATAACCGGTTCAATAGCCGGACAGAGAAGCCATGATTTGCGCTTTCAAGGTTTTGATCAACGACGCTTCTTCCGGCGATATGCCTTCATCGGCGATGCATAACCGGTCAGCGTAAATCAAGCCAAACACCTGTTTCTTAACGACGATGGGCAGGATAATAAAGCTTGCGGCATCCGCCAACAACTTCCTGTGCCAATGCGGGATCAATGCCTGCACCTTGCGTTCTCCTGCATCGGAAATCAATATGTCGACATCGTTTTTAATCGCAAGGTGAAATAAATCATGTTCTCCGGCTAACGGAAACGCGAAACCCGATTGCAGCCTTTCGCTGTCTTTCCCCAGAGAAATACGCGCGCGAAAATGTTGCGATTTTGCATCCTTGATGCAGGCGGTGGCGAAACGAAATCCCATACCGTGATAGATCGTCTCCAGAACCAGCATCATCAGATCGTTGGCCTTGCAGCGGCCCGATGCGACCATTTCACTGACATCCTGCACGCCTGCCAACAATAAATTACGTGCATTCATGGGCTTGCCGCTGGGATACCGCTGATCTTCGGATTTGACGCCGGGTTCGTCAGTCACTAGCAGAAAATCGTCCAGTACGTCTTCGGCTATCGCCTCGTCATCCGATAAAAAGCTATCCTTCCCGTTGGATGCTATCGTCTCGGGATAGAGCGTATTGGTCAAAATTCGCGTTTCCTCGGCGACGCGTATCATCAGTTCCCTTAATGAATTCGGATCGAGATCGAGCGCTGTACCGTAGCGGGCGAGCAGATTTCGAGTCATCATGCTGATACCGGCCGGAGCGGAATGAGACAGCAATACGGCGACTTCCGAACTGAAACTGGCTACCTGCTGCAACCAGTCCTGCCGATTGGTAGCGATCCTGACCGAGCCCGCCGGCAAAGGCGACAATGCCTTAATAATGGTAAGAGGGATTTGCCATTGTCTGAGCACCGAATCCGCCAGGCTATCGAATCCGCATCCCAGAATCTGCATCGCCGCCTGCGCCGGTGTACAGGCTCCGGTCGCGCTCAGGGCGATAATTTCATCGTAAGACGTCTCATCATGCATCAGCACCAGAAGTCTGCCGAGATTTTTGAACAGGCCCACCACCGCTGCTTCTTCGGCATCCTTGAAAGCGCTTGATCGCGCCAATTCGCGGCCTACCAGACTCGCTCCGACCGCTTGCACCAGTTCCTGACGAACCAGCAATGCCGACTTCCCGGTCAATCCCTCGACCAGCAGCATGGTAAGGGCGATAGTCTTGACCGCATCGAATCCGAGCAAAAAAATCGCTTTGGATATCGTCGTCACCGGCGTACCGGACGCAGTGCGATACGCCACCGTATTCGCGACGCTCAGTATCTTTTGCGTCAGCGCCATATCGGAAAGAATAAAGTGAGCCAGGCTTTGTACCGCCTCATGACTGGAAGTAGCAATCTGCACTACCTGTGAGACAGAGCTACCCAAAGCCGGCAATGCAGAATCTTCCTGGATTTTTTGTATCAATTGCCTGCGCCGCGTCGCAATGGGATCATTCACCGGCGTACTGAATTTTCCTGTCACTTGTTATTATTCCTCGTTTTGATTTTGCAGGCTATCACGGATTTGCCGCAATAACACCACTTCTTCTGAAATTGCAGCTTCTACCGGTGCAGGCGCGGCCGCATGTCTTAATTTATTAATGATTTTGACAGCAACGAAAATCGCTAGCGCCACGATCGTGAAATCCACCACGGTATTTATAAATATACCGTACTTGACCAAAGGCGCCCCGGCTTTTTCAGCAAGCTCCAACGTCGGATAGGAATGAGCGCCGAGATTGAAATATAATTCCTTGAAATCCACTCCGCCGATTAACTTTCCGATAATCGGCATAATGATGTCCTTGACCAGCGATTCGACAATTTTTCCGAATGCACCGCCTATAATTACCCCTACCGCCAGATCGATCACATTGCCTTTAATGGCAAATTCCTTGAATTCACTAAAAAAACTCATCTATCCTCCTGTTTCCATACATTGAAATCGACAACCGATCCCATTATCGTCCTGACTATTATCGCTTGCAAGCCGATAAATAGCAGCTATACATATATCCGACATGCTTACTCAGTCCCCGCAAGTTTGCTTGCATAAACCAGTTCAGTGCGATTTATTGTCGAAGCTTGCGCTTGACATTAAAATCGTGTAATTATTTACCTATGGGTTGGCATCAACAGTTTTGTTCTATCACAAGCAGTTGTTCGATCACCAGCACTCTGTTTTTAATCTTTTCAAGGATACAATTATGCCAAAACACTATGGAAGCCTCCGTAGACTGTCCAGCCTGATTTTCGCAACACTGCTTCCTCTGCTTGCCATTCCATCGCAAGCCGATACGTATCAGTTCCCGAAAGTGCCTGTACCTGCCGATAATCCCATGACACCGGAAAAAATCGAACTGGGCAAGCAACTGTATTTCGATCCGCGCATTTCCTTGTCTGGTGCTGTCTCGTGTAATAGCTGCCACAATGTAACTGGCAACGGAACCGATAATCTGCCTTTATCTTTCGGCGTATTCGGACGAGTGGACACGCCGCGCAATTCGCCCACCGTGTTCAATGCCGCATTCAATACCGTGCAGTTCTGGGATGGAAGAGCCAGAAGTCTGGAAGACCAAGCCGAGAAACCCATACAAAATCCTATTGAGATGGGCATGCCCAGCGGTGTGGCCGTGGTAGACCGGCTCGAACAGATACCCGGATACCGGGAAGAGTTCGCGCACGTATTCGGCGACAAGAAGCCTATCACTTTTCATCACGTCGTCGAAGCGATCGCTACTTACGAACGCACTCTGATTACGCCTGACAGCCCGTATGACCAGTACATGGCCGGCAATAAAAAAGCACTCGATCCTTCTGCCCTGTCGGGAATGAAGCTGGTCGAGGCGACCGGCTGCGAGACTTGCCATGCAGGGCCCATGTTCGATAATACCGGTACTCCCATGGGCACCGGATTTTATCAGAAATTTCCGTCGCAACCCGATTACGAACCCTGCGCCAAATACGTAAAACAATATAATTTGCATGGCGATGAAGGACGTTATAAGGTAACCCGTAAGGCTGCGGATAAAAATTTGTTCAAGGTTCCCACCTGGCGCAATGTTGCGTTAACAGCGCCCTATTTTAATTACGGTACGGTACAGACCTTGCCGGAAGCGGTGAAAGTAATGGCTGCCTGTCAGTTGCGCAAGAAGCTAAGCGAAAAGGAGGTGGCGGACATCGTCGCATTTTTGAACAGCTTGACAGGAAAATTTCCTCAACAGACGCTACCTCAGCTTCCGCAGACGCCCGATACTACCTTGTTGATGGGAGTACCTGCGCTGACGAAAGCCGCCGATAAAAAAATGGCGCATTGACCGGTACCGGATTATCGGCCTTAAGTCTGCTTTAAGTCTTGCGATCTAGAATGGGTCGTCACAACCGGTTATCCGTTTTTTCCAGTCGACTCAGGAGCAAGATATGAAAACATGCACACGCAAACTGGTACGTCATTCCGTCATCTCTCATTTGACGCTGGCTATTCTGCTTGGCAGCGCGATGTCGAATGCTCACGCCTATCGGGGAGAAAGCCTGGCTTCCACGGCCAAAATCACGATGGCTCAAGCCCGTAGCATCGCCGTCAAGGCATTTCCAGGGAAAATCGTCAAAAGCGAACTGGAAAAGGAAAAGGGTGGGAGCGGTTTGCGCTATTCTTTCGATATCCGTCACGGCAATACTACCCATGAAGTCGGTGTCGATGCACAAACCGGCAAGGTACTGGAAAACGGCTCCGATACCGACTGACCCTGACGTCTGAAACCGCCGATGCACACATCGCGCATCGGGAATTGTCTCAAACATCGCAAGTTTACTTGACAATCCATTATCTGATCTGGCTTCATGCACGTTACAGCCGTCACCTACATCAAGGAGGAAAGCGAATGTTAAAAGGATTTTTTTTAGGTATTATAACGCTCATTCTGGCCGGTTTGATCGGGGGCTATCTTCTCGTCAAAAGCGGTAAAATACCCGCTAATGCAGATGGCAAGCCGAGCAAGCTCGAAATATGGATGGCGCGCACTTCCTTGCGGGCTACCTTGCACAATGAAGCGCCCAAAGGCCCCAATCCGGTTGCATTGAACGACAAGAATCTGCTTGCTGGCGTCATGCTGTTTCAGGAAAACTGCGCAATCTGCCACGGTACTGCAAAAGGCGAGGCGTCCGCATCGGTCATTGCAAAAGGTTTATATGAAAAGCCTCCGCAATTAGCCACTGACGGCGTCGAAGACGATCCTGAAGGATATTCATTCTGGAAAATCAAGCACGGCATACGCCTGACCGGCATGCCTTCTTTCCGTGATGCGCTCACCGATGAGCAGATCTGGACCCTTGCGCTGTTTCTGAAAAACATGGACCATCTCCCTCCGCAAGCTCAGCAGGCTTGGCAACAGGTCAAAAACAAAGGCATCTGCAAGCCGCTCGACGCTTCGACGCAATAGCAGCCGTAAACAGGGAATTTATTTCATTCAGATCATAGGCCGAAAAAAATATTCCCCATGTCACGCATGGGGAATTTAACTCGCTATATCAGGTTAGCGCGTACGCGTTGCACCAGTCATCGGTGATGACATAGTATTGTACGTAGAAGGGGATTTCATCGTCGGCGACGAACCTGTTCCGCCATTTGGATTGGAAGACAGCGGGCCCGAATTTTCCGACCGCTGGCGTGTAAAGCCTCCACCGAAAGTCTCGCTACCGCGTCCGTCACCATGAGTAGTTGCCGCATTATTGACGCTGCTCGGGTTACCATACTCACCCCCTATGCCGATGCCGGTTCCGCTACCGAAACCGGTGACCTGATCTGCTCCCGATTTCGCGGGAATATCCTTGGCCGGCTTTTGATCGTCCGCAGCCAGGACCGGACCGGACGCCAAACTCAACAACCATGCAGTGACTACAAATTTTGCCATTTTTTTGTTTTTCATGTCTGCCAATCTCCTGTATTGATTTCAATCGTTATCGCTGGAAAAGCGAATTTTTTGTGTTCATACGAAATGCACTTCCAATTACTTGGACGATTCCATGCCGATAAGGTTACACACGCTCAATAGCTGAAATTAATGGCCAGCGATAATATCTGGTCCTTATACGCCGTGCCTGCAATGTTGGATGTATTGTCCTGATAGGTATATGTCCCGTTCAGGTACCAGTTTTGGGTCAATTGCTGTGTCGCAGTAAGAAAATACGCCTGCGTAGTAGTATTAAAGGCGACAGCCGTATCGAAATTACGTGAAATATGATTGTATCCGGCGTTTACAAAGGTATTTTGCCAAGGCAGGTACCCCACGTTCATGCCCAGCGTTGTTCCGGCATAACCATAAGAACTCAAATCCGCTCTGGAATCCTCGTAATCGGCGACACCTTGTAACCAAAGATTGGATGTCAGCTGATTCTTGATTTGCAGGGTAGTACCTGTTCCCCTTGCATCCAGCCCGTTTTGCTGGACATGCAAATCAAAACCCCGAGCGCTCAGCTGTCCGGACCAGGTCGAAGTCAATTGCCGGTATACGCCTGCGCTGGCTATGGCTTCGGTATTGTCCAGATTGGAATAGCTGTTGTATTTACTGGTTAGCGCACCGATCTGACCAATAAAATAAGTGGATTTGGCATTATCGAGCGGGGTGTAATATTGCGCGGAAGCATTCAGGGTAGTGTAGCTATCGCTGCCGAGGCCGGTAGAAGTGGGCGCTCCGTTGACGTTGCTTTCATAAGTCGAAGCCAAGCCGGCATTGACGATGACGTCAGCATAAACATTGCCGCTCAATCCCGCTCCGACCACCAATGAATTGGCGATTATCTGACGTACGAAATGTTTAAAAGGCATTTTTATTTCCTTATTGTTATCAAAATCGATTGTTCATGTTATTCGATATAAATTATATCCCCTTTTTCAGCCTGCTCAATTCAATGGCCCATGGACCCTCCCCCCGGCATCCCTCTGCCCGACATTCCCGAAAATCCACTTCCCAATCCTCCGGGAACGAAACCGCCTGGCTTTGCACCGCCAGACATGCCGCCTCCCGGAGGTCCGCCAAAACCGCTCTGAGTGCCAGCGTAGCCTGACCCTGTGACTGGAAATCCCCCGGGTGCGACCCCTTTGTTAAATCCGGGAGCTGTGCCCTGCATCGGTGAAGCAGGCGCCATACCGGCAAATTGATTACGTTGCGCCACAATGATATCGGCAACCGGCCGTCCATGCTCCAATTGGTTCAATACGCTGCGCTGCATGTCCTGAATCTGCTGCGCGCTGTAATTCGCCTGCAAACTCGCCCCTGACAACGCAAATACCTGATCGGGAGGAGCGCCGTACAGCAAAAGAGTTTCCGCCAGGCGGGCGGCGGCTATCATGCTGTCTGTATTACGCTCGATATGCCCGCGTACTTCCACATAATTTTCCAGTGTCGCCAAGGCCCCATGAATGCCGTATACCTGCTGCAAGGTTGCGCCGGCATCGACCAGTGCCGTTTTTTGAGCCGGACCGATGCGAGTCTGGCTATTTTTTTCCATTCTCTCGACATCGCCCTCCGATTGCGCCAGAGCTGCCGACCATAGCGAGGCTACGTGCAAGATGGCAGATGCGGGCACCCTTTTTGCCATCCCTTCCTGAATTTTATCAAGAACCAATTCCGGCGGTAACGCATTACGTTTGAGTTCGACGATCCGGTTAACAAAATCGGCAACCTCCGCGACCGAATAATTCTGCCTGACGGCAAGTTCTGCCAATCGGGATACGGCCAGTTCGCTCACACCCGATTTCAAGGCGCTTTCAGTTTCATTGAGCAGGCGCTGCCGCGCCATCGCATCGGTTGTTTTCAATTGGGATATCGCTTGCTCCAGCGGCGCAGGCAACCCGGCATGGGCAACTCCGGCCACGGCCAGACCGCACCATAAGCCCAGCCAGATAATTCGTTGACGTTTGCTCATCTTGGCCTCGTATCTTGTTATATCACCGTAACAATCGCGTTTTTATGTCCGAAATCGTCATTGACCTGTCTGGCCGCAGGATCGGTAACGACCTTGTGGCCATTGATCAGAAATGCATATTGGTAAGAACCCGGAGGTAATTTGACAGCTACACCCCACTTATCATGGCCCAAAGGATGCAATTGGACCGAACGCTCGCTGCTCCAGCCATTAAAATCGCTGATCAAGCTGACGGATTTTGCGCCCGGCGCGTATAAGCTGAAGCCTACCCGGGAATTTGCTGGCGGTATCGTAGCCATCGCCTGTAAATCCGAATGAGAGGTCGCAGCTTCGGGATGCAGAAATTTACCGGGCGACAGCATCAGGAACAATACGATGGCTGCCACAGCCACGCTGCCGATTTCCAGCCCCAACAGCGGGGAATGCCGTAATAGCCAGTGTCTGATCCGGGTAGATAGCGGCTGCTTGTCCGGCATGATTGCCGCCATGACATTGGAAGCCAGATCCGCCGGAACCGATAAGGCTGGCAAATTACCCAGCGCTTGCAGCGCTTTTTCCATCTCCAGCAATTCCCTCTTCTGTACGATGCTCAAATTTTCCATACACCGCGACCGTTCGGATTGGTCCAACTCACCATCCAGATATCGACGCATCATGTCGTCATCACTGATTTCAGTCACTCGGATCATCTCATTTCCTCATAAATCCGCTTGAACATCTGCCGTGCTCGAAAAGTCCGTACTTTTATGTTTTCGATAGAAGTTTTCAGCAATCCTACAATTTCTTCGTTACTGAAGCCCTGCAGATGTTTAAGCAACAGAATTTCGCGATAATTTGCCGGCATTTTGTTGAGTACCTGCTGCACACGCTTGTTTTCCTCAGCCATTTCCAGCCTGCGATGCGGCGTTTCCCGATCTTCGGCCGCCAGCACTGCCTGATGATCTTCCAGATCGTCGCACAGCGATTCCATTCCTTGCCCGCGCAACATGTCTCTCGCCTTGTTGAGTGCGATCTGGCAAAGCCAGGTAGAAAATTTGCTGCGCCCGTTAAATGTATCCAGTTTCCGATATGCCGCAATAAACGTTTCCTGACTTATATCCTGGCTGGCTTCATAATTCCCCAGAAATCGATAAAGCACATTGAACACCATACGCTGGTGACGCCGAACCAGTTCTGCATAAGCATGTCCGTTTCCCTTCAAACAATCCGAAATGATTTCCTCATCGGATAAATTTTCCCCGCGGCCCAAATCATTATCCTTATCGTTAAAGGCGACCTACCTTTTGATCAACTAAGACGTAAATCAGGATAAAAAGGTTACGGTATCATTCGTAAATTATTTTTCCCGCCGAAATCATCATTGACGGCAGGATAAGCCGGATCCAGGACGACAGTCTTCCCATCAACCAGATATAAATACCGAATGGTGCGCACATCATCGGGAATAGCAATGGTAGCGCGCCAGTTACCGGCTGCATCGGGACCTTTCAGCTGGGTGCTATCGGATTCCCAGCCATTAAAATTACCGATCACTTCGATTTTTTTAGCAGCAGGAGCATGAAGCAGGAAGGTAATAATTACAGGAGCGTCATTGCCGGCATATACAACGCGTAAACCCGGAATTGAAAACAATATAAGCAGAAGAGCGAAGATTTTTTGCATAAGGAATTTCCGTGCAGATCAATGCCTGCCAGTCTTGATATTATTATGGCTTGGACAGCATGATGTGAATTGGCACCAAATTCATCTTGCCGGGAGCACCGCTTCCACCAATTATTTCCGCCATGATACTATCAGACTTCAGGATTGGGCAGGTTTTTTTTGTACCTTGGCTGCCGGCTCCATGAACCCAGGAGAAAACAGACTCCTATTGCAGATACTCGCCAAAAATCGCCCCAGTAAGGCGACTCGTTCAAAACGTCCGATTCTCCCTGTTCGGATATTGGTTACGACACAGCCCCCGCAAACGGGGGCTGCAATCCTGTTACCTGCGCATGCTGGTCCCCATACCGGCTCCGGCTCCCATACCGATTCCCGCTCCTGTTTTCATACCGGCTCCGGCTGCCATTCCTGCTCCGGCTCCAGATGCCATTCCTGCTCCGGCTCCAGATGCCATTCCTGCTCCGGCTCCAGATGCCATTCCTGCTCCGGCTCCAGATGCCATTCCTGCTCCGGCTCCAGATGCCATTCCTGCTCCGGCTCCCATACCGGCCCCGGCGCGCATGTCGGCATTTGCCGACATGCTGGCTCCGTTCATTCCTGCAGAATGATGATTATCTGCATTGGCTACATAATTTTCGTTGACGATGCCGGAATTAACCGACAGGTATGCTTGCTCAGCCGACTTACCCTGATTTACCTTGTCGCGTAAGGTATTTAACGTTTTGATCGTCTGTGCCGTCGTGTAATTGGCGTTGATTGCCTTATCGGCTATTTTGACCGTATAAGCCGTTGAAATTTTTTGTTGCGCTTGTTCGCTGATCTCGGCGCCAACCTGGCGCAATTGAACCGCATTGTAATTATGTTTTACAGCATCGCTTACCACAGCCAAGGCCTGTGAGACCGGCGCACCTGCGGAGACCAGGTTATTCAGGACTTCCTGGGCTGCGTGCCGCGTCGCTGCAACCGGAATGAGCGCCAGTTGTGCATTCGCTTCTGCCTGCGTCGCTGCCAAAGCAACATTGCTGAAAACCGAAGACAGACAAATGCCGAGTATTGTGTAATAAAATTTTGTTTTCATGTCAATTCACCTTAATCAGTATTTTATATGGATAGATTCAGTCGCTTAACAGCAGTCCTAATCGACACTGTTGCTCTCTGAGACGTACTCCGCCGAATAAGGTTACACGCTGCCGTAGCGGTTGATAGGGAAATGCTCTGAAGAATGATTGCAGAATCCGCATTAATCTCTCGCAACCCATGACTGAAATCAAGCTAAACTGCAATAACTGTATTTCTTGGTTCCGCCGTCACGTTACGATAGCCCGAAAAATAATTTTTCAACGCATCGATCGCCTGTATACCGATTTTACGCCGATTGCTGCCGTACTTTTTCGGTATGCCCTGTTCGCTGACAAAAGCCACCGTATAATTCCTCTCCAGGTCCAGACGCACCCCTTCGGCAAAAAATTCCTGTATCCTGGCACCTGCCGGATTTTCAATTTTAAAACAGATCGTCACCCCGCGACAGCGTTTTACAAACCCGCCCATCTGTTTGTACGCATCCGCGGAAAACGTCATTTCCAGATTCTCTTCCATCATTTCCCACAGTTCGGCGCCGGTCATCTCCACCGTCTGCACCGGAGGATCGGTCGGAATGATGTTCCACAAATCGTTAACCGTAACCGGACCTATCGGTATCGGCGCTCCGTATCGCCAGCCGTTGGAAAAGGCGATATCGGTGCCGGCTGCTGCCGCGATAGCGTCCAGCAATACGTTATCCATCGTTGATTCCAGCGTAGTATAACGATTCAAATGCGTCAGCGTTTCGCCCACCACCTCATTGAGCATCGTTCGATACGGCGCATAGATTTCGTTTACCAGGGATTGCATGTCGGTGTCGGATTCGATGCTGCTATCGAGTTTGACCAGCTGATGCCCGATATGGCTTATTTTATTTCCATCCAATGTCACATCGAGCCGGCCTATGAACGAAGCATGACATCCCGACTGAATAATCGTGGCGCCGTTTATCTCTACCGGTTGATACATGCGATTATGCGTGTGTCCGCTCAGCAGGATATCGATACCATCGACTTCTCCGGCCAGCTTGCAGTCCTGCGGGAACCCAAGATGCGAGAGCACGATGATGAGGTCGACCTTGTCCTGCTCGCGCAAGCGTTTGATATGACGTGGCAATTCTTCCTTTCCCAGCGTAAAATACAAACCTTCGCTGAATCGGGGCGGAAAATTCTTGTCGATGATGTAAGCGGCGATACCGATAATCCCCACTTTTATGCCGGCTCGTTCCAGAATCAAACTGGGCATGAACGGCAGCTCATCGGTATCCTTGCGATGACAGTTACAGGCGAGCAGCGGATACTGCAGCGCATGGGCGATTTCCTGCAATTTATCGGTACCGAATACAAAATCCCAGTGCACGGTCCAAGCATCCAGCCCTAATAAATTGAGTGGCGCGATAAACGCCGAACCCTTGGAATGCACTGCCGGATACGTACCGTGCAGGGTATCGCCGTTATCGAGAGCGATGACCGCCGATTCGCCGCATTCTTCCCTTACGCGCTTGAAATACCCGCTCATCCGTGCATAACCGCCGATTCGTTCATGCCGTATACCGCCTGCTTCCCAAAACATTTCCTGATGTTCTTCGAGGTACCCGTGCGTATCGTTGATTTGTAAAATGGTCAGCTTTCTCAGTGTGTCTTTCATCGTTTTATCCTTTCGGCAACTTAAACAATATCCGATTTAGTCTGTCGGAGCAGCACAGTATTCAATCTAACCGTACCGTATCGGTGAGGAAAAATCCACACTTCAAACCCTCCTGGCAATCTGCAACAGGGTGTGAAATCGTACCGAGCAGATCGTGACTATGGTTTACCGTTCAAGTGCTTACAGCTATCTTGTTGCTGAAAACGAAATAATTTCTAATTTCGCAGGAAACGACAAAATAGGCTGAGCGCAGGTGAACCGGTATTAAAGGTCCTACCTTGATTCATTCATGTCTGGTACTTAACTGAGGAGAACACAATGAAATTGAAAATCATTACCGCATTTGCAATAGGCTCCCTGCTTGCAACCATGGCCGGCACGACTCAAGCAGCCGGCGAGACCGGAACAGGCGCTGCGGGCTACGGAACATCGTCAGGCGCCTCAGGAATGGCAGGTAACTCAACTACCTCCGGGAATACCGGTACCGGAAGCTCGGGCATGTCTGGCGGGGGTCCTGCCGGATCCGGGGCATCGGGTATTTCTGGCGGCGTCGGCGTCGGTGGCGGAGTTCCGGGAGCTGGCGTGGGTGGCTCCGCAAGCGGTTCAACGACCAATGGCGGGGCCGGCAGTAGCGGCATGAACGGTGGAGGCAATGGCGGCACAACCGGAGGCGGTGCAGGAGCTGGGGTCGGAGGCGGCGCTGGGGGTAGTGCAGGCGGTGGCGCAGGCGGTGGCGCAGGCGGTGGTGCGGGCGGTGGAGGTGGCGGCGGTATGTAATTGTATCGTCGTATCAAAGTCGCAAGTCAGGCCAAGCTCATGACCGCGAGTTCGATTTCGCCGCGTATGAATGCGGCAACAAAGGCAGCTATCGAATTACCGTTTCGATTATTCGATAGCTGCACGTAAAACCGTGATGGGGGGTAATCGGTTCAGTGGCCATAAACTGGCTAATCCGATCAGGGCTATTATCAGACCACTGCCAAAAGTACCGATTAACCATAAGTGCATATCAAAATGATAAGGAATCCCGAACAACCTGTAACCGACGCTCCAGCCGATCACGCTGGCTCCCGCCGCCGCCAGCAATCCTGCCAATAAGCCTATCGCGGCAAATTCGACGGTTTGTACCAGCCATAATTGTCTCCTTCTGGCGCCGAGCACGCGCCATAGCGCGGTTTCCCGGGCGCGCTCGTCGCGTGTCGCAACGATAGTGGCATATAACACCGATAAAGCCGAGGCAAGACTAAATAGAAACACAAATTCCACCGCCTGGGCTGCCTGATTCAATTCTGATTCCAGAGTATGCAATATCGCCGAGACATCGATCACCGTCAAATTCGGATACGCTTTGATTAATTCGTTCAGCACCTCGATACGGGATGGCGGCAGATAAAAGCTGGTGACATAACTGGCGGGCATATTTTTTAACAGCGCCGAATTCGCTACCACAAAAAAATTCACTTTAAAGCTATCCCATTTCACTTTGCGCAAACTGGTGACCGGAGCGGAAACAGAACTGCCACCGACATCGAAACTCAAGCGATCTCCAGGCTTGACATGCAGGCGATCAGCGATTCCCTGTTCCACCGAAAATTGGTCAGGCGGATGTCCGCCATTCCAGCCTTTGCCTGCCGCGTATACGGTATCCGGCGGCAGGCTATCGGCATAGGAAAGATTGAATTCACGATCGAGCAAGCGCCGTGTCTGTTTGTCGGCGTATTCTTCGGTGTTTACCTTGCGCCCGTTAATTGCTGTCAGTCTTCCGCGTATCATCGGAAAAAATCGAACCGCCGCCATTTCGTGGCGCTGAAAAAATAGTCGAAGCGTAGCCAGCTGTCCCGGCTGAATATTGATCACAAAACGATTGGGCGTATTGATCGGCAAGGTATCGCGCCAATCGCCGAGCAACTCGTTTCTCACCAGGCTCAGAAACAACAAGGACAATATTGCCAGAGTAAATGCCGATATCTGGATAACGCTGCTTTTCCGGCGACGGCGCAGATTAAGCAGGCCCTGGCCCCAGCCCTGGCGATAATATTCACCCAGACTGCCCGCAAGATGAACAAGCCCCCAGGCTGTCAGTACCGTCAACGCCATAAACCCGACCAATCCCGCCGTTATCCATAATACCAGTCTGGCATCATGCGCCTGCCATAACATCAGGGCTTCGAGCGTGAACAACCCTGGCAGATAAGTCAGCACGCTCGCGCCGTTAAATGCCGGGCTGTCCCGACGCAATATCCGCAAAGCGGAAATATTGCGCAAGGCAAAGAGCGCGGGAAAGCTGAAGCCCGTCAGCAATATCATGCCTGCCAGGCCCGCTTGCAAAAAAGGCAAAACGCTTACCGGCGGCAAAATCAGGTGCATCAGAGTATCGACCAGCCCGCTCAATACCGACTGCCCGGCATAACCGAACGCCATACCCAGAATGGCCCCCAACCCTCCTATGGCGGTTATCTGCAACATGAACAGGCTGAGTATCGTCCGCCGCGTCGCACCGAAGCAGCGCAATACCGCGTAGGCATCGAGATGACGCCCGACGAAATGGCGCACCGAGATCGCTATCGCGATTGCCGCCAGCACCGCCGACAGCAGCACCGCCAGACCCAGGTATTTTTCCGCCTTGGCCAGCATATCCTTAACCTCTGGCCGCGCATCGGCGACAGTAAGCAGCTTTTGCCCGGGCGAAAGATGCTTGATCAGCATGGAGCGGAACGCTTGAATCCGTGACGAGCTGCCGGCAAACAGCAGACGATAGCTGACCCGGCTACCGGGCATGATCAGTTTCGTCGCCGGAATGTCGGAGCGATTCATGATCAGCCAGGGCGCTAGATTGAACACTTCACCGCCGAGATCCGGATCGTGCGTCAACAGCGCTCCCACTTTGAGTTTGCTATAGCCCAGCTCGATCACGCTGCCGACATGGACGCCCAATGACTGCGCCAGTCGGGGCTCCAGCCATACGCTACCGGGCGGCGGAATTCCCGCGGCTATCCGTTCCGCTCCCGGTACCGCATCGGCGATTCGCAGCCGCCCGCGTAACGGATAACCGTCTTCGACCGCCTTGATCTGCGCCAGCCGGAAGTTGTTGCCGACACCGCTGACCATGCTGGAAAACTGCTCGATTTCTACTGCGCGCAAGCCCTGCTTTCGGGCTTGCCCGATCCGGTTCCGGTCCGGCGCATGATCCGACACCAATACCAGGTCGGCACCCAACAGACGATGGCTTTCCTGGCGCAGTGCGGTATGCATGCGCATCGTGAATCCCCCCACCGATGCGAACCCGCTTACCGCGATCAGCACGGCCAGCAGCAATACGCGCAATTCACCCGCGTTCCATTCGCTTAATGCCATGCGCCACGCCAAATTCAACCGATTCATGCGGAAAGTTCCAGCCGCCCGGCTTGTAACAGCAAACGCCGACTGCATCGTGTCGCCAGTTCCGCATCGTGCGTAACCAGCACGAGGGTGGTTCCGTTTTCACGGTTGAGTTCAAACAGTAGCTCTATCAGCCGTGCACCGGTTTCCGCATCGAGATTACCCGTGGGTTCATCCGCCAGCAGTAAATCGGGATTCGTGGCAAAAGCGCGGGCAATAGCCACCCGCTGCTGTTCGCCGCCTGATAGCACACGGGCGCGATAATGCCGGCGGTCGGCGAGCCCTACCCGTTCGAGCCAATATTGCGCACGCTGCCGCGCATCGGGGAACAAACGCAATTCCAGCGGCAGCATGACATTTTCCAGCGCGGTCATGAGCGGAAGCAATTGAAAGGACTGGAATACAAACCCGATTTTTTCTCCGCGCAGTATCGCTCTTCCGTCTTCGTCCATCGCGGTCAGTTCCGTCCCCGACAACCAGACTTCTCCGGCATCGGGAGTATCGAGACCCGCAAGTAAACCCAGCAAAGTGGATTTGCCCGAACCGGAAGCGCCGACGATTGCAACCGATTCCCCTTTTCTGATGTCAAAACTGCCTGGATGCAGTATCGTAAGCGGGGCATCGTTTACCCAAACGTGCCTGGCAAGGTTCACGACGCGCAAAATCGGTATATCAGCAATATCAGTCATGAGGTACCCATGAAATTTTTAAACCATTCGTTGCTGCTGCTGTGCCTGCTGTTTTCCGCTACCGCCCAGGCACGCGAAGTCATACTGATATTCGGCGATAGCCTGTCGGCAGGTTACGGTTTGGCAGCAAATCAGGCGTGGCCCGATCTGCTGCGACGACGGCTGGAATCCGATCCCGCTACCCGACATCGCTGGAAGGTCGTCAATGCCAGCGTAAGCGGGGAAACGACTGCCGGTGGCCTGACGAGATTGCCGGCTGCGTTAAGCGCCCATCGCGCCGCAATCGTTGTTCTGGAACTGGGCGCCAACGACGGGCTGCGCGGATTGCCGCTGGACACGATGCATGACAATCTTGCTGCGATGATACGGGATATCAGACGGAGCGGCGCAAAGGTATTGCTGGTCGGCATACATTTACCGCCCAATTATGGCACACCCTATACCGAAAGGTTCAATGGCGTCTATACCGCACTTGCCCGAGAAAACAAGCTGACTCTTGTTCCGTCTCTATTGGCTGATGTGGAAACGAAACCGGAACTCTTCCAGAGCGATGGATTGCACCCCGTAGCCGCCGCAGAAAACACGATCGCCGGCACTATTTGGCCGTACTTGTTACCGCTGCTAACGACTCGTCGGGTTTCAATGGGTCATTTCGGTTTGACCGGGACCTGATAATTTAAATTTATTTAAAAAACTCTTGAAATCAATTTCGCCGGTCTTATATAGCCATTGCCGATTAACTTTTTCAGGAGAAAGAAATGGCTAATATTACCCGCCTCGAACCTTTCCGTATGGACCAGTTTGACGATGCAATCGATCATCTGCTCAAAGGCTTCATGGTCAGGCCTTTCAGCATGGATCGCGAAAGACAGACTCCGCAAATCAAGCTGGACGTCAAGGAAGATAACAATGCTTATACGATACACGCCGAGATACCGGGCGTAAAAAAAGAAGACATACAGGTAGCGATCGATGGCAACCAGGTTTCGCTGGGTGCTGAAATCAAAAATAACAAGGAGGAAAAGGACGGCACGTCCGTACTTCGTTCCGAACGTTATTATGGCAGAGTCTCGCGCACCTTTTCCTTGGCGCAGGAAGTCAATGAAGACGAAGCCCGGGCAAAATACACCGATGGCGTACTCGAGCTGACGCTACCGAAAAAAGCGACCGTCGAAGCAAAACGTCTGACCGTCGAATGAATCGTTAACTATCTGTAATCAGAAACCCGGATTTTCCGGGTTTTTTTCATTTCATGCACAATCCCGGCAGCCACTTTCTTTTATTCCGCAAGTCATTTCAGTGACATCCGTTTATAAAACTCGACGTCTCCTTTTTACGGTTTATGAAAAATACCGCGATACCTACATCGAGCGATTGCCACGGTTTAGCCCGTCAGCATACATAACGCAATTCGGGACTTCCGCCTACCTGCATCGCATTTCCACCAGAAGTGCAAAAACATGCGATAATACAGGCCGATGCAGACATATACCCACGAACTCAATCCCGTCTTGCGTAAACGGCCGGTATTGAAACCTTATATCGACGGGCGCGATCGCCAGGATAAAATGCGCCTTGTGGATTTATCCCGTTTCAGTAAAGAAAAAAACCGTCAAACCAGGAACCACTCCGGTATTGACGGCTTTCAATATACTGAATTGCTTAATGAATTCTGGTGCCCAGAAGAGGACTCGAACCTCCACACCTTGCGGCACACGGACCTGAACCGTGCGCGTCTACCAATTCCGCCATCTGGGCTACAAGATGGCGCATTATAAATGAACAAGGACGGTTGTCAATGAAAACAACAACAAACCAAAAAACATCAAGAAAAAACAAGGCGTTGAGATTTAGCGACCCTCACCTTGAGCGCGAGCGCGAACGTTATGAGTCGCCCTTGCCGAGTCGAGAATTCATCATGGATGTATTGCGTCAGCACGGTGCGCCTCTGTTGACGGAAGAACTCGGCGCCTTATTGGGCATAACCGCCGAAGAAACCGACCTGTTCTCGCGCCGTATCAATGCCATGGAACGCGACGGTGAATTGATACGCAATCGCCGCGGCGATCTGTGCGTCGCGGAAAAATTGAACCTGATCAAGGGTCGGGTCGAAGGCCATCCCGACGGCTTCGGATTTCTGCGACCGGAAGACGGCAGTGAAGATTTGTTCCTGTCGCCGCGAGAAATGCAGAAAGCATTGCATGGCGATCGCGTCATGGGCCGCGAAATCGGTCTCGACCGAAGGGGACGGCGCGAAGGCAAAATCGTCGAAGTGCTGGAACGTGCCAATACCCATATCGTCGGCCGTCTGATTATCGAGCACGGCATTATGTTGGTCGCACCTGAAAACAAACGCATCACCCAGGACATCCTAATACCTGCCGGTAATCAGGGCTCCGCCAAGGCCGGAGAAGTCGTCAGCGTCGAACTGATCGAACAGGCTGGACGATACAGCAAACCGGCGGGACGCATCGTCGAAGTGCTGGGCAACTACGCGGATCCCGGCATGGAAATCGAAATCGCATTGCGCAAACATTCCCTGCCTTACCTGTTTCCGGAAACGGTCATGGAGCAGGCCGCCAAATTACCGAAAAACGTCCTCAAAAAAGATCACGAAGGCCGCGAAGACATTCGTCATTTACCCTTGGTCACCATAGACGGCGAAACGGCGCGCGACTTTGACGACGCCGTGTATTGCGAACCGCAAGGCAGCGGCTTTCGCCTGATCGTCGCGATCGCCGATGTCTCGCATTATGTCAAGCCTGGCGATGCCCTCGATCTGGAAGCGTACAATCGCGGCAATTCGGTCTATTTTCCGCGCCGGGTGATTCCGATGTTGCCCGAAGCCTTGTCCAATGGTTTATGCTCGATCAATCCGCAAGTAGAACGTTTGTGCATGGTCTGCGATATGCAGATCGGAGCGATGGGCGCGGTAAAAAACTATCGTTTTTATCCTGCTGTCATGTATTCGCACGCACGGCTCACCTACAATCAGGTGTGGGAGTGGCTGCAACATCCGGAAAAAGCCGGCGAACATACAGGCTTGATGCCGCAGCTGGACCATTTGTACGCCCTGTTCAAGGTGCTGCTCAAAGCTCGTGAGCGGCGCGGAGCGATCGACTTCGAAACCATAGAAACGCAAATGGTTTTCAACGAAGAAAAGAAAATCGATCGCATCGTACCGGTCACGCGCAACGATGCGCATCGCATCATCGAAGAATGCATGCTGTCGGCCAACGTTTGCGCATCCGCATTTTTGAAAAAACAAAAACAGCCTACGCTGTATCGTATCCACGAAGGCCCGACTCCCGAAAAACTGGTCGCATTGCGCGAATTCCTGTCGGAATTCGGTCTCGGCCTGAGCGGCGGCGATACGCCCCAAGCCAAGGATTACGCCAAGCTGCTGCAACAGATCAAGCCGCGTCCCGACGCTCAGCTACTGCAAACCGTCATGCTGCGCTCGCTCCAGCAGGCCGTCTACAGCCCCGACAATGTCGGTCATTTCGGTCTGGCATACGAACATTATACGCATTTCACTTCGCCTATCCGTCGCTACCCCGACCTGCTGGTGCACCGTTCGATCAAGGCTGCGCTCAAAAATGAAAAATTTGCCCCCGGCAACTGGGCGGAACTCGGCAGCCATTGCTCGATGACCGAACGCCGCGCCGACGATGCGACCCGCGACGTCGAAGCGTGGCTGAAATGTTATTACATGCAGGACAGAGTTGGCGAAGAATTTGCCGGCACCATCGCCAGCGTCACGAGCTTCGGCCTGTTTGTGGCGCTCGACGATATTTATGTCGAAGGACTGGTGCATATTTCCGAACTGGGCAGCGATTATTTCCAGTACGACAAGACGCGTCACCAGATACTCGGCGAACGTACCGGCATACGCTATCGTCTGGGAGAACGCATACACGTTAAAATCGTCCGCGTCAGTCTCGATACCAACCGTATCGATTTTACCCTGGCGGGCACGGATTCTTCCGGTACAGCCAAAGCCGACGCCCGACAAGGACGCAAAACGCAGGATAAAAGCGCACGCAAATCCGGCAAAAAAACACCGCAAACACATCATCCTGCCGTACAATCCGCTACCCCCGGCGCGATACTCGCAAAAAAACCCCGACGCCGGCGCCATAAAACACCCAAGGAATAAGGATCAAGTATGGCCGGAATTTTAATTTACGGGTTTCATGCCGTGACCTCACGCTTACGCGTCAACCCCGCCAGCATAGAAGAAATTTTCGTCGATGCGGCACGGCAGGATCCCCGGGCGCGCGATCTGATAGAATCCGCCAAACAATTAGGCCTGCGTGTCATGCAGATCGACAGTAAACGCCTCGACGGCATTGCCGGCGGCCCTCGGCACCAGGGCATCGCCGCGCGCGTCGGCATGGTGCAGCAGCCACGTCATATCGACGAAATCCTCGAAGGATTAAGCGGCCCGTTGCTGCTGTTGATACTGGATGGCGTGCAGGATCCGCATAATCTCGGCGCCTGTCTGCGCAGCGCAGACGCGATGGGCGCCAACGCCGTCATCGCACCCAGAGACCGCGCGGTAGGACTCACCCCCACCGTCGCCAAGATCGCTTGCGGAGCCGCCGATACCGTGCCCTATTTAACCGTAGTCAATCTCGCCCGGGCCATGCGCGAAATCAAGGAGTACGACGTGACCATCATCGGCACCGACGGCGATGCCGACGCCGAGCTGGAATCCGCCGATGCGACCGGCTCGGTTGCCTGGGTATTGGGTGCAGAAGGCACCGGCTTGCGCCGACTGACCCGCGATCATTGCGATCAGATCGTTAAAATTCCCATGTACGGTACGGTAGAAAGCATGAACGTGTCGGTGTCCGCCGGCATCTGCCTTTACGAAAGCCGCCGCCAAAGGAGCAGTCATGCTCAATCCTAGCGAAGCCTGGCAGATTCTGCATGACGCAGAACTGATTCATTCGGCGGAAGAAGTCAATCAGGCGATCATTCAGCTTGCGCTTGACATCACCGCCGACTATACCGAAAAAAATCCGCTGGTTCTTACCGTCATGAACGGCGGCATCATGTTTGCCGGGCAATTATTGCCTTTGCTGCGCTTTCCGTTGTCTTGCGATTACATCCACGCCAGCCGCTATCGCAACGCCACCCAAGGCGGTAAGCTCGAATGGGTCGCCCTGCCTCGCGAATCGGTAAAAGGGCGCCATGTCCTGCTGCTCGACGACATACTCGACGAGGGCCATACCCTGGCAGCGATCAAAGCCGAACTGCTGTCGCTGGGCGCGCAACAGGTTGCCTGCGCAGTATTAACCAATAAAAACATCGAGGCCAACAAACCGGTCAAGGCGGATTATATCGGACTGAATCTGCCCAACCGCTTTGTATTCGGTTGCGGCATGGACGTTTACGGCGCCTGGCGCAATCTGCCCGCCATTTATGCACTCAAGGCCGAAACTGCTCCCGGAAAGCACGATCAAAACCGATAATACGTTTGCCTGTATCAACAAGTATGAAAAGCTTTTTACACCGATATAATTCTTTCAAGGAATCATCATGCTGGCCATCATAGGCGGAACCGGACTTACCCAACTCGCAAACCTGACCATTACCCACCGCCAGATCGTCCGTACTCCTTACGGAGAAGCTTCGGGCGCACTGACCATGGGCGAAATCAATGGTCATGAAGTCATTTTTCTCGCCCGTCACGGTTACGGCCATACCATCCCGCCGCATCAGGTCAATTACCTCGCCAATTTATGGGCGCTCAAGGAACAGAATGTCACGCATATCGTTTCCGTCGCCAGCGTAGGCGGCATCCATCCCGACCTGATACCTGGAATGCTCGTCATCCCCGACCAGATCATCGACTATACCTATGGTCGCAAAAACACCTATTTCAACGGCAACGACAAAGCCGTACGCCACATCGATTTTACCGAGCCGTATTGCGAGGAAATGCGCCGGCAAATCCTGTCCACGCTTGGCCACGCCAGCGAAACTCACATCGACCGCGGCGTTTATGCATGCGTACAGGGCCCCCGTCTCGAAACCATAGCGGAAATCAACCGGCTGGAACGCGACGGCGCCACCATGGTCGGCATGACCGGCATGCCCGAAGCCTGCCTCGCCCGCGAACTCGACCTGAAATACGCTGCGATCGGCGTCGTCGCCAACTACGCCGCCGGACGAGGTACCAGCAAGACCGGCATCGACGGCAACGAAGTCCAGACAACACTCGATGCCGCCATGATACGCGTACGCAATCTGCTCGAACACGTAGTCGCCCGCCATCACGAGAAATGACTGCGGGAATAGTTGACGCTGCGCGGCAGATATGATTAAATGCGCCCCTCCATACCGGGCGGTTAGCTCAGCGGTAGAGCACTGCCTTCACACGGCAGGGGTCGCAAGTTCAAACCTTGCACCGCCCACCATATTAATCGAATGCCATAACCAGGCGATGTCCCAGCACGCCGCCGTCAATCAACCTGTCCATGTGAAGTAGTCGCCGCAACGCATCAGCCAACTTGTTCGATGCGTAACACCAGATAGTCGCCTACCGCCTGCGCGAAGCGCTGCACGGTGCGCATGGAATGGGACGCTTGCCGCCTCGTAAGTGTAAAAATATTCATAACAAATTTGCCGCAGTGTTGCAGTACTTATCCAACAAACGGCTCAGACGGTGGCTCGCTTCACGATTACGATTTAAGCTTACAGCGCGTTCACGGCTGCAACCTACGCAGAAATACGGGCCAATTGTTTATCCTGCGTAAAGCTGATGAGCACAACATATAGGTCGTAAGCCCAAATCCGAGAGTGCACAGAATGCCAAATTGCCACCATGATGACATCGCAGCATGGCTAAAGCCAAATGCATTTACCTGTACTTCAGAACCAAGCGCACCAATGCCAAACACTTGGTCTGCGCCTGGAACAGAAACTACGTATGATAGTATCGACACTAGGAGAGCTACAATCAGGAATGCAGCTTGGTACTTGGATTGCTTTTTAATAAAATCACCACATAATACGGTGGTACAAGACGACAGGGATTTCCACAACGCCCAACCAGTCAAAGTAGCGAGAAGAACTGCAATAATAATGATGATTAGGCTTAACATACAATCCGGGATTGTTTCTGACTATTAAAAATAGTCAATGTCGATAGAAGTCAGAAAAAATTGATAATTTTTCATTAATATAAATAAAAATATAATAAATACATAATGTTATGACAACAAAATTTACATCTTAATATGCTCGATAACATAAGGCTGACGATTCGGGAAGTGAGCAACAAGCTCAAGCTTACCGCCCATGGCCTCGACATGCCTCCGCAAGGTGGAAAGCATCATATCGCTTTTGCGTTCGATGCGAGAAATTGTGTCTTGTCCCACTCCAAGATTGTGCGCAAGCTCTTCCTGCGTCAATTCTACAGCAAGCCGCAAATCTTTTAGCGTTGCCAAATCACCGGCGCGCTGCGCAATCTTTGCTCGACGTTGCGCTGGCAAATCTTCAATTATCCGATCCAGATTTTTAGCCATTTTGCATATCTCCGTTTAAATGAGCATCATAACGCTTATCCGCAAGCGTAATGAGTGCTTTATAAAATCGTTTCTGATTCGCCCCTTTCTTGTCGCCTCCGGCAAGCAGTATGGCTTGCCGCTTCGGATCAAAAGCAAAAGCGATCCGCCATGTTTCGTTCTCCCAATTGAATCGCATCTCTTTCATGTTGGAATGCTTCGACCCATTTAATGTATCTACCCCGGGGCGTCCAAGGTTGGGGCCAATTCCTGTAACAATAGGGCATGCGCAAGCAATTCGTTCTGCAATGCTTCGGACATCTGTTTGAATTCCAGTTCAAACTCGTCATGGAAAAGAACGATCCAGTTCCTCATGCGTATATTATGGATGAAAAGACATATGGATGCAAATACATGCCGCGCCCATCATATTCGCTAAATCTTCGATGCAAGGTCATTTCTTTCCTGACACGCCGGTAAACAGGTCCCCAGATCGGATGCCCGGCTTCGGC
Source organism: Pseudomonadota bacterium (assembly GCA_021795395.1). Classification (GTDB taxonomy): domain Bacteria; phylum Pseudomonadota; class Gammaproteobacteria; order Burkholderiales; family Sulfuriferulaceae; genus Sulfuriferula. The sequence goes on along the minus strand of JAJYPN010000018.1, from coordinate 22,854 downwards.
GGGGCTCAGTTCGAAATACGGATCGAGAATCAGGGCCTTTTTAAATTCGTCGCCGCATAATTGCGTTCGATCCGTCACGCAATAAATGAATGCCAGATATTTATGGGCGTTCACTTTATCTCTCCGGTAAATCAGACCTTTCTTGAGCGCATAGCGGAGCTCGCGGGCGGCGGTGCGATAATTACCTTTATCATAATTGCGTATTCCCGCATTGAGATCCTGCTCGGTTTTACGCGGCGCGGGTTTATCGAGTCCGATATCGCGCATGACAGTCGGAGAGCAACCGGCAACTAAAAAAAGGGTTAAACCTATCAATACTATGAGTGTCAGTCGATGAAGCACGATTAGCCTTACTGGAATTTATGCCGGATATATTTGTGTGAGCCTGGTTTTAATACCATAATTTTCGAATAACGCGGGAAATCGAGGTTACGGATTTCTATCTTGTGTTCTCCCGCAGGGACTTTCAATCTTTTGAGCGGCGGAGTTATTCCTGCAAACTGGCCGTCTATAAAAATTTCGCCCCAGGGGAAAACAGCAAAATTAAGGGTTGCGGTTCTCGTTCTGGCATGTTCGGCTTTCGGAACGCCTGTGTTGGACCAGATACTGTTCTCCGCCGGAAGAATCACGGCAGTTTGCGCAGGCGCAACGGAAGGGGCAACGGGCGTTGTTACTGCATGCCGGACTGAGACTACCGGCATCTTCCCCGAAAAAAATGCCTGGACGGCGCGGCCGGATTTAGTCAAAAATTCCGGGCTTAGAACGGAAAGCCTGTTTTTCCCGTATATGACAAATACCATGATCATCCCCAGCGCAATCAAGGCAAGCAGAGCCAATCGATTCTTGTTGAGGGAAGGCGTTTCGGCATAAGGATATCTCACATCCGCACGTAACGTATCAATAGCGTGTTCGCTAAATATATCGACGATCTCGGGGTCCAAACTCAACGTCGTTTCCCCGATGCCATGCCATGAAGTTTCTACCGTTTTGGGTGCCGGAGGCTCCGATACCGCTGCTGCGACCGGGTACGAAAACGATGCGCTATGATAGTTTCTCAGCGCTTTGGCGAATTCCTGGGCGTCTTGATAACGCTGTTCGGGTTGTTTTGCCAGAGCTTTGGCAATGATGCCGTTAAATACTTCGGGGACGCGCGGCACCAGGGCTCTGGGAGGAACCGGCATTTCATGTACGATACGATACAAAATAGTATTGATATTATCGCCATCGAAAGGGGATTCGCCCGTCAGCATTTCATACAGAATGACGCCCAGCGCAAAGATGTCGGAACGATGGTCGACTTTATTCCCGATCACTTGCTCGGGCGCCATATATTTTGGCGACCCCCAGGCCGTTCCCGCCAGCGTCCGGGCGCCGCTGGGCATTTGGGCAATGCCGAAATCCATGATTTTTACGCTGTTACCGCGTACCAGCATGATATTGGCCGGTTTTACATCGCGGTGAACGATTCCGTGTTCATGGGCATAGGCGAGTCCGCCCGCAATTTTAGCGGCGATATCGACGATCTCGTCGATGCCTAACGGCGTATGCGCGTCCAGCACATCTTTCAGCAACCTGCCTTCCATAAATTCCATTGCCATGTAAGCGACATTGTCAGTCTTGCCTACGTCATAAATGGTAACTATGTTGGGATGATTGAGACGACCGGCGGATTTGGCCTCGCGGTAAAAGCGCTCTTCAAATTTGGCGAGATCTTCCGTAGAAAGATCGAGGTTGATGGTTTTTATTGCGACAGTTCGTTCGATCAGCGGGTCGATAGCTTTATAAACCACGCCCATGGCGCCTTGTCCCAGTTCGGACAGAATTTCATATCGGCCAAGTTTTTTAGTCGCCATTTACGTGCTGTTAATTATATAAGAATAGGATCCACCAAAAGTATGAGTGCGTGGTTGCATAACATTAGTTTTTTCGGCCGACGATGTCAATTATGTTTAAGACTTATTTGATTGGCGTTATTCGTGTTATCTTGCTTTAATTCGGCTTCGGATGAGAGAATGGGTATATAAATAAGAGGGCCGGAATCCTGTATTTCCGGCTGGCCACTATTTTTTGTTTGGGGAATATCCACGGATGAAACTGCGTACCGATTTGCATATAGCCAGCGAGACCGACAAGGGTGTGGTCCGCAATTTTAACGAAGACAGTATCGCCGTTAATCGGGAACTCGGTTTAATCGTACTCGCCGACGGCATGGGCGGTTACAAAGCGGGAGAGGTAGCCAGCAACATGGCGACCAATCTTATCGTCGATGAGTTGCAAAGCAAACTGGGAAACGGCAGCGGACGCGGATCGCTTTTATACGCTGAACCCCAAAAGCTGATACGGGAGGCGCTCGAAAAAACCAACAAGCTTATTTTCCGATTGGCGAATCAAGAGGAAACGTATCACGGCATGGGAACGACCTTAGTGCTCATGCAGTTTTACGATAGCCGGGCGACGATCGCCCATGTCGGCGATTCCCGCTTGTATCGCTGGCGCCAGGGCTACTTCGAGCTGTTGACGCGGGACCATTCGCTACTGCAGGAACAGGTTGCGCTGGGAATGATTTCCTTTACGGATGCACGATATTCGCATAACCGCAATCTTGTGACGCGCGCGCTCGGGACCGGTGCAGAAGTCGACATGGATATCCGCGAAATCGATGTGCAGCCCGGAGATCTCTACCTTTTGTGTTCGGACGGTCTGAACGATATGGTCGATGATTTCAATATCGAACTGGCGATGAACGAATTACAGGGCAATCTCCCTTTGATGGCAAGGCAATTGGTGCTGATGGCAAACGACAATGGCGGACATGACAACGTTTCCGTGATTGTTGCCCAAGTTCCTCTCGCTCCGTCTTCGGGTGGCGGTCTTAAAACCACGTTCTTTAACTGGTTAAAACGACTCTGGAGTTAAGTTATGGCAAAGCTGGTGGTAAGTATAGAAAACGATGTTCAGGGACATTATTTCCTCGACAAGGACAAATTTGTTATCGGGCGTAACGAAGACTGCGACCTATGCCTGAACGACGCCGACGTCAGCAAACTGCATGCGCATATCATCACCCTCGAGAACGACCAGATACTGGAAGATACGTTCAGCCGCAATGGCGTCAGGGTCAATGGCGAAAAGGTCGTACGTCATATATTGCAAAATAACGATACGATAGAAATCGGCCGCTTCCAGCTAAAATATATCAATCAGCGCGCATCCTCCAATATGGATTTCGACAAAACCATGCTGCTGGATGCCACGCCTTCGTTGATCGCCGAATTGGAAGAGACCATCGAAACCAAATCTTGGACTCAGCCAAACAAGGTTATCTCCATTTCCCGTGAAATCAAGTGTAAATTTCCGCTGGGCGGGGTTAGAGGCATTAAAGGCGAATACAGCGGACAGGAGATCCTGATCAGCCGCCCCTTGAAAACCTTCGGTCGCCCCGGTCAGCTCGCCATGATCAGCAGGCGGCCGATGGGCTACTACGTCACCCATGTAGAAGGCAGAAAGCCGACCAGGCTGAACGGCAGGTCGATTGGCTCGGCATCGATCCTGCTCAAGGAAAAGGACGTAATAGACATCGCAAAACAAAAGCTGGTTTTTTTTCTCAGGGAATGAAGCAGGGCGCTGCCCATACCTCGCCCAGAGGATGATAAGCCCCGGTTGTCGAGATCGTATTGTGGCGATCCGTCTGTACGATATCACTCGTAACAACACCCTGCGCAACCCTGTATTTCCGGTTGATTAAAAAATAAAAAAATTCATTGCAATCGCCGATTTCCTCTGCTATAAAAACTCATCTTCTTTGCTAACAGTACCTATGTCATGTCAGCAAACGCCGTAGTAGACCTTTCCCGCGCCCAATTTGCCTTTACCGCCCTGTTTCATATCTTGTGGCCGGTTTTAACGATAGGGCTGTCTTTTTTTCTCGTCATACTGGAAGCGCTTTGGCTCAAGACTCAGGATAGCGACTATTACCATCACGCGCGTTTCTGGTCCAAACTCTTTGTGCTCAATTTCACTGTAGGCGTGGTGTCCGGCTTGCCGATGGAATTCGAATTCGGCACCAACTGGGCGGAATTTTCGCGTTTCGCCGGCAGTTTCTTTGGCGCGATGCTCGGTTTCGAAGGTGCCATGGCGTTCATGCTCGAAGCGGGATTCCTGGGCATCATGCTGTTCGGCTGGCAACGAGTGCCGCGATTTGTCCATTTTCTTTCCACCTTGATGGTCGCGTCCGGCGCCAGTTTGTCGGCCTTGTGGATAGTCATGGCCAATTCCTGGATGCAAACGCCCGCCGGCGGAACATTCATGCACGATCGCTTTGTCGTTACCGATTTCTGGGCTGCCATGCTCAATCCCGATATGGTTTGGGGTGTCAGCCATATGTGGATCGCATCGATCGAAATCGGTTGTTTCGTCGTCGGTGGTCTGTCCGCCTGGCATATCCTGAAAAATCGTTCACCGGATTTTTTCGTCAAAAGCTTTAAAATCGCGTTGATGGTAGCGATCGTCGTGACTCCGCTGCAAATTTATCTCGGCGACGGATCCGGACGCTCGGTATTTCATACTCAACCCTCCAAAAACGCGGCTATCGAAGGTCATTGGCACACCAATTCCGACGGGCATGGCGCTCCCTGGGCTTTGATCGCCTGGCCCGATGCCGCCAAAGCCGGGAACGACTGGTCTGTCGATCTCCCCTATGTATTGAGTCTGCTCGATACGCATACCATGGATGGCAAAGTCGAAGGACTATCGGACATACCCGCTCAGAACCGCCCTCCGGCATTACCTCTGCTGTTTTATGCCTTCAGATTGATGGTAGCCATCGGCTTTTATTTGTTCGGAATCATGCTGATCAGCTGGTGGCACGTGCATCGCAAAGGCTGGCGCGCACAGAATTGGCAATCCTCTCCCTGGCTGCTCAAAGCCTGGATCGCCGGCCTGCCGCTGGCTTACATCGCGATGGAAATGGGATGGGTAGTACGCGAAGTCGGCCGTCAGCCCTGGATCATTTATGGCGTCTTACGCACCAGTCAGGGCGCTTCCGTGCTTCCCGCCAGCAGCATTGGCTTCAGCATTACCGGCTTTGCCTTGTTATATGCCGTTCTTGCCATCGGCTTTTTCATCTTTGCCGGTCACTGGTTGCGAAATGGTCCCGATCTGTCGATGAAACCGCCACCAGTAACTTCTCCCAGCGGACGCAAAGGAGGAAGAACATGAATATCCAGAATTTTTTGATAGCATTCTGGATCGGCGTCGCGGGATTGTCGCTGCTGTTGTACGTTGTGCTGGACGGATTCGATCTGGGTGTAGGCATACTCACTTTGGTAGTACGCGATGAGGAATGGCGGGGCAAGATGATGGCGAGCCTATCGAGCGTATGGGATGCCAACGAAACCTGGCTGATATTGCTGGGCGGCGTATTGTTCGGAGCTTTTCCGCGCGTCTATGCCGCATTGCTGCAAGGTCTGTATCTTCCCGTCATCCTGATGCTGTTTTCCTTGATCATGCGCGGCGTAGCCTTCGAATTTCGCCATTCCAGCCAGCGTAAGCTTATTTGGAATATCGTGTTCGGGCTGGGCAGTCTGGGTGCAGCCATGAGCCAGGGACTGATATTGGGCGCGATGATCCAGGGGTGGCCGACTTTCGGCGGCAATTACATCAACAATGGCTGGCACTGGCTGACCCCCTTCAGTTTGCTCACGGCATTGGGAGTAACCTTGGGATACGCCTTGATGGGTACGGGGTGGCTGATATTTAAAACTACCGGCCTCATGCAGGACAGCGCCTATCGACAGGGGTTGATGCTGCTGGCAGCAACGGTCGCGGCAGGCGCATTGGTGCTTGGGTTGACGCCGTCGTACAATGCGCACATTGCTGCGCTGTGGCTAGGCGCTACTGCGCTACCGTATGGAGCGGCCGCGGCAGCAGCGGTCATTGCAGCACTGATTACTTTATGGGCGTATCTAAAACGACGGGAATATTGGCCTTTTTTAGGCACACTCTTGCTGTTTACGACTTCATTCATCGGCCTGGTCGGCAGTTTGTATCCTTATGCCGTCTTCCCGGCAATTACCTGGACCGATGCGGCGTCCGCACCCAGCACGCTACTGTTTATGCTGGCCGGCATACTTCCCTTGCTACCCATCATGATATTTTATAACGGATATCAATATATGGTCTTTAGAGGCAAGGTCGATTCCGCAGAATATGGCGGCGGAGAAGAAGCGGAATGATACGCTCAACGCCATCGTTTGAATTCGGCACACTTCTGCTATCATGATAAAGGACTGCATTTTTGTTGCTCTCCATGTAGCCATCCAACAAAACAGGAATCATCATGCGTATCAAACAAGTGCTGGCCGTGATAGGCTCATTGATTTTACTGGCCGGAGTATTTACGCCTATCGTGAGTATCCCGATAATGGGCGAAATGACTTATTACCAGAACGGACGGACCGAAGCCGTCATCGTGCTCGTATTTGCCGCCCTTTCACTCATACTGGGTGCAACGAAAATTTACAAGGGATTATGGCTGACCGGAATTGGCAGTCTTGCGGTACTGTTGTACACATTAATACGCTTTCAAACCAAAATATCGGAAATGAAATCCGATATGGATACGACAGTCGCCGACACCCCATTACACGGTCTCGTCGACATGGCGATGCAAACCATCCAATTTCAGTGGGGCTGGGGAATATTGCTGGTCGGTACAGGATTGATCATCGCCGCTGCCGCTCTGAAGGAAAATTAGATGCAAATCCGCTCTTAATTTGAGACCTGGGCGGACCGCCATTCACCCCCCATGGCTGAATTCCGGATAAATCAGCATGCCGCCATCGACTGCTATCGTAGTTCCGGTAATATAACTGGCCAGATCGCTCGCCAGAAAAACCGCCACTTTGGCGATTTCATCGGGTTCGCCTATCCTCCCCATTGCAATCTTGCGGTTCAAATCAGCCAAACCTTGCGGGTTCTGCCATACCTGCGCGTTAATCGAGGTACGAATGGCGCCTGGAGCAATGGCGAGCACGCGTATCCCCTGATTGGCGACTTCCTGGGCGATAGTTTTGGTAAACATGGAGAGGCCCGATTTCGCGCTGGTATAGGCGCTGTAGCCCGACCAGGGAATAAATTCATGCACAGAAGTGATATTCAAAATGACGCCGCTTTGCTGCGCCAGCATGAATTGCAGAGCTTGCCGGGTACAATAGTACGGCGCCTGTAAATCTACTGCCAAAACCTGTGACCAATGTTGCGGATCGCTATCGACGCAATTGGCCTGGATACCGTCCATACCGGCATTGTTGACCAGGATATCGATACCGCCGAGCGTAGCGTTTACTTCCGCAAACAAGGCCACGACTTCGTCAGGAACCGACACGTCCGCTCCAAAGGCAAATGCTTTGCCGCCCTGATCTTGAATACGTGTTACAATGGCTTCGGCAGCCGTGCGGTCTTTATGGTAATGCACGGCCACATTTGCCCCGGCTGCAGACAAGGCGATAACTATCGCTTCGCCCAATCCCGAACTTGATCCCGTCACCAGCGCGCGTCTGTCTGAGAGATTGATATTCGTCATCGGTCATCTCCTCGTTCCACGATACGGATCTGAAAATCCTCTTGCTGCCAGATTTTTGTATCAGGATAATAAAATGTAAATTCCACAGTATCGCCGGCTTTCAGTCTGGCAGTAGGCAAATGGGCGATGTACGCCAACCCCTGGTCCATGGCCTCGGTATCTGTAACCTTTTGCCAGCCGTTGACCCCCCAATGTATCTTTGCGGGTACGCTTGTCATCACGCGTAACTCTTTTCCTACAGGGAGTATATGCAAGCGTTGTTTCATGCTCCAGACATAATAATCAATGTGCGGACGCCGTCCCCGATAGCGCAACCAGGTTTGCGCCGGTCTATCGACAGGAAAGCCCTGTGCATAGCTTAGGCATAATTTGATATATTCAGCATGCGCCCATACCAACGGCATGGCTGATCCGCTTGGTTTGCCCGGATAAAGCTCGTATCTGGGTATCGGCTCGCTGTCCCATACCTGCTCGGGCAATAAATTGCCATTGCCCGTCATGGCGATCATCGATACTATATAAGGTAAGGGATCGTCGCCCGCCACCAGCGCATAATGACCGCGTTCGCCGCTGAGCAAGGGCCACCCCCGACCGCAACCATCGCCGTCAAAAGGCGTGCCGTCCTCATGTTCGCCATAACCGTCACCATTATAACGGTGCCAGATCGGCCCGCTCGGAGTGTCGGCCCGCAACAGCTTGTCCACAGCAGCTATGCTGGCAAGAATACGATGGTCCTTTGGATCGCGCAGTCCATACCGGACCAACTGCAGAAAATCGGTAGCTATTTGGTCTTCGGCACTCAAATCGGGATCAAGACTGCGGTTCTTGATCAGAACATGCTGCGCTTTGTCGACCTGAGGAGTCAAATTATCGTTGGGTACGCTGCGCAAATAATAACCGGGTACATCCAGCTTTCGCGCGAGGCTTGTATTTTCTACCCAAGTCCAGTCCTCAAGCCTGAGATTCCAGTAATCCGCCACCATCAAAGCGCATTCCCGCTCTTTTCCATTCAGTAAGGCGGCGCCTTCCACCAGCGCGGCGATCGTGACAGCCAAGGTAAATGTATTGATACCAGCATCTTCTTCCCATCTGTCTTCTCCCGTTGCCGGACCTTCGCGGAGAATGAAGCGCAGTGCACGGCGCACCGTATCACTCACCTGAATATCGCCTAACGCCCCGCGGGCTTGCAAACCTGCCGCCAACAATACCGGAAAAGCTGTTTCGTCCAACTGTATTCCCTGCCAGTATGCCTTGCCCCCCAACCATTGATTTTGCAGCCAATGTCCGCTGTCCTGTTGCGTAGCAATCAAATAGCACAGAATTTCCCGCGCACTCCGCAGGTCGTCCATGGCGAGCAGCGCCCCTGCCGTTTCAACCAGATCCCGCGACCAGACCAGATGATAACCGCCCACGCTCTGGCTGAATTCACCCCAGGGTATCGACATGCTGGCAACTGCTGCGCCAGGATAAGTATGATCCTGATGAACCTTGAGTACGCTGGCCGAGATTTGCAACAATTTCATGGCTGGTGCAGGTAACTTGTCAAGTTTGCTCGGCCATTTGCAGGTTTTCTGCCAATCGATCCACATTGCGCACTGTGTATTCCACGCTGCATCGAATCCTTGGGCAAGAGCGCACCATGCGAGTGTGGCGGCAGCTTCCCTGCTCGTTCCCAACCCCAATGCCAGCGTACACTTCGCCGGCAATTCTGCCGCCAACGCAACTTCCCCTGGGGGAGTCTGAGCATAATTCCAGGTCATGCGTCCGTGACGAGCAAAATCCTGCCAAAGATCGCTCGTCCCAACAATTCCAACCGACCGCTTACCAAAACCCGGCAATCCTTCTGTATCGGCGCACATCAGAGCAAGCCCGAACTCCGCTTGTTGCGCCCATAACACGGCGCGACCTTCCCATTCGTCGGCCCATGCATAATTTTTCTGCGTATCGCCACCTAGCCGAGGCGCCGCAAGCACATAAACACGCAAACCAGCATCAGCGGTTAATGTGATGTCGATCAGTAATACATCGCGATGCGGATCGGAACAAATTTTCAGCGTAAGCGTATATCGCTTGCGTTCGTGACGCACAGTCAGCACCGGAATGCCCGGATGCTCAAAGTTGAGTGCATAACCGGAAACACGGCGAACTTCTTCCCAGTAACCGCTGTCGTCCGCAACGATAAATCCCAGGTCCTTGAGCTGCGGGATATCGATGCGAGGATAATATACTTCGCTGACTATGCCTTGCGCGACGGTGAACCAAAGCCGGGAAGAAACTGGCGTGCCACCGACCATATCCTTACGCGCCGAGGCCCATACCGGTTTACTGTAAGGGCCTGAAGGCGCCGTTCCGGAAACCGGGCCAGGTTTTGCACTCATATCGGAGCCCTTTCAAAGTATTGCAAAAGATAGAACCAACGAAGCAGCGGTCATCCAGATTAGACCAAACATGAACAAGGCATCCGCAAGGTTTTCCAGGCGATAGGATAAACGCTCGGTACGCATCGAAGCATACGACAGCAAGGCGCTGAACAAAAAGAGCACGTTATCCAAACCGAGCATCTTATCGATCAATCTGCCGACCGATAAGCCCAAATGCAACAATTTAACAATACTGATAATCATCACGCAAACCCCAACCATCGATGCCGAGGCTTGCAAAATATGCGATGAAAGATTTTTAAACTGGCTCATCTTTCATTCATGCAGACAAATCTGTGATCATAGAGTCAATAACAGGCGTAAGGCCACATCCCGAAATTGCAGCCCCCGTAAAAATAACCGTCCGGACCTTGCCACCACATATTCCAGTCTTCGACCCTTTGATCGCGCCGAACGGCGTCGAGATACGTCTGCTGCATATAGTCGATCACCTTATCCGACACCCCTTGCTGATGCAAACTATCCAGCTGGCTTGCTTTCAAGCGATAAACCATATCGGCCGCTTTCATGCGGTCGATGATCTGTTCGGGTGCAACGCCCGCACTGCTCAGCTTGACAATATCGGCTACTGTAACTGGCGGTGCAGGCGGAGTGGTAGCGCACCCCCCCAGCATTAATCCCAGGGCAAATATACTGCACAAATACAAATTACGAATATTCATGACAAGTTCCCTTCAAGACCGGGGAGGTGAAACAAACAAATCAAAATGGCTGTCAAGCCATTTTATTGACGGCTATAGCGAAATGCTGGTAGACCTTTGAGTGCGCTTTTGGTTGCACCCGGAAGAACCAGTTTATTACCGTCCAGCCGTAAATGGTTGAAAGGAATAAGTACATCGTGACGATCCATACCGAGGAAACCGCCCACTCCGATTACCGCATAGGACACGGATTTTTCAGGCGAAATGATGATATCTTCGATAGCGCCGATTTTTTTCAGATCGTCGTTATAAACCGCTTTATGCAGAATCTGTTTCTCGGCGCTCCATCCCAATGCGGCGCCCTGGGATTCTTGCGGGCTGACACCGATCGTTCCTGAACCCGTCGATGTATCGGCATAGGTCAAATTAGTCATCCCCATCACAGAACCCAGGATCATTGCGGCAACAAATTTCGATTTCATGATATTACTCCTTGATTAAATTATTGAAAGATAATCAGCCCATACTATCCTTGTTGAGGCTTCTATCTCTCACATAGCGGACATAAACCTTGCTTAATATATGCGGCATCATATTACCGGACGATACGGAAAAAATAGCGATAACATTATTGACCGCACCATGCGATCGTGCAGTAGCTCTCCACCGCTTCAGAGGCGCCAATAAACCGTCCGAGTAACCCGATAGGTTATTCGAAAGATGGAAAATCAATAATGCGCCCGATTCCTGTAACGTACTGAAATACGTACAGCCATTTCAGACTAAGTGAAGTTTCGCTCATAGTCAAGTTATATCAAGCAAATGTTTAGAAAGTATATTTTAGTTTCAGTTACCATAATTTTGCGTACGATAACGCACAGAAAATTATTGGACATTCATCATAATCTGAATAGTTTTTTAATCGATTTCGGAGTTGCCCACACGTTCATCAATTCAAATTTTCCTGTCAGGCAGTTATTAAATAACACCGCAGTACGTGCTGCGTGCATAAAAAAAAGACGGCACCTGCGTGCCGTCCTTACTTGCATACGATGTCTGAATTACAGGATGCGCTTGATCAATCCGCTTTTTTCTGCACAGGTTTAAACCCGTAACGTTCGAATATCGCCAGCGCAGCGGGCGAATGCAGGAAATCGATCCATTCGCGCGCTTCTTTGGGATGCGGCGCATCCTTGATCGTAGCAGCAGCATAGATGCCCGTAGCATTCTGGCTCTCGGGAATGGTGACAAAGCTGATAGGATTGCCTACCTGTTGCTGGAATATGGCTTCGGATTTCCAGGTTACGCCTGCCTGGGCTTTACCCAGCATCAGATAAAGCGGTGACTGGCGGTGATGAATTTGAGTCAGTATGGCTTCGCCATTTTTCACTTTGGTCTCATACACGGCTTTTTCCAGTTCAGGACCGCCGGCTTTCACCAGACTGGCCTTGATCTGGCGAGCTACGCCTTCCCACGCGGGATTGGGCATCACCAGGCGAACGCCAGGTTTGCCCAGATCGTTCAAGCTCTTGATGTGAGCGGGGTTACCTTTAGGCACCATGATCGTGAGGGTATTTGTCGCATAGGTGACTTCAGGCCCGACAGCATAACCGTCCTTGATCACGCTCTTGACTTTTTTCAGGCCTGCCGCGTATACGTCAGGATGCACGGTCCACGTCATATTGCCGACGGTAATGGTTCCGCCGAGCGCGATCTGCTTGGCTAAAAGACCGGGGGGAAGCGTTTCGTAAAATATCTTGCCCTTGAGTTCGGGATGCTGCTGTTCAAATGCCGCGACCAAAGGTGCCATGGCAAAGAAATAGTTGCCGCCCACAAAAATCGTCAAGCCGGGCTGGATCGGATTGCCATGCAGATCGGGCAAATTGTCTACTTGCGGAACCGTAAATTCCAGCCCCTTTTCGGAAACCGGGTTGTTGGCGCCCTTGCTCCAGGGCGGATACACGGAATCGGCCTGCTCTGCCGATGCGGCCATCGCGCTATCGACTGCAAAAGCTTGCGACAATGCACTTAATACCAACATGGACAGAGTGAATTTCAGGGACTTGCGCTGTAGCGTCCGCGCAGATTTGGTAACGGTTTGCAAAGAAATCATCAAGGGGTCTCCCGTATATTCTGAGTTAAATGTGTATATAGACTTTCTATTACATCCCATATAATATATCTGTCGCTGCGCGATGTAAATTGCTAATAAGCAGTGCTTTAAAAGCAGATGCATCAAATGATGAATGCTCTATCTGGCCGAGGGTGGTTTGACAATATCATCGGTTCAAACATGGAGCAGACAAATCATCACTTGAGTCAACGCAAATTGGCCGGAGAGCAGATGGCGTTGCACTCTAATTTACTATTTATAAATCAGGAGAAAAGAAACATGAATATCTGTAAAAACCTCGTATTAACCATGCTCGCGTCAGCATTTACCGTGGCTGCAGCAGCATCCGCCTACGCTGACGTGGCCGCTCCTGCCGCAGCGACTACCGCGGCACCGAGCGCCTATGTCAAGCCCAACATCAAACATGAACCCTACGGCAGACTCAAGATCGTCGTGCCCCTGACTTCCGACAACAAAGGCATACAGGGCATGAAACTTCGCAATATCGCCAATACCATCAAGGCTGCGGAGGAATGGAAAGGCAAGATGGATATCACCGTCGTACTGTATGCCAAGGGTGTTACCCTGCTCAAGAATCCCGATGAAAAAACCAAGGCACAACTTGACGAATTAGCGCGCAAAGGCGTTCGTTTCGACGTTTGCAATAATTCGCTGCTGGAACAGGGCATCGATTTCCACACACTGTATCATGTCACCGACGAAGACATCGTCCCATCCGGCTTTGCAGAAGTGGCTTTTTTACAAGCCAGAAAACATTACGTAGTAGACCCTGTCAACTAAAAGGCGGCCGTCTGTCCTGAAAGCGACAGATGACTTATTAATGATTCGCTACCGTGGCAGCATTTCGGTATCGAATCATCGATGATGCTCTATTTTGCGAGGATTATATGTCAACTACTGCAAGCCATACTTCCGAAACCCCCCTTTCCATAGCAGGCAGCTGGCGTATAGTCGGCATGGTATTGCTCTGCGTGCGCTTCGTTCAGGGATGGATTTATTGGGGAGGCGGCAGCCGCCGCTTCATTTACGCCCCCTCCAAACTCGATCCGAGCGCACATCACTGGATGGCGAACAAATTCCAGACCGCCATGCCCGGCGCATTATTGGGCATGGATCATCTGGTCAGCTACCTGTTACAACATTTCTATCTGCTTTATGTCGGTGTTATCGTATTCAGCGCGGTAGAATTGATTTTCGGTCTTTTCCTGATGGTCGGATTTCTGACCCGCTTGAGTGCACTGGTCACGATAGGCCTGAGTTTCGTATTGATGCTTCTGTTCGGCTGGCAAGGCGCTACCTGTATCGATGAATGGACCATGGCCGCTTCCAATTTCGGTATGGGAGCAACCTTGTTCCTGGGAGGCGCAGGAGCTTATTCCATCGACGCCTGGCTGATGAAACGCCGTACCAGGGCACCCGCTTCATGGTATAAATGGATAGCCAGCGATCCGTTGCCTGAGCGCGTACTCGATCCGCTGATGAAATTTTTCTTTATCATCACTGTGCTTTTTGTCGTACTGACATACAGCTATTATCGTGGCTCGGTCATCGGACCTTTCCACGGCGGACCGGTCAGCCCGGCCAAACATCATGTAAAAGTCAGCAATCCTGTGTTACATCATGATGGTTCAGTCACTTTCGATGCCTACATAGATGGCGGATCTTCGGACGTTCCAGCCCATATCGCTCGCGTAGCCTTACTGGGTAGCGACAATAAACCGGTCGAAGTCTGGTCGGGAGATCAACTGGCAGCCTTGAGTAAAAAAGCCATCGTCAACGAATATATCTACAACAAGTTCAAACCCGGAATCGAGAGCCTGACAGCGGAAGTAGGTGCAAAAGCCACCATCAATCTGCCCCCGGCTCCACAAGCCAGCACCTTGACTCCAGGCAATTACGTTGTGCAGGTTTTGACGATAGACGGCAAAAAATTCAGCGCTCCTGCCGTATTGAATAATTAACAGACAACACGTTATTATTCGACTCAAAACACCAGAGGCTTTTTCACCTCTGGTGTTTTTTTGCCAATAACTTTATAAACTGCAAATCAAACTGCTTTACGGAAAATCGTTCCGTAATGATAAGGCATAAATTCAACCAAAGTCTCCAGTTCGAAACCCGCTGGTTCCACCAAAGATTGCGTCTGCGCAACGGACATACGCAATTCGGTACGCGGACCGCGCGCCTGCCCCAGCACAATGGTATTTTCACGTGGATACGGATACCAGTTGATGATGGCAAAACGACCGGCGGATTGCAGTATTGCTGCTATTTGCCTGGCCAGTCCTGTTTTGTCCGGCACACCATGAAAGGTATTTGCGATCAGGACGAAATCAACCGGATCGGGCATCAATTCGCTTAACGTCATGGCGTCGCCCAACAGCCAATCACAGTTCTCACTAACCGAGCACATCGCTTTAGCTTGCGCCAGCATTTCAGGATCAAGGTCAAGGCCGATGACATATCCTGCTTCGACTTGCCTGGCGATAGCAGCGGTAAAATAGCCATCGCCACAGCCCAAATCCACCACCGTCATGCCTGGTTTCACATGCAACGCTCGCACTACGCTGTCCGGATGGGGCCATAGCGCATGCCACCAATCCGAATCAGGCATCATTGTCGCTGGAAATAGTTTTTCCTGAAGCATCGAATATTCATTCTTTTATTGGTTACGGATACCGTTATTCCATGTCTTTTTTCATCTGCTGATATTCCTCCCGGTTTATTTCTCCACGTGCATAACGCCGGTCCAGAATTTCACGTGCGCTTTCCCCCGTCTTTTGCGTACCATGACGGCCGCATCCGTACCTGCCACGCCCAATAAATAGCAATATAAACAGCACAATAAGAAATATCCACATCCACGGAAATCCACCCCACGGCCCATATGTCCACATCATGATGTCGCCTCCCATATTTAATCAGCACCAGTAAAGATTTGCTACGGTCTGCTTATATCCCACTGCTGTCAAAACCTCAAACGGTTATCCTGACTGCAAGGAAACTGCTAATACATTACTCAGTTAAGAACACAAGGTCAGAGCACGCTTTTGAACAGAATATAGGTAGCGACCAATACCAGAAACGCGCCGAAGACGTGCTTAAGATTATCTGGAGAGACATGGCGAGAAATTTGGGCACCGATGAATCCGCCGACGATGGCAACGCCGGTGAATGTACCCATCAGTGCATAATTCAGCGGCACTACGCCGTAATATCCTGCAAACCCGGTTGCAGAATTGACGGCCACGATAACCAGCGATGTTCCTACCGCCTGTTTCATCGGGATGCCCGAGAACAGCACGAGCGCGGGGATGATCAGAAATCCGCCGCCCACGCCTACCAGCCCGGTAAGGACGCCAACAGTCAATCCGAGCAATGCTACCAATCCGTAACGGACAGGCTTGATTTCGGTATCCAGCATCACTTCGATCTCGCCATGAACTTCATCCGCAGGAACGTATCCGAAACGGCGTTTAGGCTTGAGCATTCTATAGGCCGCGGCATACATGATGAACGCAAATAACGCCATTTGCAGCATGGCCGGCATGAGCAAGCCCAGTTTGGTCCCGCCGTAAGTTCCCGCCATTCCACACACACCGAAAATTACCGCCACTTTCAGGTTGACATTACCCGCGCGAAAATGATTTATTGCAGAAAATGCAGCGGTTATGGCTACAATACCCAGACTCAGCGCAATCGCCGATTTCGGATGCACCCCCAACAAATAGACGAGCGCAGGAACCGTAACGATCGATCCTCCGCTACCCAATAACCCCAATAAAATACCGGTGGCCAGACCAGCCAGAATAATAAGTATAGTCATGTAACTCTCAGTAAGAATCGATAAAAACCTGCTCATCGTTTGCATCAAACGGGACAGAAAACGCTCGAACACCTCTTCCGCAAACCCCGTTCCATGTTACGGCCAAAATAACGCTCTGCCGGATAGTCGTACCCGTCAACGGAAACGGTCGGCTACCATAGCATGCCGATACTCACCTCCGCTACTCGAATTAACAGTACGAAGTATCCACGGAACTGGATATCCCTAACCGGATTGCTGCGATAGTCGTAGAGTGTAACGTTTATTGTATTATTTTAATGCTGCCGAAACATCTCGCCGCCCACGGTCTCCCCGTTCACGAAATCGCGGCGATTTTCCTGGCGGGAACCGAGGGATGAGTCCTTGTGCCCCCTACCAATCGGCCCTGACGATAGATGCGTAACTCGCCGGGTTCGAACGGCAGCCACGGCGCACAGGACAGAAGAGGTTCCGTCGCGATCAGCGTAATCGCATCCGCCTCCATTGGTGAAGTGGTATCCTGGCGTTCCAGATAATGCAAGCGGTCGTGCGCATAAGCAATGAGGTAATCCCCGTCCGAAAGCAGAAAATTGAATTGCCCGTAGGAAGCAATCGCTTCGGCAACATGCGCGATTGTTTCGAACCACGATCCGGGCGCCGACGGCGTATCACCGTTCAACTGTCTGGCAATGTGGCCGAGCAAATAACAAAAGGCGTATTCGGAATCGGTTTGACCGTCAGGACTGCATACCGCATGATGACTGGTCAACTCCAGCGCTATGACTTCGGGAATCAAACCGTTGTGGGCAAATGCCCATTGCTTGCCGCAGCACTCATGCTGAAAAGGATGCGTATTTACCAGAGAGTTGATCAAAGGGTACTTTGCCTTGCGCACATGCGCGAGTATCAGATCGGAGCAAATATCCGCGACTATCTGTGCATAAAGGCGGCTACGAATTGCCGGAAACGGTTCTTTGACCAGCAGGAAACGGGCGTCGGCTTTATATACCAAACCCCAACCATCGGGATTATTGCCCGCCCCGCCGCCCCGTTGCTGAAAATCTGCCAGACACACAGAAGCCGCGACGGGCTTGCTACTTGTCAGTCCAAAAAGTTCGCACATCGACAGTCTCCATCGATTTCCCATTGAACCACGCCGGCGTATGCACTGCGTGCGATCCCTGCTTGACACAACATTCGATCAACGCAGTCATGATCCAACCCATGCGAACCCCTATCTGCGTCCTGTTCAGGATACGGCCGGATTCAGGCGCGGGTGTGTTTCCTCAGCTCTCAACAGCACATATATCCCCGACAAGGCGAGTATCGCTGCTGCAAACCAGAATGCCGTAACGATCCCATGACCCCAATCCGCTGCCCAGCCCAGAGCAAGCGCACCGATAGCGTAACCGGTATCGCGCCAATAACGATACGTTCCTAGCGCAGAGCTACGCCAGTTCGGATGAGAAATATCCGCAACGGAAGCGATAAGATTGGGATAGAGCAATGCCATTCCGATGCCCATGACAACCGAATCGATGCTCCATGCAATAATACCGTGAACCAGAGGCACGCTTAAAATACCCGAACCCAGTATCCACAATCCCGCCACGATCGGTATCTTACGACCGATGATATCCGATAAAGCTCCGGTCAAAAGCTGGGAAGCTCCCCACACCAGACCGTAAATTGCTGTCACCCAGCCTATCTGGATCAAATTCAGCCCATGCTCTCGCAAAAAGATCGGAAATAATACCCATAACAAGGCATCAGCTATTTTATTGGTTATTCCGGCTTGACACAACGCATTTAGCGTCGGGTGCCGAAACGACACCAGAGTGAAAATCTCCCACGTACCGGGATGGGCCGATACGTCTCGCGGAAATCGCGGTTGCGAACCGGTATACATGCCTGCCTCATGCTCCATGCTTTCGGCTTTGGCCCAAGGCAGGGTTTCGCGGATGAATAATAGGGCTATCGTCGCGGCGACCGCGATGACCGCGAGAGTAAAACCGAATAATGCTGTCCGTGGGCCATATAGCACCGCCAAATAGCCAGTCGCCAAACCGCCCAGACCGACTGCAGCGTAACCCGCGAATTCGTTGACGCCGGTAGCGAACCCTCGCTGTTCGGCGCGAGTAATGTCGACTTTACTGGTAACGGTCATGCTCCAGGCAAATCCCTGATTAATCCCGAGAAAAACGTTAGCCGCCACGATCCAGCCCCAATCGGGCGCGTACAGTATCATGAACGGAATAGGAATGGCGGCAATCCAGCCCAGCAGCAATACGTTCTTACGCCCTATACGCTCGGATAGGCGACCCGCAACAAAAT
The DNA here is from genome assembly GCA_021795395.1 of Pseudomonadota bacterium. Classification (GTDB taxonomy): domain Bacteria; phylum Pseudomonadota; class Gammaproteobacteria; order Burkholderiales; family Sulfuriferulaceae; genus Sulfuriferula. The sequence goes on along the minus strand of JAJYPN010000018.1, from coordinate 3,917 downwards.
TCAATATACCCTTGACAAAACCGAACGAAACGACGAACGCCATCAGATACATGAAAGAACCGTTTTGCACGCCGAAATTCCGGCTTAAGACCGGTAGTACATTGCGCTCCATACCTATCATCAATCCCACGAAAAACACCTGGACGGCCTGCAGCAGGAACTGGTCGAGATTTGCGCGTATGCCACGGACATATTTCGGGCTTTCGGTTGCAGTCATTATTATCCTTATCCGGCCAGGTAGCCAATTCGATTCAGGCGGCAATATTGGCCGCTATGATCTTGTCCATTTCCGCCGGGCGTGGCGGAATATCGCTGATCAGCTTTGAGATGAATTCATTTCTGTCATGAATCTGCAACGCTGGGTTAAACCGTTTTTCAAATCCGATGGTCGATGAAGGTTTACCGGAAATGCCGGCTCCGCATACCGATCCGGCCTGATGCCCAGGATAAATTTCGGTCTCATCGGGCAAAGTGAGCAACTTTCCGTGCAGACTGTCGAATAACAGACCGGCCATTTCCTTTTCCTTCCCCGCAAGATCGGGACGGCCGGCGCTGCCTACGAACAGGGTATCGCCGGTGATCACAAACCAGGGCTCAGACCCGCGCCGCTTGTCGGTTACGAGCAGGCAGATGCTATCGAGAGTATGACCGGGCGTATGCAGCACCTGAACCATGACATTGCCCAAATCCAGCGTTTCGCCGTCGCCTAACGCCTGGATAGGAAAAGCAAGCTGAGGCGCATCCACTTCATGCAGGCAATACGGTACGCCTAATCTTTCCGCCAGCTTGCGTCCGCCCGAATAATGATCGGCGTGAATATGCGTATCGATCACGTAACTGATTGTTACATGGGCTTTTTGCGCTTCCGATATAAACCAGTCTTCATCGCCAGCCACCACATCGACGGCTGCCGACTTCCCCAGCGTACCACAACCAAAAAAATATGACAGAGAAGCTTCCTTTGTCGCTAATTGTTTGAAAAACATATAATTATCCCTTACAGTCTATAAATTAACCGAGAGTCTGGCCTAACGATTCCACTACCAATGGCAGTCCTTGCAAACGCCATTCCGCTACGCCGGATTCCATTCTGATTCCTAGTAGACCTTCTTTTCTTAACAAATCGACCGCTTCATTCGCCATCAGGCAAAAAGGGCCGCGGCAATAGGCCACGATGGTTTTATCCGCCGGCAACTCATTCAATCGCTGCCTTAGCTCGTCCAGCGGCAGCGAACGGGCGTAGGGCAAATGTGCGAATCGATATTCCGCCCCCGGTCGCACATCGATGATCACGATTTCACCGCGTTGCGCCCGCGCCAGCAAATCTCCGCTATCGACCGGTTTCAGCTCGTCAGGCCGCGCGACCAACTGCTGCATCGCATGCTGCAGTTCCAGTAAACGCTCCTCTGCCAATTCACGCAGCATCACCCACAAGTCGGCAACGTGATTATCGACCAGCTCATAGATCATGTATTTGCCGTCTCGCTGCGCGCGCACCAGACGCGCCGCTTTCAGTTCCTTCAAATGCGCGCTCGTCAGCTTGACGGAAAGTTCCGTATCGTGTGCGAGCTGCTCCACGGTTTTACTGCTCTGGCATAGCACTTCTATCAGTTCGAGCCGCTTGGGGCTGGCAACCGCTTTGGCCAGGCGGGACACCTGCTCGTACAGGAGATCCTTGATCAATCTTTGATTATCCATGCATAGCATCTCAATCTAATGTTCTTTAGAATGTTATATTGAAATGCCCGATGCGTCAATCGAATTTGAATTACGGCATGTCAGTCGCAGCATTGACACTTATCAATTCAATGGTAGAATTGCCGACTTCGTTAAATGCGTTTAAGAAGATCAGGCAACGTGACGCATTCCTGACTAGACGGACCAATATCCATGCATCGATTCGGCGTTATTCTGGTTTGGACGAGCTTGATAGCCGCTGTATCAGGCTTGATCTTCGGATTTATCGATTTTGTCAAATACGGCGAACCGAGCTTCTGGATAGCGCTGGTACCTGCCGCATTTGCCGGATTGTTAATGGGTATAGTGATGACCCTATTTTCAAATAAGTAAAATACTGTTATAATTTTTTGCTTGTGAATTTCAAAGTCCCCATCGTCTAGAGGCCTAGGACACCGCCCTTTCACGGCGATAACACGAGTTCGAATCTCGTTGGGGACGCCATCCATTAAAGTAGTTGCGCTGATGCAACCCGAATCTTTCAAGCCCATCGTTTGAAATCAGGAGTGGTAGTTCAGTTGGTTAGAATACCGGCCTGTCACGCCGGGGGTCGCGGGTTCGAGTCCCGTCCACTCCGCCAACATCCATGGGCTGTCTGCGCTTAACCTATCTTGTCGCTGTAAAATCAAGCATGAAAACGCCTAAACGAATCGAGCCGCTAGTCAAAGAAGGTCTGGTCGATGAAGTCATACGCCAGCTTATGAGCGGGAAGGAAGCTACCGTGTACGTCGTTCGCTGCGGTGAAGAAATTCGCTGCGCCAAGGTTTACAAAGAAGCGAATAAACGTGCATTTCGCCAAAGCGTCGATTATACGGAAGGCCGCAGGGTCAAAAACAGCAGACAGGCGCGCGCCATGGAGAACGGCAGCAAGTTCGGCCGCAAGGCGCAGGAAGAAGCCTGGCAAAACGCCGAAATCGATGCCTTGTACCGGCTGGCTGCCGCAGGCGTTCGCGTGCCTCAACCCTGTCAATTTCTCGACGGTGTGCTGTTGATGGATCTCGTAACCGATGCCGCAGGCAATGCCGCGCCCCGTCTTAACGATATCACTCTGGAGCCGGAACAGGCGCGCGAATTCCATTCCTTGCTGATCGCCGAAGTCGTTCGTATGCTCTGCGCCGGCGTTATCCACGGCGATTTATCGGAATATAATGTCCTGGTCGGTAGCACCGGTCCCGTTATTATCGATCTGCCGCAAGCCGTTAATGCCGCCGGCAATAATCAGGCAAGACGTTTGCTGGAACGCGACGTCAACAATCTCGCCGCCTATTTCGGCCAATTTGCCCCGGAATTGCTGCAAACCGACTATGGACGTGAAATTTGGTCGCTCTATCAAAGCGGAAAGCTGACAGTCGATACGGCTTTGACCGGCCGTTATGAATGCGATGAAACCGCGCCGGACCTCACGGGCGTGATGCGAGAAATCAGGGATGCGCTCGACGAAGAAGCCGCACGCCAGCGCTATCGGCAAGAAATGGGGATGACCTTACCCGGTAATAAACGAGCGGATTAGCAAGATCATCAACAAACCATTAAAAACCCTATTTCTGTGACCGCAGCCAAACTGAATGATCGGCATTTCCTTCTCGCCTCGTTTCGTTACGGCCAGCAACTTAATTTTTACGTTGGACAACAAAAAAGCAGGTGTATACTGACATTTTTGGCCGGAGGTTTTATGCGCTACCGCATCGCTCTCCGCGAATCAGAAGAGGGATATTCCGTATCGGTGCCGGGCTTGCCGGGTTGTTGGTCGCAAGGATCAACCGAAGCCGAAGCTATCGAAAACATTAAAGATGCCCTTCTTGAATATCTTGAGGTAATCAACGAGCAGCTTCGTGGTGAAGAAGTGCGTGAGATAGAAGTGCCGTTCTAATCTTGCCAAAAACTTCCGGAATCAATCATCTCGCAGCAATTCGAGCTCTTGAAAAGCAGGTTTCAGCGTCGTTCATCCTTTCCATAACAAAAAAGGAAAAGGATAGCGCCCCCCCCTTTTTACATCTTTACAAGTTAAAACATCATCAAGCTGCAACACGCCTTATGTACGCTGGCCGTATCTTGTCGCGCAGGGTAAAGCGGTATGAAGTATTTCTGTGCATGCCTGACGCTGCTCGCAAGCTTATTTAGCCTGTTTGCCCATGCCTCCGGCGAACCGGTCTGGCAGGAAGTTCGAGGCCAGACGGGCG
>JAJYPN010000017.1 GCA_021795395.1 Pseudomonadota bacterium | reverse complement strand
GTGAAGCTGGCAGCAGTACCCAACGATTCCCAGAAATACTCCAGATGCGCGGCCAGCGTTCCCGTGGAATCGAGCTCTAGTGCGCGCTGCTCGAATACCTCGGCGATGTCTTCGAGGCACGATGAACCGGCCCGACCGCAACCGGTGTGGTTATAAAGTACCTTTCCCGTGATGGGAGCGCTGTGGTATTGCGACGGCGTTACCGCCAATAGCGCCTTTAACCCTTTTTTAGCATTCTTTTCAGTGTTCCACATGCCGTTAAAATAGCCTAAGGTATAACCCGCCGGCATGCAAAGCGTTTGCACTGCCGATACGCCGGCTTGCGTTGGCTGAAATACCGCCAACAGTGCAACTGCGATCAAGGCGCGGACATGCCATAACCGATTAATTGCCACAACCGTTCCCTGGAGGAAATGTAAAAATCGAACCGCTTTCAGCCTGGTTGTATTTTTCGTAAGCATGCAGTCGGGTCATCGTATCAACGGTGATTTTTTCAATATCGTCCCCTTTTCGGGATGCCACTCCTTCTCCATAGACCGTATGTAAACAAGATATGCCATTCGATATTTTTGTTGACACGGCCAATCGCGCCGAAGTGTTGGTGGTATCTACCGCCATGGATGCCTGCAGCGCGACCGCCATCTGGCTCAACGCCGCCTTCTGCGCCGCGGTATCGGGTTGCGCTGCGATGTAGAGATCGATGTCGTCTCGGATGCCGTTACCGTTGACGTCCGGGCCCAGCACGGTGTTGTCGTGATTGAGTTTTGGCACGGCACCGGTGGATTCCGCCTGCAGGATAGCGTTGGCCAATGAGGTGGGCGTCGACGGGGTGGCGGTAGAGAAGTCCGACCCGCCGCCGCAGCCGCTGAGCGCCAGGATAAAGGCTGCACCGATGGCTCGAGTTGCAACGTAGCGTTTGTTCATGGTATCCGGCCTCATAATTATCAGAGCGTTAATTGCGTTATTAATAATTATGAACAAGTGATATTACAGGGATATTTCGATTGCTGCGACATTAAAAACTTACTGTTACCGCGCACTTGGACAGATTGATGTTAAACACAGGATCGGTATTGTTAGGCCATCGAAAGGCGAGACCCCAGCGTTCCCGTAGAATCCAGCTCTAGTGCGCGCTGCTCGAATACCTAATTATTATCAAAGCAGCGCTAACTGCGCTATTAATAATTATGAACCCACTGATAAACTAACCGGATTTATGCCCAGTCAATCAGAACACTGAGGAACATCTGAAATAGGGCCTTTGCCAACGGCCGTTGATGAAGCTAAGAGCTATTTTAACAAAAACGGTGAAAACTCCACTTCCCGGCTCCAGCGTAACGGTAAGGAAACAGTTACGTGTCGTACCTGGCGTATACGCAATAACAGCAGGCGTTCCGCACCGGCAAAGGATTTGAGCTCGGGACCGTCTGCAATGATTTCGGCGTCGGCGGAAATATATAACAAATCATCAGTTTCGAAATCTGTAAATAGTATTCCCGCACGCGGATACAGCACTATATTTCCCAAGGTATTAAAATAACGATTTCCGGAATAATCCGGGATTATCAAGGTATTACCTGAATCGACACATACAAAACCAGGTAAACCTCCGCGATGTGACACATCGATCCCTTTAGAGGCTGTCATGACACTAGCACCTACAGGATGAGCGGTAGCGATAAATAACGTGTCTGCCCGCAGTATTATTTGTCGAGTCAAATCATTCAATGCTGTGGCGTCATACCCCTTACTCTTGATTTCTACAGGTGCATGCTCAACTTGTCTTGCCTGAATGTATTTAGGGCAATTTCCGAAACTTTGCTTGACTGCGATGATCATGCTGGTATCGGTAGTACGCTCGATGTAGCTATTTATCCGGTTACGGCGACGCGTAGTCTGTTCTATTCCCAATAACGCAACATTGTTTCCGCTTACCAAGCTTGCATGCAACGGATCAAAAACAAATGGTAGCCTATGAATTATTAAATGATAAGGATCGGGGGAATTAATGAATCCGGGCTGACCGGCGAGTATCGTTGCCCAAATTGAACCGGCAGCATCTATACCACCGCCGATGACGAAGGGCAATTGCTTAAAAAAATCCGTTGCTGTTCTGACATAAACGGACTTATATTTTCCAACCGCTCACGAATGCCCACCAATTCCTGCATCAGGCATTCGCCTTCGTGAAAAGGTTCTGTATCGTTTCCCGGTATTTTATGTGGCCAAACCGATGCTGGATCGTGTCATGGGTACAAAGTGGGGCAACGCTTCAATTCGTTGCAACCAGCTACGCAAATGAGGATAAGGATCGAGAGAAATGTCCCCTTCTTCGGCGTGGGCGCAATAGGTGTAATTGGCGATATCGGCAATGGTAGGATCCACTCCCGTCAGGAATGAACGGTAGCTTAATTCCGATTCCATCACGGCAAACAAGGCTTGCGATCGCGCTGTAACCTCCAAAGAAACGGCTGTATTATTAAGCGCTGCCCGTCTGGCGGTTGCAGGACCGAAGGCAAGCAGGCCTGCTGCAACAGCAAGCCAGCGTTGTACGGCTGCCGCTTCAACCGGATCGGTAGGCAGCCAACGATTGTAACCGTATCTGCTGGCCAGATATACCAGAATCGCGTTTGAATCAGCGAGTATGACCTCTCCGTCCTGAATTACAGGAACCTGTCCAAAAGGGTTCATGGCAAGAAAAGCCGGATGCTTTTGCGCCTCGGTTTTTAGGTTGACCTCCACTAGTTCGTAAGGTAACTCAAGCAATGACAAAAACAATTCGACACGATGACAGTGGCCCGAGAGAAAATAACGATGTAATTGGATGGGTTGAGCCGGTACGGATGGATGCACGATATGTCTCCTGTTAGATTAACCTGGAAACGGCGGTTTGACCGCTACAGCCAGGTTAAGTCCATAATGATTAATTGTTTCCATGCTTATTCGCCATTTACCTGCGGGGTGGGTACACTACGAATGGAATTGTACGTTTTTTCACGTCACACATGCCTTGCCCTGCACCGCGATGAACGCACACTTCAACTCGTCCATCTGCCGTTTCCAGGTTAAACAGTCGATTCAGTGTAATCATAACTATTGGCTGGGTAAACAGCATTTCCGGCATAACACAAATTCGTTAAATGGAATAATCACATGGATAAGTTCAAGGCGATGCAAACAGCGGTGATTATTGCCGAAACCGGGAGTCTGACGGCTGCCGCTGGCGTAATGTTGTCTTCCCCGCCGGCAATAGCACGCACATTGGCTGCACTGGAGGCGCATCTGGCGATACGCGTGTTTAATCGCACCACGCGGCGTATCGCTCTCACCGAAGAAGGTCGGCATTATATCGAAAGCTGCCGCCGATTACTGGCAGCTGTAAAGGATGCCGAATCCGCATTGAATAGGCATGCTCTTGAGCCTGTCGGGCATCTGGTCGAAACGGCGCCGGTACTTTTTGGACAAATGTATATTGCCCCGGCGGGGACGCGATTTGTACAGATATCGTCTATCCCCATGCAAAATTGCTGCCGGCTCGAACCAAATTATTTATCGAGTGGATAAAACACGAACTAAAGGATCTGTCGGCTATGAAATACGAAGGCGAAATATATCGTTGAGCACCTTCAAACAATCCGCCACCACTGCGACGGGTCAAATCGATATTGATCAATGCCGAGGCAGCAGAGACGATTTTGTTAGCAGAAGTTCGGTGATTTCCTGACCGGACAGCGGCTTGCAAAAGAGATAGCCTTGCGCTTCATTGCAGTCCAGCGTATGCAGAAGATGGTACTGCTCGGCAAGTTCGACGCCTTCGGCGATCAGATTGAGTTTGAGGTTTTTCGCTAGTGAACAGATTGCAGTGACGATGGATTCGTTATCCGAATCGCCGACAAACTTGGGCATGAATGACTGGTCAATCTTGATGGTTCCGATAGGAAATTTTTTAAGGTAATTCATTGACGAGTAACCGGTGCCAAAATCATCCAGAGCGATTTTTATACCCATTTCCGTCAAAGCATGAAGTTTTTCAACGATGTGGTTGCCTTCATTCAATAAGGTGGTCTCATTGATTTCCATTTCGAACATGGAACCCGAGAGTTCGTACAAGCTCAGTAAATTCGAGATATAATCGACAAAACTTTCCTGCTCGAGATGCCGAAATGAAATATTGATGGCTATGCGAGGTGGTAACAGTCCCGACTGGTGCCAAAGCTGGGTTTGTTTGAAAGTCGATTCCAATATGAACTCACTGATAGGTACGATCAATCCGGTTTCTTCCGCCAAGGGAATGAATTTCAAGGGCAAAAGATAACCAAGCAGAGGCGAAGCCCAGCGTACCAGCGATTCGATGCCGGAAATCATACCTGTACCCACATGGATTTGGGGTTGATAGACAATTTGAAATTCGTTGCGTTCCAGCGCCTTGCGCATCTGGATTTCCAATGAAAACCGCTGATCAAAGCTCGCGTTCATATTGGGCGTATACATCTGATACCGGTTCCTGCCTTTCGCTTTGCTGTCGTACATCGCGATATCGGCGTTTTTGATAAGCGCATCGATGGTTTCGCCGTTGTCGGGATACAATGAAATGCCTATGCTCATCGGCACATATAATTCATGACCGTTGATATAAAAGGGAGCGCTGAATTCCTTGATGATCTTGTCGGCGGCGCTGATGACGTTTTCCTGGCTGTCGATATGCGATAACAGCAAGGTAAATTCATCGCCGCCCTGCCGCGCCAGCGTATCGCCTTCACGCAGACAATTTTTCAGGCGTCCTGCGACTTCAATCAATAAAAGATCGCCTACGGTGTGCCCCAGAGTATCGTTGACATGCTTGAAGCGATCGAGATCGAGAAACATCAGCGCCAGCTTGTGCTGGAAACGGCGCGCCTGCGCAATAGCCAGTTCCAGATGATCGCGAAACAGGTTGCGGTTCGCCAGTCCCGTAAGCAGATCGTGGTATGCCTGATACATGATGAGTTCGGAGGCTTTTTTCCTTTCCGTGATATCGCGCGCAACGCCATACGTCCCCTTGTATTCGGAAGGCTGTCCCGGTGTATTGTCTTCATATATCCCGAAAGAGCTGAACTCCAGCGTCAGCAGATTGGGTTCGGCGCCATGGGGGATGCGGATCTCGACATTATTGATGGTGCGTCCGTCCGTTCGCCTTTCTTTTATGACATGTTGTGATATTTCTATATCTTCCGGATAAATCAATGCAGAAAAATGTTTGCCGATCACCGTATTTTTGTCATAACCCAGCAGTGATTCTATCCGGTCGTTGCAAAAGGTGATATATCCTTCGGCATCAAGCGTGTAAATGAAGTCGGGCGAGTTGTTGACCATATAACGGTACCAGCGCTCGGATTCCTTGAGATGCTGATTGATAAGCTTGTTTTCCTTTTCCAGCCGCCGCCGGGTGAGCGCATTGCTGATTTTGAGCATGAGCTCGTTTGTGTCATAAGGTTTTTTCAGATAGTCACAAGCGCCGTAACGCAGAGCGCTGATGGCGGAATCGATGGAAATGTCCCCGCTGATTACGATGACACACGTATCGCGCTGCTCTGCGCTGATACGTTCCATGACTTTGTGCCCGTCGATGTCGGGCATGCCAAGATCGAGGAGTATCAGTTCGAATTCATGGTCTTCCAGCGCTTGCAAGGCGGATCTGCCGCCTTCCGCGGTCGAGGAAGCATAACCGTGCAGATCGAGTATGGAAGATAAACTATTGCGCAAATGCGGCTCATCATCGACTACCAATATCATTGGCCGTTCAGTTAATGTTTGCATGGTTTAAATTCCATTTTGATAAGCTTGTTATGGCATTCCATATTTTGGATATCGGCTGGATAAATGTATGATGCGCGCTTTCATTCTCAGCCTTTTCCGCGTAAATCGGGCAATAATATCTGGTACGAGGTGCCTGAGGAAGCGCTCTGGCAAAATATCTTGCCTTCCAGTTCGTCGATCAGGTTTTTGACGATAGAGAGACCCAATCCGGTACCTTTCCTGTTACTGCTGCTGCGAGTAACGGGTCTGAACAGATTTTCCAGTATTTCCGGGGGAATGCCGGGGCCGTTGTCCTTGATGGAAATTTCTATAGTTTGCGGGCCATTGCGCATCGTAATCGTCCGCGTAGCGATCACTACACTGCCTCCGGTGTTGCGCATGGCTTCAGCGGCATTTTTCATCAGATTGATCAAAATTTGTATGAGTTTGTCCCGGTTGGTGACTATATTCGGCAAAGCACGGTCAAATTGCGTGGTCACGCTAATATTGTATTGATTAAACAAAGTTTCCAGTGAAAGCTTGTACAAATCGGAAATGACAGTATTGACATTCAGTTCCACCAGCAGTTTGGCTTCGTCGGCGGTTGACAGGCTCAGATTTTGAAAAATACGCGACACTCGATTGATCTCTTCCTGGATGATGCGGATATCTTCCTGCGCGCGATCTTCGCGGTCCAGCTTGGTGCCCAAAAGCTGCATGTAATTTTTGATGATGCTGAGCGGATTATTCGCCTCGTGTGCGATTTGTTGGGCCTGTGCCCTGACCGATGCCGTTATTTCCGTTTTGATGCGCTCTTCCTGTTTCGCAAACGTAGCGAGCAAAGCAATCGCTTGTGCCGATTGCTGAGCAAATAACGAGAGCAATTTCTGCTGTTTTCTTATGCTCGCCAATTGCACCAGCGAAATCCCGAATATCAGGACCCCCACCGCCTGCATCTGGGTGTACAGGGGCAGGCAATAAATTCCTTCCGTATCCAGCAGCCGAATGATTTGTTCATCCAGTATGCTGGAAATGTTTTTATCGCCGCCAGAGAACGAACTGGTAGGGCTTCTGCTCAGAAATGCTTCGGTAACGAGGCTGTTTTCCTTGTTCAAGGGGATAGTCAATTCATTGATCAGCATCCCTTCGCCGCACAGACATTTTCCATTAAGGACTCGGTAATCGGAATCGGCGATAAAAAAGGCGATATCCTGAAAACCGAAAAGTATCTGTGCTGAACGTTGTATCGACGATAATGTTTCTTCCAGCGAAGTGGCGGAACTTGCGCCGATCGGATTTCTTCCCACGAGAACGATATCCCGCAGTTCGAGAGCCAACTGCAACTTCTGTTGCCGCATTACGTCAGCTTCGGTTTTTTTGGAGGCGGCGCCCGATTTGGATAGCGTATCGATATCGATATCGATACCGAGCGATTGCGCAATATTGACGACTTCGCCCCGAGCACTGTCTATGATCCGCTCCAGTTTATTCGCGGCAATATGCAGTAATTGCACGCCTGCGGTGATCGGTGGGGAGGCTTCGCTTTCTGCATGAGGCAAGCTGTTTGCTACAAAAGCGATCTGAATCAGGGGGTGAGCGTCGGCAATTTTATCTTGAGGGCTGCGATAATACAGCACCGCGTCGGCAATAAACGAATTGAGATTCCACGTCATGACGAGCGATGAACCGACTTCACAATGATTATGGCCCAGCTTCGCTTCCTCTTGCGCCAATAACTCGCTTTCGTCGATATTATCGTTTAACAGGGCGGAATATTGTTTGGGAAAATTGCTCCAGAGCACAAGTTGCCCGATATTGAGCATCAGACCTGTCAAATAAGCTTCTTCAGGGTGAGGATAGGCAATTTCCCTGGCAATCGATTTGGCGAGGACGGCCGACATCAGTGATTTCCCCCAAAAACTCTTGAGATCAAAACCGGGCGTAATAGAGAGATTATTGAACACCTGGTAAAACGAAGAGCTGATGACGATGGTCTTGACCATATCCAACCCTAACAAAGCCAGGTTTTGGTCGAATGATGTATACTTATTTTGTCTGTTATACAGGGCAGTATTGCTCGCACCGATAACCTTGGAGCTAAGCGCCGCATCCCTGCTGATAATTTCAGCAATCGCACCCAGCGAAGCATCGTCGTGATTGCACATATCCAGAACTCGTAAAAGAATATGCGGCAAGGTAGGAAGATTCTTGATCTCCATGGTACGAATGAGATGAGAGGAGGAGGAAGTCATATTCGTCTTTTTATAATTAGATAATTAAATCGCTTTTAGGATTTTATACTACGCAATTTTATTGTAAAGCCCTAAATTATATATAATTTAGTAACTTGCGAAAGTAAAACGGGCCGGTGCCCCGAAGCTCGGCCGGCTAGATTTAATAGGGACACCGCCAATATGGGTATTTGACGGGTTTTTGCTTTTCCCCGTTAAAAATTCAACCGGAAATTTCTCTTGATAAAAACGGAATAATTCAGGTTTGCATTATGACCGTTGCGCTTTTCCCGTTCCTTTGATACTGCCATTCGCACTGTCGGACGGAGGCTGTCATAGAATTTTGATAAACTGTAAGGTCAGGTTGTAGGCTCAAGTCTGTTTACGGCGCAATTCCGCCAATAACATGATTCCCGCCAACAGTAGCGCCATTTTATTTCCCCAGCGTACGTAAGGTGTCGACCCCTGATAACCTTGAGCCGCGCCGTTCAACGTGCCGCGCGTAAACACGGGTAAATTCGCCAGCACAAAGCCCCGGGCGTCGATAATCGCCGTGACACCGGTATTGGTGGCGCGCAGCATGTAGCGTCCGCTTTCCAGTGCGCGCATTTGCGAGATCTGTAAATGCTGCCACGGCGCAATGCTGTCACCGAACCAGGCATCGTCGGTGACGTTAACGAGCACGCTGGCCGCCGGAAGCTGATGGATGATCTCTTCGCCGAATACGTCTTCGTAACATACGTCGGCGGCTACGCGCTGCCCGGCAATACGTAACGGTTGCTGATAGCTGTCACCGCGCGAAAAATCCGACAGGGGAATATGCAGAATCTCGATAATCCAGCCAAATACCGGTTTGAGCGGAATAAATTCGCCCAGCGGGACCAGATGAAATTTACGATAGACCTGAGTGGCGGAGACGCCGAAACTCATTACGCTATTGTAATAATGATCGTCGTCGATTTGTTCGGGTATGCCCAGCAAGACATCGCCGCCGTTTTTGCGACCGTCGGCAGCGAGAGCATCGAGATAGCGTTTGGGAACCTCATCGTAAAATTCCGGTAGTGCCGTTTCCGGCAATATCGTAAGTCGCGCATGGCTGGCTGCCGCCATGTCCCGATAAATCCGCAACGTAGACGCGGTATGCCCGGGTTGCCACTTGATCGACTGGCTGATGTTGCCTTGCAGCAGGCTCACGCTAAACGGCGCGCCGAAAGGACGTGTCCACTGAATCTGCTGTAAACCGATGCCGGCCGCCCAGACGATAGCGATGAGCAAGAGATGGCGCGGCGGTTGACGTGCGAGGCTCGCTGCGCTCCAGGAGAGCAGCAGCGATATGCCGAATACGCCGAGGATCGGCGCATAGCCAGCCAGCGGGCTTACCGGTACCTGGGAATAGCCTGCGGCCAGCCAGGGAAACCCCGTAAATATCCAGCCGCGCACCCATTCCTGCAACATCCATATGGCAGCTATTCCCCATGGGGTCACCACCAATCTGCGCTGGTGCATATATCCGGCAGCGGCCGGAAACAAGGCAAGAAAGGCGGCAAACAAAAATGTCGCCAGCGTCGCGAGCGTTGCCGACATGCCACCGTAATCGTGCAGGCTGATGTAAATCCAGGACACTCCTGCGCCAAAATAACCCACGCCAAAGACAAAACCGGTCCAGGCGCTATACGCCGGGTCGCGCTGCCATAGGGTATATAGCCCGATCAGCGTCAGCAGCGGCATGAAAAACCAGCCCACCGGAGCAAATCCCAATACGCTGACTATACCCAGAAACAGGGCAGGAATCGCGAACTTAACCGCGTTTTTAATGTGCGACGGCAAAATCCATCATCCGCTGTATGGATAAGCCGGCGCGACGGCGGATCGTTTCTTCGATATGAATTTCATTGCTGCCAGTTTCCAGCGCCTGCGCCAGGTTTTTCAAGCCGTTCATCGCCATCCAGGGACAGTGTGCGCAGCTTTTGCAGGTAGCGCCCTTCCCTGCGGTCGGCGCTTCGAGAAATAGCTTGCCGGGGGCGGCTGCATGCATTTTATGAAAAATACCGTTATCCGTGGCGACGATAAACGTGAGGTTGGGTAAGGTTTGGGCGGCGCGTATGATTTGTGTGGTAGAGCCGACGACATCGGCGAGCGCAATGACCGCGGCAGGGGACTCGGGATGCACCAGCACTGCGGCTTCGGGGTATTGCTGCTTCATTGCCGCCAGTTCGCTGGCCTTGAACGCTTCGTGCACTACGCACGCGCCTTGCCACAGCAGCATATCGGCGCCGGTAACTTCGCGTACGTACTCGCCGAGATGCTTGTCGGGCGCCCAAAGAATTTTTTTCCCTTGTTCATGCAGGTGCTGAACGATTTTGACCGCAATGCCCGAAGTAACCACCCAGTCGGCACGGGCTTTGACCGCAGCCGATGTGTTGGAATAAACGACGACGACACGGTCCGGATGCTGGTCGCAGAACACGCTGAAGGCATCGGCCGGACAAGCCAGATCCAGCGAACATTCCGCTGCCATGTCGGGCATCAGCACGCGTTTTTCGGGATTGAGTATTTTTGCGGTTTCGCCCATGAATTTCACCCCGGCGACGATCAGGGTGCCGGCGGCATGCGCATGACCGAATCGCGCCATTTCGAGCGAGTCGGAAACGCAGCCTCCGGTGCTTTCGGCCAGGTCCTGGATATCGGCAGAGGTGTAATAATGCGCGATCAATACGGCGTTCTGCCGTTTGATCAGGTCCCGGATGCGATCAATCAGCTGGCTGCGCTCAGCGTCATCCAGCCGCTCCTCTTGCATGGGCGGAGCAACAATGCGGGGAACGACAGGGGGGGTGATGGCGGGTCGGATCGACATGAGAGTCTCGCTAGCGTATATAGTGTAATGTTCCGGGTTGAGCAAGGCGATACAGTTTTGCCGGGCGGTGATTGCAGCCTTGCTGCGTTTCACCCGATTCGGCCAGCAAATTCAGCGATAAGATATATTTGCGGAAATTGCGTTTATCCAGAGACTCGCCGCGTATGATTTCATACACTTTCTGCAATTCGCCCAATGTAAACGTTTCTGCCATCAAACTGAACGCCACCGTCGAATAGTCCAGTTTGGCGCGCAAGCGTTGTTGCGCGAGTACTATGACATCGCGGTGATCGAAAGCCAGATCCGGTAGCGCATCGAACGCAAACCAGCGCACTTCCGCCGCATCCGACCCGGCGATGGGCGACAGGATGTCAGCGGGTGCGAGCGCATAATAAGCCACGCTGATAATGCGTTCACGCGGATCGCGATCCGGTTTGCCGAAGGTATAGAGCTGCTCCAGATAAACGCCGGTTATGCCGGTTTCTTCCGCCAGTTCGCGCAATGCGCAGTCTTCCAGGCATTCGTCGGAGTCGACAAAGCCGCCGGGCAACGCCCAGCTGTCCTGAAAAGGCGGCGAGCGGCGACGAATCAGCAAAATCGCCAATTTATCTCCGATAATAGTAAACAGCGCGATATCGGTAGTGACCGCAGGGTGCGGATAATCGTAGCAATAGGTAGCCATGAGATTAAGTGTATAAGATACACTAATATGATAGTGTCGATTCGACACCATGTCAACGGGAGAGCGATTTGGGCGAACAGTAAATTTCGTATCTGCCGGGAGGTTTGATATGATGGCGTATGCAATGCGCCTGGCGTGCCGTTGGCGCTAACGGCCATCGAATTTCTTGCCCTTGTCTCATGTCCATTGATTATTATTTGAAACTGCTGCTGGAGGTCATGCTGCCCATGGCGCTGCTGGTCATTGCGGGAGCCGGGTGGCGCCGCAGTCTGGGCGAAGACGGGGTACGTGCGGTGCGGGGATATATCAGCACGATCACGATCAACCTGTTTGCGCCCGCCTTGCTGTTCGCCGCGGCGGCAAGCGCGCCTGTTACGGCGCAATTGTTATCGGTACCGCTCTTGCTGGCGGTAAGCATACTGGCGGGCGGCGGCAGCCTATATCTCGTTTTTTATCGGACGCGGCTGGGGCGAAAGTTAACCGACCGCACCAAGGCGGCGTTATTATTATGCGGCATGTTCGGTAATGTGCTGTTTATGGGCTATCCGTTGCTGCATTATCTGTTCGGCGAGGAAGGCGGCCGTTATGCCGCATTCGCCGATATGGCGGCATCGACGCCTTTGCTGTGGAGTCTGGGCGTCTGGATAGCCGTACGTTCCGGCGATCAGAACGCCGTCAGGGTCAATCCGCTGCAAGCGTGGCTGCTGTTGCCGCCGGTCTGGTCGTTTATCGCCGGCGTAGCGGTCAGCCTGGCGGCTTGGCCGGTAACGCCGCTCATCCATGCGGCACGCATGATCGGTCAGCCGACCGTTCCGGTCATGCTGCTGATGCTCGGATTGTCGATTCCATGGAACCGGCTGGTGCCCGGTCCCGCTATCTGGCTGGTCGTGGCCGTCAAACTGCTTTTTCTGCCTCTGACCGTCTGGCTGGCAGCGCGGGTGTGGCTGGGGACATTGCATAACGCGCAAATCGCGGCGGTAATCGAAACCGGCGTCCCCACCATGTTGATGGCATTGAGTCTGGCCGATCGTTACCGGCTCGATGTGGAAACGGCGGCATTAACGATTGCGTGGACGGCGGTGCTGTTTTTGTTTACTCTGCCGTTATGGTTATGGATATTGTTTTAAGACACCTTTGCACGATTATTTGCGCTTGCTCATAGGTCTAAAAATGGCTCAAAACTCTCATGTACTGCTTGTACACTCCGGTTTCTCGCCCTTTTTCGCCTCATCCGGCCGGCGCTCGCTACCTCGTGCAAAGCTCTTTTCAAGAGACATTTGCGGACGACGAGGAAAACATGAGCTTGATTATTCAGCCCGGCGGTGCGGCACCGTCCGAACCGATAGCGAAATACGTTGCGCTTAAAACCAAGGCCGGCGAAAAAGTCAGCGCCGAACTGACCTTGCAGGACGAAAACGGGCGCACCAGCGCGGCGGAATATATCCATCATTTGTATACTTCCATCAAGGAAAAACTGGGCGAGGTCGTCATCGCCCAGATCGGCGATGGCGCGGATGCCCACAATATCGCCGAACTGAAAAAACAGATAGTGTTTATCGCCGCGTTCCATGATTCGATGTTCGGCACCTTTAACCGTACCAGTACCTTACCGGAAAAGGAGCGCACCGAATTCATCGAAATTTTCCTGCTGGCGATAGCGACGCTCATTCCGGGTAATTCGATTCTGGTGGATTTATCCAAGGGCAGCGTTATTGAAGGCGCAGGGCTGAACTAGCCGATTTTTCCAATTGACGGGTACGTTTTATTTATGCATTTACACATTTTAGGCATCTGCGGTACGTTCATGGGCGGCGTGGCCGCCATCGCGCGAGCGGCAGGTCACCGGGTAACGGGGTGCGATGCCAACGTCTATCCGCCGATGTCGGACCAATTGCGTGCGCTGGATATCGCGCTGATAGAAGGATACGATCCCGCACAGCTGGAATTGAAGGCCGATATTTACGTGATCGGTAATGTCATCACGCGCGGCAATCCCTTGATGGAAGCGATATTGAATCGGGGCTTGCCGTATATTTCGGGCCCGCAGTGGCTGACTGAGCAGGTGCTGTGTGATAAATGGGTGCTCGCCGTCGCCGGCACGCACGGCAAGACGACCACTTCCGCCATGCTCGCCTGGATACTCGAGCATGCCGGCCTGCAGCCCAGCTTTCTGATCGGCGGCATACCGCAGAATTTCGGGATTTCGGCGCGCCTCACCGAATTGCCGTTTTTTGTCATCGAAGCCGACGAATACGATACGGCTTTTTTCGACAAGCGCTCCAAGTTTGTGCACTATCGTCCGCGTACCGTCATTCTGAACAATCTGGAATTCGATCACGCCGACATCTTTGCCGATCTATCCGCCATAGAAACCCAGTTTCATCATCTGCTACGTACCGTACCCGGTGAAGGTCTGATTATTGCGCCGCCAGACGAAGCCAGCCTGCAGCGCGTCATTGCACGCGGCTGCTGGACCGCGGTGGAATATTTCGGTACGCGCGAAGGCTGGCGGGCGGAAGGCGGCGAATCGGTGTTCGAGGTCTATTTTAAAGACGTAAAACAGGGCGTAGTGACGTGGCCGCTAATCGGCGCGCACAATGTACGCAATGCCCTGGCCGCTATGGCCGCCGCGCGCCATGCCGGCGTCGCTGCTGCCGTAGCCTGCGATGCCTTGAGCGGATTCGAAAACGTCAAGCGCCGCATGGAGGTGCGCGGTAGCGTTCACGGTATAACGGTTTACGACGATTTTGCCCATCATCCCACCGCGATTGCCACGACCTTGGCCGGCTTGCGCCGCAAAATCGGCAACGCGAGGATACTGGCGGTACTTGAACCGCGTTCGAATACGATGAAACTGGGTGCCATGAACCGGGAACTGCCGCCTAGTCTGCGTGCCGCCGACGTGGTATTCTGTTATAGCGCCAATCTGGCGTGGGACGCGCAGGCGGTTTTTGCCGGCATGGGATCGGTCGCGCGGATTTATGACGACATGAACAGGCTGGTAGCGGCGGTGGCGGCTGAAGCACAGACCGGCGATCATATCCTGATCATGAGTAACGGGGGCTTTGAGGGCATTCATGAACGACTGTTGCGCTCATTGAACGATACCTATGCGTCAGCTTTGTGATTTGTCTCCGGAATTAGGGTCTATCGTTTTGACGTTTTCGTCATTTGCGTCGCGATCCAGTTCCGCCAGCAATTTTTCTATCAAGGTACGGCCCTTTGCACTCATGCCGCGAGTGAGCAGATCGATATCGCGTTCGCCGTTGACCAGCCGGTATAGATTTCCACCTAATTTGGCCATGTCGCCACCGGCTTTGACCATTTGTTCGGCCATGCTGGCCAGCGCCGAAGCGGCGCCTGGATCGCCGTGAGCGGAAGCCTGGACCATTTGCGCGAGGCCGGGCGCTGCGGCATCGGGGTCGGCTGTCTGGGCGGGATCGGGTAGCGTTGACGGATCCTGGATGCCGCGCAGAATCGCTTCCACGATGATGCGCTCGTCGTCGTCGAGGTGGGCGTAGACGCCGCTGTCGCGCCGACCGGCAACTATCAGGCGCAAGGCGGCGGCGAGTTTGTTCCAGCCTTGCTGTTCGGCCTGCGCCAATACCGTCTGTAATTGCGCCTGAAGTTGCGGTTGTACGCAAGCGGTCGCTACCCCATGGATAAATGCGGCATAGGTTTGTATTACCTGGCGAGTACGGTCTGGCAGGGTCATGATAGCGCGTCTGGAAAGAACAGGTTCCATTGTACGCTGGCAAGGCAAGCGATTACAGGGCGGGAACAAAAAACAACGTTTAACGGCTAGCCGCAGCGGGAGGTTATCCGATCAGTACGGAGCCGTTGCGCGCAGGTGCGGCTTCCATGACTTGCCGATAGAACCCGCTGATCTGGCTCGCCATGCGCGGCGCGCTCCATTCCAGCGCGTGCTGCTTGGCTTCGCTGCTCAAACGGGCGCGCAGATCGGCATCCGTCAATACCTCATATAGCGTGGCGGCAAAATCGACCGGATTGTCCGGCGCTATGCGACAGCCTTTGCCCGCTGCCAGAATATCGCGGGTTCCCATTACAGCAGTGGATACGACAGGCACACCCAGCGCCATCGCTTCCAGCAATACCAGGCCTTGCGTTTCGGTACGCGAGGCGAATACAAATGCGTCGCCGGCATTATAACAGGCTGGTAACTCGCTTGCCCGTTCCAGATACCCTACGAACATTACGTTTGCGCTTAGATCCAGCCCTTCGACCATGCGCTTGAGCCGGCTTTCAGCCGGTCCTTCGCCGGCGATGATCATCAATATATCCGGTAAGTTATGACGCAACTGCGACAGCATGATCAGCAGGAATTCGATATTTTTTTCGAATGCTACCCGGCCGACATACACGATCACAGGACGGTCCAGCGCGATGTTGTGTTTATGCCGGAATGAATGGCGGTCGCAATAATCGAAATCCGACAGTTCTATTCCGGTCGGGATGATTTTTCTGAACGTGTCGACGCCGTATCGCTGCAACGCTTCTTCCATCGCAATCGAGGGCAGAATCAGCCCGTCGATCTGCGTGCACTGCCGGCGGGAAAAGTATCTTGCGACATAGCGCATGAGCGATTTAGGTAGAAAAGGGATATAGTGATACAGATACTCTTCAAAAAACGTGTGGTAGGTTTCCACGCAAGGGATGCCTAAATGCCGGGCCAATCGCACTCCTGTATAATGCGCCTGGAAAGGCGTATGGATGTGAAGCAGATCGAAACTGCGGCCGGCTAGCAATTCCGGCAGGCGTTTCAATTCGCGGTAAGACATGAGCCGGTCTTCAGGATCCATCAATACCTTGCGGCCACCGATGCGAATGATGTCGCTTTCTGCCGTTTCATTCATACCGTAGGCCGGAACGATCAGCGTCACCTCATGCCCGAGTTCCTTCAGTTCGCGCCGCAATGTCATGATAGACGTCGAAACGCCATTTACTCTGGGAAAATAGACATCCGACACCATCAAAATCTTCATCAAGCAATCCGATACGTTATTTTTGGCCTGTGCACGATTGTTGCGCTCGTTACATCGTATAAGGTCTCATTTAAAAGATTTGTAACAAATTTTAATGACGGGCGTATGACAGAAGCGGAATGGCGCTTCGATTAAAATAATGGCGTCCGGGATTCGATGTTCCAGGTTAGACATCGATGGATATGGATCGTGATCGAGAGTTTGGTTATCGTCGGAAATTGCCGGAGGACGTCGGCGACGAACCCCGGCCCGGTATTATTTCTGTTGTCTTGCGATTGACGCATGTTCTTGCCTCGCCTTGGCGATCAATTGATCGAGCGTGCTGAACAAAGAAGCTTCGCCACCGGTCATGGATTCGGAAGTCGAATACTTGCCGTCGACGATAAAGGTCGGTACGCCGGTGATTTTGGCATCCCGAGTCAACTGATAGGCACGCATCACCTTGCTTTGCACACCGAACGACTGATAGGCATTGATGAAGGCCTGTTTGTTCATGCCGACCATCCCGGCCCAATTGAATATATTGTTTTCCTGGCTCGTATCGAGACCTTCAAGATGAATGGCGTTAAATAGGTCGTCGTGATATTTATCGGCGACGCCCAGCGCTTCCATCGCATAATAGGTTTTCGCCAGGGGAACCCAGGATGCGTTTAATACGGCCGGAATCCGGCGGATAACCACGTCTTTCGGCGCCTTTTTAATCCAGGCGTTGAGCGCGGGTTCGATTTTGAAGCAATGAGGGCAGTGGTACCAGAAGAATTCGGTGACTTCGATTTTACCTGGCGTATCCGTACCGATTTCCGGACTCAAAACCATATAGTCCTTGTTCGCCGTTATGGCGGCCTGAGCGCCGCCGAACGGTAAAAAAGCGATTGAAATCAGACTGCATATCAGCATTATATGACGAAAAGACATGGGGATATCTCCTTGGTGGCTTATTTTGTTGTAGAAGATGTTGCGCCGGTTGGACTCTTGATTTTTATTAAAGTTGTGCTGATGCCATTTTGCGCCAGGCTTGCCTGTATTCTTTTCAAGTCTTCAGGTTTATAAGGGCCGAGGCGCACGCGATGCCAGATGCCCTTGTCGGGGATATCGACCGTCTGGATGTCCGACTCGTAACCCGTCAGAGCGAGACGGGCTTTGAGGTTGTCGGCGTCTTCCGCATTCGGAAATGCGCCGGCCTGCAGATAATATTGTGCGGTATCGGGGGGCGGCGTTTTGGCTGCATTTTGCCCGGCAGCGGAATTCTGGTTGCCCGGCAGAATCTTGTAAAAATCGAAGCGCGGAGAATTGACGGTGGCCGTCGCCTTGGACAGAGGATCGACGATTTGCTCATTGGATGGAACCGCTTTGCCGGTTTTGGCAGTCCTGGTAGCTGTGGAGGCGGAACGTTCGGCAAACGGATTGCTGTGCCCTACCCATACTGCTACACCGACAGCGGCGGCCACGCCCACCAGTACGCCGATCAGGATGCCTGACCAGACTGAACCGCCTTTTTTTTGCGGATGGGAGCGGGATTGCGTAGTACGTGCCATGTTTTCCTCTACATTTGTGCCGGACTTGAAATGCCGAGCATGGTTAAACCGTTGCGCAACACATTACGCGTCGCCGTGATCAGCGCCAGGCGGGCATGCCGAATTAGTGTGTCTTCGACCAGAAATTGTTCCGCGTTGTAATACGCGTGCAAGGCCGCGGCAATATCCTTGAGTATATATGCGACAGCATGCGGTGCCAGATCCCGTGCTGCCGCTTCGACGATCTGGGGGTAGTCAGCAAGACGCTGCAACAGTTCCGCTTCGTAGCGGCTGATCAGCGGACTGCAATCCGCCAGCGATAATATCGAGGTATCGCCGCCCCATTGCGTCAGCACGCTGCAGATTCGCGCGTGAGCATATTGAATATAATATACCGGATTATCGCTGGTTTGCGATTTTGCCAGATCCAGATCGAAATCAAGATGCTGGTCGGATTTACGCAGCACGTAAAAAAAGCGCGCCGCATCGTTGCCGACTTCATGGCGCAATTCGCGCAAGGTGACGAATTCGCCCGAGCGGGTGGACATGGCGGCTTTTTTGCCGCCGCGATACAGCACTGCAAATTGCACCAGTGCGACCGTGAGCCGGTCGGGGTTGCGCCCCAGCGCTTGCAGCGCGCCTCTGACGCGAGGAATGTAGCCGTGGTGGTCGGCCCCCCAGACATCGATCATCCAGTCGAAACCGCGTTCCAGCTTATTGATGTGGTAGGCGATATCGGAAGCGAAATAGGTATACAGACCGTTGTCGCGCAAGACCACCCGATCTTTTTCATCGCCGAAATCAGTAGAGCGAAACCATTTTGCGCCGTTTTGTTCGTAAATATGCCCCGCCGCTTCCAGCCCGGCGACTGTTCGCTGCACGACGCCGGTATCGTAGAGCGATTGTTCCGAGAACCAGCAGTCGAAATCGACGCCGAATTCGTGCAGATCCTCACGGCAATCGTTCAATTGCCTGGTGAGCGCGTAACCGTGTATTTCCAGATAATCCTCCTCGCCCAATAGCGCCTTGGCATTGGCGATCAGCCCATCCAGATGCGCGTCGGGATGCTGTTCAAAATCCGGTACCGCTGCGAATACCGCCGCCGTTTCGCGGTGATAGCGGTGGGCGTGCGCCTGATAAATCTCTGCGGCCATGCTGCGTACATAATCGCCTTGATAGGAATTGGCCGGAAAGGCTACGGTTTCGCCGCACAGGCTCAAATAACGCAGCCATGTCGAAAGCGTGAGAATATCCATTTGGCGGCCGGCATCATTGACATAGTATTCGCGTGAGACCGCATACCCCGAAGCCGCAAGCAGATTGGCCAAACTGGCTCCGTACGCCGCACCGCGACCGTGTCCGACATGCAGCGGCCCGGTAGGATTGGCCGATACGAATTCCACCAGTACGGTTTTGCCGGCGCCCGACCGGTTTTGCCCGTATTTGCCGGCTTGCGCCAGGATATGCGGCACGACTTGCTGTTGCGCGGCGGCGTGCAGAAAAATATTGATAAATCCGGCCCCGGCGATTTCCGTCTTCAGCACCCATTGCGAAACAGGCAGCGCAGCCTGGATACGGACAGCGATATCGCGCGGATTGCATCGCAGGCGTTTCGCCAGTTTCATCGCCAGGTTGCAGGCATAATCGCCGTGCGACACATCGCGCGGTCGATCTATCTCTATCGTGACATCGGTTGCTTCTGCTGAAATCTGATGCAGGGCATCGGTAAATAAAACAGTGAGATGAGCTTTAATATCGGTATATGGAGTCAACATGGTGCAGCCTGAAGAAAAGATATGTCATTATAGCTGTCTGCCGTTCATTCAACAAAATAACACCGCTAGCGTTTGAAAGCGATTTTTTGGTTACTTATATTTCCAGCGGATCAACATCGAGATGCCAGCGCAATCTGGTGGCGCGCAAGGCATACAGCTTCGTTACCCATGCGCTTAAAAAACCCTGCAGCGCTCGACGGTTGGATGATTGCACCAGTAATAAGGCGCGTTCCAGATTCGCTTTGCGAGGCATGGCGGCCGCAGTGGGGTCGAATAGCGTTATTCCTGAAATCTTCGGTGCGCATTGTTGCGCATGACTGAGAAAAGCCAATCCGTCGGCCAGTTGCAGCGCTTCGGCGCGCAATACCGCCTGGTGGACAAACGGCGGAAAACCTGCGCTGTGCCGTTCCTCCATCAGGGTTTGAGCGTAATCGGCATAATCGTGGCGCTGCAAGGCGCGATAAAGTGGATGGTCGGCGAATTCGGTCTGTATCAGCACCTCACCGGGGTGCTGAGCGCGCCCCGCCCGGCCGCTGACTTGCATGAGCTGGGCGAACATGCGTTCGCCGGCCCGAAAATCCGGGCTATACAATGCGTTATCGGCGCCAATGACGCCGACCAAAGTCAGATCGGGGAAATCGTGCCCTTTGGTAAGCAATTGCGTTCCGACCAGAATATCGGTTTCGCCGCGACGTATCGTTTGCTGCATGCTTTCCCAACTGCCCTTGGCCTGGGTACTGTCGCGGTCTATGCGCAAGATACGGGCGGAAGGAAATCGTTGTTGTAAAATCTGCTCCATTCGCTGGGTGCCCAGGCCGCTGGGCGTAAGATCGATATTGCCGCAATTCGGGCACGACGGCACGATGGCTTGCGCATAACCGCAATGATGGCAGCGTAATTGTCGCGCACGCAGATGAACGACCAGGCGCGCCGAGCAGCGTTCGCAGCCCGCCGCCCAGGCGCAGGCGCGGCAGACCAGCGTCGGCGCGTAACCGCGACGATTAATGAAAATCAGGCTTTGCTGATGCTTTTGCAGGCGCGATCGAATGGCGTCGGCAAGGTCTGGCGACAGCCCGTCAGACGATTTCCGGGTGCGGCTGTCGATCAGCCGTATCGGCGGCAATTGCGCCGCGGCAACCGCCCGGTTGCGTAAACTCAACAGCCGGTAGCGTCCGTTCCGGGCATTATGCCAGGTTTCCAGCGATGGCGTTGCCGAGCCCAGCACCACCGGACAGGAGCGCTGCTGAGCGCGGATGATGGCAACGTCGCGAGCGGCATAGCGCAAGCTTTCCTGCTGATAAAACGAACTGTCGTGTTCTTCGTCGACGATGATCAGCGACAGTCTTGGCATCGGCGTAAAGATAGCCAGCCGTGTGCCGAGGACGATGCGGGCGCGATTCGCGGAAGCCGCCCGCCAATGCTGCAAACGTTCGCGATCGCTCATGCCGCTGTGTAAAACGGCAATGAGCATATTTGCAAATCGCGCACGAAACAAGCCTATCAATTGCGGCGTCAAATTGATTTCCGGCACCAGTATCAAAACCTGACCGCCCTCGTCCAAA
The DNA here is from genome assembly GCA_021795395.1 of Pseudomonadota bacterium. Lineage (GTDB taxonomy): Bacteria > Pseudomonadota > Gammaproteobacteria > Burkholderiales > Sulfuriferulaceae > Sulfuriferula. The sequence goes on along the minus strand of JAJYPN010000017.1, from coordinate 36,287 downwards.
ACGGTTTGGGTTGCCCGTAAATAGACTTCCGTCTTGCCGCTGCCGGTCACGCCGTGCAGTAAAAAGGGCTGAAAACAGGTGGATTTGGCGCCGATTTGCGCGACTGCGGCAGCTTGTTCCGCATTCAGATCAGGCAACGCATCCGTTGTCAGCCTAGTGGTGTCGCGCACGCTCGAAACGCTGCTTTGTTCGACCCAGGCTGCTGCCAGCCAAGCGTTGAGAATGGTGCGGCTGGTCGCCGAAATTTCCGTAAATTCTGCGGTCGCATGCCAATCGCCATCGACGAGACGGCCGTACATCGCGCGTTGCACATGCGCGCGCGCCGGCAATTGCGCTGCGCAAAGCCGACCCGTTGCGGTGATTCGCCAGCAATATTGCGGTCGGGGCAGTGGCATACGGTTTCTGCGCAACGCGGTCGGCAACGCTGCCAACACCGTAGGCCCCAGCGGGTAATGATAGTATTCGCTGCAAAACCGGAGCAGTTTCAATATCTCTCCGGAAAGCACAGGCTCTTCGTCGAGTATTTCGGAGATGCATTTGAGCTGATGCAAGGGATGCGCGGATACGGTTTGTAGCGACATGACTACACCGATCATCTCCTTGCGACCGAAAGGTACCCGTACCCTGCGACCGACATCGGAGTAGCCGAGCGCAGGAGCAGTATAATCAAACAATTTCGGCACCGGAACATCCAGTGCGATTTGAGCTATCAATGGCGGCATGCTTCATTTTAACGTAATTTCGAGACGCTGCCGTAGCGCGCTTCTGCGTCAAACCTATCGCAAAATCGGGATTATATTTGACATCGACGGCGTAATGGATGGCTTTGCCCGCAAGATAGTCATCAAACGTTCAAAAAGTTTTAACGAAATTGACTTTAACAGGTTGCAGAATAGCCGGCATGACCGACGATTTACTCCTGCAAATTTTTGTTCCACGTCCACAGCCTTTGCGCATTGCGCTGGTGACAGAGACTTATCCGCCGGAAATCAACGGGGTAGCGATGACGTTGGGACGCCAGGTGACCGATCTGCAGAATCGCGGCCATCAAATCCAGTTGATCCGTCCGCGTCAGGGAGCTACCGATAAAGCCGTACACAATACCAGGCTGGAAGAAATCTTAAAGATCGGCGTGCCGATTCCGCGGTATTCCGGCCTGAAAATCGGGTTGCCTGCCAAATCGGCCCTGCTGCGCTTATGGCAACTGAAACGGCCCGACCTGGTGCATATTGCCACCGAAGGCCCGTTAGGATGGTCGGCGTTAGCCGCAGCGCAAAAACTTCGTCTTCCGGTGAGCACCGATTTTCATACCAATTTTCATACCTACAGCAAACATTACGGCGCATCCTGGTTGCGGCGGCCGATATTGGCGTATTTGCGCAAGTTTCATAATAAAGCGTGCGTCACGCTCGTGCCGACAGAAGGCATGAGGAAAGAACTGCAGGCGCACGGTTACCGCAATCTGGAAGTCGTTTCGCGCGGCGTCGATACCGCCCTTTTCAATCCCGACCGCCGTGATCCGGAGCTGCGCCACGAATGGGGTGCGGATGACGATACTCAGGTCGTGATCCATGTCGGTCGCATTGCTCCGGAAAAGAACCTCTCGCTGGTATTTGAGGCGTATGCGGCCATGCATAGGGTTAACCCGCGAAGCCGGCTCGTTATCGTGGGCGACGGCCCCGAGCGTAATCGTTATCAGGCGCAATTTCCCGAGGCGTTTTATTGCGGCATGCGTAGCGGCAGCGATCTGGCCCGGCATTATGCTTCCGCGGACGTGTTTTTATTCCCCAGCCTGACTGAAACGTTCGGCAATGTAACGACCGAAGCCATGGCCAGCGGACTGGCGGTGGTCGCATATCGATATGCGGCAGCGGAAGCCCTGATTCGACATCGAGAAAACGGTATGTTAGCCTGCTACAACGATACGACTGAATTTATCGTTGCGGCTACCGAATTGGCGCTTGATCCGGCGCGCGCAAAACAGCTGGGTATGAACTCTCATCAAACTGCGTTGTCTATTTCGTGGGACATTGTGCATGATCGCTTCGAGCGGGTATTACATGCCATTATAGATAAGGAAGAGTGCCGTGGAGAAGTTGAGCTGGCAGTGGATGGCTGAATGCGAAGCCGGGTTGACGCGACGGTTTAACCGCGCCGAGCGCTACCCTGCCGTGATCTGGATATTTCGGCGTATCAGCAGGCTGGGTGACGGCGTGTTCTGGTATACGCTGATGCTTGGACTGTTTATGTATAACGGGACCTCGGCGCTACCGGTGATCGGACAAATGGTGGTCGCAGGCCTTACCGCCACCCTGCTCTACAAATGGCTCAAGCATAAAACGCTGCGCCCCCGCCCGCATCATCAATTTGGCAACATACATTGCCTGACGGCACCGCTGGATCGTTTCAGTTTTCCGTCCGGCCATACCTTTCATGCGGTCACGTTCAGCCTGGTGGCGATCTATTACTATCCCGATCTGGCGTGGATACTGGCGCCTTTTACCTTGCTGGTCGCCGCTTCGCGCCTGATACTGGGTCTGCATTATCCTACCGACGTACTGGCGGGAGCCTTGCTGGGCGCAGCCGTTGCCATGCTATCGTTTATCGTTTTTTAATTCGCCGGGCGGCTTGCCCATGATTACGGACGGTGCATCGTTTGCGTTTAGGCGAGCCGTTTCCCCCACTGAAATTTTATTCCTCCCTGCGCCTTGCCAAGCCCCTGAATAATCAATATAATGCAAGGTTTCCCTTGCCCTACCGCTACGCACGGAGGGCTTTTAACCATAAGGAGTTTGCATGCGTCATTATGAAATTGTTTTCATCGTCCACCCCGATCAGAGCGAGCAGGTTCCCGCCATGATAGAGCGTTACCGCGCTCAGGTCGCCCAGCGTGGCGGTCAGATCCATCGCCTGGAAGATTGGGGACGCCGCCAGATGGCTTACCCGATCCAGAAAATCCACAAAGCCCATTACGTATTGATGAATATCGAATGCGACCAGGAAACGCTGGATGAGCTCGAACACGGTTTTAAATTCAACGATGCCGTTTTACGGCATTTGACTATCCGCATGGATGCTGCCGTCGTCGCGCCTTCGCCGATGATGAAGGAAGAAAAATCGCGTTCGCTGACGCATCCTGAAGTCAAACAGGAAGCTGATACCGAAGAGCCCGGTTAAGATGCTTGGAAGATAACCATCTCACATTTGCCGGTATCCTCGAAGATCGTACGGCATTACGTTATACGCCTGCCGGAGTGCCGTTGATCGAATGCAGGATCAGCCATCGGTCCCGGCAAATTGAAGGCGGCGGCGAACGCGAGGTCAGCCTGACAGTAGCGGCCATCGCGATAGGCGAAATAGCGCAGCGCCTGCAGGGACTAAGCGTGTCGCAAGCGATATCGGTAAGCGGATTTCTCGCACAGAAAAGCCGGAACAGTTCACATATAGTGCTACATATTTGTAGCTTGGAAAATACACAGACAGGAGCGCAGTAAATGCCACGTCCAACCAACATTAAAAACACCAAACGCCGGGAAGGCTCCCGCCAGTTGTTCAAACGCCGCAAGTTTTGCCGTTTCACGGTAGAAGGCATTACCTGGGTCGACCATAAGGACGTCGAGTTGTTAAAGGATTTCATCGCCGAGAACGGCAAGATCATCCCGGCGCGGATCACCGGTACAAAAACCCGTTTTCAGCGTCAGCTTTCCACCGCGATCAAGCGCGCCCGGTTTCTTGCGCTGATGCCTTACACCGACTTGCATTGAGGAGATCGCCATGCAAATTATACTGATGGAAAAAGTGGTCAATCTGGGCACCCTGGGCGATGTGGTTAAAGTCAAGGACGGCTATGCCCGCAATTTTCTGATACCGCAAGGCAAGGCCAAACGCGCGACTGCCGCCAATCTCAAACAGTTTGAAGAGAAACGCGCCGAGCTCGAAAAAGTTCACGCTGCGGCACTCGCCGCTGCGCAAACGCGGGCTGCCCAATTGACCGAATTGAATCTGGTCGTATCGCAAAAGGCGGGTATGGACGGCCGACTGTTCGGCTCCGTCACCAACGGCGACATAGCCGATGCGCTCAATGCGCGAGGAATAGCCGTGGCTAAAGCCGAAGTGCGTATGCCTGACGGCCCATTGAAAGCCATCGGCGAATTTCCGGTGACGATTGCCTTGCATACCGATGTGATCGCGGAAATCACGGTAACGGTACAGGCCGAAACCGGCAAGTAAACGCTATTGCCGCGTCGTTCCGATGCGAGCGACGAGACAATGAAGCCCGCTCTTTCGCCAGTCAGGCGGTTCAGCGGGCTTTCTTTTTGGCGCGCGGATGTGACTGATCGTAGGTCGTGGCAAGGTGCTGAAAATCCAGCTGGGTATAAATCTGGGTAGAACTGATGCTGGCATGCCCAAGCAATTCCTGCACTGCGCGCAGATCTCCCGATGATTGCAATATATGCGAGGCAAACGCGTGGCGCAGCACGTGGGGATGCACCTTGACGGCCAGGCCGGCGTGTTGCGCCCTCCGTTCCAGACGCAATTCGATCGCACGCTGGCTCAGGTGCCGGTTGCCGTTTCGTCCGGGAAATACGTAAACACTCTGGCTTTCGCGTAATGCGAGCCAGTTTCGCATTGCCTTGACGGCTGCCTTGCCGATGGGAACAATACGCGTTTTATTTCCCTTGCCGACGATGTTAACCTCGCCGTTGGTCAGATCGAGCTGTGCAAGGCTTAGCGTAGCGAGTTCCGACAGACGCAAACCCGATGAATAAAATAATTCGAATATGGCATTGTCGCGCACGGTCAAGGGGTCGTCGCGATCCGGCGTATCGAGCAAGCGCATGGTTTGTTCGACCGACAGGCTGCGAGGCAAGGCGCGAGCATGTTTGGGTGCATGCAGCGCATCGCAGGGATTGAGCGTATAGTCATGGCGCTGGACAAGGTAACGGTAGAAACTGCGCCAGGCGGATAACATGCGCGCCAGGCTTTTACCCGATAATCCACCTGCATGCAAACCGGCGATGAAACGTCGAATATCGTGCGATCGTAATCCCGCCAGCCCGGATAACCGGCTCTTGTCCAGCAGGACGTGTAAATCCCGCGCATAATTACTGATGGTATGCGCAGACAGCCCGCGTTCCGCAGCGAGATGCGCTAAGTAAGCGTTTACTAACTCATTATCCACGATGTATCCGCAGGCAATACGCGTTGTACGCCTGCCGCAATCAATTCGCCCAAACGTTGCAGATACAGCGTGCCCATTTGCGGATAGAATCGTTGGGGATCTTCCGAGGCTAATAATAATACGCCCAGAGTATGCTGGTTTTTGAGAGGGATCGCCGCATACGAACGCAACGCTTGTGTCTCGCCGAACCAGTTCAGCGCATCGGGATGCAGATAAGCGCCGCATTGCGGATGCGGCATATGAAGTACCCAGTCTTTGACCGTATCCGGAACGGCGGAAAATTCGATCCCGTCACTTTGGGCATGCCAGAGACGGACAGCGCTATACGGAATGTTGAAATCCTCGCGCAGGTTCGAATACAACGCTTGTAACAAGTCAGCCAAATCATGGGCGGCGATCGTGGATACCGCTATACGCTGCAATTTGACGGAAATCTGATCGTTTTCTTCGCCGAACCGAATCAATTCCGCCAGTTTGGTTTCCAGCAAGGCGATCTTGTCGCGCAGATTCAGGATTTGCCGTTCGGCAATCGAGATGGCTCTACCGTCAAACGGATGGCTGATACGAATGTCGGTCAGCAAATGCGGGTACTGATCGAAAAACTCGGGATGCGCCGCCAGATAGCGCGAGATGTCTTCAGTTTTCATCATGCGTTCATTTCAGTATAATTTCTGCTTCAAATACAATGGCGGTAGGGCCGGTCAGCATGACGGGATGCTCTTCGCCTTCCCATGCGACACTCAGTAAACCGCCGCGCGTGGCGACATCAACCCGCGATTGCAGCAAGCCGCGCTGTATGCCCGCCACGACAGCCGCGCATGCGCCGGTACCGCAGGACAATGTTTCGCCGGAACCGCGTTCGTAAACTCGCAGGCGTATATGCCGATTATCCATAATCTGCATGAAGCCAGCGTTCACGCGGTGAGGGAAGCGTGTGTGGTTTTCGATCAGCGGGCCGTATTCGGCTACCGGGGCGGTATCGATATTATCCACGATTTGGATGGCATGCGGATTGCCCATGGACAAAACGCTGATGCGTATAGTACGACCATCGATATCGAGTTCGTATTCGGCAGCCATATCATTGGTTTCGAAAGGAACCTCTTTCGGCTCGAAACTGGGGACGCCCATATTGACGGTGACGCGCCCGTCTTCTTCCAGGCGCGGAATAATGATGCCGGCAGCGGTTTCCACTCTAATTTCACGTTGTTGCGTCAAACCGTGGTGATGGACAAACCGTACGAAGCAACGCGCGCCGTTACCGCATTGTTCGACTTCGCCGCCATCGGCATTATAAATGCGATAGCGAAAATCGGCATCGTCGCGATAGGGGCGTTCGACCAGCAGCACTTGATCGCAACCGACACCGAAATGGCGATCCGCGACCAGCCGAATCTGTTCCGGCGTGAGCGCCACTGCCTGACCGATTGCATCGATTACGACAAAATCGTTGCCTGCGCCATGCATTTTGGTGAATTTCAGTTTCATATCCGTACTCAGGGGTAAATTTTCGCCGCGCCGACAGGGCGCGTTTTAAAACGTTTGTGCAGCCAGAAATACTGTTCGGGCATTTCGCGTACCCGCGCTTCGATAAAGGCATTCATACGCGTTACATCGTTGACCAGATCGTCGCCTGGAAAATCATTCCATGCCGGATAAAACTTTACCACATAGCCACGGCCCCAGGGCAATTGCCGGGTAATTACCGGGATAATGGCAGCCTGTGCGACCTTGGCGATACGCGGCAGGGCATTGACCGTCGCCGCAGGAATACCGAAGAACGGCGCGAATACGGCATCTTTCGCGCCGAAATCCTGATCGGGTAAATAATACAAGGGCAATCCGCGTTTCATTTCGCGGATCAGCGGCCGCACGCCTTCGTGGCGCGAGATCAATACGGACTGTCCGAACCGGGTGCGTGCATGCAGCATCAAGCGATCGAACAGCGGATTTTTGAGGCGGCTGTACATGGACACCAACGGATGATATTGTGTGCTGATGCGTACCCCGCCCATATCCAGGCCGATAAAATGCGGCGCCAGCAATACCAGCGGCTTACCGTATCTGGACTGAAAATGCTCCAGCCCCTCGATCCGTACGAGACGGTTGATTCGTCCGGCGCTGGACCACCACAATAAGCCGTGCTCGATCGCGGCGCGCGTGACGGCCTGAAAATGGCGCTTGAGCATGCGGCGTCGAGCCGCTTTCGTCCATTCGGGAAAACACAGGTTGAAATTGATCGCGCCTATGGTTCGGCGTTTGACCGCGGCGTAATACAGCAGCCAACCGAGCGTATTTCCCAGTAGCGCCTGCACCGGCAGCGGCAACCAATGCACCAGCCATAACATGGCTATACCCAGCCGCGAGATCATGAATTGGGAGGGGGCGCTACCCCGCCGGGCTGTTTGTAACGATTGTAACTCCATAGGTATTGCGCAGGATATTGCCGGATCAAGCGTTCCAGTGCGGTATTGAGCTGAACGACGGCTTGCTGTTTGTCGCCGCTCAAATCGGCCTCCAGCGGCTCGATATGAATTCGGTAACCCGCTCCGTTCGCCAGCCTCTCGCCGAACATCAAGAGCGGCACGGCGCCGGTCGCCTGATACAAGCGCGCAACCAGTGTAGGCGTATAAGCAGGGCGGCCAAAAAAATTCGCCCATGCTCCCTCACCGCGACTGGCTACCTGATCGGGCAGAATCCCCACCGCTTCGCCTTTTTTCAGCGCGGTCAACAAAGCCCGCACGCCCTTGACATCGGCTGTCGCCAACGTAATCTTGCCGCGTTCACGGCCTCTGCGCATCAAGCCTTCGACCCAGCTTTGCCGCGGCGGACGGTACATGACGGTCATCGGACGCCGCGCCGCGTAATACAGACTGACGATTTCAAAGCATCCGAGATGCGGCGTCATCGCCAGTATTCCCTTGCCTTCACGAGCAGCGGCCTCGACATATTCCCATCCCCGGCATTCCTGTACCAGTTGTAATACCTCAGCATAAGGGCGTAGCCAGATCGGCAGTATTTCTGCGCCACCCTTGCCGATTTCGCGGACGGCTTGCCGCAGCAACTTGCGATAGCTGGCTTCATCCCATGCTATCCCGCTTTGCCTGAGATTCTCTTCGAGTTTGTTTGCGTAGCGAGCATTGGTCCGATAGATTGCGTTTCCTATAATGGCGCCTGCGTATTGCCAGAAGCGTAACGGTAATCTTGAGATAATACGCAGCAGTATCATGCGCGCTTAACCGCGCACAAAATTTGTGTTAGCATCGAAAAATCTCTTGTAATTTGAAAGTGGTCATGAAGGAATTTATTTTTACCTCGGAATCCGTATCCGAAGGGCATCCGGACAAAGTCGCGGATCAGATCTCGGATGCCGTTCTGGACGCTATTCTAACTCAAGACCCCCACGCCAGGGTAGCTTGCGAAACGCTGGTGACCACCGGTCTCGTCGTCATTGCCGGCGAGATTACCACGCATGCCATGATAGATTATAACCAGATCGCCCGGCAGACGGTGAAACGCATCGGTTACGACAGCTCCGACATCGGGTTCGATTACAATACCTGCTCGGTACTGACCACTTTCGGCAAGCAGTCCGCCGATATTGCGCAAGGCGTCAACGAAGGTCAGGGACTGGATCTCGATCAGGGCGCGGGCGATCAGGGACTGATGTTCGGCTACGCGTGCAACGAAACGCCGACGCTGATGCCGTTGCCGATTTATCTTGCTCACCGGCTGGTCGAACGCCAGTCCGAACTGCGCAAGGACGGACGGTTGCCGTGGCTGCGCCCCGACGCCAAATCGCAAGTCTCGATTCATTATGTGGACGGCGTGCCTCAGCACGTAGATACCGTAGTGCTGTCTACGCAGCATCACCCCGATGTATCGCACGCGCAGATCCAGGAAGCGGTCATAGAGGAAATTATCAAGCCGGTGATTTCGGCGCATCTGCTTAAAAACGAAGTGCGCTATCTGGTCAATCCCACCGGTCGCTTTGTCATCGGCGGCCCGATGGGCGATGCCGGTCTCACCGGCCGGAAAATCATCGTCGATACCTACGGCGGCGCGGCTCCGCACGGCGGCGGCGCATTTTCCGGCAAGGACCCGAGCAAGGTCGATCGTTCGGCGGCGTACGCAGGACGCTACGTGGCCAAAAATATCGTCGCCGCGGGACTGGCGAGCAAATGTCTGGTGCAGGTAGCCTACGCGATCGGCGTGGCCCGTCCGGTGTCGCTGATGGTGAATACCTTCGGCACCGGGATCCTCAGCGACGAGCGCATCATCCAGCTCATCGAAGCGCATTTCGATTTGCGTCCCAAGGCGATTATCCAGAGTCTGGATTTATTGCGGCCGATTTATACCCGTACAGCCAGTTACGGCCATTTTGGCCGCGACGAACCGGAATTTACCTGGGAGGCTATCGATAAGGCCGAGTTATTGAAATCCGCTGCCGGCGTTTGACGGCCTCCTGTACACAGGCTGTCGGCTGAGGTAGTATACCCGCAGATTTGAGGAGCGTTGCGACGGGTCATCCGCCAGGCTCAAATCTCGTTAACCGGACTGAAGCAGTCACGGTTAAAGCAACGGCGCTCACGTCTCGCTTTTTGTTTACTTGAAGAAGGAGTGCGTGATGAGCGCCGTTATTGCCACCGGAACATCCCAGGATTACGTAGTTGCCGACCTGTCGCTGGCCGATTGGGGACGCAGGGAACTGCAAATCGCCGAAACCGAAATGCCCGGCCTGATGGCTATCCGTGAGGAATTTTCCCTCTCGCAGCCGCTCAAGGGCGCACGCATCGCCGGCAGTCTGCACATGACCATCCAGACCGGCGTGCTGATCGAAACCCTGCAAGCGCTGGGAGCCGATGTGCGCTGGGCGTCGTGCAATATTTTTTCCACCCAGGATCACGCCGCCGCCGCGATTGCGGTCACCGGAACACCGGTATTTGCCATCAAGGGCGAGTCGCTGACCGAATACTGGAATTACACCCACCGCATTTTCGAATGGCCGGACGGCAAACACGCCAACATGATACTCGACGACGGCGGCGACGCGACGCTATTGCTCCATCTCGGTGCGCGCGCCGAAACGGACGCCAGCGTGCTGTCGCATCCGGCCAGCGAAGAAGAGCAGGTGCTGTACGCGGCGATCAAAGCCAGGCTGTCCATAACGCCGGACTGGTATTCCGTGCGCCTGGCCGAGATCAGGGGCGTGAGCGAGGAAACGACCACCGGCGTACACCGTTTGTATCAAATGCATGCGCGCGGCGAACTGAAATTCCCGGCGATCAATGTCAACGATTCGGTGACCAAATCCAAGTTCGATAATTTATACGGCTGCCGCGAATCGCTGGTGGACGGCATCAAGCGCGCCACCGACGTGATGATCGCCGGCAAAATCGCGGTGGTTGCCGGTTACGGCGACGTCGGCAAAGGATCGGCGCAAGCTCTGCGCGCCTTGTCCGCGCAAGTCTGGGTGACGGAAATCGACCCGATTTGCGCGCTGCAGGCGGCGATGGAAGGCTACCGCGTCGTCACCATGGATTATGCCGTCGATAAAGCCGATATCTTTGTGACGGCGACGGGCAATTACCATGTCATCACGCACGATCACATGGCGAAAATGAAAAATCAGGCCATCGTTTGCAACATCGGCCATTTCGACAACGAAATCGACGTTGCCGGAATAGAAAAATATCAGTGGGAAGAAATCAAACCGCAAGTCGACCACGTCATCTTTCCCGACGGCAAGCGGATCATCCTGCTTGCAAAAGGCCGTCTGGTCAATCTGGGCTGCGCCACCGGGCACCCGTCCTACGTAATGAGTTCCTCGTTTGCCAACCAGACGATTGCGCAAATCGAGTTGTTTACGAAAACCTCGGATTACCCAGTCGGCGTCTATACGCTGCCCAAACATCTCGATGAAAAGGTCGCTCGTTTGCAACTGAAAACCCTGAACGTACAGCTCACCGAACTGACGGACCAGCAGGCGGCGTATATCGGCGTAGATAAAAACGGGCCTTACAAGGCGCATCATTACCGGTATTGAATGAAGGGCGCGGTAGCGATACCGTTCGATCCGCGCTGCCGACTGCTCTGCCGTCTCAGGATTACGATCATGACATCACGAACGTTCAGTTTTGAGTTTTTTCCGCCCAAAACGCAAGAAGGCATGGAAAAACTGCGTGCGGTGCGCACCGAACTTGCCGCTTTGCGCCCGCGTTTTTTTTCCGTAACCTTCGGCGCAGGCGGCTCGACCCGCGAATATTCGCTGGCGACGGTACTCGATATCCAGCGCGCAGGTCTGGATGCCGCACCGCACTTATCGTGCATAGGCGCCACCCGCGAGAGTATCCGCGCCATCCTGACCGAATACAAGAGCCACAATATCCATCATATTGTCGCTTTGCGCGGCGATCTGCCGTCGGGCATGGCGGGCACCGGCGATTTTCGCTACGCCAACGAACTGGTGTCGTTCATCCGCAGCGAAACCGGTGACTGGTTCAATCTCGAAGTCGCCGCCTACCCCGAAATACATCCGCAAGCCAAAAGCGCGCACGACGACCTGATCAATTTCAAGCGCAAGATCGATGCCGGCGCGAATGCCGCCATTACCCAGTATTTTTTCAATGCCGACGCCTATTTCGCCTTTGTCGACGACTGTCGTAAACTCGGCGTCGAAGTGCCTGTCGTTCCCGGCATCATGCCGATTGGCAATTTTTCCCAACTGGCGCGGTTTTCCGATGCATGCGGTGCAGAGATTCCACGCTGGATGCGCAAGAAACTGGAAGGCTACCACGACGACATCGATTCTATCCGCGCTTTCGGGCTCGACGTAGTGACAGATCTTTGCGACCGACTGCTCGACAACGGCGCGCCGGGGCTGCATTTCTATACCATGAATCAGGCGGCGGCGACAATGACGATCTGGGAGCGGCTGGGGCTGGAAAATACCCTCGGCTAGTGTCATGATAACCGCTTGATCCCCGCGTTGCTGCCGGATGAACGGTCATTGCTTCAAAGACATGTAACTGCATTCCTGTGCCGTAAATCAGTCTGACCATCATTGCGATAGCGTGTTTCTCGAAAAAGGGTACAATATTCGACATGAACAATATCTCTATCGCCGATATTCTTGAGCTTCCGTTACAGGAGCGCATTCGTCTTGTCGAGCTTATCTGGGACAGCGTTGCCGCAGTACCTGAAGCCGTGGAAATTTCGCCCCCGCTTAAGGCTGAACTGGAAGCACGTTTGGCGGAATTCGAGGCAAACCCGGAAGCAGGTTATTCCTGGGATCAGGTGAAATCACGCCTTAAAGATGGTACATGGCGTTCCGCCTGAAATTTTCCACGCGAGCGTTGCGTGAAACTGGCGAAGCTAAAGCGTGGTACGAATTGCAAAGCCCCGGTCTCGGTGAAGAATTCATCGCCGCAATGGAGTTACAGCTAAAACGGCTTGAACAAGCGCCACTGCTTTATGCCGAGGCAATTCCAAATGTTCGCCGCGCTCTCCTTCCTCGTTTTCCCTACGGCTTATTTTATGCAGTGCGTGGTAATCTCGTACATGTTTTGGCTGTATTGCATGATGCCCGCAATCCGAATCGTTGGCCTAAGAGCCGCTAGCACGCCGCTCAACACGGACGTTTCGCCAAAAAGTGCGGCGGAGCGCGAGTTAGCTCTACGTTGGCCGTCACGCAACAACATTGCGTCATGATCAATGCAATCGCAACGATCCGAACCGCGTTGACTGAGGATGCGCCGCGTATTCATGCAATCCACACCGCAGCCGTACGTACCATATGTGCCATGTACTACCCGTCAGAAATCATCGACGGCTGGTTGCTCAACCGAACTCCGGCATGCTGCTTGCCGTCTATCGAGCGTAAAGCGATTTTCGTCGCCGAAATAAAACAAGAGATCGTTGCTTTCGGTGAGGCAACCTCAGGTTCTGTGGTGGCGGTTTACGTCGATCCCGCGGCAATCGGAAAAGGAGTGGGCCGCCTTATCCTCGCTCACGCGATAGAGTTAGCCCGCCATGGACACTCGGGACCGATTCGGGTCGAATCCACCTTGAACGCAAGCTCGTTTTACGAGCATCATGGGTTCGTCGAGATGGACCGTTCCTGCGTAAAGCGCAATCATGTTGAGGTGCAAATTGTCGTCATGGAGCGGCGTGGCGTCTAACGATTAAGGGAAGGTCGTGATCGCGGAGCGAGCCACGATCTGAACCGTTTGTTGGGCGAGCCCAGTTAAAGCTCACTCCGAAATACAGCAGCCATTCAAATGACAGCTGGATGATTCACCGATCTTGATGGCGTCGCGTATGAGGTGCGCTGCCGGAATGTCTTGTAGCGTCGCAATGATATCAAATAGTTTCATCGCATACTCCGCTTACAAAGCAAGTGATCAGGCGGGCCATTTCGGTGCATAGCCAACTCGGCTGCTACAACGAATCTATTCCCTCGTCGGTGGTACCTACGACTGTCGTGACAGTGTCTGCCGCTTCGGCGAGCATGGTTGTCCGACTGGTTGGGGTTTCCAGGCTGATTCTCCCCAGCGTGCCGTTACGGTAGTCCTGCAACAGCGTCAAGCCGGCTTTTTCGAAATCGGCGGCGCCGCCCTTGAGCCGGAAACCGCGTTGTTGCGCGATCGCTTCGATTACGCCGACGCCGTCTTTGTCTGCAACGTTGAAGCCGTAGCGCTGCGTCAGTAATGCGGGATAATCGGCGAGCAGCTTATCGGCGAGGAAAATCGCGACTTCGTCGTCGATCATCGCATTGCGGCCGACAGCGTGGCTGGCGGCCAGCATCAGACCGTCGCCGGGATGCGCAATGCGCGGCCAGAGCATGCCGGGGGTATCGACCAGGGTCATGCGGTCGTTCAAATCCAGCCGCTGCTGGCTTTTGGTGATCGCCGGTTCGTCGCCTACTGCCGCCACGCGGCGTTTGAGCAGCGCATTCATCAGCGTCGATTTGCCGACGTTGGGGATGCCCATGATCATCATCCGCAGCGGTTTGAGCGTGGTGCCCCGGTGCGGCGCAAGCGCCAGACAGAGCCTGGGAATACGGGCGACATCGCTCGCTTGCTTGCACGACAGGGCGACCGCCTTGACGCCGGGCTGCTGCTGATAAAACTCAAGCCAGGCATGAGTCGCTGCCGGATCGGCCAGATCGGCTTTATTGAGTATTTTCAATCCCGGCCGCTGCCGGTAGCGGCGCAGCTCTTCTATCATCGGGTTGCTGCTGGCTTCCGGCAGACGGGCGTCGAGCACTTCGATGACCACGTCGGTCAGCGCCATGGTTTCAGCGGCCTTTTTGCGCGCTGCGGTCATGTGTCCGGGAAACCACTGTATCGTCATGTCGTAGGCTGCTGGATCAAAACGCCATTTTACCCGAAAGCGGGTGGTAACCGATATCTCTAAGGAAATCATTGGTTGGAAAGCCTATCGACGGTAAAATAGCGGTTTATCAAGTCTCTGTCGTTTTATGCTGCGTATTACCGAAATCAAACTAGCACTGGATCACACGGCCGCGGATTTGCTCGCCGCCGTTTGCAGGGAATTGGCCGTCGGCGTAGACGCCGTGATCGGGCACACGATCGTACGGCGCGGGCACGATGCGCGTAAGCGGCCGCTGATCCGGTTTGTCTACACCATCGATGTGGAGGTCAAGGACGAAGCGGCGGTGCTTGCCCGTATCCGGCGCAACACGCATGTCGCGCTCGCTCCGGATACCGGTTATCGTTTTGTGGCGCATGCGCCCGCGTCGTTGCCGATGCGTCCGGTGGTAATCGGTTTCGGTCCTGCGGGCATGTTCGCAGGACTGCTGCTGGCGCAAATGGGGTTTCGGCCGATCATACTTGAGCGCGGCAAGGCGGTGCGCGAACGGACACAGGACACCTGGGGCCTGTGGCGCAAACGGCAGCTTGATCCGGAATCCAATGTGCAGTTCGGTGAAGGCGGCGCGGGAACCTTTTCGGACGGTAAACTCTACAGCCAGATCAAGGACCCTAAGCATTACGGGCGCAAGGTCATTGCTGAATTCATCGCGGCCGGAGCGCCACCCGAGATCGCTTATGTCAGCAAGCCGCACATCGGCACCTTTCGGCTGGTCGGTATCGTGGAAAAAATGCGTGCGACGATAGAATCGCTGGGTGGGGAAATTCGTTTTCAAAGTCGCATCGTCGATCTCGTTATGGAAAGCAATGTCTTGCAAGGCGTGGTTTTGGCGCATGGTGAGCGCGTACTTACAAACAGCGTGGTACTGGCAATTGGCCACAGTGCCCGCGACACCTTCGAGATGCTCGATCGCCGCGGTGTGTATATGGAAGCCAAGCCTTTTTCGGTAGGGTTCCGTATCGAGCATCCGCAGCAATTGATAGACCGCTGCCGTTTCGGCGAGACGGCCGGTCACCCCGAACTGGGCGCGGCGGATTACAAGCTGGTGCATCATGCCAGCAACGGTCGGGCGGTGTACAGTTTCTGCATGTGCCCGGGCGGTACGGTGGTAGCCGCGACATCGGAAGCCGGCCGCGTGGTCACCAACGGCATGAGCCAGTATTCACGCAACGAGCGTAACGCCAACAGCGCCATCGTCGTTAATATTACGCCTGAGGATTATCCGGATACGCCGCTTGCCGGCGTAGCATTTCAGCGCCATTGGGAATCGCGGGCGTTCGAACAGGGCGGCGGCAACTACAACGCTCCCGGACAATTACTGGGCGATTTTCTTGCCGGCCGGCCCTCTACCCGTTGGGGATCGGTGCTGCCATCGTATACGCCGGGAGTGACGCCGGGCGATTTGTCCGAGGCGCTGCCGTCCTATGTCATCGATGCGATGCGTGAAGCCTTTCCTGTCTTCGACCGGCAAATCAAAGGCTATGCCTTGGCTGACGCGGTGTTGACCGGCGTCGAAACGCGCACTTCGTCGCCGGTGCGCATCAGACGCAACGACGCCGATTTCCAGAGCGTGAACACACGCGGACTGTATCCTGCCGGCGAAGGAGCGGGCTATGCCGGCGGAATCTTGTCCGCGGCCATAGACGGCATTAAAGTTGCCGAAGCACTGGCTTTAACACTGGTACCGTCGCCGCTTACTTAGCCAGTACCTTGCGTATCGTCTCCGCCAATTCTTCGGCGACGAATTTTGCGACGTAGGCGTCGGCGCCGACGTTTTTAACGTGATCTTCGTTGGCGGCACCGGTCAGCGACGAGTGGATGACGACCGGAATCCCGGCGTAGCGTTTGTCCTGTTTGATGTTGCGAGTCAGCGTGAACCCGTCCATTTCCGGCATTTCCAGATCGGTCAGTATCAGGGCGATCTTGTCATGAATAGTTTTGCCCTCCGCTTCGGCCGAAGCGGCGATTTCCTGCAGTTTATCCCAGGCTTCCTTGCCTGTTTTGGTCATGATATAGGACAGGCCCATCGCAGTCAGTCCTTGCTCGATCAGCGATCGCGCGACAACTGAATCGTCGGCGGCGAGAATGACGCTGCCGGGTTTGAGTGTGATATGCGGCCCTATCGTATCGGGATTGATCGCCGTTTCGTCCGGGGGAGATATTTGCCGTAATATCGTTTCCACGTCCAGCACCTGCGCCAGCCGCGAGTTGTCGATATCGCCGTCGAGGCGGGCAATGCTGGTGACCATGCCTGTGGCGGCGCTGGATTCCGCCGACAGCACCTGGCTCCAGTCCAGGCGTACGATATCTTCTACCGATTCCACCGCGAAAGCCTGCGTCGTGCGGGCGTATTCGGTGACCAGAATGATGTTCAGCCCCGTTTGCGGAGTGCATCCTATGATTGCAGGAAGATTGATGACGGGTATGATTTGACCGCGCAGATTGACAACGCCCAGCATATGCGGCGGCGCGCCGGCGACCGAAGTGATCGGCGGCATGGCGACGATCTCGCGCACCTTGAAGACATTGATGCCGAACAATTCGGAATGCTCGCCGTTGGCGTCGCCGCCCAGTCGGAACAGCAACAGCTCGAATTTATTGCTGCCCGTCAGATTGGTGCGTTCATCAACTTCCTGCTGTACGGTTTTCATCGTGTCAACTCCCATTATAATTGATGTTATTGTACGCTATCAGAGCTGTTTATTCAGTTGGTTTCGGTATTGCAGGCTATCGCCAGCCGGCCGCGAGCGACTGCCGCGCGTACCTGTGCGGGCGCCGTGCCGCCGATATGGTTACGGCTGTTGAGCGAGCCGGTGAGTGATAATACACTATAAATATCGCTGTCGATAAACGAAGAAAAGCGTTGTAAATCCGCCAGCGGCAAATCCGCCAGATCGCAGTCCAGCGTTTCCGCATGGCGCACAGCCTGAGCGACGGCTTCGTGGGCATCGCGGAATGCAATTCCTTTTTTGACCAGATAATCGGCCAGATCGGTCGCCGTGGCGTGGCCTTGCAGCGCGGCATCGCGCATCGCGTCAACGTTGACGCGGATGCCGGGTAGCATTTCCGCGACGATGGCCAGCGTATCGATGAGCGTGTCTACCGTATCGAACAGCGGTTCCTTGTCTTCCTGATTATCCTTGTTGTACGCCAGCGGCTGGCCTTTCATCAGCGTCAGCAAGGCGACCAGATGACCGTTGATCCGTCCGGTTTTGCCACGGATCAGTTCGGGCACGTCGGGGTTCTTTTTCTGCGGCATGATCGACGAGCCGGTACAGAACCGGTCCGCCAGATCGATAAAACCGAATCGCGGGCTCATCCATACAATCAATTCTTCGGCCAAACGGGAAAAATGCGTCATGATCAGACTGGCGCAGGCGGTGAATTCAATCGCAAAATCGCGATCGGACACGGCGTCGAGCGAGTTTTCGCAGACGCTGTCGAAGTCCAGGTTGCGCGCGACCATTTCCCGGTCTATCGGAAAGCTGGTTCCGGCGAGTGCGGCAGCGCCCAACGGTAGCCGGTTGACGCGGCTGCGGCAGTCGCGCATGCGCTCGGCGTCACGTTTGAGCATTTCGAAATAAGCCAGCAAGTGATGGCCGAACGACACCGGTTGGGCAACCTGCAAATGCGTAAAGCCGGGCATGACGACCTCGGCGTGAGTATCGGCGAGATCGAGCAGCGCTGTCTGTACCTGACGGATCAATTGCAGCAAGCCGTCTATATTGTGCCTCAGATACAAGCGGATATCGGTGGCTACCTGATCGTTGCGCGAACGACCTGTATGCAGCCGTTTACCCGCGTCGCCGATTTTTTCGGTCAGCGCTTTTTCGATATTGAGGTGTACGTCTTCCAGATCCAGTTTCCAGACGAATTTGCCCGTGCGAATTTCTTCGAGTATCTCGGCCATTCCGCGTTCGATATCGGTGAAATCGGCAGCGCTGATAATGGCCTGATGCGCGAGCATGTGCGCATGCGCCAGAGAACCTTGTATATCGAACTCGGCTAAGCGATAATCGAAACCGATGGATGCGGTATAACGTTTGACGCGTTCGGATACCGGTTCGGAAAAACGACCGGACCAGAGCTGAGACAAGTTAGGGCTGGAATCAGACATATAATAAGGGCTCGCTAATAAATAACATGGACATACGCTGGGGTGTTTTGGGTGCAGACCAAGGTGCAGGACGCGCGGTTGTGTCATTCACAACAAGCGGCATGCAACACCGGTATGCGCCCAAAACAACCCCAGCCCGGAGGGTTGCTGCGTATTCGCGCGTCTGCGGCGTTGCAAAGCTTGCGAATGGAATAACCATTCGCTGCGCTTCGCGCCTTGCATCCATCGCGCCTACGCAGTAACGTTTGTTCAAGTTATTCATTAACGAGCCCTTAGCATTCTTGATAGTTAAGTCATGCAGGATACTGCACAAAACAGAATTATGCCAAAGACTGACGCTACCGACTATCCCGATCGCCTGCCCGATTTTTGTAATCTGGGCGTCATGCTGCGGATTGTATTTGGGGTCGAAGGCATGCTGGGGGTGACGGTATGGTTGCAGGCAACGGATTATAAGGAAATGTCGCATTTGTTCGTGGCGGATTCGATGGTCGTGCAGACGGCACTCCTGCTGATTCTTTTCTTGCTGTGCCTGCTGTTTAGACCTTTGTCGCGTTTACCTTATTCAACCGGGGCGATGGCGGTGACGGCAATCGCCGTCTGCACGGCAGGTCTGGTGATGTACGGAATGAGCCGTGTGTTTCTCGATCGTCACATGGCGATGACGATGCGTGAATTGCTGAATGTGACAGGAATGAGCGTCATCATGCTGGCTTATTTTTACCTGCGCGGCAAAGTGCTTTCGCCGGCGCTTACCGAAGCGCGTTTGCAGGCTTTGCAGGCGCGTATACGCCCGCACTTTTTGTTCAACAGCCTCAATGCCGTGCTCAGCCTGGTGCGGTCGGAACCGGAACGGGCCGAGCGGGCGCTGGAAAACCTGTCTGAATTGTTTCGTGTCATGATGGCCGATAGCCGCAATCTGAGCACGCTTGCCGATGAAGTCGATCTATGCCGTCAATATCTGGAACTGGAAGCCCTGAGGCTGGGCGATCGCCTGCAAGTGGCGTGGCATGTGGACAAGATGCCGCCTGCCGTGCTGGTGCCGCCGCTGATGATGCAGCCCTTGCTGGAAAATGCGGTATATCACGGGATAGAGCCTGCTACGCAAGCCGGGGAAATCCATATCAATATTTATCAAAGCAGCGGCCAATTGCATATCGTGATCCGCAATCCGTATCAGCATAACGGTCGCCATCATGCCGGCAATAAAATGGCGCTGAATAATATCAAAAAACGGCTGTTGCTGCATTTCGATGTGGAAGCCAGCCTGCGTACCCAGATTGGCGATAATTTCTATCAGGTGCATATTTCTCTTCCTTGCCGGACGGTGCCATGACTAACCCATTGCGGATCGTTATCGTCGACGACGAAGCACCGGCGCGCAATCGTTTGCGCGATGTGCTGACCGACTGCGCCGGACAGATTTCGCTGCAAGTCGCCGGCGAAGCGGGCAATGGCCGCGATGCGCTGAGGCTGCTGGGAGAAATCGACGCCGATGTGGTATTGCTTGACATACACATGCCCGGTATCGATGGGCTGGAAGTCGCGAAACGTCTGGCGCAAACCAAACCTCACGTCACGATTATCTTTACCACGGCCTTCGATGCGCATGCGATTGCGGCGTTCGAACTCAATGCACGCGATTATCTGTTGAAGCCGGTGCGTAAAGAGCGCCTGCTGGCGGCGTTACAGAAGGTACGGGGATCGGCGATAGCTGCCGAGTTGCCACCCGCCGCCGGCCGCCAATACCTCAGTGCTAACGAACGCGGCCGCGTATTGCTCGTACCGGTGGCGGAAATCGTTAGTTTGCGCGCCGAGCAGAAATATGTCGCGGCGCGTACGCTGGCTTATACGTATTTACTCGAAGAAAGTCTGACCAGTCTGGAACAGGAATTTGCCGGGCAATTTATCCGCATCCATCGCAGCATATTGGTCGCTCGCAATGCGATAGCGGGATTCGCGCTCAAATCCGGCTGCGGTACCGACGGCGATTACAGCGGCTGGGTGGTGTTGCTCAAAGGGGTGGACGATGTTTTGCCGGTAAGCCGCAGACAGTATTCCGTGATCAAACAGTTTCGTCAGGGGGAAGCGCCTTGACCGGAACGCCGCGGTTAACCGGGTCCTGGTGCAAACCCATTCAAGCGATTTTTTTGGCGGACACCTTGACCGACCGGGTCTTTGCCGTAGAAGCTTTTCCGGCGACAGGTTTCCGGGCCGCTGGCGTTTTCTTGGTCGCTGCGGTTTTCGCAACAGGTTTTCCGCCGGCCTTGGCCGCCGGTTTTTTGCGGCCGGGCTTGCCTTTGGCGGCGCGCTCGGCGAGCAGCGGCAAGGCGATTTCCAGTGTGACCGCTTCGGCTTCCATCTCCTTGGGAAGGGTGGCATTGATGCTGCCGTGCTTGACATACCAGCCGTACCGGCCTTCGTTGAGCGTGACCGCCTTGCCGTCTTCCGGATGATTGCCCAACGGCTTGCCGGCCGGCGCGTTGCCGCGCGGCGCGCGTTCCATCAGTAGCACTTCCAGCGCACGCGGTAAATCGATGGTATAGACGTCGTCGGTTTTCGGTATCGATTTGAATTTGCCGTCGTGCTGTAAATAAGGACCGAAACGGCCGATGTTGGCGACGATGCTTTTCCCGGTTTCAGGGTGAGCGCCCACTTCTCTTGGGAGCGACAATAATCGGAGGGCAGTCATCAAATCTGCGGCTTCGATCGGTACGGTTTTCGGCCAGGAAGCGCGGCGCGGTTTGATTTTTTTGTCTTCGGGCGTTGCGCCGACCTGTACGTAAGGGCCGAACCGGCCGGTCAGCAGCAAAATTTCTTCGCCGCTTGCCGGGTCGCGGCCGAGACTGATGGGACCGCTATCGTTGGCGCCGTACATCGGCCGCGTATAATCGCAATCCGGGTAGCCTGAACAACCGATGAACAGACCGCGTTTGCTCGATTGTAAAAACAGTTTGCCGCCGCATTTGGGGCAAACTTCATCGTCGATCGGACAGCCGCGTTCGACATCGGCTTTGGCGGTCAGCGTACCGAAAAATCCTTCCCAGAATTCGCTCAGCAAAGGCAGATATTTCAGCGTGCCGTTGGAAACGTCGTCGAGTTTGTCTTCAAGCTTGGCGGTAAAATCGTAATCGACGTACGCTGTAAAATGCGTGGTTAGAAAGCAATTGACCAGCCGTCCGGTAGGAGTCGGGGTAAAGCGTTTCTTGTCCAGTTCGGCGTATTCGCGTTCCTGCAAGGTGGAGATGATGCTGGCATAAGTCGATGGCCGGCCGATGCCGTATTCTTCCAGCGTTTTGACCAGACTCGCTTCGGTATAGCGCGGCGGCGGCTGGGTATGATGCTGTTCGCCGTATACTTTGTCGACACCGACGGTTTCGCCTTCGACGAGTGGTGGCAGGCGCGTGTTTTCTTCTTCCGCGGTATCGTCTTGATTTTCCTGATAGACGGCGATGAAACCGGGAAATACCAACGTCTGACCGGTTGCCCGGAACAGATTGCCGGGACCGCCGACGGCGATATCCAGACTGACGGTATCGAATTGCGCCGGCGTCATCTGGCAAGCCAATGTGCGTTTCCAGATCATCTCGTAGAGCCGCGCCTGGTCGGCGGTCAGATACTGACGGACCGATTCGGGTGTGCGGCCGATGGCGGTAGGGCGGATCGCTTCGTGCGCTTCCTGTGCGTTTTTGGATTTGTTGCGGAAAAAGACCGCGGCGGCAGGCAGATAGTCGGGGCTGAAATGCCTGGTTATGTAGTGCCGGATATCTTCGATCGCTTCGCGCGCGAGGTTGACCGAGTCGGTACGCATGTAGGTGATCAGACCGGTGGCGTCGCCGCCCAGATTGACGCCTTCATATAACTGCTGGGCGGTGCGCATGGCGCGGTCCGTGGTCATGCCCAGCTTGCGTACGGCTTCCTGCTGCAGGGTCGAGGTCGTGAAAGGCGCGGTTGCATTGCGCGATTTGCGCTTTTTCTCGACGTTATGTACGACGCCCTTTTCGTGCCTGCTCAATTGATCCAGTATGGCATCGTGCGCATTCGCGTCGGGAACGCTGAACTGTTCCAGTTTTTTTCCGGCAAACTGGATCAAACGCGCCGAGAAGGGCTGGCCGGATTTATGGCTATCGAGATGGATGGTCCAATATTCGCGGGCGGTAAATTTTTCGATTTCCAGTTCGCGTTCCACGATCAGCCGCAAGGCGGGGCTTTGTACCCTGCCGGCAGACAGGCCGGGACTGATTTTGCGCCATAGCAGCGGCGATAGATTGAAACCGACCAGATAATCGAGCGCACGTCGTGCCTGCTGGGCATCGACCAGCGGCATCGCGATGGTGCGCGGATTGTCGACGGCATACTGGATCGCGCTTTGCGTGATTTCGTGAAATTCGATGCGCGCAACGGGTTTATTGGCGGTGGCCTTATTGTCCAGCAGGATTTCGGACAAATGCCAGGCGATCGCCTCCCCTTCCCGGTCAGGGTCGGTCGCGAGCAGGATGCGGTCGGCTTTTTTGGCAGACTTGAGTATCGTGGCGAGATGCTGTTCGTTGCGTTCGATCAACTGATATTTCATGGCGAAGCCATGTTCGGTGTCGATGGCGCCGGTCTTGGGCACGAGATCGCGTATATGTCCGTAACTGGCGAGAATTTCGTATTCGGCGCCCAGGTACTTTTTCAGCGTCTTGGCTTTGGAGGGCGACTCGACAATTACTAATGCTGACATGCGCGATGCGGCCTAATGGATGGCAAGAGCACTGCCGTTATTAAACAGCATGTCTTCCAGCAATAAATAATCCTGATTGGGATTCTGGCTCCAGAGCACGATGAGTACGATCCATTTGATTTTTTCCAGACTGGCCTCGCGCTCGTCCAGGGCCAGCACGCGGTCGATAATCCATTCGCGCTGCAAGGCATTGAGCAGACCGGCATGCTGGAGAAATTGCAGAAAACCCCGGCTTTCGGCATCGATACGCTCAAGTTCGTAAGGAGCGTAGACGCGCATCGTGGGATTGTCGGCCAACTCCACGGGATACTGGCTCGAATTGAGCGAACCCAGATCCGAAAACCAATCCAGCGCGTGATCGATTTCGCCCGCGTTAAATCCCGCAGCATGGAGTTTGATCGTCAAGGTGTCCCGGTCGGGTGCCAATTCGATTTGCGGGTAATTTTCAAATAAAAAAAGCAGAATATCGAACATTTATCTTTATAAAACAATGCGTTGGTATAAACCTCCGGGCAAAGTGGCAATCTGCCCCTGTAGCTCTCTTTCCAACAGCATGGCGCAAAGTGCCGATGCCGTCAACCCGCTGAGCAGTACCAGCCTGTCGAAAGAGACCGGGTCAAAACCCATTGCCCGCCATAATGGATCGTCATTATCCTCTACCTGCGCCGGAGTTTGTCGAATTGTCGACAAATTTAATTCGTCGAGAATATCCTGCGCCGATTCGACCAATTTTGCGCCCTGTTTAATCAACGCATGGCAGCCGCGCGCGACCGGAGAATGGATCGAGCCCGGAATGGCGAATACTTCCCTGCCCTGCTCTGCGGCCAGCCGTGCAGTGATCAGCGAACCGCTCCGTACCGCGGCTTCGACGACCAGGCAGCCTGCGCTCATGCCGCTGATGATGCGATTGCGGCGGGGAAAGTTGCTGGCGATCGACGGCGTACCCAAGGGAAACTCCGAGACGATTGCGCCGTTTTCGGCGATGGCGTGGGCCAATGCCTTGTTGCGTGCCGGATAGATGATATCCAGCCCGGTACCGACTACCGCTATCGTGCCGCCATCGCACTTGAGGCTGCCTCGATGCGCCGCCGCATCGATGCCGGTAGCCAGGCCGCTGATGATGGTCAGGCCGACTTCCGACAGATTCCGGGCGAAAGCTTCGGCATTCAGGATGCCTTGCGGCGTGGCGTTACGGCTGCCGACGATGGCGAGCGCAGAACGGTTCAATAATTCGCGTCGGCCTTTCAGATAAAGCACCGGCGGGGGATCCGGGATTTGCAGCAGACGCTGCGGATAATCGCTGTCGGCCAGCGTAACCACCCGATTGCCCGGCTGTTCAAGCCAATTCAGGGAATTGGCGATGCGCGCGTTGTCTATGCCGCCGGCAACGCGCGTCGCCAGATCCGCAGTCAGATATCTGCCAAGCTCACTGCGCGACGCGGCATAGACCCGTTCCGGGCCGCCAAATGCCGAGAGCAATGCACGGTAAGACTTTGCGCTCAATCCCGGCGTCAGCGACAATCCCAGCCATGCTTGTAATTCGTCAAATGTCACATTAATCCCGAAAACGGAAGCAGAGCGCCGTAAAAGCTGATTTCGTCATGTTCCGGATGCGGGTTCCGCTATCGATGGCTGAGCGGCAGTTGAGCAGTCAGGGGTTGCGTACGTAATCGTTCAAATTTACCGGGCCGGTGGTTTGCATGATGATCGCGTACGATACCTTGTCGAAGACGCGGTACAGCATGAGCAGCCCCACCCGGAACGGCGGCAACGGCGTGCCGTCTGGAAGAGCCTTGTTCCTGTAGACCGCGAGCACGGTGCCGTCGTCCAGACCGTCGCGCGCGCCTTGATTGATGATGACGGTATCGTATTGTCCGACTTCGGTGATGCCGCGGTAAGTGGAAATGATGAAACCGTTGACGGTATGCTCCGGCGCATGCGGGACAAAGCGGAAGGAATAGTCGTTGTGCGCAGGGATCAGGCGATCGTTAACCTCCATTTCCTGTCTGGAAGCAGTGATCGAGATCGTCTGCGGATTGCCCTGGGTGACCGTGCGCGCATTGCCCAGATACCGGACCTGATAGCCCAATACTTCCCCTGTGACCGGGTCGAGTAACGCATCACCCGGGCGCAGGACTCGCCAGTTGTCGGTAGCGCTGCCGTCATTGGTTGCATAAGCCAGATTGCCGGCGCCGATAACCAGGTGCCCGGTTTCAAAATCGATGATACGCGGTGCGTGCTCCAGCGCGCCCTTATCCATGACGAACGGCTGATTGAGAAACGGGTTGATATTCGCGGTCGGTATGGGTGGGATGCCTGGCGCTTCGATGGCGGATTTGCGTACTTCGGGCGTCAGCACGACCGTAGGCAAATTGCCGTTGCGCAGTAGCGACAAGCGAGGCGTCGCTCCGCTGGTATTGAGAACCACGACGTCGCCGGGATAGATCCAGTGCGGGTTTTTGATTTCGTCTTTGTTCATTCCCCATATTTCAGGCCATTGCCAGGGGTTCTTGAGAAACTTGCCGGCGATGCCCCATAAGGTATCGCCCTTCACGACGGTATAGCTGGCGGGAGGATGGTCCTGGAGACGCAGTACGTCGGCTCGGCTTGATAACGCGAAAAAGCCTGATAATAATAAAAACGCAATGATTTTGTACATGCTGCCCCCGAGACCAATTATTGGTTTTGCCTCATTGTAGATCAATGGACGTATAATAGTTCAAACCTGAAATTAATATTATGTTTGGATTTTGCATGTAATTGATTGTGTAGGCAAGTATTTATGGCTAAATTGACAATATTGCGGTACCCCGATCCCCGACTCCATACACGTGCCCGTCCCGTCGATTCCGTGGATGCGAGGATACGGCAACTGATTTCCGACATGGCCGAGACGATGTATGCGGCACCGGGGATAGGTCTGGCGGCGACGCAGGTGGACGAGCATATACAATTGCTGGTGATCGATATCAGCGAAACGCAGGATCAGCTGCACGTCTTTATCAATCCTCAAATACTGGCGGCGCAAGGTAATGCCGAACGCGAGGAAGGCTGCCTGTCAGTGCCCGGCATTTACGATAAGGTCACTCGCGCCGAGCGCGTCACCGTCCGTGCGCTGGATGAAAACGGGGCGGCGTTCGAATTGACCGCCGAAGGCTTGCTGGCGGTGTGCATACAACACGAAATGGATCATTTGCAGGGCAAGGTCTTCGTGCAATACCTGTCGCCGCTCAAACAAAGTCGGATCAAGAACAAGCTTAAAAAACGCCTGCAGGAAACCATGTAATGGGCGGTATCCAGCACGCAGCCACTCGTTTCCCTGTATCGTTTGCGGGCATCCAGGGGTAGTAATGCGTATTATTTTTGCCGGCACCCCTGAATTTGCGCGTATTGCCCTGACCGCGATACACAAGGCCGGTCACACTGTCGCAGCGGTGCTGACGCAGCCCGACCGCCCTGCCGGGCGCGGTATGAAGCTTGCCCCCTGCGCCGTGAAATGCGAAGCGCAGCGGCTGGGTCTGCCGGTACTGCAACCCGAGGCGCTGAAATCCGCAGCGATACAGGCCGAGCTTCGCGAATTCGACGCCGATGCGATGGTTGTCGCTGCGTACGGACTGATTTTGCCGCAGACCGTGCTCGATCTGCCGCATCTCGGCTGTCTCAACATCCATGCCTCCCTTTTACCGCGCTGGCGCGGCGCGGCGCCCATTCATAGGGCGATCCAGGCGGGCGATGCCGAGACTGGCGTGACCATCATGCAGATGGACGCCGGGCTGGATACCGGCGCGATATGCCTGCAACAATCGCTGGCGATCGCCGACGACGATACGACGGGAAGTTTGCATGACAAGCTTGCCGAACTTGGTGGCGCATTGATAGTCCGGGCATTGACCGCAGCAAGCGAGCATGCCCTCTGCGTTCGGCCGCAACCGGACCAAGGCGCAACCTACGCCGCCAAAGTGAGCAAAGCCGAAGCGCGGCTGGATTTTAATCTCGATGCGGCGCAGCTCGCGCGCAATATCCGAGCCTTCAATCCCGCTCCCGGTGCATTCATCGGCCGGCAGGAAATGCCGGTCAAAATCTGGCGCGCGCACAGGCTGTCGATGACCGGCAAACCCGGCATGGTGTTGGCGGCGAATGCCGATGGTATCGTCGTCGCCTGCGGTCGAGGTGCGTTATGCGTTACCGAACTGCAAACAGCTGGAGGCAAACGGTTGACGGCCGGACTATGGCTGGAGGGGCACAGATTGCTGCCCGGTGACGCATTCGGCTCGATCGGGAACGAGTGATGAGGTTTTCGATTGCATTGCAATCAATTATTGGATATATTGCTATCGATGATAGCAGTAAGGGAGGTAGTATGGCAACTAATCTTGTAGTGCGAAATGTTGAAGAAGAAGTCGCTTTAGCCCTCAAGCAACTGGCAGCCTCTCATGGAAGAAGCGCAGAAGCCGAGCATCGGGAGATCCTGCGTTCGGTTTTACGACGCCCCAAACGCCGTTCTGTGGCTGAAGTGTTGTCGCATATGCCCAATGTGGGCGAAGATGCCGACTTCAATTTCCGCAACGCGTAGGAATCAGCGTGTACCTGGTCGACACTAACGTCATTAGCGAAGCTCGCAAAGGCGCAAAAACCAATGCTGGCGTTAAAAAATTCTTCCAGGAAACCGATCCTGATAACCTTTATCTCTGCGTGCAAACGATAGGTGAAATCCGGCGTGGACTGGAAAACATTCGTCATCGCGGCGACCTGCCGCAAACCAGGAAACTTGAAAAATGGCTGGCACTGCTTGTCACCGAATACTCGGACAGGATATTGACGTTCGACGCGGAGTGCGCGCAAGTATGGGGCCGATTGATGTCGCCGCATCCTGAACATCAAATAGACAAACAGATTGCGGCGATTGCCCTGATTCATGATCTGACAGTGGTAACGCGGAATGTTAATGATTTTCGCGGAACATGCGTGGAAATCAAAAATCCTTTCGTATAACTCATTTTGTCGCCGCCAGCCATGCCGTCAAATCATTCAGTATGTCATGCGCAGCCACATTGAACGCCGCCGCCGCTCCCGTTGCGTTAAAGCTGGTCAGGGCCGCGTTTTGCACGAACACGCGGCGGGCAATCAGACGGTGCTGTTTGCTGTCTATGAGTTGCGCGCGCAATTCCACGTGGACGAATCCGGGGTTGCTGCTTGCGTCGTCGTAAAACGCAAGCAGTTCGGTGGATAAATAGCGATCGGCTCTGACATCACTGTTGGCGTCGACAACGGTGGTATAAAGCGACGAATTGGCCAGGCGGGCGAATAGCAACTCGCTCCATCGCACGCTGGGCAATTCGCTCCAGTGAGCGTATTGATAGCGGCCCCGGGTATGCGGAGTACGGCTGAACACCAGCGAATCGTTGTTGTCGAAACTGCTGGAGCGGGTATTTTCCACCAGTAGCGTATAAGGCTGGGTAACAGCAACCACGGGACGGCTGCCGGGCAGGTCTTCGAGGACGAATGTCTGCCGCTGATGTTCGCCGGAATTCAAACCGAGATTGACGCAGCCTCCGAGCGAGACGATCAGTAAGGGGATGAGCGCTTTTTTGAACATGGTCATTCTCCTGGCGCGACAGCGGGTTTGCCGGAATCGAAGATCAATTCGCGCGGATTGGACAGGATCTGTCCGGTGCTGGTAATGGTATTGGCGCTGTTGTTGACGTCGTGACTGATCTGGTTCATCTGGTAGGTGGCAGTATTGGCGAGCAACTGCAGCTGCTTCGAAATAATCACCGACTGTTGTTGCAAATTATCCAGCGTACCGTTGACTTTGCCGAAGGCGGCATTGGCAGAACCGCTCAGGCCCTGCATTTCGCGGTCGAAATTGTTGCTGGTCCGGTCTATGCTGTCGGCCGCGCGACTGACCGAGCTCGCGCTTGCCTTGAAACCGAGCAGGGTGTCGTCGAGCGTCTTTTTGTGCGCGACCAAATCACCGGACAAGGTTTGCAGATTATGCAAGGTGGCGGAAAACGATGTCCGATTGCCGCTGGACAGAACCAGATTCAGTTTTTTCAGTATTTCCGCACCGTTTTTAGCTATCTGACCGAGATTCGAAGTGGCGCTATCCATTGTGGAACTGCCTTCCGCGATAACCGGATAGTGATGTTTGCTTGCCGTGTCGGCCAGCAACGGGCTGCTGCCGTCCGGATTGCGGATTTCGATGGTGGCGAGGCTGGTCACGAGACTGCGCTTGATGTAAGCCTGACTGTCTACATGGATGGGGGCGGTGCGGTCCAGCTTGATGTTGACGCGCACGGCTTCCCGTGTGCCGGGAATCAGTTTGAAACTGGTCACTTCGCCCATTTGTATGCCGCGCAGTTTGACGGGAGTGTTGACGTCGACTCCATTGATGGATTCCTTGTAAAAATAGATGCTGTAATGCCGGTAGGAAATTTTGTCTGCCCCGCCCATGATCCAGACGAAACCGGCCGCCAGCAGCAAGCAGACCGCAAGGACTATGCTGCCGACCAAAGTGTAACGTGCATCGTTTTCCATCACAGCCCCTCGATTGATAGGTAGCGGCTTCTTCCTGTCGCGATTGCCGGAAGTTCGTTTGCGCGGTTTTGGTCAGTATCGATGTCATGCATGATGTGTTTCCTCCAGACTGGCGCGTGCCGAAAAATATTCCTTCAGCCACGGGTCGTCGATTTGTCGAATTTCGGCTATGCTGCCGGAGCCCAGCACTTCGCCGTGCGCCAGGACGATAACTCGGTCGATAATGGATAAGAGCGTGTCCAGATCGTGCGTGATCAGCAGTACGGTGAGCCCGAGGTTGTGCGACAGGGTGCGGATCAGATCGTCGAAAGCGCGAGCGGAAATGGGATCGAGACCCGAGGTCGGTTCGTCCAGAAACAGCAATTCCGGGTCCAGCGCCAGCGCGCGCGCCAGGGCCGCCCGTTTGCGCATGCCGCCGGACAATTCGTTGGGCATTTTAAGCGCGGCGCTAGCCGGCAAACCTACCAGCGCCAGTTTCAGCCGCGCCAGTTTCAGACATTGCGGCTTGGGCAGATTGGTATGCTCGAACAAGGGCGTTGCGACATTCTGTTCGATATTGATGGAAGAAAACAGTGCGCCGTCCTGAAACAGCATGCCGAAACGCTGACGCAGAGTGCTTAACTCCGCGCCGCTGGCCGACCAGACATCGGTGCCGAACAAGGCAGTGCGGCCGCCGGTCGGCCGCAAGAGGCCGATAATCTGTTTGAGCAGCACGGACTTCCCGGTGCCGCTGCCGCCGATCAATGCCACGACTTCGCCACGCATCACTTGCAGGCTGACGCCCTTGAGCACCGTACTGCCGCCGAACCGGGTTACCAATTTATCCACTTCGACCAAGGCTTCTGCCATCTCAGATCCCCAGTTCAACCAGTGTGATCGCAATGATTGCGTTGAGCAGTATGACAGCGACGATGCTTTGCACGACGGTAGATGTCGTATTCAGCCCGATGCTGCGCGCGTCGCGCGCGACGCTCAGCCCCATGTAACAGGCAATCACGCCTATGAACAGGGCGAATATCGGTGCCTTGAGCAGGCCGACCAACACGGTGGGCAGATCGAGTTCCTGTTGCAGCCGGTGGGCAAACGCAGCCGTAGTGATGCCTAATTGCTGATTGGCGATGACCATGCTGCCGAGCAATCCGGCGATATCGCCGATAAATACCAGTAAGGGCAACGCGATCAGCAAGGCGAATATGCGCGGTATGACCAGCACGACGCAGGGCGATAGGCCCAACACGCTGATTGCATCGGTTTCTTCGTAGACTTTCATGGTACCGAGCTGGGCGGTGATGGCGGCGCCGGAACGCCCGGCGACGAGGATGGCGACGATGACCGGGGCGAGTTCGCGGCAAATGGCGAGCGCTGCGCCATCGACGACGAATATGTTCGCACCGTAACGCTCGGCCTGGCGACCCAATAAATAAGCGAAGACCAGCCCCAGCAGGAACATCATCGCAAACACCAGCGGAATCGCATAAATAAAGATCGCTTCGACCTGATTGACGAATTCTTTCCAGCGAAAACGGCTCGGCTCGACGATTAATCCGGCCATTTCCACGGTTAATTTACCGACGAAATTGATCAAATGAAGCAGATGGTTTAATCCCGTTTCGGTACTCTTACCCAACTTGGCCAAGGGGCTGCGACGTCGCGGTTTGACCGGACACGTAGCGGCGAAATGCTCGCGCACCAGATTGAGCATGTCCAGATGCGCCGTACTGAAATTGGCATAACCGATATCGGCCAGGTTCACTCCCTGAGCGTTGAGGTTTTGCAGCAAAGCCAGGGCGCCGCTCAGATCGAGGCTGGCAATCGCTTTCCCGTCGAGCTTGATTTGATCCGGTATGGGTTCTTGCCGCCGCCAGGCCGGTAACATTCCGAGTTGCGCCAGACGCCAGTCCCCCGTTGCAAAAATATGCAGCGTATCGTCGTGCAATTCGGTCCTTATGGTGGGCGTTTGCATGGAATTCAAGCGGCAAGGCCAAAACGGTAAACGGCCAGGCTACCGGTCAGATTTTGCAGAAAATGGATGCGCTTGCCCGCCGTCATGACGATACGTTCGCGGATGACGATGTTCAGCTTGGCGCAGAGCGCTTCGAAGTCATGCATGGTGCATAAATGCACGTTCGGCGTGTCGTACCATTGAAAGGGAATATCCGCCGACACCGGCATGTTGCCGCGCAATACCTGCCAGCGGTTTTTCCAGTAGCCGAAGTTGGGGAAGGTGACGATGCCTTCGCGGCCGACGCGCAGCATCTCGCGCAGGATCGCTTCGGTATGATGGACTGCTTGCAGGGTTTGCGAGAGTACGACATAGTCGAACGTCGCCGAGGCGAATTCCGCCAGCCCGGCTTCCAGGTCGCGCTGGATGACGTTGATGCCGTTCTTTACGCATGCCAGCACATGCCGGTCATCGAGCTCGACGCCGTAACCCCGCGCCTGACGGCGTTCATACAGATGTTTCAGCAGATCGCCGTCGCCGCAGCCCAGATCGAGGACTTTGGCGTTGGGCTCGATCCAGTCGGCAATGGTCTGGAAATCGTGGCGCATCAGACGGTAATCCTTTCCATATAAGCGCGGATCAGTGCGTGATAATGCGGGTCGGGCATCAAAAAAGCATCGTGTCCGTGGTTGGAAGCAATTTCAGCATAACTGACATTGCGCTCGTTATCCAGCAGGGCCTGTACGATTTCGCGCGAACGCTCGGGGGCGAAACGCCAGTCTGTGGTGAAGGAAATAACCAGAAAATCCGCTACCGCCGGTTTGAGCGCCGCTGACAGACCGAGTTCCGGGCGATGCTGCGTAGGATCGAAATAATCGAGCGCCTTGGTCATCAGCAGATAGGTATTGGCATCGAACGAACCGGCGAATTTGTCGCCCTGATAACGCAGATAGGATTCAATCTCGAATTCCACGTCGTAACCGTAATTAAACGCGCCGGCGCGCAGGATGCGGCCGAATTTGCTGCCCATCACGTCGTCCGACAGATAGGTGATATGCCCCAGCATGCGCGCCAGCCGCAAACCCCGACGGGGATAGGTGTCATGGGCGTAATAATTGCCGCCGTGAAAATCGGGGTCGGATAGGATCGCCTGGCGTGCGACATCGTTGAAAGCGATGTTCTGGGCAGTGAGTTTGGGCGCACTGGCGATAGCCAGACAATGCCGTACGCGTTGCGGATAGGCGATACTCCATTGCAGTACCTGCATGCCGCCCAGCGACCCGCCGATAATGGCGGCAAAACAGGAAATGCCCAGCATGTCGGCCAGCCGGGCGTGCGAATCGACCCAGTCTTCCACAGTGACCAGCGGGAAACCCGAACCGTACGCCTGTCCGGTGGCGGGGTTGATCGACGCCGGGCCGGTTGAACCGTGGCAACCGCCCAGGTTGTTTACGCCGATGACAAAAAACCGATTGGTATCGACCGGTTTGCC
The DNA here is from genome assembly GCA_021795395.1 of Pseudomonadota bacterium. Lineage (GTDB taxonomy): Bacteria > Pseudomonadota > Gammaproteobacteria > Burkholderiales > Sulfuriferulaceae > Sulfuriferula. Next base: position 2,901 of record JAJYPN010000017.1, on the reverse strand, counting down.
GGGGCCGATCAGGTTGTCCCACCATCCGGGATTTTTGTCGGCGGCCGCGTGCAGGCCGGCGACATGATGATTGCCCGACAGGGCATGGCAGATCAGGACCGCGTTGCTTTTGTCGGCGTTGAGCGTGCCGTAGGTTTCGTAGATCAGATCGTATGCGGGCAATACGGCACCGCTTTTCAAGTTGAGCGGTGCGGCAAAATGCGCCGTGCGCGGCGTGACGATGCCGAGAGACGAGATGGAGGGAGCGGCAGGAGGCATACGGTTCGCTGGCGGGGATTAACCGAAATTGATCGCGCCGCCGCCCTGTTGCGCGATCATTTGGGCAAGACTGCTGTAAAATTCGCTGTCGTCGCGCGAATTGCGCCAGGCGCCGTTTTTCCACTGGTAGTGATAGCCGCCGGATTTGGCGGCTATCCAGATCTCATGCATCGCAGCCTGACGGTTGACAATGATTTTTCCGCCGGCGCAGTCGATTTCGAGCACATTGCCCGCTGCCAGTTCGAAATCGATATCACCGTCCGCATTTTCGAGAGCGGACTCGATCCTGCGAAAGGTTTCATCGGTCAGCTGATTAAATTCGGTATCTGTCATGATAGACTACGCTCTGTTCGTTGAGAAAGATGATCGGCTATGCAACGCCCTATAATTTACGTCTCGCTGGTTGCAATATTGCTGTCGTTCGGCGGTTGCGGAACCAAAGGGGCACTGTATCTTCCACAAAAACCTGCGCAAACGCAAGCTAAGCATTCATGAGCCCAGCAAATTTATTCCCTTTCGATCCCGTTATTTTAAACGATATTGCCCAAACTTACGGTACCCCGTGTTATGTCTACGATCAGGCTACGCTGGTGACGGCGTTTAACGCCTTCGATCAGGCTCTGCACGGCTATGATCATTTGATCTGTTATGCGGTAAAAGCCAACCCCAGCCTGGCCATTCTAAATACCTTCGCGCGTCTGGGCGCGGGGTTCGACATCGTCTCCGGCGGCGAATTGCAGCGCGTTATCGCGGCCGGCGGCGATCCGGCCAAAATCGTGTTCTCCGGCATCGGTAAGCGCATCGATGAAATGCGGCTGGCTTTGACGCATGGCATCAAATGTTTTAACGTCGAATCCGAGCGCGAGCTCGACAAGCTCAACAGCGTCGCCGCCGAAATGGGCGCGGTCGCGCCGGTCAGCTTGCGCGTCAATCCCGACGTCGATGCCCAAACTCACCCTTATATTTCCACCGGATTGAAGGCTAATAAATTCGGCGTCGCGCATGACGACGCGTTGCGTTTATACCGCATGGCCGCTTCATTTCCGCATCTGGCAGTGATCGGCATCGATTGCCATATCGGTTCCCAGTTGACCGACATCAGCCCTTTTTCCGACGCGCTCGAACGAGTGCTGACTTTGGTGGACCGGCTGAGTGCAGAAGGAATAATTTTGCAGCATCTGGATTTGGGAGGCGGACTCGGTATTCGTTACCGGAACGAAATTCCGCCGTCGATAGAAGAATATGCCAGCGCTTTGACGAAAGGGTTGAGGGGTCGTCCGCAGTCGATTTTATTGGAGCCTGGCCGTGCTTTGGTCGGGAGCGCCGGCATATTGCTTACTGCGGTCGAATATCTCAAGCCGGGACCGGAAAAAAACTTCGCCATCGTCGATGCGGCAATGAACGATTTGATGCGGCCGGCATTATACGATGCGTACCACGCCATTGTTCCTGTCAACCCGCGCGAGGGCGGCGGCGTATCGTACGAAATTGTCGGCCCGGTTTGCGAAACGGGGGATTTTCTCGGACACGACCGTACGCTGACGCTGGCCGAGGGGGATTTGCTGGCGATCAAATCCGCCGGCGCTTACGGCATGTCGATGAGTTCTAACTATAATTCCAGGCCCCGCGCCGCGGAGGTGATGGTGATAAACGGTTCGGCTGTCGTAATACGAGAGCGCGAAAGTGTATCTTCGTTATTCGAATCGGAGAAGCTTTTAACCCGTTTTGAATATTAATTCAACCTATTTTTTAGGTTAATGCTGAAAAGCAACAAGCTTTATAATTTTTAATAATTTTTTTGAAAAAATCCTGCCTCTAAAATATCATTCGAAATGCGGCATATAAATATATGTCCAAGCGAATATTATGATATTAGGAGGAAATGTGAATTCATATTTAAATCTATCGGACTTTTCTGTCATCGAATTGTTTCGTTATTGCTGCAGGCGAGTATTTGGCATTAAGCGCCTTATTCTTTATATGCTTGTTCTCGCCACGGCGCTGCTGTCCGCAAATGCCCGGGCGGTGCCGGCCTTTGCCCGGCAGACGGGGCAAAACTGTCTGGCGTGTCATGCCGGCGGACAGTTCCCCGAGCTGACGCCATACGGCCGATTGTTCAAACTGACCGGATATACCATCGGTAAACGCTCGATCCCGTTGGCGGTGATGGGAGTTTTCGGCGCCAGCACGGTTAAGGGAGCGCCAACTACGGGTGCGGGACATACTGCGAACGACGGTACGTTAACTTTCGATACCGGGAGTTTGTTCGTTGCAGGGAAAATCACCGATAAATCCGGTTTGTTTGCCCAGATTACCTATGATAATTATGCGGGCGATACCAGTGCGTCGGGCCATGTATTTTCGGATAATACGGACTTTCGTTACGCCGACCGCATCATCGACAACAATCAGGATCTGATTTACGGATTCGACCTTAATAATAATCCCGGAGTGCAGGACGTATGGAACAGCACTCCGGCGTGGGGGTATAACGTAGTTCCCATCAGTACCGGTTTCGGTTCGGCGGTCGGACCTATGATTAACGGCACGCTGGCTTCGCAGGTGGCGGGAACGGGAGCTTACCTATATTGGGACAAAACCGTCTACGCGGAAATCAGCGGTTATCGTACCGGCGACGGCGTG
>JAJYPN010000016.1 GCA_021795395.1 Pseudomonadota bacterium | reverse complement strand
ATCCGCTTAAAGCAGGAAATAAGTCACATGAAGAAGCCACAAAATCTATCTATGCCCCCCGCCTTGATTCAGAGACTCATAACGATGGGGGAACGCATTGCTCGCATGAGAAAAGCTCGCAGCCTATTGCAGGCCGAAGCAGCTCTGCGCGCAAATATCAGCCGTGAAACAGCATCCAGAATTGAAAATGGCGATGCAGCCATCGCTATCGGACAAATCGTGCGCTATCTCGATGTCATCGCGCCGGGTGTTGATTTGGCTCACCTATACGATACGAATGATCATGCGCTCGCTATTCTGGATAAAACCGAGAAACGGCAGCGCGCGCGGCGTAGCACCCCAAAGGGGTTAGCCAAATATGATTTCTAGAGAACTTGCCATTTTTGCTTATCTGCCGGACGAGGTGTCTGAAGTCCCTGCCGGATTATTAAGCTTATCAGAAGAAGGTGCAATTTCAATTGGCGCGTCTTTTGTTTACGGCTCCCGATATTTGGCGCGCCCTAACGCCATCGAGATTGATCCTGTCAGTCTCAGCTTGAGGGAAAAGCACGAGCTCGTCGGGACTGAACTTTATCCCGCGCCGGGACTCCCCTACTTTGGCGCGATACGCGATGCCGCGCCCGACGCTTGGGGGCGTAGGGTCATTGAAGCAAAGCGCAAGGTTCCGCTCAATAGCCTGCCAGAATCCGAATACTTGCTTGCTGCCGGATCTAACAGGGTCGGCGCGCTTGATGTACGTTTAGACATTAACTTGCCCTCTACGCAGGGCATGCCAAGTGACGTTCATAGCCTTGAATACCTAATCGAAGCGGCACAGCGGATTGAAGAAGGGCTGCCCATCCCCACTCGACTAGAAGCTTTTTTTGACGCTGGTACCGCGCTTGGAGGCGCGCGCCCTAAAGCTACCGTTATTGATGATCAAGGTAAGCTCTGGATGGCAAAATTTCCATCAAAGTCAGATGGCTACAATATTCCGCTGGTGGAAACTTCCACCCTTAGACTCGCCCAACTTGCTGGCATACGCATCCCAGAACTGAAGGATCCCATCATCCTCGCCAAAGGAATTAATGTCATGCTCATTGAGCGTTTTGACCGCGTTGGCGCGGCTAAAACCATGACGAGAAAACACTTCATCAGCGCCCTTACTTTATTGGGTTGCCCTGAAGCGGACTCCCCGCGAAAGAACTATGCCGATATTGCCGATGCAATGCGCAAATATGGTGCAGCGCCTATGCTTGCCGCCAACCTGAAAGAACTGTTTTCCAGAATGGTCTTTAATATCCTGGTCACGAACGACGATGATCACCTGCGCAATCACGGGATGTTGTGGGTGCCCCAACACCAGGCATGGGAGTTAAGCCCCTTGTACGATGTTGTGCCCAAACCCACACACGCAACCGAGCGCTTTCTGCATCTTGGTATTGGGCAGCAAGGACGCCTTGCCACGCTAGATAATGCGCTGAGCTGCTATGCCCGATTTGGGCTGACCAGAGATGGTGCCATTGAGGTTATAAAGCAGGTGTGGTCTATAGTGCGAGAATGGAAAGGATGCTTCGAGGAATTTGGAGTGTCAGGCAGCGAGATAGACAAGATCAGCAGCGCATTCCGGCATGCACGGGATATTGGCGGCAAGAAGATTGGACTGTTCTGACTGAAATGCTTCCCAGTGAAAAAATCCCACTGATACGAGCGCGTCCGAAATTTTGTGTAATTTTTGAATGACTTTTATTGGCTGGAAAGCAGCCATTTATCAGTCTGGTGTCGATAGTCCGTTGTGGCCGAGATTCAGACGGTTACATCAAGAGGAGTGATCGTCCGGATTCCACCAATAGCTAACGTTGACCTCTTCATGAAACTGGCTGCAAATTGACAGAATACCTCATGCCTCAACGACGTTGAAACCCTCACCGAGAGACGGAGCGACAAAGTATCGGGTGATCGTATCGAATTCCGTTTCGCTTGTCGTAAATCGATGCGAACCGTCTTCATTACGGCGACGTAACCGCAATTTGCACTCTTTATCCGAAACGTTCAAATAGTGGAGGCAATGGGCAACACTGGCATTGTTAAAGATATCTCGCATCCATTGGCGGGTGCCTGGTGTATTCGCCGGAAAATCCAGAACGACTGAATTTCCTGCACGAAGGAGTTGTTCAACGTGATTGCTCATAATGTCGCGAAGTTTAGCTGCGCATCGGACATAATCGTTTAATGTGTTTATGTCGCCTGGATAAAGCCTACTCAACCAGTCATCTTCGCTGATAAGCAATGTTTTTGGCTTGTCGGAAAGTTGGCGGGCCAACGTCGATTTTCCAGATGCAATTTTCCCGCAGACCATGTGCAGAGTTGGAACATTGGTTTTCGTTAGCAGCTCAGCACCGTAGGAATTGTCGATCACACAGCGCCATCCTTCACCCAGTTTTTTGAAGACGTAATTCGCATTTCGATTCATTGAAAATGGCGAGTCGGATTTTCTATTTGCTGCAAGTTGCGTATTTGCAACAACAAGCGCGGTGTCGCCTGTCTCGATAACAATCATTTCACCTTGAGTCACTTCCAAGCTGTGATTGAAGTGCTCGGCTATAGCGATGAACGCATTAAGGATATTATTTTTTCCGCTGACGGTTTTTCCAGGCATGATGACCAGTGTCGCGTCATCCGAATAAAAATTCATCAGTCCGTCGAAGTCCTCCCGATTGATTGCACTATCCGCAGATTCGATAAATTGTTGAAGCTCTTGCGCCGTCGTTTTCATTCATACCTCCTGTTTACTTGGGGAATTCCCAAGAAACAGTCGAAAAAAAACCGCCTCGAGGGCGGGTTTTAGCTACTGCAAAATAAACGCTATCCCACCATTGTTTGAATGGTGCGAATAATCTCCGAATTTTGTGTGTAGAAAAATTTCATAGGATTAAAGATCGCATATTTAATCATGGCCGTCAATCAATGGCTTCTTGTGGCACACAACTAACCATTGCAATATACACCCATTGCCCGGTTTCGCGACATTGCTGCGGTTGAAACAGGACTTCCCAACCAGATGCTGCATGAAACGATTTGTTAAGTTTTTAAGTTAGCCAACCTTATTTTGCACAAAACAGCATAATTTCGACGAGGTTGCTTGTGAGATTCCAACCTCCGAATGCAAATAGCCATAAAAACTATTTTGGAACTGACAGTGAGGCTCAACCGCCGCTACAGCCTGAATATCGGCTGCACTGCGGCGTATCCCTTTATTTCTTCAATTTTCGACGCCACATACCCTGCTCCATCATGGGAGCAAGAAACACGTAATAAGGTCCGCGATCGAGATGCGCAAGCACGCCATTATTATGAATCTGGCGTAATTCGTAATCCACCATCGTGTAACCTAATCCCACATGCGCGAAATCGCTGTTCTCCCATTCGATGTGCACGTAATACTGGGTCGGCGTTTGTGGTGGAATAGGCGGCTTATCATGAACCGCGTTGCCGTAATTCGTATTATATGCCGGCGGATTGGCGCCCAGCGTGGCCTTGAGGTTGCCTTCGGGATCGAGCTGGAACGATCCTATGGCCGATACGCCGAACTGTTTTAGCAACATCCAGCCGATCATGCCCGGTATGTTGGCCCTCATCCAGCTCAGCGTTTCGATGGCGCCGTTTTCGAAAGCCTGCTCATGACCAGCCATTACCCAATGGTCACCCAGAACGATAGTGCGCTGCCCGGTCAGGGCGATCTTGGGAATACGGATCTTGTGCTGAAACGCGTCGCCTATTACTTCGGGAACATCGGTCATGGCATGCAGAAAGGGCAAATCGGATTTAATGATTTCGTAATAAGGCTCCCATGGCCCTTCTATCACCATGTCCAGACAATGATGGCAAAGCTCGAAAATCGTGTCGAAATTGTCATGGTGCATCTGCTCGTGCGAATGCACATCCTTCCATACGGTGTACTGGTACATGCCGATAGGATTGAGCGTTTCCCGCATATCGACAGCCCCACCGCCGTAACGGCCCGCCATGGGATGTATACCGGTCTGGATAAGCTGCTCGAATCCCATGAATCCGGGATTGGTAGCGGTGGTGATGCAAACTTTCGGGCCGACTTTCATCATGGTCTCGTAACTTTCCGGCCGGTTGGCGATTTTCGCTACGTTAATAGCGATGATGGGGTTTTCATTACTCATAGCAAGCTCCATGGTTAATTAAAAAAAATACATGACAGGCGTCCGTGGCCGCCTCTGGTTGTTTTCTCCTCCGCATTCAATGATGTGTCGCGCCATTCCGGTTGGGGGCGGCCGGATGTTCCATATGCTGAGCGGTTACGATGATGCGCTGCATGAATTCCTGTACGATGGGATCGCGCAGCAGCTTGACCATACCGACAAAACCGCCTTTCGGCGCATCCGGTTCGGCGACTTCGCTTGCCGACTGTTGCCAGGCTTGCGCGAGCTCGGTCAGCATTCTGAGCAGCGACGGCACCTGCGCGAGACTGCTCACGTTTTCCAATCCCTTGATTGTGCCTGCGGCCAGTTCATTCAGTTCACTGTTCTGCACTACACCGGACAATAATGCCGACGCATCGCGTATCCGTTCGAACGTGCCGTCGCGGTGCAACGCGCTCAGAGTTTTGGCTACATCGGGCAAAGCCTCTTCCAGCCCGGTTTGTTGCCAGACCGTACCTAATTCGGCAATGCCTTCCGTGATACGGGCCGCCATATTCTGTTCATAAAACTCGCTTATGGCCTTGAATTTATCAACGACGCTTTGCAATGCTGCCAGTTGCTGCCGTATTGTTTCCAGGGAAAACTCCTGTTGCATTTGCAATATCGAGCTCAGCATGGTTTGTAACTGTTGCATGGATTCGGCAATAAATACCGCATTATTGCGGATACCCGCGAGTAGCCCGCTTTCACGTAAAACAGCCAGCGTACTCAAAGTTTCTTCGAGCAAGCCCGGCAAATCATGGCGTTCGTACAGTTCTCCGGCCTCATACACAACGGATGTCAACGGTTGAGCAAATTCCGGTTGCCAGCCTTCAGCCAGGCGCGCGCCGATTTCGCCGAGAAATTTCAAGCCTTCCAGTTGACGTACATCGATATCATGAATTGAAGCAGAAACTGAAGGATTTTTGGGAGCATTGAGCACGGATGATGTATCCATAGACGTATTCCTCACAAGATGGGAATGAATGGCCACGACTGAAATAGCCGTGGCGACGCATGTTCAGGCAAACAGTTTTTCGCCGACCAGTTGCGAAAATTTCAGGCCCCAATCCGGCATCTTGCCTTTGTTGCGGAAAAAGAGATTTTTGTATTGCATCTTGAGCAGAAATTGCGCATGACCCATTTTAAGGACTTGTTCATCGCCGCCGAACCAGGAATTGGAACGGATATAAAATGCCTGGCCGCCGCCCATATCGCCGATGCAGTAGGTCACCGGTTCCAGCTCCTGATCGGCTTCTTCCGCGCCCATATGTCCGAGATCCTTGGCGATCTGGCGGCCGACTATCGTACATTGCTGATGTCCGATGGCGCCCAGTTTCGGCACCGTGATGGCGGCTGCATCGCCTGCCGCGAAAACCTCGGGATATTTGGGATTACGCATGAGCGTATCGGTGATAATGAAACCTTCGCTATCGGAAATCGGCAAGCCTTTCAAAAAGTCATGTGCCGCCCAGTTGGGAAAGAGGATTTTCAGTTCCGCAGCCACATTCTGTCCGTTGACGAATTCAACGCCGTCAGCGGTAACACGCTTGATATCACCGGTTTTATTGACGTAATTGAAACCCATTCCTGAAGCGATCGTGAGCAATTGATTAACCACTTCTTCACCGGCATCTTCTGCGATCAGCGCGGCAGGTGTCGTCACCGTAATTTTATTGGGACCTCCTTTGCCATGTTTTTTCATCCAGGTGGCCAGGGACAGCATAACTTCGACCGGCGGCCCTTCGCAGGCCGCTTCGGCTCTTGGAAACGGATGGTCGCCATACAGCTTGATGTTCTGCGTGCCATCGCCCTGATGGAACAAGGCAGAACCTATAACGACCGGACCGCCTTTATAGTCGTTATGCAAATAATGACGAAGCTCGTTACCGTAATAAATATCGGTGATCGTATGGCCATGTTCCGCGAACCCTTCGATCTTGTCGAAAGCCAGGCGATTACCCAGGGCAACGACCAGATAATCGTAACGCAACGAGGTCGTTGCAGCGCCCGGCCGTTCGGTCGGCACGAAATCCACCCGCTTGCTATCGACATCGATCGCTTCGACCTGCCCTTGAATAAAATCGATTTGATCGCTGGCCAGCGTTTCATGCAGAGGCATGGTCAGGGTCACGGCAGGGTCGCGGCCTTCGAAGACTTCAGCCGGAATATTGGGGATAAACAATAAATAATTCTTACGATCCATCACGGTGATTTTTACCGCGTCACCGCAATAACGACGTATTTCCTGGGCGCTGCTCAAGCCGGCGAAATTTCCGCCCAATACCAAAACATGAGGTTTGTTCATAGCGATCTCCTGAAGAATTCATGAAGAAACAAGCGTTGCCAAAATATGACTTCGCTAGACGCGAAACAGTTCATTATTTTATCTTATGAGAAATTCCTAACGAATTCAGTACGGTAACTAACCTCCGCACGCTATCTCCCTATCGCCTCAATGTAACTTAACGCACATACACGCGCACGGATTTGCCGTCAATATATCCTTACCATTCACCGCGAAGGATCCATTATGAAAAACAACGAAATCGACGCAATTACCATATTGACGAAAGACCATGCCGAAGTGAAAGCCATGTTCAAGGAATACGAAGGCTTGACGAAACGGTCTGTCGTCGGCAAAAAAAAACTGGCAACGCAGATTTGCCGTTCGTTGACCTTGCACGCCATGCTGGAAGAGGAAATTTTTTATCCTGCCGTACGTCGAGCGATCAAAGACGACGATTTGATGGATGAATCGCTGGTCGAGCATGCAAGCGTCAAGGAACTGATTGCTCAGGTTGAAAATATGGAACCCGGTGATGATTTATACGATGCCAAACTCAAAGTGATGTCCGAACAAGTAGAACATCATGTCCGGGAAGAAGAAGGCGAAATGTTTCCCAAGGTGCGCAAGGCCAATCTCGACCTGATCTCGATGGGCCAGGAAATGAGCGCCCGCAAGGAAGAAGCGGCATCCATGCAAGTGGGCACCATATAAAAAACATAAAACCATTTCCAACCCGAATACTGAAATTCGTACGGATAACGCTTATAAAATGGAGAATGACATGCAAACAGAAACTGGCGGAACCAATGTATATCCCAATCTCGGCATAACCGCCCGGGATGATGCAAGCACTTCGGGAGTGACCTGGAGTGCCGTATTTGCCGGCGCAGTTGCCGCGGCTGCGCTGGCGTTGATCCTGCTGATACTCGGCGTCGGATTAGGCTTGTCTTCCGTCTCGCCGTGGTCGTATACCAGCTCCAGTGCTATCGGTACATCCACCATCGCATGGCTGGCGTTCATGCAATTGGTGTCTTCCGCGCTCGGAGGGTATCTGGCGGGGCGTTTGCGGGTCAAATGGACAAATGTTCATACCGATGAAGTATATTTCCGCGATACCGCGCATGGTTTGCTGTCATGGGCGGTTGCAGCACTGATGAGCGCATTGATCGTGTCCAGTGTCGGCGATGCGATATTGAGCAATACGGTCAAGGCAGGTGCCACGGCGGCTACGGCCGCCATGAAGGGTACTTCCGGCAAGATGCTCAAAGGGTGGGGTGCCAAAGCAAACCCTGTCGAGTATTATTCCGACATGCTGTTCCGGTCGGACACAGGTTCGTCCGAACCGAACAGCTGGTTGTTACGGCGTGAGGTAGACAATATTTTCATTACCGATATGCCTGCCGGTAAATTATCGCAAAACGATCATGATTATTTGACGCGTCTGGTCGCCAAACGCAGCGGGCTCAGCCCGGCGGATGCGGGTCGCTGGGTAGATGAGGTGTATGCCTTGTATATGCAGAATTATACGGTAATGATCAATACCGCCAAACAAAAGGCCAACGACGCAAGAAAAGCCGTCGCGTATGCGTCGCTATGGATGTTCATCGCCTTATTATTGGGTGCCTTTGTCGCCAGTCTGTCCGCCACGTTCGGCGGCGCGCAACGCGACAGCGTTTCCGTGCATTAATCAGCCCAAACAAACCAGCCCATTTTCATTACCACCGGAGATTATCATGCCTGCGATTCTATTGTTCCTATTGGGTGTTCCGCTCCCTATAATCATACTTTTCGCCTTGTTTTATCATTAAGTCACGCTTATGTGTCACGCCGCTTCGATATAAGGCTACAGTCCAAACGAGGACGGTCTGCACCCGCGACTGTCCTCGCCTTGCCAGATCTCTCCGGTTACATAGGATCGCGCCAGTCAGCGATAATTTACGCCAGGATAAGGCGTGCTTATACCCGTTCCCAAATCGCGCTTGCCGAAATCGTATTCTCACGCTAAAGTGATGCACGTTTTTAATCTGATGGAGTCTATGCGTGTTAGCGATTATTGAAGCGGCCGGTTGGCCAATTTGGCCGCTCATCCTGGCCTCTGTGTTATCCGTTGCAATTATTATCGAGCGGTTCATTTCGCTCAGGACTACTGAAATCGCACCTCGCGGTTTGCTGGAAAAAACAGTGCAGGCCTATCGGCAACAGGGAGCGAATAATGAAATGATCGATTTGCTGGCGCACAGCTCTCCCTTGGGCCGCATTTTTGCAGCAGGATTGCGCAACGCAAAAAGCTCGCGGGAAATCATGAAAGAAGCCATCGAAGAAGCCGGCCGCGCCACCGTTCACGAACTCGAACGGTTTCTCACTGCGCTCGGCACCATCGCATCGGTAGCGCCTTTGTTGGGTTTGCTCGGAACGGTCATCGGCATGGTGGAAATATTCGGCGCGCAAACGCCTTCCGGCGGCAACCCGGCGATCCTCGCCCACGGTATATCGGTCGCTTTATACAATACGGCATTCGGCCTGATCGTTGCGATACCGAGTTTGATTTTTTACCGGTTTTTCCGTACCCGGGTCGATACGCTGGTAATAGAAATGGAACAGCAAGCGGTCAAACTGGTGGAAATCATCCATGGCGAACGGCCCTGATCAAGCGGAAATATCATGAATTTTCAGCGCAGAAATCAACAGGAAGAACCCGAAATCAATCTGATTCCGATGATAGACGTCTTGCTGGTCGTCGTCATATTCCTGATGGTGACGACGACCTATTCCAAATTTTCCGAATTGCAGATCAATCTTCCGCAAGCCAATGGCGATGTGGTAAAGGAAAAGCCGGAACAAATCACGGTTTCCGTCGACGCTTCCGGCAACTATCAAGTCAACAAGACTCCAGTCAATTTTTCCAATGTGCAGAGCCTGGCTCAGGTTCTGAAACAGGCCGCCAAAGGGCCGGATACCGTTATCGTGATCGATGCCGATGCAAAAACCACCCATCAGTCCGTTATTAATGTCATGGAAGCCGGGCGCGAAGCCGGGCTCACCCGCATTACTTTCGCCACACAAAAGGAAAATTGAGATGATGCCCCATGCCAGGGGCACTCGCTCATGAATGCCTGGAAAGATCCGTTCGGCAGCAATCGTCTAGCCCTGTGGCTGGCTGACCGGTCGGATCGCAAACAGGGGCGCATATCCCGTATCGCCGCACGATGGGGCTGGCTTACACCCTTGGGCGAACGCGGCAAGGTAGTCTGGGTCATGGCCGGCGCCGACAGGAACAGCGTACGCCTGGCAGTAGAACTGATACGGGCAATACGCGAAAAACGGCTCGATATCCGGTTGATACTGACGTATGAACAGGAATATCCCGATCTGCTGATCTTGCTCGACGATTGCGACAAGACCGGATGGGGACTGGCTCCGAGCGACCATCCATTAGCCCTGGCGCGCGCCATGGAACGGCTCGGACCCTATGGCATCATCGTTGTCAACACGCATCCGCGTCCGAATTTGAGCAAACTGCTGGCAGGACAAAAACGGGTTCTGGTTGTCAATCCGCCGTTAGCCGTCGACTTTTCCTGCGAACGTATATACAACGATCGCACAGGCAACGACTCCACAGCCGATATGCAAGCAATCCTGGCGCAGGCGCAAATCGATCCGAACTTCAAATCCTTGATCAGCCAAGGCACGGAACGTCATTTATGGTGGCTGCACGGCGCCTCTGCCGAAACGAGCTCGGCGTTGGCCGAACAGCAATTATCGCGGGACGCAAACGACATCGTCTTCGTCAGCGGGTTGCGCCCGCTTAAAGACAGTCTTGCGATCAGCACCTGGGATCGCAGCCCGATCACTTCCGGCCGCGTGGTGTGGATAGACGATGAGAAATGGCTGCCAGCGATCTCGGCTGCGGTGACCGCCACGCATTTCGCCCACATCGATCCTGTCGTATTATGGCAGGCCATGGCGGGTGGCGCAGCCGTTTCCTGCGCCGAGCAGGATGAACTTCCCAAACCGGCATTGCGCGCTGCCGTAATCGCGTGTGGAGATCCGCTGCCATTGTGGCAAAATTACCGCGCAAATCCGATCCTGACGCGACAGGCAGGCGATAACGCCCGACGTTTGTTCTGGCAAGAGCGCCGCCAGGCCGAAATCGAAAGCCAGGAACTGGTTACGCGGGTATTCGAATGGTAGACGCAAACGTGCATAGTCTGGAACGCCAATGGCGTTCCGTCACTTTCTGGCATCTGCTCCTGCTGCCTTTGTCCTGGCTGTTCGGCGCGGCGAGCGCATTGCGCCGGCTATCGTATCGTCTGCATCTGCTATCGACAAGCCGCTTGCCTGTACCCGTAATCGTGATCGGCAATATCAGCGTCGGTGGCACCGGCAAAACGCCGCTGGCACTCTGGCTCGTCCGGCAACTGCTCGATCTCGGCTGGCATCCGGGCATTATCAGCCGCGGGTATGGCGGTACGGCAGATCGCATTATGCGGGTAGTTGCCGACAGCGATCCCGTAAAAGTGGGCGATGAACCTTTGCTGCTGGCGCAAAATCTGCCATGCCCGGTCTGGATCGGCAAGGATCGGCCTGCGGCGGGAAAAGCGCTGCTGGCAGCTCATCCCGACACCGATATCCTAATCAGCGATGATGGCTTGCAACATCTCGCCCTGTTCCGCAATCTGGAAATCGCCGTCATCGACGCTGCCCGCGGTACCGGCAACGGTTTTCTCCTGCCGGCAGGCCCCCTGCGCGAGCCGTTGTCGCGGTTAAAATGCGTCGATGCCGTGGTCATCAATCGGTCTGGCTCAACGCATCCCGATTTGCCGTCCGGGCCGAATTTTTACATGGATTTCATCGGGACGGTTTTCCGCAATCTGAAATTTCCCGAAAAACAAGCTTCCGCCGCCGATTTTTACGGAAAACAGCTGCACGCGATCGCCGGCATCGGACATCCTCAGCGGTTTTTCGACCAATTGGCCGCAATGGGACTCGATTGTATCGTGCATCCTTTTCCCGATCACCATAACTACCTCGCTCACGAACTTAATTTTCCCGGCATACTCATCATGACCGAAAAAGATGCAGTAAAATGTCAGACTATCGCAACGGAACAGATGTGGATGCTGCCCGTCCGGGCGGAAGTCGATCCCCGGCTCATGCCCCACCTGCTCGCCAAACTAGGAAATCATCATGGATAACAAACTGTTGGATATATTGGTTTGCCCGATCTGCAAAGGTCCGCTGGTTTATCGTAAATCGGAGCAGGAATTGATTTGCAAGGCAGACATGCTGGCATTCCCCATCCGCGACGATATTCCTGTCATGCTCGAAGACGAAGCGCGCACGCTCGGCGCCGAAGAAACGGTCTGATCGCAGTGCCGCCGTTTACCGTCATTATTCCCGCCCGTTACGCTTCCACCCGGTTACCCGCCAAAATGCTCGCCGATATCCACGGCAAGCCGATGGTCGTGCGCGTGGCGGAACGCGCAGCATCAAGCGAAGCCGACGCAGTGTACATCGCGGCCGACGATCGCCGTATCCTCGATGCGGCTGCGAACCACGGCATATCCGCTCTGCAGACATCACAACATCATCTTTCCGGCACCGATCGTCTGGCGGAAGCCGCCGCTTTGCTCAATTTGGCGGACGATGCAATCGTCGTCAACGTACAGGGCGACGAACCGCTGATCGACCCGGCATTGATCACTTCGGTGGCCGCAGAACTGGCCGGACATCCCGAGTCGGCAATGGCGACCGTATGCCATCCCTTGCACGATCGCGCCACGCTCATGAACCCGAACATCGTCAAGGCCGTTATCGATCATAACGGTCACGCGCTCTATTTCAGCCGTGCGCCGATTCCGTACCCGCGCGATGCGTTTGCTGCCGGCGTTGCGATACCGCCCGAAGTGCCCCTCTACCGGCATATCGGTTTATACGCCTATCGAGCAGGGTTTCTGAAACGGTTTACCGCTCTTTTGCCCAGTCCGCTCGAACAAGCTGAAGCGCTCGAACAACTACGCGCCCTGTGGCACGGGTACACCATCAGCGTCTTTATCAGTTCAGCGGCCACTGCTCAGGGAGTCGATACTGCCGAGGATCTGGCGCAGATACGCGCCCTGTTTCCGGAAACAATAAACAATTGATCCACCGTCTGATTACAATTCAGCATCATTAAAACTCATACAAGGTTGAATATCAATGCGTATCATACTTTTGGGCGCGCCAGGCGCCGGCAAGGGAACACAGGCCAGTTTCATCAAGCAGCATTTCAACATCCCGCAGATTTCCACCGGCGATATGCTGCGTGCGGCGATCAGCGCCGACACCGAACTCGGACGTGCAGCAAAAGCAATCATGGACGCGGGACAGCTGGTTTCCGACGAGATCATCATCGGCCTGGTGAAAGATCGAATCCAGCAAGCCGATTGCGCGCACGGTTTCCTGTTTGACGGGTTTCCGCGCACCATACCGCAGGCCGAAGCCTTGAAAGCCGCCGGAATTGCCATTGATTACGTCGTCGAAATCGACGTACCGGACCAGGAAATCATTCAGCGCATGTCGGGACGGCGCGTGCATTTACCGTCCGGACGAACCTATCACATCCACTTCAATCCGCCGAGGGCGCCGGACATCGACGACATCAGCGGGGAAGCTCTGATCCAGCGCGACGACGACAATGAAGCTACGGTAAAAAAACGCCTGGACGTCTATCACGCCCAGACCGAACCGCTCATACACTATTATTCCGATTGGGCAGCCAGCGGTGTCGCGTCGGCACCCAAATACATCAGGATACGCGGTACCGGCGACGTAGACAAAATACGCGCCGACATTCTGGCAGCCTTGAAATAATCGCTACCCATATCCATGAATAATGCGTCTCCACTCCTGACCATCGAATCGTTAAACCATGAGGGCCGCGGCGTCGCACATCGCGAAGACGGTAAAACCGTATTCGTCGACGGCGCGATCACCGGTGAAACCGTCCGCTATTCGGTTTACCGCAAAAAAGACCATTATGAAATGGCGCAAATGCTGGAAGTCGTTCGCCCCAGCTTCATGCGGGTCGAACCGCGCTGCCCGCATTTCGGCGTCTGCGGCGGTTGCAGCCTGCAGCATCTCGATCCCGGTGCGCAGATTGCCGCCAAACAGCGAGTGCTCGAAGATAATCTCGCGCATATAGGCAAGGTACATCCCGCCGCCATGCTGGCGCCGATACACGGCCCGGTCTGGGGTTATCGCACGCGTGCCCGGCTATCGGTACGGCTAGTTGAAAAAAAGGGCGGCGTGCTGGTGGGTTTTCACGAGCGCAAAAACAGCTTTATCGCCGACATGACTTCGTGTGCCGTATTGCCGCCGCGTATTTCGGCGCTGATTCCGGCATTACGCGAATTCGTCAAACGGCTTTCAATACGTACCCAGTTGCCGCAAATCGAAGTCGTCGCCACCGATAAGGTCGACGCCCTCGTCATTCGTCATATGACAGCGCTCAGCACGGAAGACGAAGCGCTGCTGCGCGAATTTGCCGACCGGCACCGTATCCAGTGGTGGCTGCAAGCCAAAGGGCCGGACACGATTACGCCGTTTTACCCGCTCGATGCGCCTGAATTGGCCTACACGCTCCCCGAATACGATATCGTCATGCCGTTCCAGCCGAGCGAATTCACCCAGGTAAACACCGAAGTCAACCCCGTTCTCATGCGTCGTGCCATGCAGCTACTCGATCCTCAGGCGCATGAACGCATCATCGATATGTTTTGCGGACTAGGCAATTTCACGCTACCCATCGCCCGCCGCGCTGGCCATGTCGTCGGCGTGGAAGGCAGCAAGGAACTGGTCGCGCGTGCCAGACGAAATGCTGCGCGCAACGGCATAGTTAACACGGAATTTTTGGTCGCAAACCTGTTCGAGATTACCTCCGAAACACTGGACGCGCTGGGCAGCTTCGATAAAATGCTTATCGATCCCCCACGCGACGGCGCTTACGCATTGGTCAATGCCTTGCATGACAACGCGCCGAACCGCATCGTCTACGTTTCCTGCAACCCGGCAACATTGGCGCGCGATGCCGCCGTGTTGGTGCATCAAAAAGGCTACCGCCTTCATTCCGCCGGCATCGCCAATATGTTTCCGCATACCGCTCACGTAGAATCCATCGCTTTGTTTCTGCGCGACTGAACCGGTAAATCCTTTTTGGCTATATGCATTCGTCGACCAACTGCACAATTTTCTCCAGTCTTTGCGGTTTAAATCGTGCCCAGATCAAACCCCAACCCGCAACAATCAGTACCAAAACCACAAAAAACAGGGTAGCGGCTCCTTCACCTCCACCAGGTAAAGGCCAAAGGCTCACTTCCATAACTTCAAGAAGCAGTGGCAGGCTGATCAGTGCGACAAGCAGACTGAACCAGCGCCAGACATGATTCTGCCGGAACAAGTATAGCGGTGTAGCGATACTGGCGAGAATATAAATCAACAAAAAGGCTAATCCGGTTAATGTTCCGAAAGCGCTAACCATGCTCAGAATCGGTATGTTCTCCGCCGCAACGATCAGGAGGCTCAACAGGACCAAAGCGGCGAGCATCGACAGGGCTCGGACGGGCGTGCCATAAACGGGATCGCGATGATGAAAATAGGCGGTAATAACTTGATGCCCCGCCATGCTGTATATAATGCGTGAAATACTATTCAGGGTAGCGATCGCGGCAGAGAAGGCGGCTGTGGCCATAGCCAGGTCCGAAAAAATCCCGAGCCACGGATCGCCTATGGCCCGGGCAATAGCATTCAGTGGCGCCGCACTGCTTCCAATGGGGCTGGCGATATGGGCAAAGGCCAGCACCTCAATATAAGCCATGGCGACAAAAAAACCGCCGACCATCAGGACGGATAGAATCATCACCCTGGGGATCGACGTTCGGGCGGCACCAGTCTCTCCGGCAAGGTTGCCGGCTGTTTCAAAACCGCCGTAAGCCAGTACCGAAAGGATCAGCGCTTGTGACAGGGGTCCCTCGTGAAGCCGGGCGAATTGCCACTGAGCCGTATCCCTCCAACCATAGTGTCCTACAGTCATCACGGCAATGAACACAATGCAAACGATCGAAAACACTTCTATCCACAGCCCCCAGCGCGCAGATAGTTCGATACCCCGACGCGCCAGTCGCCACGCGGCCCCTAAATAGAGCGCACCGATCAGGGCAATCCAGCCTATGCCCTGCACGGGCCAGAAAAACTGCATAGCCTGCTCAATAAACAAGCCGCCGAGCAAGGGCGCCGCAGCCAACGCCCCGAAATAGCCGGCGATCATGGCAAAACCTGCTACCATTCCGGCAATGGGATGCAAGGACTTGCCGAGATAAAAAAACAGGGAACCGGGCGAAGGGAAATGGCGAGCCAGCATGCTCACCTGGACAGCCACCAGAGCCATCAGAACGCCAATCATGGCATAAGCCAGCCAGGTAAAATTTCCGCTATGGATGGCAACCAGGGAAATAGTCACGGCCGGCATCGCAGTAGGGGTAATGTTGGCGACCGCATGTCCCCAGATTTCGCTGGAACTGATTTGCGGGCCGGGATCTTTTGGAATGTCTGGTATGGAAGAGCGAAGTGTCATCAAAATCATCCGGATGGAAACTGGCGAACTCTGCAAGCTACACAATATTACCGGCGTACGCGCTGTTCGACCAGATCGGGTTTGATATTCAACAACACGGCGATCTCCCGGTAATCGTCCGGCAATGCGGCATTATCCCAACCGTTAGCGGAATGCCGCGTTAAATTGACCGCCAGTTCGATAATACGCATCTGGCGTTGCGCAACGTCTTCGCCTATCATGTAGCGGATCAATAATTCCGGCAGCGCCCACGCTTTCGCCAGCGCCAATTGCAAATCGCCCAGACGAAAGCTCAATACCAGCCGTTGGGCTTCCGCGCTGCGCAAAGCCGGATCGCATTGTTGCAAAACGCGTATTTGCGTCATTTGCGCCGATGCGTAGCACCATAACAATATTTCCGCAAAATTATGCAGTAAGGCGGCAATATAAATCTCGTCGAAATGCAGATCCTGCAGATGCACGGCCCAGTCCCTGGCATAATTCGCCGCCCGCATCGCACGCTGGACGGCCTGCAGCATTCCGGTCAATGCCGCCGTATTGCCTGCAAGCAGGGTTTCCATGACCAAACCAGGTTTTACCTTGTCAAAAAACACCTGCATGCCCAACATCAATAACGCCTGCTCGATTTGTACAACCTCGTTCAATTGCGTCGTACGCTTGTGCCGCTGTAAATAACGCAGCAATACCACGGTCAGCAATGGATCGTGCATAATGACCTCAGTCACTGCCCGTACGCTCAACTGCTCGGTGTCGGCCTGCAGTATGGTCAATTCACGCGCCGTACGCTTGAGCACCGGAATTTCGGCCGTTTCAAAAAACAGCAGCCAATCTTCGATTTTTTTCATACCCGATTCCATATGCCGTCCTTATCAATCCTCCACCGGACCCAGAATTCATGCACTACAATGAATTATCGGATGAAATCCGCAAAACCTGAATGCGAAGCTTTATATTGATATTTCCGCGACTTGTCTTGCAACTTTAACCTGCGTGCGATAGTCTATATCTTTGTACCGTTTTTCATTGTGAGGTAAGTATGCAACCTGATTTCCAGACTTTTAATCCGTCGCAAGTCATCACCACCGACCAGCAAAAGGTTTTACGCAACACCTATATGATGCTGGGCCTGACCATGGTTCCGACCGTCATCGGCGCATTGATCGGCATGAGTCTGCGTTTCGGTTTCATGGCGCAGCATCCGCTATTGGCGATGATCGGCATGCTGGCTGTCATGTTCGCCTTGTTCATGGGCATATCCGCCAACCGGAACAATGGCTTGGGCGTCCTGCTGCTGCTCGCGGCCACTTTCTTTTTCGGTCTGATGTTAGGGCCGATATTGCAGGCGGCGTTACATTTCCGTAACGGCGGCCAGCTCGTCGGCATGGCGGCAGGCGGTACCGGGGCAATTTTTCTGACGCTCGCCACCATAGCCACCGTTACCAAAAAGGATTTCGGTTTTCTGGGCAATTTCCTGTTCGTCGGCCTGGTCATGCTGATCCTGGCATCGCTGGCCAATATGTTTTTTCTTGTGCCTGCAGCGTCGCTGGCGATTTCCGCTATCGCCATCATGATTTTCGCCGGTTATCTCTTGTTCGATATCAGCCGTATCATCCATGGCGGGGAAACGAATTATGTGATGGCTACGCTGGCGATTTATCTCGATATCTATAATATCTTCGTCAATCTGCTCAACCTGCTGATGGCGCTGGCGGGTAACCGGGATTAAATCCGGTTCCGGATTAAAGCCCGGCTGGCCAGATCATCCACGTAGCGAGAACAAACCGGACCATCAGTCCGGTTTTATTCTGCCTGTACTGACCCGCTCGCAGCCCGCCAGATCCCGGAGCGTCTGTATTTCCTTAAAGCCTGCTGCGGCAAATAGCTGCCGGACGGCATTTCCCTGGTCAAACCCGTGCTCGAGCAGCAGCCATCCATTTTTTTTCAGATAAGACGGTGCTCCATTAATAATGGTCTGCAAATCGTCCAGTCCCGTTGCCCCCGCAGCAAGTGCCTGCGCCGGCTCGAAACGTAAATCCCCTGTTTGCAGATGGCGGTCACCGGCAGCAATATAAGGAGGATTGCTGACAATTACATTGAATTTTGATCCGAGCGATATGTTCTTCCACCAATCGCTTTCCTGAAAACGGACATTCTGGAGTTGCAAGCGGGCTGCATTCGCCTCGGCTATCCGGAGCGCGTCGGCACTGATATCGACGGCCAGACATCGCGACCATGGCCTCAACTTCGCCAACGCCAGCACAATCGCACCGCTCCCAGTGCCGAGATCCAGCACATGCGGCGTCTCGGCCGCAGGCATGCATTCCAGCGCCAGATCCACCAGCAGTTCGGTTTCCGGACGCGGGATCAACACGTCAGCATTGACGGTCAGCAGCAAACCGTAAAACTCCTTTTCGCCGAAGATATACGCCATCGGCTCTCCCTGCAGACGTCTTTGCAGATAGCCGCCATACTCCGCAGCAGTGCCCGCAGACAGCGATTCGTCGGTATGGGCGAGCAGCCACGCGCGATTCGACCGTAACGCATGAGCCATCAGCAATTGCACTTCGAAACGCGCTTCCGTTATCGACATGCCCGAAATCCGCGCAAGTCTCGTCTCATCCTGTCGCAATAAATCGACTATTCTACTCACCCATCGCCGCCAGCAGTTCGGCCTGATACTCGCCAGTCAGGGCGGACAGCAATTCGTCGAGATCGCCGTCCATGATGGCATCGATTTTATACAGGGTTAAATTGATGCGATGATCAGTAATCCGGCCCTGCGGGAAATTATACGTGCGTATCCGTTCCGAGCGATCGCCGCTGCCGACCAGCGATTTGCGCGTTGCCGCTTCCTTGGCCGCGATGTCGCGCAACTGCTTGTCCTTGATGCGCGCCGCCAGTACCGACAGCGCCTGCGCCTTATTTTTGTGCTGCGAACGATCGTCCTGACATTCCACCACGATACCGGTCGGCAGATGGGTGATCCGCACCGCCGAATCGGTTTTGTTGATATGCTGGCCGCCAGCGCCGCTGGCGCGGTAGGTATCGATACGCAAATCGGCCGGGTTGAGATTGACTTCGGCTATCTCGTCAGCTTCCGGCATGACCGCTACCGTGCAAGCCGAAGTATGGATGCGGCCCTGCGTTTCGGTCGCCGGCACGCGTTGCACGCGATGACCGCCCGATTCGAATTTGAGCCTTGAGTACGCGCCCCGGCCGATGATCTTGACGATCGCTTCCTTGTAACCGCCCAGTTCGCTCATGCTTTCGGAGATCATCTCCACTTTCCAGCGCTGCCGCTCGGCATAGCGCAGATACATACGCAACAAATCCGCCGAAAACAGAGCCGACTCATCGCCGCCGGTGCCGGCGCGGATTTCCAGAAATATATTGCGCTCGTCGTTCGCATCCCTGGGCAGCAGCGCCGCTTGCAGCTGATTTTCAAGATCGAGCAGTCGTTGCTTGCTGTCTGCAATTTCGATTTCCGCCAGTTCCTTCATTTCGGCATCGCCGAGCATTTCAATCGCTTCGGCAAGATCGGCTTCGGTTTGCGCGTACGTCTGGTACAGATTGACCACCGGAGAGATTTCGGCGTGTTCGCGCGTCAGTTTGCGGTAGTTGTCCATATCGTTGACAACCGTTTCCACGGCGAGCAAACGATCCATTTCTTCCAGCCGCTCGGTCAGCTGAGCAAGTTTATTCAACAAGGTCGATTTCATTCGGTATGCAGCGAATAGAGCCGAGACAGCAAGGCCACCAGTTCCTGGCGTTCAATATCGTCGGCATGATTGAGGGCATGGGTAGGATGATGCAAAAATTTATTGGTCAGACTGCGCGACAGGATTTCGAGAACTTCGGCGGGGGAATCGCCCCGTGCCAACAGCTTCATCGCACGCTCGACTTCGTTGCGGCGTACGCGTTCGGCCTGATCGCGCAGGCTGCGGATTGTGGGCACGACCTCGCGCGTCTCCATCCAGTGCGAAAATTGCTGCACGCTGGCTTCGATAATGCCTTCGGCCTGACTGACCTGTGACTGCCGGTTGCTGATGCCTTGCTGGACGATACTGCCGAGGTCATCGACGCTATACAGAAAAACATCGGACAATTCGCCCACTTCCGCCTCGATATCGCGCGGTACCGCCAGATCCACCATGAACATCGGCCGATGACGACGCGTCTTCAATGCGCGCTCCACCATGCCCTTGCCGAGTATCGGTAACGGGCTGGCGGTGCTGGTGACGACGATATCGTAATTGGCAAGATGCTCGGGCAATTCGTGCAAGGCGATCGCGCCGCCCTGATAGCGGTCGGCCAGCGCTGCGGCGCGCGCGACGGTACGGTTCGCTACCAGCATATGTTTAGGATGGCGCGCGCCGAAATGCGCCGCGCACAGCTCTATCATTTCGCCGGCGCCGATAAACAGTATGTTTTGCTCGGCGATACTGGGGAAGATCCGCTCCGCCAGCCGCACTGCCGCTGCCGCCATGGAAACGGAACTGGCACCGATTTCCGTCGTCGTACGCACATCTTTCGCCACCGCGAACGTCTGCTGAAACAATTTATGCAAAACGATGCCCAGCGTGCCCGCCTGCTCCGCCATGCGGGCGGCCTGACGCATTTGCCCCAGAATCTGGGTTTCACCCAGCACCATCGAATCCAGTCCCGATGCGACGCGAAAGGCATGACGCGCCGCATCGGTATCGGGCAGAGCATACAAGTAGGGGGCTATGCTCAGACGGCTCATTTGATGGTAATTGGCCAGCCAGTCTTGCGCCGCATCGCGGTCTACCGCATTGCAATACACTTCAGTACGGTTACAGGTCGACAGGATCGCAGCCTCCTTCACCGTGCCGGTCTTGATGAAATCGCGCAGCGCTGTCTCCATGCGTTCCGCATGAAATGCAACCTGCTCGCGAATTTTCAGCGGCGCAGTTTGATGATTGATACCGAAAGCAAGCAATTGCATAATTCTTTCGACCTTAATTCTGCCTGGCGGCAAGCGTACCGAACACGCTCGGCGTAAACCGGTCCATGTTTCGCGGAAACAGGATCGACATCGGATCGATGTCGTTATCCTCTCCGGAAACAGAGTCTGCCGCACTGCCAAACGACTCATGCATCTGCTGCGGCCGATAGTCCGGCAACGTTAGAACCTGCGTTAACAAGGGGCTCATCTCCTTGATCAACTGCGCCGGCAACGCGCTGGTAAAACTGTAATTCGCCGCCGCTTCTCCGCGCACCAGCGCAGTCATGGTGCCAAAGAAACGGTCTCCGATAAAAAACACCATCGTCGCCGTACGATTGACGACACGGGAAGTCAATACATTGCCGCTGGCGTCGAACGTATCGAAACGATGGTCGCCGGTGCCGGTTTTCCCACCCATGATTATAGGGTTACCCCGGGCATCTTTGAAAGCGCCGCGCAAACGCGCCGCTGTGCCGCGCTCGACGACTCCTTGTAATGCGCGCCGGACTACCTGCGTCAATTCGGCCGGCAACAGGCGCTCACCCTGCATCGGTTTATGCACGAACACGGTTTCGTAGGGTGTGCCGACGGCAAAACTCAATTTACGGATCGATACCGCGGGCAATTTTACGCCGTTATTGACCACGATGCCCATCAATTCTGCAAGCGCTGCCGGACGATCGGCGGATGTCCCGATAGCCGTGGCATACGACGGTACCAGACTATCGAACGGATAACCCAGACGCTTCCAGTCCTGATGTATTTTTTCAAACGCCTCCACCTCGAGCAGGCTGTGTATACGCCTGTCCTGAGCATTCCTGCGGCGGCTGCGAAACAGCCAGCGATAGACGGCAATGCGCTGATCGCGGCTGGCGGCGACGACATCGGCGTAAGTCGCTGCCGGATGGTTGCGCAGATACCCGACCAGCCAGAGTTCGAGCGGATGAATCTGTGCTATGTAGCCCAGGTCGGCGAGAGAAAAAGCACCCGGTGCGAATTCGAGATACAGTTTCGACAACTTGCGATCGTCAGGCATGGCTTGCGCTTGGATGCGGCTGCGCAAAAATAGTTCGAATTGGTCGAAATTCGCTTGCGGGGCGAGATACCGAAACACTGCCGCCATGCGGCCGACACCGGGACGCATGGTGTCGAACAGCTCTTCCGTCATTTGCTGGGGCGTTTTACCGCGATATTTTTTATGGAAACGCAACAGGAACTGCTGCCCTTCCCGATCCGCAAAACGCTCCAGATAAGCCCGGCGGGCGGGGTTATCGGAATCTTTCAGTTTCAATGCCGCCATTTGCGGATTTTGCGCAATATAATACAAGCTGATATCGCGCATCAGGCGTATGAACACCAGATTGACCGAATTGCGTGTCGCCTCCCATACATCCATTTCGCGGCTGTCGTCGTCCTTGTTAAAGTTGACGAAACGGTGCAGGCCGCCGCCGGTAAAAAAAGTCGTCGATGTCGATGCGGAATAACGCCTGTCCATCGCCGCTTCCAGCATGGGCCGCAGGGATTTGTCCGGACTATGCAGATAATAATTCGCCGCCCAGTTCGAAATCGGGTCGGTATCGGCTTCGGACGCAGCCCGTATTTGCGCGGTAGACATCGTTTCATACCGCTTGCGCAAGGCGGTGACGATTTCCAGATAACTGATCAGCGTCCGCAATTTGGCAGTAGAACCCAAATCGAGTTTTGCGCCTTTATTAATATCGAAAGGCTGATTCAGATTATCGGCCTGTATCCGCAACAATGCACCCTGCGGCGCGATTTCGTAAAGAGTGAAGCTGTAGATGATGTTACGCAAATCGTTGTCGGGAGTAAGCAGATTTTTGCCATATACACCCAAGCCGGAGGTTCCCTCAGGGTTATTGAGGCTGGACAGAAAATGACTGACCGCTGTTTGCGCCCGCGCATTCAAGGTCGTGGCAGCGGTCAGGTCCAGATGATCGACCTCGTACAGTCTCGGCATGCCCAGCAGATTCGCCAGATGTTCGCGCAGAAAATTCACCGCTTTCTGCTGGACGAAATCGCGATACGGCAGCGATTTCGGGATATTGAACGTTAACGGAGCAGCCAGCGCGGCATCGCGCAGCGCCGGGCTGATCAGACCTTCGCGCGCCAGCAGGCGCAAATGCGCGTTGGTCAGCGTCTCCAGCGCCCGATGATGAATATTCAGATAATACGAAGGCTTGCGTTGCGCGATCAAAAGCGACAGCACGTGTTTGTAGGCGTAGCCCGTTGCCGCATCGGCGCGTTGCGCCAGCAGCAGGCGGTTTACCTCGCGGTAATCCAGACCGTACCAGTCCCACAGGGCATCGGGCAAACCGACCACTTCGCCGGCACCCGGTACGGCCGAAAGCGGTACCGTGTTCAAATAATCCAGCACCAGCCGCTGGCGCGTTGCGCTCGTATCTTCGCCGTCCAGATAGGCGCGTACCGATGCCGAGGCCATCTGCTGCCATTTGTCCTGTACGGTCAGCGTGAGCCCGTCGGGAGAATGCCGGTATTTTTCAATTTGGGTAGCCAGCGTACTGCCGCCCGGTACGTAATGGCCGGGGTTCACGATTTGCACCAGCTTGTCGATCACGGCTTGCGCCAGTCTATCCCATTGCACGGCCGGATTGCGCTTAGGCCAGTCGGTACGCAACAGCTCGCGATTTTCGATAAACAGCAGACTGTTGCGCAATAAGGGCGGTATCGCTGCGAAATCGGTATAGACGCGTTCTGGTGTGCGATTCTCGAACATGGTAAGGCCGGTGGCGTCGACGATTTTCAAACCTGTCTGATCGTTTTCATGATAAGGCAGATCGAAACCGAAATCGGCCATTTTTTCCATGTGGGAATTGATGCGTGCCTGTCTCTGTATTTCGTAACCCTGCCCGAGCAAACGCTGCGTTAGGGTGGGCAAGGCAGTATAACCGGCGCGAAAATCGGCAGGACCATGATCGGGAAAACGAATCGCCGGGCTGGGTCCATAGGCGACGTAATAGCGCATTTTGGATGCAAGCCTGCTCAAATACTTCGCTTGCAGGGTCGAACTGTTGAACTCCCATGCGATAAATCCCGCCAAGGCAATAATTGTAACAATGCCGCCGCCTGCAGCGAAATAATAAAAGCGCTTCATGGTCATGCGGGTATCAGTCTTCGGCCAGCCAATTTTTTCCGATGATGAAGTCGCTGTACAAACGAGCTTCCGGCGTCCCCGGAGCCGGTTGCCATTGATACGCCCATCTGGCCTGAGGCGGCATCGACATCAGTATCGATTCGGTACGACCCTGCGACTGCAATCCGAACAGGGTTCCTCGGTCCTGAACCAGGTTGAATTCCACATAACGGCCGCGCCGCAAGGCCTGGAATTCACGTTCGCGTTCCGTGTACGGGATATCCTTGCGGCGTTCGAGTATCGGTACGTAAGCCGAAAGAAAATGCGCTCCTATGCTTTGCATCATTTGCAGGCTGCTTTCGAAACCGGCTCCGGTAAAATCGTCGAAAAAAATCCCGCCTATACCGCGCGGTTCGCTACGGTGCTTCAAAAAAAAATATTCGTCGCACCAGGTCTTGAAGCGCGGATAATATTCCTGGTCGAACGGACTCAGCGCATTGCGGCACATCCGATGAAAATGCACGGCGTCTTCTTCGAAGCCGTAATACGGTGTCAAATCCATACCGCCGCCGAACCACCAGACCGGGTCGGTACCGGCTTGTATCGCCATGAAAAAACGCAGATTGAAGTGTACGGTCGGCGCATACGGATTACGAGGATGAAACACCAGCGATACGCCCATCGCTTCGAAGCTTCTCCCGGCCACCTCGGGATGCGCCGCCGAAGCGGAAGGCGGCAGGCTGGCGCCGTAGACATGCGAAAAATTCACGCCGCCCCGTTCCAGTACGCCGCCGTTTTCCATGACGCAGCTCAAACCGCCGCCGCCTTCGGCCCGTTGCCAGCTATCGCGCACGAACGTACTGCCGTCTACCTGTTCCATGCGCTCCACGATTAAACTCTGCAATTGCAGCAAAAAAACCTTGACCGCTACGCTATCCACCGCGTTCCCCTATCCCTGAAATTAAAACCGCTGCATGGAACGAAGCATTTCTCATGCGCACCAGCTTAACTCAACCACGCAGAATACGGCCTGTCGCCAATTCCTTGATCGTCGACGGACGACGGTCACGGCCTATGTTGCCGCGCATCACCCGGACTTGCTTACCGAATACGCGCTTGACCTCGCCAGCCCGTTTCAAGGCGCGCTGACCGCTGCGATTGGCACTGGTCGATACCAGCGCCGTACCCAGACGCCGGCACAATCGCACCGCCGGCGGATGGGCGGTATGCCGTACCGCCACGTCGGTATGACGTCCGCGTATCCACACCGGACATTTCGCCGAAGCCGGCAGCAACAAAGTTACCGGACCGGGCCAGTTACCCGATTGCACAGCTTGTTGCAAGGCGTCGGCCTGAACATAAGGTCTGAACTGTTGCGGGTCGGCAGCGATCAGAATCAGGCCTTTCGACTGCGGCCTGCGCTTCAGTCGCAGAATGCGAACGACTGTTCGCCGCGACCGCGGATCGCATCCCAGACCGTAGCACGATTCGGTGGGATAGGCTATGACCGGCATGGATTTATTGGGTCTCAATTACCGTCCCGGAATGAATTAGGTTCATGTTCGTATTTCGTTAACATCGGTATCGATTATTTTTTACGATCCAGCGCACGATAACCGATATCGCGGCGCATCTGGCATCCCTCGAAACTGATCTGATGCGCAATCTCGTAAGCGCGGCGCTGCGCGATCTTGAGGCTGTCGCCCAATGCCGTCACGCATAACACGCGACCGCCGCTGGTGACGATCTGCCTGTCCTGCAAACGGGTACCGGCATGAAATACGTGAAAATCGTCGCCGTTTTTCGGCAAGCCGGTAATCGCATCGCCCAGACGCGGCGCTTGCGGATAATTTTCTGCCGCCATCACTACGCCCAGGGCGGTGCGGCGATCCCATATCGCTTCTATCCTATTCAAGCTGCCATTGACGCCATGTTCGAGCAATTGCAACAGATCGGATTTCAAACGCAGCATGATTGGTTGCGTTTCCGGATCGCCCAGTCGGCAGTTGAATTCCAGCACCTTGATATTCCCCGCGGCATCGATCATCAAGCCGGCATACAGAAACCCCGTATAGGGCGTACCGGCCTGCTTCATTCCCGTCATCACCGGCGTGATCACTTCACGCAGGGTTTTCGCATAAATTTCCGGCGTCACGACCGGCGCCGGCGAATAGGCGCCCATGCCTCCGGTATTGGGCCCGGTATCGCCGTCTCCCAGTCGCTTGTGATCCTGACTGGTCGCCAGCGGCAAGACATGCTCGCCGTCGCACATCACAATGAAGCTGGCTTCTTCGCCGGATAGAAATTCTTCGATCACGACGCGTGCGCCGGCATCGCCCAATCGATTGTCTTCCAGCATTCTATCCACTGCTGCGCACGCTTCTTCAATCGTCTGTGCGACCACCACACCTTTACCGGCTGCGAGCCCGTCGGCCTTGACGACGATCGGCGCACCGATAGACCGGATATGGGCCTGCGCTGCCGCAGCATCGGTAAAGGTCTGATATGCCGCGGTAGGTATACCGTGCCTGAGCATGAACCTCTTGGCAAAATCCTTGGATGCTTCCAGTTGGGCAGCCGCCCTGGTTGGCCCGAATATCTTCAGCCCCTGGGCGCGGAATTCGTCGACTATGCCTGCCGCCAAAGGAGCTTCCGGCCCTACGACGGTCAAAACGATCTGTTCGCGGCGAGCGAATTCAATCAGTAAGGGAATCGCCGTGATGGGGACGTTGGTCAGTTCCTTTTCCGCCGCCGTGCCGGCATTGCCGGGAGCGACAAACACTTTGGCGACGCGCGGCGATTGCGCCAGACGCCATGCCAAAGCGTGTTCGCGTCCTCCTGATCCTATGACTAATATATTCATTTTCCTGAAAACGCTAGTTGTACGGTTGGAAATATCCTGATCATGCTTGCGCTAACCGGATCATAAGCCATGGATTTTATGATTGCATACGGTTTTGCCTAAAATAACACGCCGATTCATCCCGAGCTTACCCAATACGATAGGTTGCGCGCTGCAAAAATTACATTCCCGATTTCCGGCATGTCATCCCGCTCGATATGGAAATCCGTTTCAATGCCGGAAATGGCGATATCCGGTAAATACCATGGCGATTCCGTGCTGATTCGCTGCCGCAATCACTTCCTCGTCCCGGACGCTGCCGCCAGGCTGGATAACCGCTTTCGCTCCGGCCGCCGCCAGAACATCGACGCCGTCGCGGAACGGAAAAAACGCGTCAGACGCTACTGCGCTGTGCATTAGCGACAAACCGGCATCGGCCGCCTTGCTGACTGCGATCCTGGTCGAATCGATCCGGCTCATCTGGCCTGCGCCGATTCCCAGCGTACGGCCTTGCGCGGCGAAAACGATGGCGTTCGATTTAACGAATTTCGCCACGCGCCAGGCGAACAGCATGTCTTCGATTTGTGTCGCACTGGGCTCAATTTCCGATACCACTCGCAAGTCTTCGGCGCGAATATTGAAATTATCCGCCGTCTGCACCAGCAAACCACCGCCTACACGCTTTAATTCGAGCGCATTGGCGGCCCGCGCCAAAGGCACTGCCAGCACGCGCAGATTATTTTTATGCGCCAGCGCTGCAAGCGCAGCCGCGTCATAGCCTGGCGCAATCACCACTTCGGCAAACTGTTGCGTGATGGCGAGTGCAGCGTCTTCGTCCACTTCGCGATTAAAAGCTATGATACCACCGAATGCCGACGTGCTATCTCCTGCAAACGCCAAACGGTAAGCGCTCGCGCTATCGTCAGCCGTTGCGGCGCCGCAGGGGTTGGCATGCTTGACGATGACGCAGGCGGGCTGCACGAAAGTTTTGACGCATTCCCAGGCGGCATCGCTATCGGCAATATTATTATAGGACAAGGCCTTGCCTTGCAATTGGATAAAATTGGAGAGGCTGCCGTCAGCAGGAAGCATATCCCGATAGAATGCGGCAAGCTGGTGAGGATTTTCGCCATAGCGCATGGTTTGTACGCAGTCGAATTGCAGATTCAGCCGCGCCGGGAACGCCGCGACTTCGCCGTTGATTTCGCGTGCGGTCAGATAATTGGCAATTGCGCCGTCGTATTGTGCCGTATGGGCAAACGCCTTGCGCGCCAAAGAAAAACACGTTTCCATAGATACGGCGCCGGCCGCCGTTTTAAGTTCCAGCAAGAGGCCGGCATAATCGGCCGGATCGGTTACGACGGCGACATGCCGGTAATTTTTTGCCGCTGACCGCACCATCGCCGGACCGCCTATGTCGATATTTTCTATCGCATCGGCCAGACTGCAATCGGATCGTGCAATCGTCTGGCTGAACGGGTAAAGATTGACGACGACCAGGTCGATATAAGAAATGCCTGCCTGACGTACCGCTTCGTCATGTTCCGTCAGATCGCGTCGCGCCAGTATGCCGCCATGAATTTTGGGATGCAGCGTTTTTACCCGCCCATCAAGCATTTCCTCAAAACCGGTGTAATCGGCGACTTCCGTCACCGCTATGCCCTGCTTCGCCAACAGTGCAGCGGTGCCGCCGGTAGATAGAATTTCGATATTCAGATCATGCAGGCCCTGCGCCAGTGCGATTACATTGGTTTTGTCTGAAACGCTGATGAGCGCCCGTTTTATAAGAGCCATGTAGCATCCTGAAAAGTGGTGGAACCGTGTTGTTATTGCAAGCCGTAGCGTGCCATTTTCTTGCGCAGCGTATTGCGGTTCATGCCGAGATACTCCGCTGCGCGGGTTTGGTTGCCCTGGGCAAAATTGAGCATGATTTCGATCAGCGGCTGCTCTACGCAGGCAAGCACCATATCGTAAATTCCGGAGGGAATTTCTCCATCCAGATCCTGTAGGTAGGCTTCCATCGCGCGTTCGATACAGGCTGCAATTTCATTGTCTTTATTCATTATGTCTACCTGGCTTCAGGTTTCTTCAGTGAGGGCGTCGCCCGTAACGTAAGCAAGATTTTTGCCATGCGCTCGACATTGGTCGAAAAAATCGTCTACAGCCGACACCTGCTGGTCTAAAGTTTGCAACTGGTTCATTGCATGGCGGAATCCGGCCGAATCGTGCAGGCCCTTGGTATACCATGAAATATGCTTGCGAGCGATACGGACTCCGGCCTGTTCGCCATAAAACTCATAGAGATCGTAAAGATGCTCTCGGAGAACCCGATGGATTTCCGACACTGCAGGCGGCGGCAAATGCCGGCCGGTTTGCAGGAAATGGTCGATTTCCCTGAATAACCATGGCCGCCCTTGCGCGGCTCGCCCTATCATTACCGCATCGGCGCCGGTATAACTCAATACGAAACGGGCTTTTTCCGGCGTTGTGATATCGCCGTTGGCGATAATGGGGATACCGGCAACCGCCTTGACCGCGGCAATGGTGTCATACTCGGCGTGCCCGGCATACCCGCAAGCCCGGGTCCGCCCATGCATCGCCAGCGCCTGTATGCCGCTGTCTTCGGCAATCTTCAGAATAGTGAGGGCATTTTTATGCTGTTTGTCCCATCCAGTTCGTATTTTGAGGGTCACCGGCACGTCCGGCACGGCTGCGACGACCGCTGCCAATATCTGCGCAACCAGTGCTTCGTCCTGCAATAATGCCGAGCCGGCCATTACGTTGCAGATTTTCTTCGCGGGACAACCCATATTGATATCGATGATCTGAGCGCCGCGTTCCGCATTATAACGGGCGGCATCCGCCATCATCGACGGATCCGAACCCGCTATCTGCACCGAAATGGGATCGGCTTCCCCGTCATGATTGGCTCGGCGCCGGGTCTTTGCGGACCCGTATAGCAGCGAATTCGAAGTCACCATTTCCGACACGGCCATCCCCGCGCCCATCCGCTTGCACAACTGCCGAAACGGGCGATCTGTGACACCGGCCATAGGCGCGACGATCAGATTATTGTCCAGGGTAAAGGTACCGATACGCATAGATAAAAAAACATGGTAGAACAGCACATTTTATACACTAAACCCGCAGAGCGCAAAATTGATAGATAATATCGCTTCCATAAAACCGATTAATCAATTCATGATGACTCAATTCCCGGCTGCCAGCCTGATCCGCCGTTTCGGCGCCATGTTGTACGAGACGTTATTATTGCTTGCGTTACTGTTTATCGCCGATTATTTATTCATCAGCCTGACGCATAACGCGCAATCATCGGCGCTTAAAACCGTATTGCGTATTTATCTGTTTGTAGTCATAGCCATCTATTTTACCTGGTTCTGGTCCAGAGGGCAGTCACTTGCCATGAAAACCTGGCGGATCCGGCTGGTTACCGCTGCTGGCGGCAGATTGAAGGCTCCGCGCGCCTTCATTCGCTTTTTGCTGGTCATCGTCTTATTCGGCATCAGCCATCTGTGGGCGATATTTGATCGCGACCGGCAGTTTTTACATGACCGGCTGGCGGGCACACGATTGATTGCCAGCGAAAGCTAGGGCAATCGAAACCGGAATTATTGCTGTTCCACCTGTAACAGCAAGACTATGCCCAGCAGTAAAAACGCCAGCGTCGGCACCAGTACGCTTACAATCGGCGGCCAGTCGTTAAGCAGGCCGATATACGCGAATAACCGGTTGAACAGATTGTAGACCAGTCCAAGCATGATTCCTGCAAATACGCGCGTGCTCACCGAACCCGCGCGCGGCCGATGGTAGGCGAAAGGCAGCGCCAGCAATATCATGACGGGTGCCGCGAACGGATAAATCAATTTGCTCCATAAAGCGATTTCGTAGCGTTTGCTCGGCTGATGATTGGCATGCAGATGCTCGATATAGGCCCAGAGATCAAGCGCTGACATTTTTTCCGGCGCAATCAGCAATACGTTCATGATGCTCGGCGTCAATACCGAACGCCATTCGGTTGACGGATAATGAGCGACTTGTATGCCCGATGATGTGAATTTGGTTTCGTCGATATGCGACAATCGCCAGACATTGTCGTGCAGAAAGACGCCGACGGCGGCGCGGTATATCCGCAGCAAACGAAACCGGTCGTCGAAGGTATAGACGTTGATATCGCGCAGCCCGCCATCCGGGGTAACTTCGCGCACGTTGATAAAATTATAGTCGTCGCGCACCCATAAACCCGAACGAAAGGATTGGGCGACCAGAGCATGCGTGGCCTTGAGCTTCACCTGTTCGGCGTAGCGGTCGCTGGCCGGCGCTACGATTTCGCCGAAAATGAAGCTCAAGACGGTAAACAGCAAACCGATCAGCATCAGATACACGGCGATCCGCCGTATCGACAAACCCGAGACCAGCATGATGGTGAATTCCGAGTTCTCGACCAGACGCGACAAAGCCACCAGAGTGCCGATCAGGGCGGCGACCGGCAGCAGTTCGTACAAATGACCGGGCACGCTCAACATGACATAAAACAGGATGCGCCAGAAACTGTAAGCGCCCTTGCCCAGCGAATCGAGCTCGTTCATCAGGTCGAACAGCGCGAACAACGTCATCAACGCGGTAAACACGAACGCAGACGCGGCCAGCACTTCCGTCGTCAGATAGCGTACGATGATTCTCATTATTACCGCCAGCCTTTGCGCATCGTCAAACGCTGATAGTACATCAGCAGCATGATGACCGCCATCAGCGCATGGACAGTGAGCAGCCCTACCCAGAACGACAGCTTCTGCTGCTCGACCCACGCTTCCATGATGCCGAGCAGATTATTATAGATAACGAAAATCAGCAGCGCCCGGATCAGATTAAACGAACGACCGCCACGAGGATTGACGAAACTGAGCGGCACCGCCATCAGCGCGAGTATCGCGGCACTGATCGGGAACCCTAGTCGCCAGACGAATTCCGCCAGGTTGACCGGTGTCGGCTTTTCCAGCAAAGTGGGGGTAGGCAGTGCGTTGGCGCCATAATCGCGATGCACGACAGCCGACTGCGGCTCAAGCCGCATCCAGTAGCGACCGAATTCGGCAATCTTGTAATCGGCCTGTCCCGGCACGCCCTCGTAACGCCTGCCGTTTTCCAGCACGAGATAGCGCTCGCCGTTGGGCAATTGGCGATGCGTCCCGATTTGTGCGACGGTGATGCCCAGTTTATTGTTTTCCATCGATTGCACGAATACGTTCTTGACCCGCGTGCCGTTGGCTTCGAGACCTTCGACAAAATACACTTTGTCCGCCTGCTTGGATTCGGTAAACATTCCGGGAGAAATGATAGACAATTCGTCGCGGCTATCGAGCAATTGCCTGAATTCGTCCTTTTTGCTGAGCGCCCAGGGGATGACTCCAAGATTCAACACCGCTATCGCCAGAACGACCGGCAGGGAAAACGTCAGGATAGGCCTCACCCATGCAGTCAGACTCAAGCCGGCGCTGAACCATACGACCATTTCGCTTTCGCGATATGCGCGCGACAACGTCATGATGATGGAAATAAACAGGGTCAAGGATAACAGTAACGGTAAAAAATTGAAAATGCCGAACCCGAGAAAGGCCAAGACTGCTTCAATCGCCAACTCGCCTCTCGCTGCTTCGCCCAGCAGCCGAATAAACAGCGTGGTCAAGGTGATGGTCAGCAGGACTAAAAATACCCCGAGGTAATTAAAAATAAGCTCACGCAGTAAAGCGCGTCGAAAAAGCATAATAAGATGTCTTAATTTTGACTTTTAACGAAAGACTGCAAATAATAAGGGTATTCACTTACAATCATCAGGAGCATTTCGTGGAATTTAGCATAAAAAATACCCAACCGGAAAAACAGCGCGCCGCCTGCATCGTCGTCGGCGTCTACGAAACGCGCCAATTATCCGCCAGCGCACAACAACTCGATAACCTCAGCCAGAACCATTTAACCCGGATTCTGGCGATGGGCGACATGGATGGCCGGGTCGGCAGCACATTGATGCTGCACCATGCGCCCGACATCGGTAACGACCGCGTTCTGCTGGTAGGGCTCGGCAAAGCAAAGGAGCTGGATCGTAAAGCCTTTCTGACCAGCATCAACGCCGCCTTGGCGGCGATCAACGACACCGGCGCCCCTAACGCTGCACTATACCTGCTGGAAGAGACGGTGGCAAACGCCGATCTGCGATGGAAAATCGAGCAGACGATCCTGGCTGCGCAAGCGCAACGCCATACGGCCGGCAAATTGAAAAGTAAAAAGGACGCGCCGGCAAAAGCGCTTAAAAAA
The DNA here is from genome assembly GCA_021795395.1 of Pseudomonadota bacterium. GTDB lineage: Bacteria > Pseudomonadota > Gammaproteobacteria > Burkholderiales > Sulfuriferulaceae > Sulfuriferula. Next base: position 26,981 of record JAJYPN010000016.1, on the reverse strand, counting down.
CTGACGCTCATCGTCGAACCCGCCAACAACAAAACCGCCGAAATCGCACTGGCCGAAGGCCGTGCCATTGCTGCCGGCGTCGAACTCGCGAAGGATCTGGGCAATTTGCCGGGCAATATCTGCACGCCTTCCTATCTGGCCGAACAGGCGCTCGATATGAGTAAGGAATTTTCGCTCAAATGCGAGATTCTCGAACGGAAAGACATGGAGAAACTCGGTATGGGCGCGTTATTGGCGGTGACACAAGGCAGCCGTCAGCCGCCGAAATTCATCGTATTGCGCCACAACGGCGGAAAAAAAACCGATGCGCCTGTCGTGCTGGTAGGCAAAGGCATTACCTTCGATGCCGGCGGCATTTCGTTGAAACCCGCCGCCGAAATGGATGAAATGAAATACGACATGTGCGGCGCCGCAAGTGTACTGGGTGCAATACGGGCAGCGGCCGAACTCAAGTTGCCGCTGAATCTGATAGGCGTCATTCCCAGTTGCGAAAATCTGCCCGACGGGCAGGCGGTCAAACCGGGCGATATCGTCACTTCCATGTCGGGACAAACGATAGAAATCCTCAATACCGATGCGGAAGGCCGACTGATATTATGCGATGCGCTGACGTATGCCGAACGTTTCGATCCCGCAGTGGTGATCGACATCGCCACGCTCACCGGCGCCTGCGTCATCGCGCTGGGGCATCACGTGTCAGGCCTGTTCACCGAGGACGACGCGCTGGCGGGCGAACTGGAGCGGGCCGGTCAGGCTGCTCACGACCGCGCATGGCGGATGCCGCTGTGGGAAGACTATCAGAGCCAGCTCGACAGCAATTTCGCCGACATGGCCAATATCGGCGGCAGGCCGGCCGGCTCGATCACCGCCGCTTGCTTTTTATCCCGCTTTACCAAAAAATACAATTGGGCGCATCTGGATATCGCCGGCACGGCATGGAAATCCGGCAAGGAAAAAGGCGGTACCGGGCGACCCGTACCTTTGCTGGTGCATTTCCTGCTGGCACGCGCCGCGGCAATATGACGACCGTCGATTTTTATTCGAACACGCCGGACAAGCCAGCGCTGGCCCGATTGATCGCTCAAAAGGCCTATCGTCGAGGACTTGCGGTCATGATCCATAGTACCGACCGCCGTATCCTCGCCGATCTCGATTGCGCCTGGTGGCAAGACCCGGCAACGGGTTTTTTGCCGCATTGCCTGACTGAAGCGGCGCATGCGCCGCAAACGCCGATAATATTGGGCAAGGATATAGGGCAACTGGCGCATAGCGATGTACTGATCAATCTGGACGATGGGACGCCGAATTTTTTCAGCCGGTTCCAGCGACTGATCGAAATCGTCGGCACCGACGAAACCGACCGGAATTTCGCACGGCAGCGCTGGCGGTTTTATCAGCAGCGAGGTTACGTCACCACCCATCACGACATGAGCAAATGACATGGACGAACCATTGCTGGACAAAATGCAGCAGTTGATGGACAAGTATCAGGCGCCGTCGCTGGCTTCCGAAACCGCCATTCAGGGCCCGCATCAGTCTGACGGGAAACAGCCTGTTTTCCCGGTTCTCACCGATATCGTCAAACTCGGCGATGCGGTATTTCACACCGGGCAGGAAGACGGCGGAACCGGCAGTCAGACTGACATTGCTGCTCAGCCAGCCGCCGAGACAGCCGACCAGATTGCCCGGCAGATACTCGCCGTCATCGATGCGCAACTTAAAACACAGATCGATACGCTGATTACTCCCAGGCTCAAGCACGCCATGGATGAAACGCTGGCCGTGCTGTTACCGCAACTGGTCGTGAATATTGAAGCGGCCGTTCATGAAACCATCGCCGCAGAATGTACCCGACGCGGCATTACCTTCGACGATAACGAACAGAAGTGAGCGTCCTGCTTCCGGTTTCGACTAGCGGTTGAAAACTATTTCTAGGATAATGCACGGTTTATTCCCTACGCCATAGTGCATCATGGAACTCGCCAAAAGCTTCGAACCTCGCGACATAGAACAACGCTGGTACCGGCAGTGGGAGCAGGCCGGTCATTTTCGCGCCAGCATGGAGCAGAACCAGCCGGCGTATTGCATCATGCTGCCGCCACCCAATGTCACCGGCACGCTGCACATGGGACATGCGTTTCAGCACACCCTCATGGATGCGCTGATCCGTTATCATCGCATGCTGGGGCATAACACCTTATGGCAACCCGGCACCGATCATGCGGGCATCGCCACGCAAATCGTGGTGGAACGTCAGCTCGATGCGCAGAATATTTCCCGCCACGATCTGGGCCGCGCCGATTTTCTCGACAAAGTGTGGGAATGGAAAGCCCAGTCCGGTTCGACCATCACTACGCAGATGCGGCGTCTGGGCGCTTCCTGCGACTGGTCGCGCGAACGTTTCACCATGGACGAAGGCCTGTCGACCGCGGTGACCGAAGTCTTCGTTCGTCTCTATAACGAAGGCTTGATTTATCGCGGCAAACGTCTGGTCAACTGGGACCCCGTTCTGTGCACAGCGGTATCCGACCTCGAAGTCGTCGCCAGCGAAGAAGACGGCAACCTGTGGCACATTTTGTACGAGATAGAAGGTGAAGCGAAATTTATAGAAATTGCCACTACCCGTCCGGAAACGCTGTTCGGCGACGTCGCGGTAGCGGTGCACCCCGACGATCCGCGCTACCGGCACCTGATCGGGCGGAACGTACGCTTGCCGGTCGCCGGACGCAGCATTCCTGTGATCGCCGACGCCTACGTCGATCCCGCCTTCGGCACCGGCGCGGTCAAAATCACGCCGGCGCACGATTTCAACGATTACGCGGTCGGTCTCCGGCATAATCTGTCCCCGCTCAATGTGATGACGCCTGACGCCAGAATGAACGATCTGTGTCCGCCGGAATATCGGGGCCTGGACCGGTATGCAGCACGCGAAAAATTGCTGGCGGAATTGCGCGAGCGGCAGCAACTGGCGCGTACCGAACCGCACAAGCTGATGGTACCGCGCGGCGACCGCAGCAATGCGGTCATAGAACCCTTACTGACCGAACAATGGTTCGTCTCGATGACGGAAATGGCGAAACAGGGATTGGCGGCGGTAGATGACGGCAAGCTTGAATTCGTGCCGCAGAACTGGACGTCGACCTATCGGCAATGGCTGGAAAACATACAGGACTGGTGCATTTCGCGCCAGCTCTGGTGGGGCCACCGCATCCCCGCCTGGTACGACAGCGACGGCAAAATCTACGTCGCGCACGACGAAGCCGAAGCGCAGCGCCTGGCAGGCGGCAAACTCCTGCGGCGCGACGAAGACGTGCTCGATACCTGGTTTTCTTCCGCCCTATGGCCGTTTTCAACCCTGGGCTGGCCCGAACAGACGCCCGAACTGGACGCTTTTCTGCCCGGCTCGGTGCTGGTGACCGGCTTCGACATCATTTTCTTCTGGGTCGCACGCATGGTGATGATGTCGCTGCACTTTACCGGCGAGGTGCCGTTCCGCCAGGTCTATGTCACCGGGCTGGTACGCGATGCGCATGGCAACAAAATGTCCAAATCCAAGGGCAACGTCATCGATCCGCTCGACCTGATCGACGGCATCGGTCTCGACAGCCTGATCGCCAAACGCACCACCGGCATGATGAACCCGAAACAGGCCGCTGCCATCGCCAAACAGACGCGTGCCGATTATCCCCACGGTTTCGACGCTTTCGGCACCGACGCCTTGCGTTTCACCTTCGCCAGCCTGGCGACGCACGGCCGCGATATCAAATTCGATCTGCAACGCGCCGACGGATATCGCAATTTCTGCAATAAATTATGGAATGCGACGCGTTTCGTCCTGATGAACTGCGAAGGCCGGGATGTCGGTCTCGATACCGCACTGCCCTTGAATTACAGCGATGCCGACCGCTGGATCATCGGCCGCTTGCAGAAGACGGAACTCGATATCGCGCAGGCCTTTGCCGATTATCGCTTCGATATCGCGGCGCGCACGCTGTACGAATTCGTTTGGGACGAATATTGCGACTGGTATCTGGAACTGGCGAAAGTTCAGCTTAATGGCGCCGACGCAGATGTGGCGCGCGCCACGCGCCGCACCTTGATCCGCGTACTCGAAGCCGCGCTGCGCCTGGCCCATCCCGTCATCCCTTTCATTACCGAAGAGCTCTGGCAATCCGTCGCCCCGCTGTGCGGCAAGTCCGGCGGCACCATCATGACCCAAGCCTATCCGCTCGCCGATGTGAACAAGATCGATAGCGAGGCCGACCGGCGTATTGCCCTGTTGCAGGAGATCATCAATACTACCCGCGGATTGCGAGGCGAAATGAATCTGTCCCCAGCGCTGAAAGTTCCGCTGGCGATCTCCGGCGATATCGGGCTGTTAACCGGATTCGTGCCGTATATCGCCGCGCTCGGCAAATTGAGCGAAGTCAATGTCGCTGCCGAATTGCCGGCAGGCGATGCGCCCATCGCAATCGTCGGCGATATCCGCCTCATGCTGCTCGTCGCGATTGACCATGCAGTGGAAGCGGCGCGCCTGAACAAGGAAATCGCCCGCTTGCAAGGCGAAATCGATAAATGTGCCATGAAACTGTCCAATCCCGGTTTCGTGGCGCGCGCTCCCGCCACCGTCGTCGAGCAGGAAAAACAGCGTGCCGACGATTTCCGGGCGACGCTGGCCAAAATCAAACAGCAAATGGAACGGTTTGCAGTCTGATTCCATGGGGCGCTGGGATATTTTTTGCGCGGTCATCGACAATTTCGGCGACGCCGGCGTCTGCTGGCGGCTGGCGCGGCAATTGGCTGCGGAACACGGCATTGCCGTCCGGCTGTGGATAGACGATCTGCGCCCTTTATCGGCGATATGGCCGGACATCGATGCCGGGCTCGCCCGGCAGAGCTGCTGCAGCGTAGAAATTTGCAAATGGTCCGGCGATTTACCTGCCGTCGAACCGGCCGATATGGTCATCGAAACCTTTGCCTGCGGATTGCCCGCTGCCTATCTCGCCGCAATGGCCGCCGCCGAACCGGCACCGCGCTGGATCAATCTGGAATATCTCAGCGCGGAAAACTGGGTGAGAGGCTGCCACGGCCTGCCTTCGCCGCATCCTCGCCTACCCTTGTCACTGCATTTCTTTTTTCCGGGATTTTATCCCGATACCGGAGGTTTGCTGCGCGAAGCGGACCTGCTTGCGAGCCGCCGCGAATTCCAGGCTTCCGTCCGGCAGCAAACCGCATTCTGGCACGAGCTGGGGTGTGAACCGCCAAATGGAGCAATTAAAATTTCCTTGTTCGCTTATGAAAACGCCGCTCTGCCGGATTTATTGCAGGCGTGGAGCGTTTGTCCGACGCCGGTCTGGTGCGCCTTGCCGCTCGACCGGTTAAACGCATCGATCGGCGCATGGTTCGGCGCAGGCAACATCTGGCAACGCGGCAATCTGACCGTCCAGCCGTTGCCCTTTCTCGATTCGGAACGCTACGACCGCTTATTATGGGCATGCGATCTCAATTTCGTACGCGGCGAGGATTCGTTCGTACGCGCTTTATGGGCAGGACGTCCGCTGATCTGGCATATCTACCCGCAACAAGACGCCGCGCATCACGTCAAACTGAAAGCTTTCCTGGACCTGTACTGCGCAGGACTCGATGCGGAAAATTCAGCGATATTGCGAGAGTTCTGGCAAGCCTGGAACGGTATCGGCCAGCGCCCGGCCGACTGGTCGGCATGGCAGACCTGCCGAGCAATGTTAGCGCGCCACCACGAAATTTGGCTGGAGCGATTAACGGCACAAACTGATTTGACAGCGAATTTGGTGAAATTTGCCAGTATCGGGTAAAATAACCGCTATTTTTCCCTCTACCCTATTCTGGAACAGGAACAGCACATGAAAACAGCACAAGAGTTACGCGCAGGCAACGTATTTATGGTCGGCTCGGACCCGATGGTGGTACAAAAAACCGAATTCAGCAAATCGGGACGTAACGCGTCGGTAGTCAAAATGAAAATGAAGAGCCTGCTCAGCGGCGCCAGCACGGAAGCGGTCTACAAGGCCGACGAAAAATTCCCCATCGTCCAGCTCGATTACAAGGACTGTACGTATTCCTACTTCGCAGACCCGATGTACGTATTCATGGACGAAGAATTCAACCAATACGAAATCGAAGCGGAAAATATGGGCGATGCCTTGAATTATCTTGAAGACGCAATGCCGCTTGAGGTAATGTTCTATAATGGCAAGGCGATTTCGGTCGAAATGCCCAACACCATCGTGCGCGAAGTGATTTATACTGAACCTGCGGTGCGTGGCGATACGTCGGGCAAAGTGTTAAAACCGGCTAAAATTTCCACCGGTTTTGAAATTGCCGTCGCCGCTTTCGTCGAAATCGGCGATAAAATTGAAATCGATACCCGCAACAACGAGTTCAAGCGCCGCGTCAACTGACGCCATCGTACCAAGCCTGTCTTCCGAACGACGATAGCCTGGTGCCATCCCCGCGCCCAGCGGATCAAAGCAGCTTAGGCTGCTTTTTATTTCAGAGGAGATAGCGTGCTCACCGCCGATCAATTATTAATCGAATTATTGGAACGCGCCTCCAGTTTGACCGTAACCGAGACGATCCCCACCGAAACGGCATTGGGGCGTGTGCTGGCTGAAGCCGAAATCTCGACCATCAATGTTCCGCCTCTCGATAACAGCGCAATGGACGGTTACGCAGTACGGACTGCCGAATGCCATGTCGATAGCATACTGCCTGTTTCCCAGCGCATCCTCGCCGGGCAAATCGGTGAGCCGCTGCAAGACGGCAGCGCTGCGCGCATTTTTACCGGCGCGCCGATTCCGGATGGCGCCGATGCGGTCATCATGCAGGAACATTGCCAGGCCGAAGGAACATCGGTGCGATTGCTGCGGCCCGTGCAATCTGGCGAAAACATACGCCGCGCCGGCGAAGACATCGTCGCAGGCGACACCATACTCGAACGCGGCACACGTCTGCATGCCGCGCATATGGGATTGGCCGCGTCCGTCGGCCGTGCGCAACTTACTGTATTCCGCCGTCTCAAGATCGCCAGCTTTTCTACCGGAGACGAATTGGCGCAACCAGGCAGCGCATTGAAAGCTGGTCAAATCTATAACTCCAACCGTTATACGCTGAGCGGACTGATCCAGGCATTGGGTTGCGAATGGATCGATCTGGGTGCGATCCCCGACACACTGAGCGCGACGATTACCGCTTTACAGCGCGCTTCCATGCTGGCTGACGTCATCATCAGCAGCGGCGGCGTATCGGTAGGCGAAGCCGACCACATCAAAGCGGCGGTAGCGCAAATAGGCGCCATTGAATTATGGAAGGTAGCCATGAAGCCGGGCAAACCGCTGGCCTACGGACGTATCGATAACACCGATTTTATCGGCCTGCCCGGCAATCCAGTATCGGCATTTACCACTTTTACCTTGTTTACCCGGCCATTTCTGCTCAAACGCATGGGTGCAACGCACGTTCTGCCCATGAGCTATTCCGTGCCTTCCGCTTCTGCATGGTTAAAGCCTGGCAGTCGGCGCGAATTTCTGCGCGCACGGGTCCAGCACACCGACAACGGTGCGACGGAAATACAGATCTATCCTCAGCAGGGTTCGGGAGTATTGGCGTCGGCGGTCTGGGCAAACGGTTTTGTCGATTTGCCTGCGGGACAAACCGTCGAGATCGGCGACAGCGTCAGGTTCATTCCTTTCAGCGAAGTTACGCAATGACGATCACGGTATTATATTTTGCTCGGCTGCGCGAAGAATTCGGCATAGCCGAAGAATCGATACCGTTTGCCGCAGGCACGGTGGCTGCGCTGCTGGATATTCTTCGCGGTCGTGGACCGGAATGGGCGCAGCAATTAAGCGCGGAATGCAATTATCGCGTGGCGATCAATCAAAAACTGGTTGATGTCGGCGCCGCCATTAAAGCCGGAGACGAAGTCGCCATTTTTCCACCGGTCACGGGCGGCTGACGCGATAACCGGAACCGGCTGTCGATCACTCGCACTACAGGATCTCGATGAAAATCTCCGTACAGGAAAATGATTTCGACGCCGCGATGGAAATCGCCGAATTGCGGGCAAACAACGCTCGTATCGGCGCCATTGCCAGCTTTATCGGTCTGGTGCGCGACAATAACGCCGGCGATGCGGTTACCGCTATGACGCTGGAACACTATCCGGCGATGTCAGCCAGTATATTGCTCGATATCGGCGAACAGGCCATGCGCCGGTGGCGGATCGAAGATGTCACCGTAATACACAGAACAGGTACATTGCAGCTTGGCGAACAAATTGTGCTCGTCGCCGTCGCAGCACCGCATCGGCACGATGCCTTTCTCGCATGCGAATTCATTATGGATTTTCTCAAGACGGCTGCACCGTTCTGGAAAAAGGAACGAACCGCACAGGGTGAACGCTGGGTGGAACCGCGCGCTACCGATGAAGAGGCAAGGCAGAGCTGGATCGATCCTACCGACATTTCAGGCCGATAAGGATCAACGCGGCATCCGGCTGACAGCTAAAAATCGATCACCCGGCCGCGGTTATTTGAATTTATAATATTTCTGATTCAAATAAGCGGCCACATCGGTTTCTTCTTCAGGGAACCAGCCGGTGCCGGTATTGACGTTGCACGCAGTAATCCGTGCGGACAGTTGCGCCGGATTATGAACGATGCGGTTAGGCCGGGTATAAATGGACGAGCCGTCGCCGCCGAATTTCGCCGCATGGCAATTTATGCAGGATTTGTCGAGCAATGCCTTGCCGACTTTCGGATCGCCCTTATCGAAAGGCGCTGCGGCAACCGTTCCGGCAATACCGAAAACAGCCAGTGCCATAATAAGATTTTTCATGTTTTTCCCTTAAATAATGAGACGTTTAATTATGCACTGAAGCAGTCAAGCGCGCTACCCGTTGTTGAGCGTTCGGGTGAGAATCGTAAAACATCGAATAAATGTGATCGGGAGTCAGGGTAGTCGCGTTATCGCGATATAATTTGATCAATGCGCTCACCAGCAATTCGGGATCCGAAAACCGGGCCGCATATTGATCCGCTTCGAATTCATGGCGACGCGAATACATGCCCGACAGCATCTGCAAGGGCAGCGTAAATACCGGCAGCACCAGAAAAAACAGTGCGAATCCGGCCCCCGCGCTCATGCTGTGCACTCCGAAAGCGGAAAAAAACCAGGTGCTGTGCAATAGTTCAGCGATCACCGCCAAAAATACCAGACTCATGCCGAATACCCACAGCATGCGTTTGATCACGTGACGATGATGAAAATGCCCCAGTTCGTGCGCCAGCACTGCTTCGATTTCGCCGGTTTGCAGATGTTTGATCAAGGTATCGAACAATACGATACGTTTGCTTTTGCCAAAACCGGTAAAATAAGCATTGCCATGCCGGCTGCGCTTCGACCCGTCCATCACGAACAGTCCTTGTGACGCAAAACCGCATTTTTGCAATAATTCCGCGATGTGCCGTTTCAGTTCGCCATCGGGCAACGGCTCGAAACGGTTGAATAACGGCGCGATGAAGTTAGGATAAATGGCGAGTATCAGCAAGTTGAACCCTACCCACACCAGCCACGCGTACAGCCACCAGTAAGTACCCGCAGCCTGCAAGATCCAGAACACCGCATACAGCAGCGGCAAGCCCAACACCAGACCTATTGCAGACTGCATGGACAAATCGCCGACAAATCGCGTCAACGTCATGGTATTAAAACCGAAACGCTGCTCCAGCCGGAATTTACGATACCAATCCAGCGGCAATTCCGTCACACCGCTCAATACGATCACGCTGGCGATCAAAATCACATTCGCCGTGATCGAACCGTGAATGCGCTGATCCCAGAACCGTGCAAGCCAGGCCACGCCGCCCAGCACGGTAAAGCCCGACAGAACGATCGTTTCCAATGCAATCTGCACCAGCGACAAACGGCTCTTGGCCACCGTATAATCTGCCGCCAGCCGATGCTGCGCCGGACTGATCTGTTCAACAAAAGCGGCCGGAACCTGTTCGCGATGCTGCCGGACATGCCGGATCTGGCGCCTTGCCAACCAGACACGCAACCAGGTCGTCAGCGTCAGCGCAGCTAAAAAAACGCAGGTAAATGTATTCATGCCGGAATTATGCCACAATCTCGGTTTTCCCCGTTGAATGTAAAAAATGGCTCAAGATCAAAATAACCTTATCTGGATAGACATGGAAATGTCCGGTTTGTTGCCCGATACCGACCGTATCCTCGAAATAGCGCTTGTCGTCACCGATTCGCAGTTGAATACGATTGCCGAAGCCGATGTATTGGTGATCCATCAAAACGATACGGTACTGGACAGCATGGATTCATGGAATAAAGGTACTCATGGCAAATCCGGTCTGATCGACAAGGTCAAAATTTCATCGCTCGATGAAGCCGAAGCGGAAAAACAGATGCTGACATTCCTGCAGCAATATGTCCCGGCTCGCACTTCGCCGATGTGCGGCAACTCGATTTGCCAGGACAGGCGTTTTCTTGCACGCTATATGCCGGCGCTGGAAAATTATTTCCATTACCGCAATCTGGACGTGAGTACGCTCAAAGAGCTGGCAAAGCGCTGGAAACCCGGCATCGTCAAAAATTTCACCAAAAACAGCAAGCATGAAGCCTTGTCCGACATCTACGACTCGATCGCGGAAATGCAGCATTATCGCGAACATTTCATCCTGCCGGGTTAAGCGCGCACGAATTACCGGATAATTCCGCCACCCAGGCAGATATCTCCGTCATAGAGCACAACCGACTGTCCCGGGGTGACAGCCCATTGCGGGTCGGCGAAATCGAAGTTCGCACGATCTCCTTCCAGCGCCAGACGGCAATCCGCATCGGTCTGACGATAACGGGTCTTGGCGGTGTAGGCGAGCGCCTCATCCGGCGCGCATCCGGATACCCAACTCAAATCGTTCGCCGTCAATTGCCTGCGATACAGCATGGGATGATCGTGACCTTGCACGACAATCAGTTCATTGCGCGTCAGGTCTTTGCCGGCGACAAACCACGGCTCGCCAGCGCCGCCGATTCCCAAGCCCTGGCGCTGGCCTATGGTGTGATACATCAAACCCTGATGACGGCCGACGTCACGGCCTTCCGGCGTACGCAGGATACCAGGCGTAATCGGCAAATAGCGCTGCAGAAATTCGCGGAACGGCCGTTCGCCGATAAAGCAGATGCCTGTGCTGTCCTTTTTCTTCGCATTGGGCAATCCGGCCTGCTGCGCAATATCGCGCACCTGCGTTTTATGCAGGCCGCCGAGCGGAAACAGGGATTTCCCCAACTGGTGCTGATTGAGGCGATACAAAAAATAGCTCTGATCTTTGCGTGTATCGACCGCTTTAAGCAATTGCATGCCGCTATCGGCCTCGGCGATACGGGCGTAATGTCCGGTAGCGATTTTATCGGCGCCAAGACTCAACGCATGATCCAGAAACGCACGAAACTTGATTTCGGCATTGCACAGCACATCGGGATTGGGAGTACGGCCTGCCCGATATTCATGAAGGAAGTAACTGAATACCCGATCCTTGTATTCTGCACTGAAATTGACGGCTTCGACTTCAATTCCCAGGACATCGGCAACCGCCAGCACATCAAGGAAATCCTGCCTCGCCGGGCAATTTTCATCATTATCGTCGTCCCAGTTCTTCATGAAAACTCCGGTCACGCGATAGCCTTGCCGTTTTAACAGCAAGGCGGTCACCGATGAATCGACGCCGCCGGACATACCGACCACAATATGGCGAGAGGATTTATTCATCCGCGAAATCAATCACGAAATACGATTTCAGGCATAATAATTCAGCATATCCAGCGGATAACGCGCGCCGTTCAGATAATCGGTCACACAATCGCAAACCAGCGGGCTGCGATGCGCGCTTTTTCCGGCATGGATTTCGTCGGGTGTCTGCCACAAGACGCGAATGATGCCTGCATCAAGCGGCCGGCCGGCTTCGTGTCCGGTAATCTTACCTGTAAACGCGAAGCGCAGATAAGTTCGGTTGCGCGCTGCCATATGCCATTGATAAATGCCGCTTAGCGCCTCAGGAACGAAATGATACGCCGTTTCCTCCATCGTCTCGCGGATGACGGCGGCAATGACCGATTCCCCGGGATCGAGATGTCCGGCAGGCTGGTTGAACTGGATACCTTCAGGAGTCTGTTCTTCCACCAGCAGAAAACGCCCGGCCTGTTCAATCACGGCAGCGACGGTAACGTGAAGTTCCCAGCTCATGGTTTGCCTCAAATCAACTATTGTAGCGGATTATGCGGCAAGCTCAAATAATGCCGCGGTATGTCTGCAGTTGCCAAAAATTCAGGGGGTATTTACAGCAAAAAAAGGCAGGGAAATCCCTGCCTTCCTGTAACATGGCGCTATTGAAACGAATTATTGAGCTGGGGTTGCAGCGGGTTCAGCTTCTTTTTTGGAAGCCTTTTTCTTGCCATGATGATGCATCATATGATGCTTTTTGGCTTTGTGCTTGGTAGTGGTGGTAGAAGTGGTGGAAGTGGAATCGGCAGCCGGTGCGGTCGTATCGGCAGCGACAGCGGAGAAGGAAACGGCGGCAAAAGTTGCGGCAATGATTGCGGCTAATAATTTGTTCATTTTAAATCCTTTAATTAAAGTATAAAAAAACTGATTTCAATGTGACACAACAATGTTGTCGTCAAAGCAAATAACGCATCGTCCGGCATTCGGGTTGACACACGCATTAAAATACCTGCAAGCGTTGGCCGGTTTGCCGTTGTCGCCATACATACCGATTCGGGCCGGCTGATCCCGATACGGCTATTGTGTTAAAATTCAATCTAGATTTCCGTTGCCCTTTTCAGCCCCTTTGCTTAGGAAACCCATGTCCAATACTCATATCCATGTGCCCCCGTTCGGCAAAAAAATCGTTGTCAATGTCGATTCGACGTTAACCGTTCCCTCTCATCCGATCATTCCGTTTATCGAAGGCGACGGTACCGGTGTCGACATTACGCCGGTCATGCGCCATGTGGTCGACAGCGCAGTCGAAAAAGCCTATGGCAGCGATCGCCGTATTGCATGGATGGAAATCTTTGCCGGCGAAAAAGCCGTTAAAACTTACGGTCATGATGCCTGGCTACCCGACGAAACCATAGCGGCAGTTCGCGAATACGTCATATCGATCAAGGGTCCGCTGACTACGCCCACTTCCGGCGGCATACGTTCGCTGAATGTGGCGTTGCGGCAAAAGCTGGATTTATATGTATGTCTGCGGCCGGTACGTTATTTTGCCGGCGTTCCGAGCCCGGTCAAGGCCCCGGAAAAAGTGGATATGGTCATCTTCCGCGAAAATACCGAGGACATATATGCCGGCATAGAATGGGAATCGGGATCGGCAGAGGCGAAAAAGATCATTAAATATCTGCGCAAGAACATGAAGGTCGCCAATATCCGTTTCCCCGACACGTCGGCAATAGGCATCAAGCCGGTTTCGGTCGAGGGCAGCGAACGCTTGATACGGCGCGCCATACAATACGCGATCGACCATGGCAGAAAATCGGTTACGCTGGTGCACAAGGGCAATATCATGAAATTCACCGAAGGGGGATTCAAGAAATGGGGTTACGAGCTTGCCAAACGCGAATTCGACGCGATAGAAATTGACGGCGGCCCATGGTGTCGTCTGCCCAACGGCCTGGTCATCAACGATGTCATTGCCGACGCCTTTTTGCAGCAGATTTTGTTACGCCCCGAAGAGTACGATGTCATCGCCACATTGAACCTGAATGGCGATTATATTTCCGATGCGCTTGCCGCCGAAGTCGGTGGCATCGGCATCGCGCCCGGAGCCAACCTGTCCGATAGCGTCGCCATGTTCGAAGCGACGCACGGCACTGCGCCGAAATATGCAGGCAAGGATTATGTCAACCCCGGATCGCTGATATTGTCCGCAGAAATGATGTTGCGTCATATCGGCTGGAAAGAAGCGGCCGACCTGATCATAAACGGTATGCAAAATGCCATTGCCGCAAGGACGGTGACTTACGACTTTGCCCGTTTGATGACGGATGCCACGCAAGTATCGTGTTCGGCATTCGGCGACGCAATTGTCGCCCGGATGTAAATCATGCCGCACAATTAAAAAAGGCGCAGAATGATCTGCGCCTTTTTTATTCACTACCCGATCAAGCGGGTTGAATATTGGAGGCCTGTTTGCCTTTAGGTCCTTGCGAAACCTCGAAGCTGACTTTTTGACCTTCCTTGAGGGTTTTGAAGCCACCCATGTTGATAGCCGAAAAATGCGCGAAAAGATCTTCGCTGCCATCGTCCGGAGTAATAAAACCAAAACCTTTGGAATCGTTGAACCATTTAACTGTGCCAGTTGCCATTGCTACATTCCTTGATAAAAAAACAGGCCAAATTGGCCATGGGCTGTTTGAGAACCAAGATCGCACAACGGCAATACCAGACTTGCAAAAACCTTGATACCAAACTCCAATCTACTTTGTACTCCTCTAAAATGAATTATGCAAGCTTTATATGGATATTTTTATTTATTTCTCATTCCAGACTTGAAAATTTCGACTGAACGATCAAAATGGGTACTTGAAGATCAGAGTTATGGATGGCGATAAATGGCTACGCGACATCGCGAAGATACGCTCGTTGCACCAGGTAAAACGAAAACAGTTCCGCCCCCGATGTTTAAGGTGCTGTTACTGAATGACGATTACACGCCCATGGATTTCGTAGTGCATGTATTACAACATTTTTTTAACAAGAATCATGAACAGGCGACGCAAATCATGCTCAAAGTTCATACAGAGGGTCAAGGAATATGCGGATTGTACCCTGCCGATATTGCCGCAACCAAGGTTTCCCAGGTAACCGGGTTTGCCCGTCAGCATCAACATCCGCTGCAATGCGTGATGGAGGAAAATTAAATGATCGCTCAGGAATTGGAAGTCAGTCTGCATTTGGCATTCATGGACGCGAGGCAGAAACGCCATGAGTTTATTACGGTTGAGCATTTGTTGTTCGCCATGCTCGACAATCCTTCTGCCGTTGAGGTATTGCAGGCGTGCGCGGTAAGCATCGATCTTCTGCGACAGCAGCTCAGCGACTTTATCGGCAAGCATACCCCCATGCTCGCCGGGACGGAAGACATCGACACTCAACCGACGCTCGGGTTCCAGCGCGTCATACAGCGCGCCATACTTCATGTCCAGTCGTCGGGCAAGAAAGAAGTAACCGGCGCCAACGTGCTGGTCGCGATATTCGGCGAAAAGGATTCGCATGCAGTGTTCTTTCTGACGCAGCAAGGTTTGTCGCGGCTGGATGTAGTGAACTATCTCTCGCACGGCACGACCAAGACTCCGCAAAACGACGCTCCCAGAAACGAAGCCGCAACGGAACAGGCCGAAGAATCGTCGGCGGCCAGCGCGCTGGAAAATTACACCGCCAATCTCAATTCGCAGGCATTGGCAGGCAAGATCGACCCGCTGATCGGTCGGGCGGCCGAACTGGAGCGCGTCATCCAGACGCTATGTCGGCGTCGCAAAAACAATCCGTTGCTGGTAGGTGAAGCAGGCGTCGGCAAAACCGCCATTGCGGAAGGTCTGGCGCGCCGGATCGTCGAGGGGGAAGTACCCGATATTCTCGAAGGCAGCACGATTTATGCCTTGGACATGGGAGCATTATTGGCAGGCACCAAATACCGCGGCGATTTCGAACAACGGCTCAAAGCGGTCCTGAAGCAGCTTAACGCCGATCCCAAAGCGATACTGTTCATCGACGAAATACATACGCTGATCGGCGCGGGAGCCGCTTCGGGCGGTACGCTGGATGCGTCCAATCTGCTCAAACCCGCTTTGTCGTCAGGCCAACTGAAATGCATAGGAGCGACAACATTCACCGAATACAGAGGGATCTTTGAAAAGGATCACGCCCTGTCGCGGCGTTTCCAGAAAATCGACGTCAACGAACCCAGCATCGATGAAACCGTCGCCATATTGCGCGGCCTAAAATCGCGTTTCGAAGCGCATCATGGCATCAAATATACCATTTCGGCACTTAATACCGCAGCGGAGCTGGCAGCGCGCTATATCAATGACCGGCATTTGCCCGACAAGGCGATAGACGTGATCGACGAAGCCGGCGCAGCCCAGCGCATCCTGCCGAAATCGCGGCAGAAAAAAATCATTACCAAACGGGAAATCGAAGAAATCATCGCCAAAATCGCCCGGATTCCGTCCAAGCACATCAATACCAACGATAGTCTGGTGCTGAAAACCCTGGACCGCGATCTCAAAGCAGTCGTCTTCGGTCAGGACAATGCGATCGCCGCCTTATCTGCGGCGATTAAAATGGCGCGCAGCGGTCTGGGCAACCCGCAGAAACCGATAGGCGGATTTCTGTTCTCGGGTCCGACAGGCGTGGGTAAAACCGAAGTTGCGCGTCAGCTGGCGTATACGCTGGGCATAGAGCTCATCCGCTTCGATATGTCGGAGTACATGGAACGGCATGCCGTATCGCGCCTGATCGGCGCACCGCCCGGCTATGTCGGATTCGATCAGGGCGGCCTGCTGACCGAAGCCATCACCAAAACGCCTTATGCCGTGCTGTTGCTCGACGAAATTGAAAAAGCGCATCCCGATGTATTCAACGTATTGCTGCAAGTCATGGATCACGGCACATTGACCGATAATAACGGGCGTAAAGCCGATTTTCGCAATGTCATCATTATCATGACGACGAATGCCGGTGCCGAATCGCTATCAAAAACCAATATAGGGTTTACCACTTCCAGCCAGAGCGGCGATGAAATGGTCGAAATCAAGCGTGTCTTTACTCCCGAATTCCGTAACCGGCTCGACGCTATCATTTCCTTTGCGGCGCTCTCGCGTGAAATCATACTTCGTGTGGTTGACAAATTCCTGATGCAGCTGGAAGATCAGTTGCACGAAAAGAAAGTTGAAGCGCATTTCACCGATGCACTGAAAGCCTATCTGGGACGCAAGGGCTTCGATCCGTTGATGGGCGCGCGTCCCATGGCGCGTTTGATCCAGGATACGATACGCAGCGCCTTGGCCGACGAACTCTTGTTCGGACGCCTGGTCAACGGCGGCAGCGTGACAGTGGACATCGACGAAAAGGATACGGTATTTTTGACCTTTACAGAAGAAGCCGTCGCGGCCTGACCTACCTTTTTTTAGTTTGCCCGTGGTATATTACCATTAATGCAGAACGTGCCTTGACGCACATGATCAGGCCGCTGGCGCTGGGTGGGCGCAGCATAAACCTAATATTCTGTATTTTCTGAATTTCCGGCTTGATATACTTTAAAAGAGACGATATATGATTCTAGTGACGGGTGGGGCAGGGTTTATAGGAACGAACTTTATACTGGAATGGGTAAAACAGCATAACGAAGCCGTCGTTAATCTGGATAAACTGACCTATGCGGGCAATTTGCAGAATTTGTCCGAAGTGCAATCCAATCCCCGCCATGTATTCATTCACGGCGATATCGGTGACCAGGAGCTGGTATTACGCCTGCTCCAGGAATATCAACCTCGCGCCGTCATCAATTTTGCCGCCGAAAGTCACGTAGACCGCTCGATACACGGACCTGAGGATTTTATCCAGACCAATGTGGTCGGCACCTTTCATTTGCTCGAGGCGGTACGCCAGCACTGGAACGTAATGAGCGACGAAGGCAAGGCCGAATTCAGGTTTCTGCATGTTTCCACCGATGAAGTATACGGATCGCTGGGCAACGACGATCCCCCTTTCACCGAAACAACGCCCTACGCCCCGAATAGTCCGTATTCCGCTTCCAAAGCCGCTTCGGATCATCTGGTACGCGCCTATCACCATACTTACGGTTTGCCCACGCTGACGACCAACTGTTCGAACAATTACGGTCCTTTCCAGTTTCCCGAAAAACTGGTGCCGCTGATCATCATGAATGCCATCGCCGGCAAAACCCTGCCGATATACGGCGACGGCCAGAATATCCGCGACTGGCTCTACGTCAGCGACCATTGCAGCGCTATCCGTGCGGTACTCGCGCATGGCAATGTCGGAGAAATCTACAATATCGGCGGCAACAACGAGCAATCCAATCTTGACGTGGTAACGGCTATCTGCACGATGCTCGACCAGGTCCATCCTTCCTCGCCCATCGTTCCCCATGCCGAACTGATCCAGTATATCCGCGACCGAGCCGGCCATGATCGCCGTTATGCCATCGATGCGAGCAAAATCCAGCGCGAACTTGGCTGGCGGCCGGTCGAGACCTTTGAAACAGGCATACACAAAACCGTAAGCTGGTATCTCGCCAACCAGGATTGGGTGGCCAACATCGCCAGTGGCGAATACCGGCACTGGGTCAAAAAACAATACGGCTGAGTACGGCTACGGCTTTCAGGTACCAGCAACGCAATACCAGGGATAACAAAGAACATGGTCATCACCAGCATACCTTCGAGCAAACCATCTGGCGTTTCATCCCCCCCGGCCAGAATGGGCATAATTCTGGCCGGAGGATCGGGAACGCGGCTTTATCCATTGACGCAGGCGGTTTCCAAGCAATTATTGCCGGTATACGACAAGCCGATGATTTATTACCCGCTCACCACGCTGATGCTGGCGGGCATACGCGACATCCTGATCATTTCCACCCCGCAGGATACGCCCCGGTTCGAGCAACTCATGGGGGACGGACATCAGTGGGGCATATCGCTGAGTTATGCCGTACAACCCGCGCCGGACGGCCTCGCGCAGGCCTTTATCATCGGCGCCGATTTTATCGGCAACCGGCGCAGCGCATTGGTATTGGGCGACAACCTGTTTTACGGCCACGAATTCTCCAACGATTTGCGTGCTGCTGCCGCCAAAACCGAAGGCGCTACCGTATTTGCATATCCGGTCCACGATCCCGAGCGCTACGGCGTGGTCGAATTCGATGCCGAAGGCAATGCACTCAGCCTGGCCGAAAAACCAGCCCGGCCGAAATCGCGTTATGCCGTCACCGGCCTGTATTTTTACGACAACCAGGTGATCGATATCGCACGCAATCTCAAGCCTTCACCGCGCGGCGAACTGGAGATTACCGACGTCAACCAGCATTACCTGACTCATAAACAATTGCAGGTTGAAGTCATGGGTCGCGGCCACGCATGGCTCGATACCGGTACGCACGAGTCGCTGCTGGAAGCGTCGACATTTATCCACACCATAGAAAAACGGCAGGGACTGAAAGTAGCCTGTCCCGAAGAAATTGCCTATCGCCAGGGTTACATCGATGCGGCGCAGATCGAGCGGCTGGCTCAACCTTTGAAAAAAAACGGTTACGGCCAATATCTGTTATCCATGCTGAACGAACGCCTATTCTGAATTGAACCATGAATATTATTCCTACCCGCATTCCTGACGTACTGATCATAGAACCGAAAGTCTACGGCGACGAACGGGGGTTTTTTTATGAAAGTTATAACCGGCGCGTCATGACCGAAGCCGGCATCCCTGACGATTTCGTACAGGACAATCACTCGCGTTCTGCCCGCGGCGTTTTGCGCGGACTGCATTACCAGATCCGGCATACTCAAGGCAAACTGGTACGGGTGATTGCCGGCAGTGTATACGACGTCGCTGTCGATTTACGCAAATCCTCGCCCTACTTCGGAAAATGGGTAGGTATGGACCTCTCCGCCGACAATAAACGCATGGCCTGGATTCCTCCGGGCTTTGCGCACGGTTTTGTAGTGACGTCGGATACCGCCGAATTCCTGTACAAGACGACCGATTACTGGGCGCCGGAATTCGAGCGCAGTTTGCTCTGGAACGATCCCGCGCTGGGCATAGACTGGCCGGTTTCCGGCGAACCCGTCATCGCCGCCAAAGATGCTGCCGGACTGCCTTTAGCGCGTTGCGACGTATTCGCATGAACATATTTCTGAGCGGCGCTCGCGGACAGGTCGGCTGGGAGCTGCAACGCACACTGGCCACGCTTGGCACCGTCGCCGCGCCGACGCGGCAACAGCTTGATTTGACCGATGCCTCGGCGCTACGCCGTTACCTGCGAGAATTACAACCTGATCTCATTGTCAATCCCGCGGCTTACACCGCGGTCGATAAAGCCGAAACAGAACCCGAACTGGCTCGAGCCGCCAACGCGATAGCGCCGGCTATCATGGCCGAGGAAGCCGCCAAATCGGGGGCGACCATGGTGCATTATTCCACCGATTACGTCTTCGACGGCAGCAAATCCGGCGCCTATGCCGAAACCGATCCTGCCAGTCCGCTGGGCATATACGGCAAAACAAAACTGGAAGGCGAACAGGCGGTCATCGCCTCCGGCATCCCGCATCTGATTTTACGCACCAGTTGGGTTTACGGACTGCGCGGCGGGAATTTCCTGCTGACCATGCAGCGCCTATTCAAGGAGCGCGACCAGCTCAACATCGTCGCCGACCAGTTCGGCGCGCCGACCTGGTCCCGAATGATAGCAGAAGCCACAGCACAAATTCTGTCTCAAAAGCCGTTTTCAACAGAACGCAACATGTCCGGAATTTATCATCTTACCAATCGCGGCACGACAACCTGGCATGCTTTTGCCAGCGCTATCCTGACCAGAACAAATTTGCCCGAAGGCAAAAAGATCCTGTTGCATCCCATCCCTTCCAGCCAATATCCGACACCTGCCCGGCGCCCCGCAAATTCCGTACTGTCCGGCGACAAGTTGTATGCGAAATTTGGCATAGCGCTGCCCGACTGGGAAACCGCTTTGGATTTATGCATGGGATAGCCATGGCATATCGAAGCCAGCGTCTGCTTTTTAAACCAATTTAAGCGTATTTTTAACGGCGCTCAGCGCATCCTGCAACGTATCTTCGGTCAGCTGATTCAGCGATTCCGCCAGGATTTCGGCTGCGTCCAACGCCGTTTCCGGCAATTGTACGCTATCGAGTTCAGCGACGAACAATGCGGCCGCTCCGCTGACTTTCAACAGAATATCGCGTTCGCGCATCAACATTTCCAGTTCGTTACGCAACATGGAAATTTCCTGTACTGTTTGTGACATGATCTTCTCGAATAAAAGGCTATGAAATCGCTAAATAAATACGGTTAACACTCCGGTATAACTATATAAGCGATCGTGTGAAATTTCGCCGTTCGCAAAAAACCCCACCAGCGGAATGTCGTCCAGCATCTTCTGTATCAACGACACTTCGGCCGATTTTGTACCGAATAGGCTTTCGCCCCTGCCCAAACAGGAATAATACACGGCACCGCGGGGTCTGACCGATAAATTTTCCTGCAGATCGCGCAGCATGTTCAGCATATCCTGTTCCGCAGCCTGGGCGTCGCGCCGGCAAAACAGGATTTCAGCCTGCTCGGGCACGATTTCATTGATGGCAACCAGCCCTTCCGTCGTATCGGCGCCGATCAAGTTGCGCACGAGATAATCCCGGCTGTCCGAACCGGGTATGCTCAATGCGGCGAAAATATAGCCGGCGGCCCGCTGCAAGTCGCGCGACAGAATTTCTCCTATATCTTCATACAGAACCTCCAAAGCGGAACGCCCATCCAGATTGATCAGAATATTGTCCTGACTGGAGGATACCCTGTGCCTCGGTCCTATTGGCGTCACTCCCTGGGTCAAACGCGTAAGCACGTTCACCTTATCGTTGAACATCACTCCGGATACGCCTCCCTGCACCGCCCCATTCGCAACCTGCAATGCCTGAAATCGCGAACTGCTCAATCCGCCTGCAATAAAACCGCTGGACAAGCCTGCAGCCGTGGTTTCGATCAGCCGGGCGATATCGGGATTGCGACCGTCAGCATGCATCAGCGCAAAATAGGCCGGCCGGTCATGCACTGCAAAATCGCCGAAATGTTGTGCTGCCAGCTCGGCATCGGCCAGAGGAGCAAACACCTGAAACGATTCTTCCGGAAATTCGCCCAGCATCACGGCTATTGCCGATTCGTCCAGATATTCGCAATTACCGCCGCAAATCCCTAATCCGACCGAACCCGTCCATTGTTCTACGCCAGTCTGTTCACGCAATTCGGCCAGTATCTCGGGCACGCGATTGGCATATAGATCAGTAACATAGACAAAACCCAGATTGGCGGATTCCGGAACAGGAGACAGCTGGCGCACGCAATCCCGCACCGCTTCGCCCCACAGGCCGATTGCGGAATGCGCAAAACGAAATGGCTGTCTGTCCATTATTGCGCACTTCCCGACCAGTGCGCATCGAGCACCTTGCGTATGCGTATGGCCGCTTGGCTGGTGATTCCCGGAACCTGCTCCATCTCTTCGACGGGAGCGCAAAACACTCCGGCAGCGCTGCCAAACCGATCCAGCAATGCCTGGGCAGCGGCATGATTGACACCCGGCAAACCTTCCACCAGATACGATTGGCCGGTACGCGGATCGAACGGCTTGCTATTGCGCATCACGACCGGGCTGCCATAACCGTGTTGAGCCTGGGTCGCCATGGCAAACAATAATTCGGCGGTAAACGCTTCGCTCGGACTGGGCACCAGAGGTACGCCCTGTAACACCGTCATCCAAGCTATCGCCTCACGCACGACGATCGGATCGGTATGAAAACGGCCGGCGTAAATATCGCCTTCAACGATATATATCGGCTGATCGCAACTGGATTTAAGCTTGCCAACTTCGCCCATCAGCCGCTTGTCCATGATCGTCAGCGTAAAATCGGTGGCCGATTTGCGCTCGACCACTACCCCGCCGCCCAGATCGTAATCGCCGCTATCCAATTCCGCCGTTTGTATATGCAACCCTTTGAAACTGCCAGGGTACGTCTCCCAGTGCAGCGCAACTGCGGTCCTGGCTTCGCGGGGATGTAAGGTAATTTGCGTTGTCTTGTCGGTCATCAGCCAGCTCTCTATAGTAAGATATCTCCAAGTACTATTCTACGGAGTTCCACATCATGCGACTATGGCTATTTGTTCTGGGATGTACGTTTATCTCTGCCGCCCGCGCCGATTTTGATCCCGGCGGCCCTGCAGTCGACTGGACGGGACAGATCGTGAGCACGTACCGCGCCGGGGAAGACACCTGCTTCGAACTGCAAAAATCCGGCAATACGCCGGAGCAGGCCAGCCCTGACAAATTCAAGACCTGCGTATTCGGCTATTACGACCCGGCTAAATTCGGCCCCGGACAATGGCTGGAAGTAAAAGGCATTTTACAGCCCGCCAACGCCGACAAACTGGCTTTGATACTCGGAGCTCATGCCACGCTGACCGACGCGCCCATGCCGCCTTATTATCCGGTTTACATGGATACCTGGGGAGGGATGTGGGGCGGACCAGGTTTCGGTCCCGGCTTCGGCCCGATGTTCGGCCCCTGGGGCGGAATGGGCATGGGTTTTCCTATCAACCCGTACTGGTAACGTATTTTGAACCAGCAGGATTGGTTGGGTCTGATCGCCGGGAGTTTAACTACTATCTCCTTCATTCCGCAGGTCGTCAGAATCTGGCGCACCAAAAAGGGCGACGACATCTCAACCAGCATGTTCGTCATATTTATCGCCGGCGTCACGCTCTGGTTATGCTACGGCATTCTCCTCGAGGCTTGGCCGGTCATTGCGGCCAACGCGATTACGCTGGTACTGGCGATGGTGATACTCGTACTCAAATTCAGATATCGCAAAAGGTAGAAAACAGCACCGCCGACAACTGAACAGGCGGCCATGGGATTCGTGATCAAACAATCCGCTCGCCATAATTCGCTTATAAGCTAATAGACCATATGCCAGATAATCCATTATCTCAATGAGAATGAAAACGATTTTTATCAGGATTGGCTTGATTCACTTCGTGATCGAACGGCAAAAGTGGCTATTATCCGACGTGTTGCACGAAGCAATCCGATAGGAATGCTCATATCGGCATTCTCGCCAAAAACATGTTCACCCGGTACCGTTAACCAGCTTTAACCGGAATCCGTATTTTCAAGACGTTCGGCAAGTGCTTCAGATAAGTCCAACGCAGCAATAATATCGGCACCCTCGTCAAATTTTTTATCGAAACCTTTCGCTTTCATAAAGTGTTACCTCATCAATTCGTGATCGACGAACGAAAATAAGTCGAATATTTGTGCTGCGATAAGTGATGATGGCTGACCGATGCTTCTCGCGAATAAGCTCCATCACCAGATAACGCCGGTGCATCTTCCATTTTTGCCGGAATTTCTGACAGTAACCTGTTTTTTTTATGAGAATTCGCTGTTATTTCAAGCAAAAAATTAATTAATTGGAAAATAACTCAATAATACAAAAATAACATGTTTTGTAAATTACAAATTTATTATTAAAATACGACGATTAAATCGATGATAGCGACGTCACCGATATACTAACAGGGAATATAAATGCCATTCTTGATAAAAAATATGAATCCTATAAAAATCATCTTATCGTTTTTCCTTATCATGCCGGTTTTTGCCGCTCCGATTACTACGCCGTCCGCTAACGACGCCATCAATCAGGGGCGCTATGTCGCCCAGCTCGGCGATTGCTTCGCCTGCCATACTGCGCCGGGAGGCAAACCGCTGGCGGGCGGCCTTGAAATGAAGACGCCGTTCGGCATCATTCATTCCACCAACATTACCCCCGACGTCAAAACCGGCATCGGCAGCTATACCTATGCGCAATTTGTACGCGTCATGCGGCAAGGCGTAGCGGCGGACGGGCACAATCTCTACCCCGCGATGCCGTATCCGTCATTCGCCAAGATCAGCGATGCCGACATGCGTGTGCTTTACACCTATTTGATGCACGGCGTAACGCCGGTTTACCAGATCAACCAGCCCAATCACATGCAATGGCCGTTCAGCATGCGCGTCGGCCTTGCCGGTTGGAACACGGTATTTCTCGACGACCAGCCTTATAAACCCAATCCGGCGAAATCCGTACAGTGGAATCGCGGCGCGTATCTGATCGAAGGACTGGGTCATTGCGGTTCATGCCATACTCCGCGCGGCATTGCCTTCCAGGAAAAAGCCATGAGCGACGATGGCCCCGATGGCAAGTACTTTCTGGCAGGCGCCACGGTCGAGGCCTGGCGCGCGGTCGGCTTGCGCAATCTCTGGTCGGCGCCCGACATCGCGCGGTTTCTTAAAACCGGGCATAACGACAACGCTTCTGCGTACGGCAGCATGACTGAAGTCGTGCATTTCAGTACCCAATTCTTCAGCGACAGCGATCTGGCTGCGATGGCCGACTATCTCAAATCGCTGTCGCCCGGCGCCCAATCGACCACCGCCCGAAACCCGGCGGTGAGTGCGCAGACAACGGCGGCCGAACTCTACAGCACCCGAGGCGGTCTGGGCTATACCCAATTCTGCTCCACCTGCCATCAACTCGACGGCCGCGGTGTGGGCGCTATTTTTCCGCCGCTGGCCAGCAATCTGTCGGTACAATCGCATGACCCCTCCTCAGTGATCCATGTCGTCCTGAGCGGCTGGAAATCCGCCGCCACCCAGCATACTCCCCGCGCTTTCGGCATGCCCGACTTCAGCAGCCTTAGCGATCAGGAACTGGCCGAAATCGTGACCTTCATGCGCACCCGATGGGGCAATCAGGGCGAACCGGTGAGCGCAGATCAGGTGCGGAAAATCCGTGACGAGATTGCGCTCAAGCCAACGCCGCCCACCGCCTTTGTGACACCGCGCTTCGCCGCCATGCTCAATAGCCCGAACGCCAGGCAATTGATCTACGGCATGCGCCTGATGAACGAAACCAAGGCATTGCTGCCGCATAATGTCGGTAACAGCCTGAATTGCACCAGCTGCCATCTAAACGCCGGAACGGTCGCACTCGGCTCGCCTTATGTCGGCGTGGCCGCATTGTTTCCTACCTACGCGCCACGCTCGGGCCATAGCATCGATTTCAAGGACCGGATCAATGCCTGCTTCAAACGCTCCATGAATGGCAAACCGCTGGACAGAAATTCCAGGGAACTTGAGGCCATGGTCGCCTATTCCGCCTGGATGCATAGCAATGTCAAACCCAAATCCCCGATTCCCGGTCGCGGCGTAGGAAAAATCAGCAAAAGCATCGTCCCGAACCCGATCAACGGCAAACTGGTCTATCAAAACCAGTGCGCCGTCTGCCACGGCAGTAATGGAGAAGGCATCAAGGCAGCTAACGGTACATATGTATTCCCGCCGCTATGGGGCAGCGAATCCTATAACATAGGCGCCGGCATGGCCAGAACCTATACCGCAGCGGCTTTCGCCAAAAACAACATGCCGATGGCGAATACGCTGAACTTCCCGCTCGGCCAGGGCGGCTTGACCGACCAAGAAGCCGTCGATGTAGGAGAGTACTTCTCGCATATGCCGCGTCCCGATTTCCCGGACAAAAAGAACGACTGGCCGAACGGCGGCAAGCCCAAGGATGCGCGGTATTAATGGAATTGGTTAGTTCGTTACCGATTTCATCGATCGGTAACGCTCAATCGGAGCGTTGGGGCCAACCATATCATCGTATGGTATTTTGTATGGTTTAATGCTACTCTGTGTCCATGGCAAAAACTCGCTTTGATTGGGACCCCGACAAGGACGTCGAGAATCAGGTAAAGCACGGAGTCTCTTTTTCCAGCGCCCAATACGCCTTTGCGGACCCGCAGCGCGTGATTGCCAAGGACGAGATACACAGCCAGACCGAAGAGCGGTTCTATTGCTTTGGCGAAGTTGATGGCGGTGTGCTCACAGTGCGGTTCACTTACCGCGCAACGGTTATTCGAATCATCGGCGCCGGTTATTGGCGCAAAGGAAAAGCCATCTATGAGCGCGAAAATCAAATACACCGATGAATCGCTTGGTAAGGTTCGAATTGTTCCCGACTTCCTTCCTTCGCCAGCCGAATTGGCATTTCGTGAAGAAGGCGTGAAAGTAACC
>JAJYPN010000044.1 GCA_021795395.1 Pseudomonadota bacterium | reverse complement strand
CGCCAGAATGATGTAGAGCAAAGTGAAATCGATCACGCGCACCCATGACCGTCCGATGCCCGCTTCGACGAGCAGGGGAAGAATCGCCAGTCCTGCTCCGAGCAGGACAAAGGTAATCCACGCCGAGCGTTTCTGTCGGGCCACGATCAAGCCCGCTCGCCGGCGGCGACGCCTAGCAAACCCGACGGACGCACGATGAGGACTGCGATCAGGACAAAAAATGCAAATACGTCCTGATAATTGCTGCCTAAAAAGCCGTGGGTAAAGTCGCCGATATATCCTGCGCCCAAGCTTTCGATGACGCCAAGCAGCAGGCCGCCCAGCATCGCGCCGCCGATTTTGCCTATACCGCCCAGCACTGCGGCGGTAAAGGCTTTCAGGCCGAGCAGAAAGCCCATGTAATAATGCGCCAGCCCGTAGTAAGCGCTCACCATAAAACCGGCGATCGCCGCCAGTCCCGAGCCGATGATAAAGGTCAGCGAAATGACGGCGTTCGCATTGACGCCCATCAAGCCGGCAAGTTGCGGCGATTGGGCGGTAGCGCGCATGGCGCGGCCGAGGCGGGTGCGCTGCACCAGCAGCGTCAAGCCCAGCATCAGCAGCAGGGCTGTGACGAGGATGGCGATCTGCACATCAGTGATGCGCGCGCCGAACAGATGATGGTGGCCGCTCGGCAGTATGGACGGAAAGGGGATGTATTCGCGTCCCCATATCATCATCGCCACATTTTGCAGGACGATGGATACGCCGATGGCGGTAATCAGGGGCGCCAGACGCGGCGCGTTGCGCAACGGCCGGTACGCGACGCGCTCTATGGTGTAGCCGAGCAACATGCAAGCAGGGATGGCGACCAGCAGGCCCGCAAGCGCAATCAGCACGCCGGGCAGATGCGCATGAGTCCCGGTCAGTGCGGAAATCACCGCCAGCGCGATCATTGCGCCGAACATGGTGACCTCGCCGTGGGCAAAGTTGATCAGCTCGAGTATGCCGTACACCATGGTGTAGCCCAGCGCGACCAGCGCGTAGACGCTGCCGAGTACCAGACCGTTAACCAGTTGTTGCGCGAATATGTCCATGTGGCCGCCTATTTCGTGCTTTGCATGGTTTTAAGCGGTTGCCAGACGCCGGATTTGACTTGATACAAGGTGATCGCGCTGTTCGCCAGATCGCCGTTGCGATCGAAGCGGATATGCCCGGTTACGCCCTGATAGTCGGTTTTGGGCAATTCCGCCAGATATTTGGCCGGGTCGGCCGATTTCGCGCGTTTCATCGCCTCGACCAGTACGTAAACAGCGTCGTAGGCGTAAGGCGCATAATTCTGGATTTCGCCGTAACGCGCATTGAATTTTTTCTTGAATGCACGGCCTCCCGGCATTTCCAGTACCGGCAGGCCCGGAGTGGACGCGATCGCGCCTTCCGCGTCGCGTCCGGCGAGTTTAATGAACAGGGGCGTTTGCATGCCGTCGCCGCCCAGTAACTGGGCATGCAGTCCCAGTTCGTGCATTTGTCTGGCGAGCGGGGCTGCTTGCGGATCCATCCCGCCGAAGAAAATCACTTGCGGCGCATGCGCCTTGATCGAGGTCAGGATAGCCATGAAATCGGTCGCTTTATCGGTAGTGTATTCGCGTGCGACAACGGTGCCGCCGGCAGCCTTGACGGCTTGCTCGAATTGGTCTGCCAGCCCCTGGCCGTAAGCCGAGCGGTCGTCGATAATGGCGATGCGTTTTGCGCCCAGCTGATCGACAGCGAAGCGCCCCAGCGCTTCGCCCTGCTGGCGGTCATTGCTCATGACGCGAAAGGCGGTATTAAATCCCTGCATGGTATAGGCCACAGCGGTAGCGGAAGGCGAAATTTCGGGAATCTCGGAATCGTAATAAATTTTGGAAGCGGGAATAGTCGCACCCGAATTGAGGTGGCCGATGACGCCGGCTACATCGTCGTCGGCCAGTTTTTGCGCAACGGTGGTAGCAGTTTTGGGGTCGGCCTGATCGTCCTCGACGAGCAATTGGAGGTGTACCTTTTTGCCGCCCAGAACGAGGCCATGCGAATTGATTTCGTCGACCGCCAATTGCGCGCCGTTGGCATTGTCTTTGCCGAGATGCGCTTGCGGCCCTGTCAGCGGTGACGCCGAGCCGATTTTGATCACCTGTTCGCCATTGGTCGCAGGTTTGTTGCAGCTGCTGAGCAACACGCAACTCAGTGCCAGGATGAGACCATTTCGTAGCTTCAGCTTCAAGTGGGCAACTCCGCGAGGTGATGTAATAAATCCTTAATGCGACTACCCGTTATAACATAAACGCGGACAAACGGAAATCGCGGTCGCGGCAACGTGTCGAGCAAACCCCGTTTTTTCGGTTAACAATCCGGCAATTACCGAGCGAGCACCCATTGAATGATGGCGTGCAGATCTTGATCGCTGGCCTGCGGGTACGGTGGCATGGGTGTTTGCCCCCAGACGCCGGCGCCCCCCATTCTGATTTTCCGGTATAAAACGGCTGACGCGTTCGGATCGTCCTTATACCGTGCCGCCACCGCCTTGAAAGACGGGCCGACGACATGACTGTCTACGGCATGACAGGTCATGCAGGCATTTTGTTTTGCCAGGCGCAGACCGGTCTCGTCAGTCGCGGCATGAGCCAGTATCGGCAGCATCGCCAGCGCGGTAAGGCTGGTTCGGAATTTCATCGTATCATCCTCGAGTTAATATGAGTTGGCGGCAGCGCGTCATCCGATTCAGGCAGGGGTGGTTTTCAGCCATGTTTCCAGCGATTGCCATTGCTCGCGTTCGCGTACCGTTTGATAAACAGGAAGATCAAAGATGCTTTTGCCTTCGAAAGTCGAATTGACATAAGCTTGCGTTTCCTGCAAATGCGCCAGCGCCGGTAACTCCTCGGCTGCAAGAAAACTGTCGAGTTGTGCTGCGGCGCGGGTGCGCGGCGTAATGCGCATACCCACCATCCCGGCATAAGCCCGTTTTTTGCGGATGGTTTTTTCGATTTTCAGCGCTTCCAGGAAAGTTTTGCTGGCAGTCATGTCAAATATCGATGGCGCTATCGGCACCAGGACGCGATGCGCCAGTTTAAGCGATCGCTCCAGATTTTTGCCATGCAAGCCAGCCGGCGAATCGATAATCAGCCACCCCGCCAGCGTTTTATGATTCTGCTCCGGTTTGTACAGCCAGACCGGTGCCAGATCGGCGGGGCGTCGATGGAGCCAGGCCGTTGCCGACTGCTGTTTATCCAGATCGAGCAGGCGCACATTGTCACCGCGGATCGCCAGCATGGCGGCGAGATTCACCACCAGAGTCGTTTTGCCGCTTCCGCCCTTGGGGTTTGCGACTAAAATGACGTTCATTTCCGCCGTTCGATTTGCGTCACATCACGGATCGCACCGGTAGCGGCGGAGGTAGTCATCGCGGCGTATGCGCGCAGCGCAACCGATATCGGACGCTCGCGCTGCACCGGCTGCCAGGCTTTCGAACCGCGCGCATCCATCGCAGCGCGTCGCTGTTTGAGCGTATCGTCGCTGACCGCCAGATGTATGCTGCGGTTGGGTATGTCGATCTCTATCATGTCGCCTTCTTCCACCAGCCCGATGGCGCCGCCTTCGGCGGCTTCCGGCGAGACGTGGCCGATGCTCAGACCGGACGTGCCGCCGGAAAAGCGGCCGTCGGTCACGAGTGCGCAAGCCTTGCCCAGACCTTTGGATTTGATGTACGAGGTCGGGTAGAGCATTTCCTGCATGCCGGGACCTCCTTTCGGCCCTTCGTAGCGGATCAGCACGATGTCGCCGGCATGTACCTGATCCGCCAGTATGGCTGCTACCGCGCTGTCCTGCGATTCGAAGATACGCGCTTTACCGCTGAATCTGAAGATGCTTTCGTCCACCCCGGCGGTTTTGACGATGCAGCCGTCCAGCGCGATATTGCCGTGCAGCACCGCGAGGCCGCCTTCCTTGCTGTACGCGTGCTCCAGATTGCGGATACAGCCGGCTTCACGGTCGGTGTCCAGCGTCGGCCAGCGTTTGTCCTGACTGAACGCCACTTGGGTCGGCACGCCGCCCGGTCCGGCACGGAAAAAGGTTTTAATCGTGTCATCGCCGGTTTGCATGATGTCATATTGCGCCAGTGCCGCCGCCATGGTTTTGCTGTGCACGGTCGGCACATCGCGGTGCAGCAGTCCGGCGCGATCGAGTTCGCCGAGTATCGCCATGACGCCCCCGGCGCGATGGACGTCTTCCATGTGGAATTGCTGCGAGGCGGGAGCGACTTTGCATAAATTAGGCACGCGCCTGCTCACGCGGTCGATGTCGTGCATGGTGAACGGTACTCCACCCTCATAGGCGGCGGCAAGCAGATGCAGGACGGTATTGGTCGATCCGCCCATGGCGATGTCGAGCGCAATGGCGTTTTCGAAGGCGTCGAACGTTGCGATCGAACGCGGCAAGACGCTGTAATCGTCGTCTTCGTAATGGCGTTTGGCCAGATCGACGATCAGCCGGCCCGCAGTCAGGAACAGTTCCTTGCGGTCGGCGTGCGTCGCCAGCGTCGAGCCGTTGCCGGGCAAACTCAGGCCCAGCGCTTCGGTCAGGCAGTTCATCGAGTTGGCGGTGAACATGCCGGAACAGGAACCGCAGGTCGGACAAGCGGAACGTTCGATCTGCTCGACTTCTTCGTCGGTTTCCAGCGTGCCGGCGGCGGAGACCATGGCGTCGACCAGATCGAGCTTGACGATTTTGCCGTGGATAGTGGTTTTGCCCGACTCCATCGGGCCGCCGGAGACGAAGACCGCGGGGATATTCAGCCGCATCGCCGCCATCAGCATGCCCGGAGTGATTTTGTCGCAGTTGGAGATGCACACCAGCGCATCGGCGCAATGCGCGTTGACCATGTATTCGACGCTGTCGGCGATGAGGTCGCGCGACGGCAGCGAATACAGCATGCCGCCGTGTCCCATGGCGATGCCGTCATCGACTGCGATGGTATTGAATTCCTTGGCGACCCCGCCGCTGGCCTCGATTTCGCGGGCAACCAGCTGGCCGAGATCTTTCAGGTGCACATGTCCCGGGACGAACTGGGTGAACGAATTGGCGATGGCGATGATCGGTTTGTCGAAATCTCCGTCCTTCATGCCGGTGGCGCGCCACAATGCGCGGGCTCCGGCCATGTTTCGACCTTGCGTAGTGGTGCGGGAACGATAAATGGGCATGCTCAATATCCGATCTAATGCGATAATACCAACAATTTTAGCTTATTTTGGTCTCTTATGCTCATACACCCGCAATTCGACCCGATAGCCATCGCGATCGGCCCTCTCGCCATACGCTGGTACGGTTTGATGTACCTGACGGCGTTTATTCTGTTTCTGCTGTTGGGGCGTTTGCGCATCAAACAGCAAGCGTATGCCGGCTGGCAGGTAAAGCAGCTCGACGACATGCTGTTTTACGGCGTGCTCGGCGTCGTGCTTGGCGGCCGGCTTGGATATGTGCTGTTTTACAAATTCGATTATTATCTGGCGCACCCGATAGAGATCTTTTATGTCTGGCAAGGCGGCATGTCGTTTCACGGCGGCTTTCTCGGCGTGATCATCGCCGTGTGGCTGTTCGCCCGACGCGTAGGCAAGCCCTGGCTGGCGGTCACCGATTTTATCGCGCCGCTGGTGCCGCTGGGCCTGGGCGCGGGTCGCATCGGCAATTTCATCAACGGCGAATTGTGGGGACGCCCTACCGATCTGCCGTGGGGCATGATTTTTCCGCAGGTCGATAATGTGCCGCGGCATCCTTCGCAATTATACGAATTCGGGCTGGAAGGTTTGGCCCTGTTCGCCTTGTTGTGGATTTATTCGTCGCGGCCGCGTCCGGTCGGGGCTGTTTCGGGTTTGTTTCTGATCGGTTACGGCAGCTTCCGTTTCCTGGTTGAGTTTTCACGCGAGCCGGATGATTTCCTCGGTTTGCTGGCGTTGGGACTGAGCATGGGGCAATGGCTGTCCCTGCCGATGATCGCCGCCGGGATAGCGATGATGATCTGGGCTTACCGCCGTCGCACGACATGATGACGCCGGATTGTTATTGCGCGGACAGCCGCTCGCTTCGTCGGAGTACCCGGCATGACGCTGACTGAGTTGCGGTACATCGTCGCCGTCGCGCGCGAGCATCATTTCAGCCGCGCGGCCGAGGCGTGTTTCGTCTCGCAGCCGACGCTGAGCGTGGCGATAAAAAAACTTGAAGAAGAATTGGGCGTGATTCTGTTCGAACGGGCCAATAACGAAGTCGGCGTTACTGCCCTGGG
Organism: Pseudomonadota bacterium; assembly: GCA_021795395.1. GTDB lineage: Bacteria > Pseudomonadota > Gammaproteobacteria > Burkholderiales > Sulfuriferulaceae > Sulfuriferula. The sequence goes on along the minus strand of JAJYPN010000044.1, from coordinate 11,089 downwards.
CGCGCAAATTGTCGAGCAGGCATCGCTTATTCTGGAGCAGACCCAAGCGCTCAAACAAATCGCCCTGCAAGGGAACAATCCTTTGGCCGGCCAATTACGTCTGGGCGCGATTTATACGATAGCGCCGTATTTGCTGCCGCATCTCATTCCGGCGCTGCACGCTATTGCGCCGTTGATGCCGCTGCTGCTGGAAGAGAATTTTACCCACAAACTGGTGGAGAAACTTAAACAGGGCGAACTCGATGCAGTCGTGATTTCACTGCCGATTGAAGAGCAGGCGCTGGAAACGGTGGCCTTGTATCGCGAACCTTTTCAGGTTGCTTTGCCGGCCGGTCATCCGTGGTGCGCCAAAAAGGAAATCCCGGTGGCCGAGCTGGCGGAAGAAAATATGCTGCTGCTCGGCGCGGGGCATTGTTTTCGAGATCAGATTCTGCAGGTTTGCCCCGCGTTGAACCGTTCGTCAGCGTCCTTGGGCAACATGCAAAAAACACTGCAATCGGGCAGCCTGGAGACGATACGGTACATGGTGGCGTCGGGCGCGGGTCTTACCGTCATGCCTTGCACGGCGATAAGCAAAAGGTCGATGGCGCAGGGCTTGCTCGATTTTCGCCCATTTGCGGAGCCGGTGCCGGATCGGGTGGTCGCTCTGGCATGGCGCAAAAGTTTTCCGCGCATGCCTGCTATCGAAGCGTTGCGCCGGGCGATTTTACGATGCGACTTGCCGTGCGTGCATTGGTTGCCAAACCCTATTCAATTTCGATAAGTCTGCGATTGCAATGAACTGTTGCAATAAAACTGCAGCGCTGAAATCAGCAAGTAGGCGGCGGGGCCGCTGCTTTAATGCAAGATCCGGCGAATCAATCGGCATCGCTGTTCGGAAAACTCGTCAGGATTGCGAGGTCTGCGCAGCCTGCTGTTCTTCGGCAATCTCCTTATGCACCTGCGCCATATCGAGTTCGCGGACTTTGGCGATCAACTCGTCAAATGCCGAGGCGGGCATGGAACCGGGCTGCGAATAGATGATGACTTTTTCGCGGAATATCATCAGCGTGGGGATTGAGCGAATCTGGAAGCTGGCGCCGATTTCCTGTTCTTCTTCCGTGTTCACCTTGGCAAAAACAATATCGGGATGCTTTTCCGAAGCTGCTTCGAAAGTCGGGGCGAATGCGCGGCACGGTCCGCACCAGGGCGCCCAGAAGTCAACGATCACAAAATCATTGTTGAGTACGGTGGATTCGAAGTTTTCCTGATTGAGATCCAGTACGGCCATGGCAGACTCCTTGATAAAAAGTTCGGTTACCTTAGCATGAGATTTCCGCTGCGTCACTAGCTGGCCGCCGCCCAAGGCGAAATTCCTGCAAGGGTTCGGACCGTATTCCTGCTGGCTTGTGCTTGTAATTTATTGTTTTACAGGATGTTTGAGGAGCTTGCGCTGCAAGGTGCGGCGATGCATATTGAGCGCTCTTGCGGTGGCCGAAATGTTGCCGTCGTGCTCGGCCAGAATTTTCTGGATGTGCTCCCATTCCAGTCGGTTTACCGATAGGGGAGCGGTGTCTATCGATAGGGTTGGGTTGCTTTCGTGACGATGCAGCGCCGCGAGAATTTCCTCGGTGTCGACGGGTTTCGCAAGATAGTGTACGGCGCCCAGCTTGATCGATTCGATGGCCGTAGCGATGCTTGCGTAGCCGGTGAGGACGAGGACGCGAGGCGGCCGCTCGCATGCCATGAATTTTTTTACCAGGGTCAATCCCGATGGCCCCGGCATTTTCAGATCGACGATCGCGTAATCGGGCACGGTATTCATAACCCAAGACCAGGCGGATTCCGCATCATACGCCACCTGCACCAGATAGCCGCGTTTTTTCAGCGCTCGAGCGAGCACATCGCAAAATACGGCATCGTCGTCGACCAGCAGCAACGTGGCTGGGTTTGCGACGTGGCCGCGATCATCGATGGGCGTCTCTGTCATGCAGGCTCCTGGTGCTGGACGGGCAGCAGCGGCAGCAAAACTTCGGTACATGCCCCGCCGCCCGAACGGTTGCTTAGACTGACGGTGCCGCCGAAGCGTTCGATGCTTGCGTTAGCGAGAAACAGACCGATTCCGGCGCCTTTGCCGGGGGCTTTGGTTGTAAAAAACGGCTGTCCGGCGTTTGCCAGGATTTCGGGAGCCAAGCCCGGCCCGCGATCGCAAATTTGTATGCTTAACTGATGTTCGTTCCAGTTTAGGTGGAATTCTACGCAATGCGGTGATGCATCGGCTGCGTTATTAAGTAAATTCATTATGGCCTGACTCAAGGTGGTTTCGGCTGCGATATGCGGAGCGGGAAACCGTCCGCTACGGATTCGAGTGAGTGCGACGCCCGGACGGATGATTTGCCATTGTTCGATCAATCCGTCCAGATAACGGTCGGCCGGAAGCGGAGCCAAGCCGCCGACACGAGTGTGCCCGGCGGTTTCGAGCAGTTTCGACAGGATGGACTTGCAGCTGTCGATTTGTCGCCGTAATAGCTGCAAGTCTTCGCTCAGTTCGGTTTGCTTGCCGTAATCGCGCTGGAGTTCATGCGTAATAATCGCCATGGTCGACAAAGGGGTGCCCAATTCGTGGGCAGCTCCTGCGGCCAGAGTGCCGAGGGCAATAATATGTTCGTTGCGCAATGCCGTTTCGCGCGCGGTGAGCAGCTGCCGATCGCGTTCACGGATCGAAGCCGCCATATGCACGATAAAATAGGCGATCAGCCCCGCGCTCAGCAGAAAATTGAACCACATGCCGACGACGTGCAATTCGAAATAACCGGCATGCCCGGTATGCGCCGGATCGCCCGGTACCATAGTCATCCAGGGATGCAGTTCCATCCTTTTACGCATCAGCGGCTCATAGCTGAACAGAAGCGCAGTATAGCAGCAAACGGTAACCGCCGTTATAAACCAGGTCAGGCCCGCTGGCAGAATCGCCGCAGCGATGGTTAACGGCAGCAGAAACAATGAGACGAAAGGGTTGGTCGAACCGCCGCTGGCATAGAGCAGTATAGCCAGCGCTGCTATATCGACGAGCAGTTGTCCGACCAACTCCAGATCGGCCACCGGAGACGGTTTTTTCAGGCGTAACCAGGTAAAAAAATTGAAAGCGGTTAAAAGCCCAAGCACCGGAAGCATTAAAGTCAAGGGCAACTGTAGACCGATGGCGTACGTGACGGTAAGTATCGAGACTATCTGCCCGGTAATGGCAATAATTCGCAATATAAACAATCGCTTGAGATTTTTATTCGAAAGTGTGACTGCGGACGGAAGAGAGTGGGACATAAGGGGTGCGTTTCCGGAAAGCATTATTCATTTTACCCAGCCAAAACCTTCTTGCGCAAGCTGCGGCAATATGCCGCATTGTTAAAGTTTCACTTCGATTTTAGTATTTTGCGTCAGGAGTCTTTTTCATAAATAGGGGAAAATGAGAAAATGTGGTCAGTAAAATCGGTAATGACATCCGGCACGCTTGCCCGAAATTTTATGATTACGCTGGCCGTATTTGCCATGATGCCCGATACGGCGTCTGCTTGCGCCTGCGGGTGCGGGATGTTCGATGTGGGCATGCCGGGGATGGCGTTGCCCTCCAGTCAGGGCGGCAGCGTCAATCTTCAGGAGACATTTCTGGACCAGAATATCGCCGAGACGGGAAGCAGCAGAATCCCGCTGAGCCAGAGTGCCGATCAGGAAATCCGTACCGCGTTCACCAACCTGAATATACAGTATCAGTTCAATCGCGACTGGGGCCTGCTGGCGATGGTGCCCTACTGGCAGAGAAGTTTCGATACCAATGTCAACTTCGGCAACAGCCCTCCCCATTTAGTTGACAGCAATGTCAGCACCTTGTCCGATATCCGCGTCATGGGTATGTATAGCGGATTTTCGCCGGATATGGCTAGCGGACTGCTATTCGGCCTGAAATTGCCTACCGGCACCTATACGGCCCCCGGTTTCGACCGCGATACCGAGCCCGGTACGGGGAGTACCGATGTACTGATCGGCGGATATGAAATGGGACAGGAAAAGGGTTGGGGATGGTTTGCCCAAGGCATCTTGCGCAGCGCCGTCAGTACCAGCGACCGGTATCGTCCGGGGGACAGCCTGCAGCTCGTGGCCGGCATGCATTACGATGCCTGGCAGCACACTACGCATCTCATTCCGACGTTGATGCTGAACGGCACGATCCGCCAAGCCGACAGCGGGCTCAACAGCGACCCTATCAATTCCGGATTGAAAAGCGTGTATCTGACGCCAGGCGTTTTATGGCAGATCGATCATGCGTGGCAGGCGAACGTCAATTTATATGTGCCGCTTTATCAATACGTCAATGGTGTCCAGTTAATTCCTCAACAAATAGTCAGTGCAGGCATTACCTTTGGTTTTTAAGGGGAAAAACGGCGCACGCGAACTTATGGAAGAGCCGGTTAACGGTAATGAGGCGGCGATTTACGCGCGCTTGCCAATTGTTCCGGCGTATTGAGATTGGTAAATGCCGCTTCGTCGCTGAAATGAACCAGTACGCAGCGTTGTTCCGCTTGCCAGTCCTGAACACGGCGCACGCCTTGCGTCAGCGCTGCGGCGAGATTCGCTGCAAGGCTGCGCCGGCACAACATCGTCGTCGCGTGCGTGCGCTCCGTACCGGCGACCACCAGATCGGCGTCGGCAGCGGAGGCCAGCAGGCGTGCAACCAGATTGTCCGGTAAAAAAGGCGTGTCGCACGGAGCGGTGAATACCCATTCGTGGCGGGAGGCATTCATTCCGGCCAGTATCCCGGCCAGCGGTCCCTGAAAATCGGCAGAGTCGTCGATTACGAGCGGATAACCGAACTGACGGTATCCATCGCTATGATTATGGACGCTGAGGTGTAATTCATCCACTTGCGGCGCGATGCGCGAAATGACGTGTTGAATCAGCGGCAGTCCGGCAAACGGCGTCAGGCCTTTATCCTGTCCCATGCGCCGGGATGCGCCGCCGGACAATATGATTCCGCTAACCATGCCTGGCCCGGTAAAGAATATAGCGTTCCGCGTGATGGCCCAACCGGCTGTCGTGCCATACCGGCCGCCAGCCGTCGAGTTTCGGCAGTTTGGCGCTTTCGTTCTGGTCTTCGACCAGCAGGTATCGACAGGACGTCTTGCCTACACTTTCTTCGCGTTGGGTTTCCACGCCCAGATAGTAGTCGAGCATGGCTCGGGCTCCATCGTTCACGCCGCGGCTGGCTATGCAGGAACGGGCCGGCAAATGCGGTTCCAGCGATTTCATGATGGCGGCATAACTGAGACGTTCGTCCAGAGGGTGTACGAATAAATTGGCGGCCAGCCCCCAAGCCAGCGTCATGCCTGCCGCCCAGGCCAGCAGCGGTCGCTGCGGGGAACGTTTCATGCGCAACAGCAGTATTATCCATGCCAGGCAATATATGACTGCAACGCCTATCAGCAGCGGATGGATGGCCCCTTGATAACGCGGTTGCAGCTTATGCAGATGAAGCGCAAGCTGGGGCGGAAAACCCAGATCCAGCGCGCTCCAGTAGATCCAGGCGGCAGCGGCGACAACGGCGAAAGTCATGATGGCAAACCAGTATAACGCGTTGGCGGCGCCGCGCCGCAGCGTATAAGTACTGCCGGCGGCAAGCCACGCTAGCGGCAGCAGCATGGGCAAGCCCTGGTCCGGGCTCGGCGCGGTCGTAACGCTCAGGACTGCGGTAAAACCGGCCCACATCGCCAGGGGCAGCACGATCCCGGTCTGAGTCCATGTCTTGCGGCGAATGCTCTGCCATAACGTCCACAATGCCAGAGGCCACGCGGGCCAGGTAAACCAGGGCAGAAATTGAAGGTAATAAAAGGTCCCCGTTTTATGATGATGGGACCAGAAAATGAAGCGCGCCTGAATTTGATGGTGCCACCAGTCGGTAAACAACATCGGATTGTCATGATACAGCGCGACAGGCCAGATCAGCCACCAAGGTGCCGCAAACAGCACAGCGACGGCGATTGCCTTAAGCGTGGAGATTTGCCGCCACGCAGGCCCGAATAGCGGCAAGGCGAGCAGCGTCAGCCCGAGTGCCAGCGTTTCGGCAAAGCCTATGCTCATGAAACTGATGCCCAGACCGGTTCCGGTTAGCGTCCCGCCGAGATAAGGGCGGCGCAGCGACAATGCGGCTCCATAGCCGACCATCGCAACCCCGGTCAAGAGCGCGGTTTGCGGAATCGATTCATGGGCGCTGAGCCATAAACCGATACTGCCGATCAGGACCAATACCACCAGACGGCCGTGTTCGCGACCGTATAATTCCCGACCGGTCAACGCGGCAAAAATCAGCATCAGCAGAATAAAAGTGCCGCCGGCAAGCCGAGCGCCGTCATGCGCTGGCAACAGCGGCGCAAATACCTGCGCGAACGCCGCACCGGCCAGGCTGAATAAAGGAGGGGGCGCGTACGGCCAGGGTTCGCCTGCCAGAGTCGGTACCGCAAAAGGAGCGCCGGCCAATACGCTGTGTATCAGCCCCATCGTTTGAGCTTCATCGCCCTTCCATGGCTCATGCCCGACCAATCCTGGCAATAACCACGCCAGGCTCAACACGAGCATCAACAGAAACGGCACAATCTGGTGTTCGCGAGACGGCGTGATCACTATGGATTTGAAACCGGAAAGGTGAGGAAGCCCAATTTTACAGCAAAAAATAAAAAAGGCAGCCTGGCTGCCTTTATCCGCTGTAACAAACCGTCGCAATTATGCGACAGGTTTGCCCATGCCGTATTTTTGACGGAATTTCTCAACGCGACCGGCGGTATCAACGATCTTCTGTTTTCCGGTATAGAACGGATGGCACTCCGAGCAAACCTCGACATGCAGATTCTTGGCCATCGTCGAGCGTGTGACAAACTGGTTACCGCAACTGCATGTGATGTTGATGGCTTCGTATTTGGGATGGATATCTTCTTTCATGGCGCTTTCCTTTGGTGCTGCGGCGTGTACGCAGAGAGGTCAGAATTATCCAATAAAAACCGGACCGGTGCAAGCATGAGATGCGTTTTTGTCCAAACTTGACAAAACTTGCCTCCTCCCGCGATAATGTTCGGCTTCTCGATAGGCGGTGATGTAGCTCAGACGGTTAGAGCGATGGATTCATAACCCATAGGTCGGCGGTTCGATTCCGCCCATCACCACCAAGACCCTGTTTCAAACAATCTCACCTCGTCTCACTAAGCCCGTAAAACCAATTAAAATCAAGGTTAACGAGCTTTTTTAATTCCCAGGTCGTCCAATGCATTTTCGTTGAATCCCGTAGTGGTTGTTGGTACATTTGTTGGTACATGCTATATTTCGCTTAAATCTCCTGAAAATATACCAACACATTTATGGGAAAGGCAGGCAGTCTATGGCACTCAGCGACTTGCAAATTAGGAAAAAAGTACCAACAGGTAAGCAGGAAAAGCTATCCGACAGCGGTGGGCTATTTTTGTTGGTGCATCCAAACGGCGGAAAATACTGGCGGATGGCCTATCGATTTAATAGCAAGCAGAAAACATTATCGATAGGTACATATCCAAGCATCACTCTATTGCAAGCTCGCACCAAGCGTGACGAAGCCAAGGCGCTATTGGCCGCCAACATCGACCCGGGCGAAGCTATCAGCAAAAAAGCCAAAAAAGTCGCCGCCATTGAAATTCAACTCGCTGAAGCCGTGGCCGAGGATCAGCAATTCGAGAACGTGGCCATTGAATGGCACCTGAAGCACGCACCCAACTGGAAACCAAGCCACGCAAACAAAATAATCGGACGATTGAAACTAGACGTATTCCCATGGATAGGAAAACGTAAAACCAGCGAGATCACGGCACCCGAACTGTTATCGGTATTACGCCGTATCGAAGCGCGCGGGGCTCTCGAAACGGCACATCGCGTACTAGCCAACTGCGGACAAATTTTTCGATATGCCGTTGCAACAGGGCGCGCTGAACGCAATTATGCTGCTGATTTGAAGGGAGCGTTGCCTCCCGTCCAAGGTGAGCATTTTGCCGCGATCACGGAACCGAAAGATATCGGTGAATTGCTTCGCAAGATCGACGGCTATAAGGGAGGATTGATTACCCGTAGCGCGTTAGCACTTGCGCCGCTGGTATTCGTTCGTCCCGGCGAGTTACGTCATGCAGAATGGTGCGATATCGATTTAAATAAGGCGATCTGGAAAATCCCCGCGGACAAAATGAAAATGAACCGAGTACATCTGGTTCCGCTATCTAGGCAATCCGTAGAGATATTAAAAGAGCTTCAACCGCTGACAGGGGCTGGTAAGTACGTTTTTGCAGGAGCCTACGATCTGAACCGTCCCATGTCCGAAAACACGGTGAATAAAGCGTTAAGAACGTTGGGATACGATACGAAAACACAGATGACTGGGCACGGCTTCAGATCAATGGCATCTACTCTGCTAAACGAGCAGGGATTCAACAGAGACGCCATCGAAATGCAGCTTGCGCATAGCGAAAATGATAGTGTCAGAGCCGCCTATAATCGCGCTCAATATTTACCGGAGCGGATTGCGATGATGCAGGCGTGGTCGGATTATTTATTCTCACTGAAATACGGTGCAAACATAATTAACATCCAGAGAGCGTAAGAATTTAAAAAGCGCTTGACTTTTGTGTGATATTAATCAAGAATTTAATCGTCTGTGGTCGTTAGCTCTCACATAAGTATATTTCTTGTCCCCATCTCTGCACGCCGGACAAGGCCACCAAGCTAACGAATCTTTCACTGCTAACAATGGACGTCGGAGTAGGAGCGGTAGTTTCGCTGCTGAAAAGAGGCACCGGGCTCAGGTATGTAACAAAAATAAAATTAACCATACCGAGGTGCTACTATGTCTATTGAACACGTAACAACCGATAACACCAATTCAGCTCCTCCCGAGCTCTTACGCCTGCGCCATCTCATGGCTCGCCTGCGCGTAAGTCGTTCAACTATCTATCGTCTGATTGCCACTAAAGGATTTCCCAAACCGATCCAGCTTGGCACTGGCAGTGTTGCCTGGGTCTCGGACGAAATCGACGCCTGGATTCGCCAACAAATCGAACACCGAAACTGTAAAGAAGCTGCATAAAACAAAAGCCAAGGGTTTGCGCCCTTGGTTTTTGCGAAATATGGTTGATGAAGTCATCAGCTTTTCGAGCCGTTGCCAATACAATCAAAATATACCTTTGAGCAATTTATTCATGGGGCGCTGCCCCATACCCCGCACTCGCCGTGCGCACGGGGCGGGATGAATCACCACCCCTTTGCTAAATTGTGGGGGTAATGAATTGGAGTAAAGTGGCTTTCGCGGCATAAAACGCGCAGAAAACCGCCGCGCATTTATTCCACGGTCCACTTGACACCAAGTCATTTCCAACAAAAAAACCAGCCCTTAGTTTAATTGACTTGATAAGTCTACCATTGAATTTGTAGGTGACGGCTGTCAACGGAAAGCGTAGCATATTTCGCTGACAGGGGTGTGGCTCTTGGGGTCGGCGAACCTGGCAACAGGTTTTGCTAGAGTCTGAAATGCCGCCTCTGTCATCTGCATCATCCAATACGCCTACCGGGATGGTGCCAATCTGCAAAGATCGTGGCTCTGAAAGTAGACGAGACGTTTGGATGATTCATTCAACACGCTGGTCTTTAAATCAAGGAGTCAATGATGAATCCTCCTTCCATTCGGGTTGCCGTTGATGTTGGTAGCGCCTATCACCGGGTGGCGATTGGCTTGCCGGACGGCAAGGTTCTCGACGAATTTGACATTCAGCACAATGCTGTCGGCTTTGATAAGTTTTTCCATCGAATTGAAATGATTGAAATGCGCCATCAACTGCCGGTAGCAGTTGCTATGGAGGGATTCAACGGATGGGCGCGCCCATTGGATGGCCAGATACTTCGGCACGGCTACCGTTTGTATAGCGTTAATAATCTCAAGCTCGCCCGCTACAAGGAAATCTTTCCAGCGCCGGCCAAAACCGACGCCATTGATGCGTGCAGGATTCTTGAATTGTTCAGAGCTGGCTCAGTTTGTTTGAACAACTTTTTCGCGTTGTTAAGTGGTTCGCTGCCCCATTTTACGCTGCCAGTTTCACCGTCGGCAGCATCACGGCATACGCCTCATCAGGCGTTTTTCTGCCCAGACTGGAATGCGGCCTTTCCCGATTGTACCAGTCCAAATACTTCATAATGGCTGACCGGGCATCGCTGACCGACTCGTACGCATGTAAATACACTTCTTCGTATTTGATCGATTTCCACAAGCGCTCGACGAAGACGTTATCCCGCCAGGCGCCGCGCCCGTCCATGCTGAGTTGGCAGCCGTGTTCCTGAACGGTGCGGACAAACTCCAACGCGGTGAATTGGCTGCCCTGATCGGTGTTGACGATGTCCGGCGTGCCGTGTCGCATGAACGCCTCTTGCAAGACTTCTACCGCATGGCACGCTTCCAGCGTAATCGCTACTTTTGCCGCCATGACCTTGCGGGTCGCCCAGTCCAGTACGGCAGTCAGATAGACAAAGCCCCGCGTCATGGGAACATACGTCGTGTCCAGTGCCCAGACCTGATTGGCGTGGCGAATATCCCGATTGCGCAACAGGTAAGGATAGACCTGATGCCCGGGATGCTTCTTGCTCGTGCCCGGCTTGCGATAGATCGCCTCTATGCCCATCCGCTTCATTAACGTGCTGACATGCGTGCGGCCGGTTTGGTAACCCTCGCGAACCAGCGTATTGCGCAATTGCCGCGAACCCATAAACGGATAGTTCAGATGCAGTTCGTCCATGCGCCGCATCAATCCGAGGTCGGCGGGGCTTGCCGGGCGCGGCACATAATAAACGCTTCCCCGGCTTATACCCAATAACCGAGCCTGACGACTGATCGAGAGCTTATGATCGGTGGTGATCATCGTTTTGCGCTCAGCAATCCCGCCTTGGTGAGCGCACTTTCTAAAAAATCGTTTTCCAGCGTCAGTTGCCCGATCTTGGCATGCAATACCTTCAAATCTACCGGCGGTTCCGTTACCGTATTTCCGCCCCCAAACACCTCGCCAGCCCG
>JAJYPN010000015.1 GCA_021795395.1 Pseudomonadota bacterium | reverse complement strand
GGCCGCGCTCCCATCGCCATCAACAGACGCATCGAAGCCAGTCCCGCCGCACCGGCGCCGAGGCAGACGATTTTCGCATCGGCCAGCAATTTGCCCTGTATCAGCAATGCATTGATCAAGCCCGCGCAAACGATGACCGCCGTTCCATGCTGGTCGTCGTGGAACACCGGGATATCCAGCCGTGCCGATAGCGATTTTTCTATTTCGAAACAATGGGGAGCAGCGATGTCTTCAAGATTGATCCCGCCAAATGTCGGCGAAATGTTAACTACGGTTTCTATGAAAGCCTGCACGTTCGGTGCCTTGACCTCGATATCGAAGACGTCGATCCCGGCAAAACGCTTGAACAATATGCCTTTGCCTTCCATCACCGGCTTGGATGCCAGCGGACCGAGATCGCCCAGGCCCAGAATCGCGCTGCCATCGGTAATGACCGCGACCAGATTGCCTTTATTGGTATAGCGATAGGCATTTTCCGGGTTCTTTGCGATAGCTCGAACCGGTTCGGCTACCCCTGGGCTGTACGCCAGCGCTAATTGTTCGGCGGTTTCGCATGGCTTGGACGACTCCACCGATATTTTACCCGGCTTGGGGAACTCATGGTAATCAAGTGCTTGCTTCTTGAATTTAATCATAATTCTTCAATAAATATCAATTTTAATAGGGACATTTGCATTCCGAAATTGGAATTAGCAAAAAACTAGCGAGAATTTGAATTTACAGTATTTTGTACAAAATCGGCTGGCGGCTGAATCAGGCATGCGGCTGGAATGCCAAATTTCTGGTGTAATTTCCAAATCATGTTTAACGTCAACGGTCGCTTGCGGCTCAGAATCTCATAGACGCGATTGAGTCGTCCAATGGCTGGCACCAAATCCTTGGGCGTCAGTCCAGCCTGATCCATCCGAAATTTGATGGCTTCGACCGGATCCGGCAGATCAATCGGGTAACGCTTGGCCTCGTAGGCTTCAATCAGCGTCAGCAGGATTTCAAAACGATTGCCATCCGGGGTATCTGCGGCCGGTTCATTGTCAAAGTAAGCAGAGACTTCGTGTAATGCAGCCAGATAGTCGCTTTCAGTATGAATTGGGCGAATTTCCATGTCAGAATTCCATTTCTATAGTTTCGGCGTCTATCGCATCATATTCCCGGTGCGTGCCGATAAATTTCACATAGACCGCTTGATATCGATAGGCCACAGACACCACCAGCCGGTAATTGTTGCCCTTGATATTAAATACCACACGGCGATTCTTCAGTATGCTTGCGTGCCGGTATTGCTCCTTGACTTCGGAGGGTTGCGTCCATCCGGCATTCCTGACTTCATCCACCCATGACTTGAGCTGCTGTTCTGCATCCGGGTATTTTTCCCAGAAAGCTCTCAAAAACTTGATGGCTACGATATGCATGAGCGAGAGCATAGTCCCAAATTGGGATTTGTCAACTTTCCAAAACTTCATGCGCCAACTGCGAAAATGAATTGAATTCACCCCGGACTGCATATTGCCTTTAATCAATTAAATATCAATCGGCATTCAATATCGCCATGGTTCTGGCAAACAGATCGGTACGTGCGGCCTCGGGCGCATGGCGAATAGCGCCGGTCCAGATCGGAAAAAGGCTCAATTCCTCTCGCTGTTCGTGTTTGGATAAATACCCTGCCAGAATCGCCAGCAGAGGAGAAATGCTGTTGGCGGTAGCATCATCTTCTTCATAACTGGCCGCGATCATCGCGGATTGAGCCAGTATTTCCTTATGTTCGCTTATCATCGCCGCTGTCGGATCCAGCCCGGTCGCATTTGACGGCGTGCGTATCGCTTTGGCGAGAATATCGTGCTCGACCGCCAGATGTCTCTCCAGTGCGGCGCTAAACGCCCGCATCAAGGCCTGGGCATCGCACAGATGATTGCGATCGGTCAGATGGATGATTTGGGAAAACATCGCGTCGAGCCGTTTGTGATCGCGTTTGAGCGCATCAAGCACATCGACTGGCGGCACATCCTCTGCGCGGTGAATGACGGCCAGCCAATGGCCTGCCGCAGTACGGCTTACTTCCCAACGTAAATTATTGCGCAGCTGCAGATTCAGACTATGCAATACGATCGCAGGATCGTCGGCAAACAGCAAATGCATCGCCGTACCGCGAGGCATGTCCTTGATTTCATAGAAAGCGGCCGTCTGCAAATGGCTGGCGGCAGTTTTCGTCAAATCGCAAATTTCTTCATCCATATCAGAACCCGAACATATGATCCATGCTGAACGCGATATCCCCGTTCAAGTTGCCATGATAACCGAATAAACGGCAGGTCAGATCGCGGATGATAATATAGGCGCCATCGCCGGCGCGCCGCCGGATTGCGGCATCGAATCCCTCGTGGTAACGCCAGTGCAGCGAGCCACTGCAAGGAATCCGCACCCGTATCTGGGAAATCTCGTTGCCGGTGCGATCGAACAATATAAACCGTGTATCCGATTGCGCATGCCAGGGCGTTGATGCGGGGTAAATCAAATGGCAGAACGTATCCAGCGGCGCATCGCCGAGTCGCAGGAATAAGCGCGTGCTCAATCCGGGGGGTGCCGAAGCATAGGATTGCGGCTCGTTTTTATAAGTCAGGACGGTATTATAGATATGCGCGCCGAAACTGCTGTCGGCTATGTGCCCGCTCGACCGCTGCGTATAACGGAACAAGCCGTGCAGCCAACCGTCGGCGCGGCCGCCGGCGCTGAAATCGTAAACCAGTTCGACGTGACCCGTTCCGCTGGGCAGGCGCGCACCCTGTGACGCCAGTATCGCATTGATATCGAGCGCTACGCTGGCGCGTCGGAGCAGACAGCCGAACGCATGACGCGCCACTACTGCCCCGCTGGCGTCGTAAAAAATCGCTGCGACCGGCAGATCGTGCTGGGCGGTAGACATCGGCGTCGGCTGCATGACGCTCTGCCATTGTTCGACCGGCAGGATAGGCGCCGGCAGAATATAGGATTTACCCATCCATTCGGACAAGGTCAATATGCCGTCATCAGCAAGCAGATCATTGCGTTCCACGTTGACGTGAGCAATACGGCTACGGCCGTTTTTGACGTGGACTTCGTAACGCGGCCGGACGAAATAGCGACCGGCCTGCACTTCCAGCTGCTGGGGCCAATGCGCTTCCGGAAACAGCTCGCCGACGTCGAGCGCATAACTCGCAAACGGCGCAATCGCCGTCGGCACAAAGCGTATCTCGTCCGAGCCCATCAGATTGATCCCCACCGCATTGGCCGGTATGGTAACCGGATGACTGTTCTGTATCCACATGATGACGGTTTCATTGTCGTCGGGCGCCGGCAGACCGGCAAACAGATCCGATGGCCACGCATTGGCGTCGTGGGTGCAGGACAATACCGTCTCATCGTCGCCATACACATCCAGCGCGTATTTGACGATATCGTGACGGGCGACACCGAGCACATGTATGAACAGCGAAGCGGTAAACTCGCCCAGTCCGAAGCGCTCGCGGATTTCCTTGCTGTCGATGATCAGGCTCGCGCCCGGCGTGGCGATCGGGTCTTCCCATTGCGCCAGTACGGCACCGCTCTGGTCGAACAGGCAGCACCAGATACGAGGCGGCGTCTTAGTCCCCAGTCCCGACCAGTAATCGCAGGTCGCGATACGGGTATGCCAACCGGCTTTATCACGAAAAAAACCGAAGTTGGTCGCAAAATTCAAGGTATCCAGATAATACTTCGGATTCGTCAGCATCTCGTCCGGCAAACGCAAGGCATCGAGACTCAGCACTTCCATTCCGGCGGGAACCAGGTGCCGTATTTGCTGTATCAAACGCTCCGCGTCGAAAGCGGCAACCAGCAGTAGCGCCGCTTGCGATGCGGGCAATCGGGTAACTGGCGAAACCGGATGACCCAGTACGGTTTTACCGATATCCTCGATGCGCTGCACAAACACGGAATCAACATCCGTGCCGTCCAGCGAATAAAATTCGTGCAAGCCCGTAGCCATGCCAAACGGATCGTAAATCGCGACCTTGCCGGCAGTCCGCAATTTCGCGTACAGAGCTTCGGCCCTGGCGGCTGTCAACGGATGCCCGAGCGCCTTGAAAAAGCTGTTGCCGCCTTTGGCATTGCTGAACGTCTCAATTTTTAAAGCCATATCATTGTCCCAAGGCTCGTTGATAAATCATAACCATTACGAAAGACAGGCTCGCGCATCGGCACTCAGGGCTAATCCTGCGGCAAGCCGGAAATTTCCAGGCGTTGCCTGATCGAAACCGCCGCCTGCCGCGTTTCGTCCAGCGGCTCGTACTCCCACTGCTGCAGTTCTCCTGCAAACGGCCGCGCACATCCCCGCCATTGCAACTGGCGGTGAAAGTCCTCGAATTTACCCTTTCCTCCCGTCAAACCGTCCACATAGACCGGCTTTCCGGTAAAACAGGCTTCCGATGCCATATTCACGGAATCGGCGGTAACAATCAGATAATCCGCCAACGCCAGATAGGCGAAATACGGATTGTCGCCGCAACCATCCCAGATGACTGGCGAATACGACTGCAATCGTTCGCGCAGGATTGCCGTTACCGCCGGCGCAGTGCGCCGAGAAGGGGTGATCAGTACGCTACCGCCGTGACGGGTCAAAGCGCTTATCAATTTGTCCGCCAGACGATGCGCATACGCTTCATCGATCGTATAACGCTGGTTGGTCCCGCCTAGCAACACGCCGATCAACGGCCGGGGCAGCAATGCGAACGCGGCTTCGAACTGCTGCGCACCCTGTAGCAGTCGAGCTTGCGTAATCCGGTTCACCGCACCCAGGGTTTCAATAACGTTTTCGCCGCGGCAACGATCGTGTTTCGGCGCAACGATAAAATCGAAATGATTCAAGGCGACGCGCGGGTTCTGGATACGTATATTCAGGGTTCGGCCCTGGCTCGCGTGTTTGATCGCAATCGATACCGCCACGTTCAATCGTCCGGTGCCTATGATCACGTCGGGCCAGGGCGGCAACAGAGAATCGCTGCCTGCGCCAAGAAAACGCAAAGGATTTATCCAGAGACCGGGCGGCAAATATTTCCAGGGCGCAACGGCCTCGACATGCTTGACCGTACAATCGAGACCGAGCGCTTCCGCCAGCCCTAGCGACTGGTTATCCATCCCGACTACACCGTTGGACAAAATCCAGGCACTGCGTAAGGGCATCGGACTTTAACCCGTATAACCCGAACTGCCGAATAATCCTTTAAAAAAAGCGGATACTCCGTGACGATTCTGCTCGCGGCGTTTGACGGCTTCACTGATTACCCAGTTCAATTGCAAAGTGCGCCGCGCCCCGACAAATGGCTTGTGGCCATGCCAGGAATTATCGCTGCGGCGAAATGCGAGCAATGTACCCATCGCAGGTTCGACTTCCGCAGCAAAATCTTCGAGATCGGTACCCGATCGCAATATACGCAAACGACCGCCGGTATCTTGCCAGATTTCGTTAAAGTAAATCAGTACGGTAATTATTTTGGTTTTGCTGTCGGTATGGATGCGGCCATCCGTTTCATCGGTACGGCCACGCACGGTGATCATGGTCGGCCTGCCGGACAGATCGACGCCGAATTTCTGTTCTACCGCATGGCGAAAGGCCGGCCCTTCAAGTTCGCGCATCAGTGCCTGGAAGGCGGCGCCGCATTGCATGGTATCGACCGGAAAACTTCCAGCCCGAGTTATCTCGGGGAAATCCCTGCTGAGCTCGGCAGACGCTTCCGTCCTGATAAAACCAGGCATAAGCAGATATTCGTAAGGCGCCGTATTCAATTCGGCGGCATTGAACCCGCTCAAATTCAAAAACGATGGAGTATCTGTCTGCACCTGCATAGTACCAGCATACATTGCGGATTACCTGATCATGACCTGCAAACATATAGTTTAACGTTTTTCGCTCGGGAGATAAAGCACGGACAAAAAATTGTAACAAAAATACTGACGGATGCCTTGAAATAACTCCGCCTATCCCCATCTCATGAAAAATTCACACAAGGAGCCTCCTATGCCGACAGAAACCCAAAACGAAGAAACCAAACATCCGGATCCGTCCATGGAAAACGCAGCGGAAGCCAGCCCCAGCCTGGAACAATCGCTCAAACAAGCCGAATTGCTTGCGCAGGAACACCACGATGCCTGGTTGCGCGCCAAGGCCGAAGCCGACAATATCCGCAAGCGCGCGCAACTCGATATCGCCAACGCGCATAAATTCGCCATCGAGAATTTCGCCACAGAATTGCTGGCCGTCAGGGACAGTCTGGAAGCGGCGCTCAATACCGAGGCACCCAGCATGGAAAACCTCAAAAACGGCGTCGAACTGACGCTCAAACAGTTATCGAGCGCCTTCGAAAAATCCGGCCTTAATGAAATCAACCCCGCCGGAGCGAAATTCGACCCTCATAAGCATCAGGCGATCAGCATGATAGAGAGCGACGCCGAGAGCAATACCGTGGTTACCGTGCTGCAAAAAGGTTACCAGTTGCACGACCGGGTCATCCGGCCAGCGCTGGTTACGGTTTCCAAAACAAAATAAAACCGTAACAAATGCAGCCGGAATCTTGAAATATCAAACTGCAGCCCTTATATGAAGCACATCTTAACTATCTGATATAAAGGAAATATTATGGGAAAAATCATAGGTATCGACTTGGGAACGACTAACTCCTGCGTTTCCGTGATGGAAAACGGCGTCGCCAAGGTCATCGAAAACGCCGAAGGCGCCCGCACGACGCCGTCCATCGTCGCCTATGCCGAAGACGGCGAAGTATTGGTTGGTGCTGCAGCCAAACGCCAGGCGGTCACCAATCCGAAAAACACCCTGTTTGCCGTAAAGCGTCTGATAGGCCGTCGCTATGAAGAAAAGGAAGTACAGAAAGACATCAACCTGATGCCTTACAAGATTGTCAAGGCTGACAACGGCGATGCCTGGGTGGAAGTGCGCGGCAAAAAGATGTCCGCACCGGAAGTCTCGGCGCAAGTTCTGATGAAAATGAAAAAAACCGCCGAAGACTACCTCGGCGAGCCTGTGACCGAAGCCGTCATCACCGTGCCAGCCTATTTCAACGACAGTCAGCGTCAGGCGACCAAGGACGCCGGACGGATCGCCGGCCTGGACGTCAAGCGCATCATCAACGAACCGACAGCTGCCGCACTCGCTTTCGGTATGGACAAAAAGGAAGGCGACCGCAAAATTGCCGTATATGACCTCGGCGGCGGAACGTTCGATATTTCCATCATCGACATCGCTGAAATCGAAGGCGAACATCAGTTCGAAGTGATGTCCACCAACGGCGATACCTTTCTCGGCGGCGAAGATTTCGACCAGCGCGTGATCGACTATCTGGCGGACGAGTTCAAAAAGGAACAAGGCATCGATCTGCGCAATGACATGCTTGCGCTGCAACGTTTGAAAGAAGCCGCTGAAAAAGCCAAGATCGAACTTTCGTCGGCGCAGCAAACCGAAGTCAATCTGCCTTATATTACTGCGGACGCCAGCGGTCCGAAACATCTGGCGGTCAAGATCACCCGTGCCAAATTCGAAAGCCTGGTGGAAGATTTGATCGAACGCACCATCGCACCTTGCAAACTGGCGATCAAGGATGCCGGAGTCAGCGTTTCCGACATCAGCGACGTGATTCTCGTCGGCGGTATGACACGCATGCCCAAAGTACAGGAAAAGGTCAAGGAATTTTTCGGCAAGGAACCCCGCCGGGACGTCAACCCCGACGAAGCAGTGGCCGTCGGCGCATCGATACAGGGCGGCGTATTGCAGGGCGAAGTCAAGGACGTACTCCTGCTCGACGTCACCCCCTTGTCATTGGGTATCGAAACCATGGGCGGCGTCATGACCAAGCTGATCCAGAAAAATACGACGATACCGACCAAGGCCAGTCAGGTGTTCTCGACCGCCGAGGACAATCAGAATGCCGTTACTATCCATGTGTTGCAAGGCGAGCGCGAAATCGCTTCCGGCAACAAGAGCCTGGGTCAGTTCAACCTGTCCGATATACCGCCTGCACCACGCGGCATGCCGCAAATCGAAGTGACTTTCGATATCGACGCCAACGGTATTCTGCATGTATCTGCCAAGGATAAGGCGACCGGTAAGGAAAACAAGATCAAGATCCAGGCAAGCTCGGGTTTGTCCGAAGCCGAGATCAAGAAAATGGTGCAGGACGCCGAAGCGCATGCCGAAGACGACAGAATGACGCGCGAACTGGTGGAAGCCCGCAATCGATGCGATAATCTGATCCACTCGGTCAAAAAATCGCTGGCGGAACTCGGCGACAAGATTTCCGCCGACGAAAAAGGCAAAGTGGAGACCGCGATCAAGGAAGCCGAAGACGCCATCAAGGAAAACGACAAGAGCAAAATAGAAGCCAAGTCTCAAGCCTTGAGCGAAGCCACTCTCAAACTGTCGCAACAGAATCAGGCGGAGGAATCTTCGCATGGTGGCGAACAGCATGCGCAGGATAGCGGAAAATCCGATGAAGACGTGGTCGATGCGGAGTTTGAAGAAGTGAAAGAAAAGAAGTAACCGGGCTGTAAATCAAGGGGGGTGACCATCTGATGGTTGCCCCCCGTTTTTAAACACGTCCGATTGATTTTTTATATACCCCGTATTTTTTAAGCCCAGAAGATCATGCCTAAACGCGATTATTATGAAGTACTCGGCGTCAATCGGGATGCCAGCGATGACGATCTGAAAAAAGCCTATCGCCGACTGGCGATGAAACACCACCCCGACCGCAATCCGGACAATCCCAAAGCCGAAGAAACCTTCAAGGAAGCCAAGGAAGCTTACGAGACATTGGCCGACAGTCATAAACGGGCTGCCTACGATCAATACGGTCATGCCGGCGTCGAGCAGAATTCCGGTATGGGTGGCGGCGGTTTCAGCGATGCCTTCGGCGACATATTCGGGGATATCTTCGGCGGCGGCAGCCGCAATCGCTCCAACGTCTATCGCGGCGCCGATTTACAGTACAACCTGGAAATCACGCTGGAAGAAGCCGCGCGAGGCACGGAAACCAAAATCCGCATACCGACCCAGGAAGAATGCGAAACCTGTCATGGCACCGGGGCCAAACCCGGAACCGATCCGGTTACCTGTCCGACGTGCAACGGTCACGGCCAGGTGCGTATGCAGCAAGGCTTTTTTTCCTTGCAGCAAACCTGCCCGAAATGCCACGGCACCGGCAAGATCATCCCCAATCCCTGTACCGACTGTTTCGGTGCGGGACGAGTAAAACGCCATAAAACACTATCGGTACGCATCCCTGCCGGCGTGGACTCCGGCGATCGCATACGTCTGTCCGGCGAAGGCGAAATGGGCGTCAATAATGGTCCGAACGGCGATTTATATGTAGTGGTACATCTGAAGGCGCATGCGGTATTCCAGCGCGATCATAACGATCTGCACTGCGAAATGCCGATCAGCTTCACCACAGCGGCTTTGGGCGGAGAAATCGAGATCCCGACGCTGGAAGGACATGCCAAGATGAAGATTCCCGCGGAAACGCAGACCGGCAAGGTATTTCGCTTGCGAGGCAAGGGCATACAGGGCGTACGCACCAATGCGCCGGGAGATTTGATGTGTCACGTCGTCATTGAAACCCCGGTAAAACTAACCGAACGGCAAAAGGATATACTCCGCGAGCTCGAAGACATCAATCTTTCGGACGATGCGCGTCATAGCCCGAAAGCGAGATCGTTCATGGATAAGGTCAAGGCTTTTTTTGGATAGACGTGATACCGGGCCGGTTGGCTTGCAGCCGCCCCGGTTCAATCGCTTACTTGGCCAGATGCAGCACTACGCCTTCCTGAGTGACCTCTACGTTGGTCGGTTTTAGCGGCACGCCGAGAAATTCCAGGTCGCCGGGTTTGCAATTGTGTATGCTTTTCCCATTCAGATTATCCTTGACGACTATCGCTTCCAGCTGGCTTATGATTTCGCTGGTAGCGCCCGATAAACCGGCAATTTGCTGTTTTTCCAGTCTGGGATCTTTTAATACCAGTTCGGATTTGCTCGTGTCGAATGTCAGGCCGCTGGAAAACAAAAGCTGACCGTTGATAGGTTGCACAATTCCCGGCGCGGTGACAGAAGCATCGAACTGGATGGCGATCCGGTTGGTCTCAGGCCTGAGGCTTACCACCGGATTGGATACAATAAGATCGACACTCTCCAGATAATGCTTTTCGATCGGAAACTTCTTCGCTACCGCTTTTTGCAATTGTTCTTTTGTAAAGGTCACGTGAGTAGGTCTGAAAGGAGCGGTATCGCACCCCGCCATTAATACGGACAATATCAATATCAAAGCCAATCTGAACAGTTTCATTTTTCTTCTCCCTTGGAATTATTGGCGCAAGCCTTGCAGCCGCGCCAGGTTAAAATAGATATAAACGAGACCTATATATATCGGTGCGATCAAATTCACGACCGGCACCAGATATAAAAGAGCCCCGATTATCCCTATCGCATACAGCTTGCTCTTCGAGGTTTGCACGACCGTATCATACTCTGCACGACTTGCGTGCGCCGATAGGGCATCATAACAAAACAATCTCAGATTCAAAAACCCGGTCAATAATATTGAAATTATGCTGCCCAGGCCGGCAACCAGCCACAGCGGCAATGTCAGTATCCACAACACCACAAATACTGCTATGGCCGTCATGGCATTGTAGATACTGCCGAATGCGGTTCCGCCGTGATTACGTTCCAGGCCGGGGAAATCCTTGTCCGCTACAAAGTTTACCATCATCGGCATGGCAAACGTCGCGGCGATCAGAACAGCGGTCAACAATGCGAGCGGCGCGATAATCAGCAGCAATAAAATGATGCCGAGGGTGCCAGCCAGCCACGTAAATGCGTAGTGTTGCAAAAATGCATCAACCGGACGGGTCCAGTCATTCAGTACAGCCAACCAGTCAGCCCAGAATAGCCAGCTCAACAAACCCCAGAAAATGAGCGCAAACAACATCGGCCATAAAATTATCATCAGAATTTTAGGGTGAAAAACTCGCTTGGCTGCCATCCAAAAGGCGATCGAAATATCGTTCATGCGGATTTGGCACATTCAAATAATCTGAAAAAATTGGCTGTGGTGGCAGCGCCGACCCCATCAAGGGAAATGCCGCGCAATTCCGCTACCGCAGCAGCGACATGCGCTACCCATGCGGGTTCATTGGTTTTTCCGCGATGCGGAACCGGCGCCAGATAAGGCGCGTCGGTTTCTATCAGCAAGCGCTCCAGAGGTATGTTTTTTGCCACCTGCTTGAGATCATGAGAATTTTTGAACGTCACGATGCCCGACAACGAGATATAAAAGTTCATCTCCATCGCCGCTTCTGCCACCTCCTGGCTTTCGGTAAAACAATGCATGACGCCGCCTACACGATCTGCGCCCTCTTCCTGCATGATGCGCAAGGTATCGGCCGCAGCAGCGCGTGTATGAATGATGAGGGGCTTGTTCGCCAGGCGGGCGGCTCGTATATGCGTGCGAAATCGTTCGCGCTGCCATTCCAGATCGCCCGTCAGGCGAAAATAATCCAGGCCTGTCTCGCCTATCGCCACCACTCGGGGATTCGTTGCCAAAGCCGTCAATCCCGCCACATCCGGTTCGGCGATATGTTCATAATCGGGGTGAACACCTACCGACGCATAAATATGCGGATACCGTTCGGCCCAAGCCAATACGCGCGGATACCGTTCCAGATTGACGCTTACGCACAAGGCATGCGTTACTTGCGCTTCCTGCATATGCGCAAGAATTTCCGTTTCACGTTCGGCAAGTTCGGGTAAATCGAGATGGCAATGCGAATCGACGAACATCGGATCACATCGTATGCGTGGGTCGCAAGGATTTGAGCGCGCCACCCAGCAGCCCTTCTATTTTGTTGCGCGCAGCGATTCCATTTTCATTATTGTCGAATTGCACCCCAATGCCCGGCGTCTTACCACCATGACATCCGACCGGCGTGATCCAGACCACCTTACCGGCCACAGGTATCTTATTGGTGTCTTCCAGTAGCGTCAGCAGCATGAATACTTCATCCCCTAGCTGATAATTCTTGGTCGAAGGGACGAAAATCCCTCCACCGGTAACAAAAGGAATATACGCTGCAAATAAGGCGGACTTTTCCTTGATCGCCAGAGATAATACTCCCGATCGCACTGAATGGGGGACAGAGCTCATTTATCTCACCTTGTCATTCGGAATACGCGAAGCATTTTTGCGTTATCAACATAAATTGCAATTAATAGAAACCTTTGCACGATGTAGCGAGCGCCGCTCAGATGAGGCGAAAAAGGGCGAGAAACCGGAATGTACAACTAGTACATGAGGATTTTGAGCCCTTTTTTAACGACATACGAGCAAGCGCAGTAATCGTGCAACGGTTTTCACTATTTTAACACTTATACCGATGCTACCGATAACGGATTTGATCCCGTCGTGGATTGATACCGCTTCAATACCGGATTTAATATATTGCGACATATTCCAGCAAGATATCTTCCATTTCCATCTGAATATTGAGCGGATGAGCGCCCACCCGTCGCGCCTGCTGCAAACGCTGCTGCCATTGAAGCAGGCGATACAAGTTAACATGCTCCGCCAGCCCATGCAATTGCTCGCTGAAATCGCGATGATAACGGACGCGATCCGCCAGTGTGATCGCAAGCAAGTCATACGCCCATTGCTGCATGGATTGCAACAATAAGGAAAATTCGGCATCGTCCGATTTGGCATAACGTTCCGCCATGACGAAAACCGGCGCCGATTTGCCGGAAGACAGATCCGTCAGCAAAACGCGACGGCGTAGCTGATAGTCCTCATTAGCCAGAGTCATTGCGAGCAAGGGCGAACCACCTGCCAGGCTCAGGCATGATTCGGCATCGCGAACCCCCTGTTCCGCCAACCATGCCATGGCGGAACCGAATTCGGGCAACTCCAGTTTAAGCTGATGGCAACGGCTCCGGACCGTCGGCAGCAAACGCGAAGGCTGGTGACTCACGAGGATCAGCAAGGCACGCGTCGCAGGTTCTTCCAGTGTTTTGAGCAGCGCATTCGCCCCCGCGGCATTCAACGCTTCCGCCGGCCGGATCAGTACTATCCGCAAACCTTCGCGATGTGAACTCAGATGCAGGAAATCGATCGCATCACGTACCTGTTCGACACCGATCCATTCGCTTTTTTTTCGCTCCGACCCGGTTGCTTCGATCTCATCCAATATTCCGGGCTGCAACAAATGAAAATCCGGATGATGTCCCAATTTCAGCCAATGGCAGGACGAACAGGCGCCACATGCCTGAGTCATCGCTGCATTCCGATTTTCGCACAATAACAAGTTGACGTAAGCTTCGGCCAATTCGAACTTGCCGAGTCCAAGGCGGCCATGCAGCAGGATCGCGTGCGGCAATTGCCTGCGCAAGGCCAGCAATCGTTGCGAACTCTCGGCGAGCCACGGATAGGCTGGCATCATGTCGAGATCAATAACCGCTCGACGAATCCGGCGATTTCCTCGCGTATGGCAGTCAGGCTGCGATCTGTGCGCACGACACGAAACCGTTGCGGAAATTGCTGCGCGCGACGCAAATACATCGTTCTCACCCGCTCAAAAAAATCGGCCTGCTCCTGCTCGAAACGATCCAGGGAGACATGGTTGCGCACGCGCTGTTGCGCCACCGGCACCTCCACATCGAACAACAAAGTCAGATCAGGCTGCAAGCCCTGCTGTACCCAGGTTTCCAGGGTTTGCACACGCGCTTCCGCAATACCTCGGCCACCGCATTGATATGCAAAGCTGGCATCGGAGTAGCGATCCGATATGACCCATTCCCCGCGTTCGAGCGCGGGTCGGATGACTTGGGCGATATGTTCGCTGCGAGCGGCGAACATCAACAGCGCTTCGGTGTCGACCTGCATCGACCGGTTCAGCAGCAAAGCGCGCAATGCTTCGCCTAATTCGGTGCCGCCCGGCTCCCGGGTAACGGTCGCCACGACACCGCGCGCGCGCAGATAATCGGCCAGCCATTCGAGATGGGTGGTTTTGCCTGCGCCATCTATACCTTCCAAACTTATAAACGCCATAATCGATCGTCTTGTTTACATATTTTTTTGAAAACGGGCTACAGCGCG
The DNA here is from genome assembly GCA_021795395.1 of Pseudomonadota bacterium. Lineage (GTDB taxonomy): Bacteria > Pseudomonadota > Gammaproteobacteria > Burkholderiales > Sulfuriferulaceae > Sulfuriferula. The sequence continues at coordinate 46,576 of JAJYPN010000015.1, read as the reverse complement.
GTTGTGGTCGCTCAAATTACTGGAGAAAAAATGCGTGCCGTCGCCTTTGGAAACAAAATATAAATCGTTGCTGCGCGCGGGATGCAACGCCGCCAGGATCGACTGTTCGCCAGGCATGGCTATCGGTGTCGGCGGCAATCCTGCACGGGTATAGGTATTATAAGGCGTGTCCGTTTGCAGATCGCGCTTGCGCAGGTTGCCGTCATAATGCGACCCCAGACCGTAAATGACGGATGGATCGGTCTGCAAACGCATCCCCAGACGCAATCGATTGATAAAAACCGCCGCAATGTGCGGCCGTTCGCTGGGAACAGCCGTTTCCTTTTCGATAATCGACGCCATGATCAGTGCATCGGCTGGGCTGGCATACGGCAGATCGGGAGCGCGGCCGGCCCACGCCAGCATTAAATGCTGCTGCATCGTAGCATAGGCCCGACGAAGAATCGACACATCACTGCTACCGGCGTCGACGTAGTAAGTCGATGGAAAGAACCAGCCTTCAGCGTGTTTGATGGGCACATTCAAAGCCTGCAATATTTCCTGTTCATTCATGTTTTGTGTATCGTGCCTGATCCAGGGATAGGCATTCAATACCAGCCGCATCTGATTGAAAGTCCAGCCTTCGACGAATAGTACGGCACGCGCATGCACTTCTTCACTGGTCAGTTGAGCAAGCAGCTGCATCGGGGTAAGTGGTTTGCTCAATACATAAAAGCCTGCACGTATCTTGCCTCCCTTGCCCAAAGCCCTGGCCAGCAGGCGAAACGGCGCGCCCGCCTGCAATACGCCCGCTGCCTGCATTTGCCGGGTTATCGCCGGCAGGCTGCTGCCCGGCTTCAAATCGAAGACTACCGGCGCCTGCGCCATGCTCAGCGGCGTATTGGCATACCAGTACAAGGAAACCGCCAGCAATACCAGCACAAAAATAACCAGCGCCAGCATACGTTTAATCATCATCTTTCTCCAGCAAGGCACGGATCAATGGCGTAACGCGACCTTTTATCCAGCGATTTTCTTCCAGTTCACGTATTTGCCAGACACCGATTACGCTATTGCAGAGCAGGATTTCGTCTGCCGCCAGCAATTCAGTCAATTCCAATTGCCCTACCATCAAGTCCAAACCCAGCTGCACCGCCGACGCCATGATGCGATCGCGCGTTACGCCGGCAATGCCGCAGCTGGCCAGATCGGGGGTAAATAATTGCCGATCGCGTATTACAAACAGATTGCTCATGGTACCACTGATCATATGGTCCGTTTCATCCCGCAGCAAACCCTCGGCGATGGCGGGATCATTCCATTCGTTGCGAGCCATGACCTGTTCCAGCCGGTTCAGATGTTTGATGCCGGCGAGTCGCGGCTGATGTGCCAGACGCAAGTCGCATAACCGGACTGTCACGCCTTCCGTCGCATATTCGGACGGATAGGACGGCAACGTCGAACTTAGCACGGCCCGCGTAGGTTCGACTTGCTCCAACGCTGCGTAACCTCGCGCTCCGATGCCGCGAGTAACGATAATTTTAACGATGCAATCGGGGTCATGCAGCGATATTTTCGCCAGATCCGCTTCGAACACGGTCGCAGCCGGGCAATTTATACCGAGTCGCTCGCAATCGTCAAATAATTTACGGTAGTGACGCTGCCACTGGATGATTCGGCGATCCCGCATCGTCATCGTCCGGAATATGCCGTCTCCATAACTGAAGCCGCGATCGGTCGGCCGGATCGATGTCTCTGTATCGCCGTTTACCAGGATCACGCCAAAATACCCATCGCGTCCAGCAAACCTTTCGCCTTGGCGCGGGTTTCATGCAGCTCCCGCTCGGGATCGGAATCGGCGACGATACCCGCACCCGCCGAAAAGCACAGATCCTGCCCGCTTACGGTCAGGGTGCGGATCAGGATATTCAAATCGGTATCGCCGTCCAGATTGATATAGCCCATGCTGCCGGTATACGCGCCGCGCGGACTGGTTTCCAGTTCGCGGATAATCTGCATCGTTCTGACTTTGGGGCAGCCGGTAATGGTGCCTCCCGGAAACAAGGCGCGGATCACCTCCAGAGGTTCGACCGCTTCACGCAATTGTCCGCTTACCGTGGATTCGATATGATGAACATGCTGATAGCTGACAACCGCCATCAATTCGTCGACGCGTACGCTGCCCGGAACGCACACTTTTCCCAGATCGTTGCGTTCCAGATCGACCAGCATCACATGTTCTGCCCGCTCCTTCGGATGCGCGATCAGATCCGACCGGATCAATGCATCTTGCAATGGATCGCTATGACGCGGATGCGTACCAGCGATGGGCCGGGTCAAAATTCGACCGCCTTCGACCCGGAGCAACCGTTCCGGCGACGAACTGATGATGGCGTTGCCGCCGCCCAGTTCGGCGATACCCGCAAACGGCGCGGGATTGCAGAGCCGCAAGGCACGGTACAGTGCGGCGCTGCTTTGTTGCTTAAGACGGCCGTGCCAGCGCCGTGACAAATTGACCTGAAATACGTCGCCGTCAGCTATATAACGTTTTATCCGGCGCACTCCGTCCAGAAAAAGGGCCTCCGGCTCCTCGATCAGATCGAGCAGATCTGCTTCCGGCAGCGCTGCGCTAATGCAATCTGCGATTTCCGTCTGCAGACGATCGAGCAATGCGGCTGATTCCGCAAACGCCCATGCGGTTTGAGTTTGCCGGTCTATCATCAAGGCTGCGGGTATCCGCATATAGCTGACCGCAGGAAAATCCCCCAAACCATCCCCGCGTTCCATGACGCTCGGTTCCAGGCTATGCGCTAATTCGTATCCGAGGTAAACAAACCAGCCGCCTCTGAACGGTAAAAAGGACGATTCTGCATCGGTGGCGGCATGAGATTGTTGCCATGCGACATTGAACTGTTCAAAAAAGTCGGTTTGACAGTGTGCCGGGTAATTTTTTATAAATTCGGGATATGCGAACAGGATATCCCATCCCGAGCCGGCTGCCGTTTCCAGCAAAACAGGGTAATGCGTCACGTTATGCGCATGAAGCGCGAATAGATCGGGAAGCTCGGTCAGATGGGCGACGGGCACGAAACGATACCGCAGCTTGTCCGTCGCAGCGCCGCAGCTAAGGCTGGACTCTACGAAACACCAGGGTGCCGTTCGTGCCGCCGAAACCGAACGAATTGGACAGCGCAACGTCGATTTTCATCTGTCTTGCAGTGTTAGGTACGAAATCCAGATCGCAGGCTTCGTCCTGATCGAACATATTGATGGTCGGCGGCGCAATCTGATGATAGACGCTCAACGCAGTAAATACCGCCTCGACGCCTCCGGCCGCCCCCAGCAAATGCCCCGTCATCGATTTGGTCGAGCTGATCGCCATTTTATAAGCATGATCGCCGAAAGCGAGCTTGATCGCTGCGGTTTCGGCCAGATCGCCCAGCGGCGTGGAAGTACCGTGTGCATTGATATAATCGACCTGGTCGGGATTGATGCCGGCATTGCGTATGGCATTGCGCATACAGCGCGCCGCACCTTCGCCGCTTTCGATCGGTGCTGTCATATGATAGGCATCGCCCGTCATGCCGAAACCGGCCAGTTCGGCATAGATTCGTGCGCCACGCGCACGCGCGTGTTCGTATTCTTCGAGCACGACAACCCCTGCACCTTCGCCCAATACGAATCCGTCACGACCCTTATCCCAGGGTCGGCTGGAAGCGGCGGGATCGTCGTTGCGCGTGGACAGCGCCCGCGCAGAAGCAAATCCGCCTATGCCCAGCGGACTCAATGCCGATTCCGCGCCGCCGGCGACCATGACATCGACATCGCCGTATTCGATCATGCGTGCCGAATCGCCGATAGCATGCGTGGCTGTCGCGCACGCCGTCACCATCGCCAGATTGGGTCCTTTGAGTCCGTACATGATGGACAGATTGCCGGAAATCATATTGATGATGGAAGCGGGAATAAAAAACGGCGAGATTTTACGGGGTCCGCTAGCCAGATAGGTGCTGTGCGTCTCTTCGATGAACGGCAAACCGCCGATTCCGGAACCGATGCTGACGCCGATCAGTTCGGCGTTCGTCTCGGTTACGATCAATCCCGAATCCCTGATCGCTTCCATCCCCGCCGCCAGACCGAATTGTATAAATAAATCCATGCGCCGAGCTTCTTTGGGATTAAGATACCGGCTTACATCGAAATCCTTTACCTCGCCTGCAATTCGAGAAGCGAATGGACTGGAATCGAATCGTGTGATTCCGGTTATTCCCGATACTCCTGCCTGTATGGTTTCCCAACTCGACTGGATCCCCGTACCGACCGGAGAAACGATTCCCAGCCCGGTAATTACAACTCTGCGTTTGGACAAGACAGCTCCGAAAATTTTAATTGATTATTTATTTAAATGACCACTAACATAATCGATGGCTTGCTGAACAGTCGTGATTTTCTCGGCTTCGTCGTCCGGTATCTCACATTCGAATTCTTCTTCCAGCGCCATGACCAATTCTACCGTATCCAACGAATCAGCGCCTAAATCGCCGGCAAAGGAAGACTCGGTTTTTACTTCAGCCTCGTTAACGCCTAATTGTTCCGCAACGATTTTTTTGACGCGTTGTTCGATATTGTCCATTTAAACTACTCCAAAATTATAAAAAAGCCCCGCCATTCTAGCAAAAATAGCTGAATAACACCATGTTGCTACCAATAATCCTGACGTCAGTTAATACATCAGCTTCAAATATTGCTGGAAGTATTCTTTTTCTTTAAAATACAGTAGGTTAAACTTATTCCATATGCATGCCGCCGTTGACGTGCAAGGTTGCACCCGTGATATAACCCGCCTCCTCCGACACCAGAAAGGCGACTGCGTGAGCAATATCGGCCGGCAGCCCCAAACGACCCAAGGGAATATGTTCGAGCAGGGAAGCCCGCGCAGCTTCGGACAGAGCCCGCGTCATATCGGTATCGATAAAGCCGGGCGCAATACAGTTCACCGTGATATTGCGGCTGCCGACTTCGCGCGCCAGCGATTTGGAAAACCCGGTCATGCCCGCTTTGGCCGCCGCGTAATTGGTCTGTCCGGCGTTGCCCATCGCCCCCACTACCGAACTGATATTAACGATGCGGCCGTATCGCGCTTTCATCATGCTGCGCAATACCGCACGCGACAAGCGGAACACCGATGTCAGATTGGTGTCGATCACTTCGTCCCATTCCACATCGTTCATCCGCATCAGCAAATCGTCCCTGGTGATGCCGGCATTGTTGACCAGAATTTCGATTTCTCCAAAATCCTTTTTTATGGCGTCAATTGCGCCGCCTACGCTATCGTTGCTGGTAACATCCATAGCCAGTCCCGTACCGGAAAAACCGTGCTGTCGCAGATATCCGGCAATGACTTCGGCGCCCTGTATCGTGGTCGCAGTGCCGATGACCACCACACCGCGCCGGCCGAGTTCCAGTGCAATGGCTTGCCCTATGCCTCGACTTGCGCCGGTGATCAGGGCTATTCTTTGTTGAGGCATATCGGCTCCCGTTCTATCGAAAATTTGAATTCCTCCATCGCAGCCAGATTCACCAGCGCCGCGGTAGCCACCCGTACGTCCATACGCTTGCCCAATCCTGCCAACACTTTGCCCGGGCCGCATTCTGCCGCCAGAGAAAGTCCGGAATTCGCCATGACGGCGATGGTTTCCACCCAGCGCACCGGACTATACAATTGCCGAACCAGCACATCGCGTATCCGCTCCGGATCATAGTGCATTTGAACATCGGCGTTATGCAGCACCGGTACGACGGGCTTACGTATCTCTATCGCTGCCAGTGCAGCCGACAGGTGTATGGCGGCGGGCCGCATCAACGCGCAATGAGAGGGCACCGATACCGGTAGCAGCAGCGTACGCTTGGCGCCGCGTTCTTTCGCAGCGAGCATCCCGCGTTCGACGGCAGCCTTATGGCCTGCAATGACAACCTGTCCCGGCGCATTGAAATTGACCGCCGACAGCACCTCATGCTGGGCGGCCTCGGCACACGCGGCGCAAACGCTGTCATCGTCCAGTCCCAATATCGCGGCCATCGCACCGGCGCCTTCGGCGACCGCCGTTTGCATGGCCTCGGCGCGCAAGCGAACCAGCGGCAGGGCGTCCGCAAAATCGATAGCGCCCGCCGCAACCAACGCCGTGTATTCCCCCAGACTATGTCCTGCCATCGCATCGGGCGGACATCCGCCCTGCGCCAGCCATGCCCGATACGTCGCGATGCCTGCCGTCAGCATCAAGGGTTGCGTATTGGAGGTAAGATTCAGATGTTCGGCAGGCCCATCGGCTACCAGTTTCCACAAATCCTGGTTCAGCACCGCCGACGCTTCGGCAAAGGTTGCACGCACCACGTTCAGGCTCGCCAGATCCTGCATCATCCCTACGGATTGCGAACCTTGACCGGGGAATAAAAATGCAAATTTCAAACGATTTTCATTATTGATAGTCATCATACCCATTTCAATAGCACCGAACCCCAGGTAAATCCGCCGCCGAATGCTTCCATCAACACTACGTCGCCGGATCGGATACGGCCGTCGCGCACCGCGGTATCGAGCGCGAGCGGTATCGATGCCGCAGAAGTATTGGCATGTTTATCGACCGTCACGACCACATTGTTCATGCTCATGCCCAGTTTTTTAGCCGTCGCCTGGATTATGCGTATATTGGCCTGATGCGGGACCAGCCAATTAATATCGGACTTCTGCAGATTATTGGCCGCCAATGTTTCGTCGACAATCGCATCCAGCGTCTTGACGGCGATTTTAAATACGGCGCTGCCTTGCATCCGCATCGCATATGCGCCATCGGCACCAGATGATACGCCACCGTTGACGCAGAGCAAATCGCGGTAGCGGCCATCGGCGTGCAAATGCGTAGAGATCACGCCCGGCGTATCGCTGGCGGTCAATATGACTGCGCCGGCCCCATCGCCCCATAGAATACAATTGCTTCTGTCGCTCCAGTCGGTGATGCGCGACATGGTTTCCGTACCGACCACCAACGCGAATTTGGCCTGTCCGGCACGTATGAAATTATCGGCGACAGACAAGGCGTACACGAATCCGCTGCAAACCGCCTGCACATCGAAAGCCGGGCAGCCGTTGGCGACGCCCAGCTTCTGCTGCAGCAAACAGGCTGTGCTCGGGAACACGAGATCGGGCGTCGTCGTTGCCACCACGATCAAATCAATCTCATCGGCTTCGATGCCGGCTGCCGAAATCGCCTGCAAAGCCGCTGCCAGCGCCAGATCACTGCTGTTTTCGTGCCTAGCGGCAATATGTCTTTGATGGATTCCGGTCCGTTCCACTATCCAGTCGTGACTGGTATCTACCTGTTCTGCCAATTCATGATTGGTCATGATACGGGAGGGCAAATAACTGCCCGTCCCTTGCACCCGCGAATACATTAAGCAGCATCCTTTTGTAATAAAGCTATTTTTTCGGTAATGCGCTGCTGCACTTCATTACGCACTTCCCGCACTGCCCGTTCGATGGCGTTCTCAAACGAAAAGCGATCAGCGCCGCCGTGACTTTTAACCACGATACTACGCAAGCCCAGCAGAGTAGCGCCATTATAGCGGCGCGGATCGACACGCTTTTTAAATGCCCGCAGTACCGGTAACGCAATCAATCCCGCCAGTTTCGTCAACCCGTTACGGTTGAATTCCTCCCGCAGCATGGTGGAAACCATTTTCGCCAGGCCTTCGGAAGTTTTCAGCGCTACGTTGCCGACGAAACCGTCGCAGACGACGACATCGGTCGTGCCTTTATAAATATCGTCGCCTTCGATATTGCCGTAAAAATTCAGCCCGCTCTGCCGCAGCAGATCGGCAGCTTGCTTGACGATCTCATTGCCCTTGATTTCCTCTTCGCCGATATTGAGCAGACCGACACTGGGAGCATCGCAACCGTCCAGTGCCGCCACCAGAATGGCACCCATGATGCCGAATTGCAATAAATGTTGCGGCGTACAGTCGACATTCGCCCCCAGGTCGAGCATGATCGTCCTGCCCTTTATCGTCGGCAGTTCGCTGGCGATAGCGGGACGCTCGATTCCCGGCAGCATTTTCAGCACGAATCTTGCCGTCGCCATCAATGCGCCGGTATTGCCGGCTGACACGCAGGCATCCGCTTCGGCTTTTTTTACCAGATTGATCGACACGCGCATCGACGAATCCTTTTTGTTGCGCATGGCCAATGCAGGCGAATCGTCCATGCCGACCACTTCGGTAGCATGCTGGATACGCAGCCGGGGATGAGATTTGACACGATGGATGCGCAACTGCGTTTCTATCTGCTCGCTCAGACCGACCAGCACGACAGTCAATCCGGGATCGCGTGCCAGGCACTTCAAAGCGGCCGGGACAGTCACCACCGGGCCGTGATCGCCGCCCATGGCATCGATTGCTACCGTTACGTTTTCAGTCATTTTGAAAATTCGTGTGCGATAAAAACAAAATGCCGCAAGAAATTTCTTGCGGCCTACTCGATCACGAAATGCGGCACTGCTTTAGTCGCCTTTGGTAGCGACAACCTTGCGGCCCCGATAAAACCCGTTCGGGCTGATATGGTGGCGCAGATGGACTTCTCCGGTAGTCGGTTCTATCGCCAGCGGAGGATTCGTCAGGAAATCATGGGCGCGATGCATGCCGCGCTTGGAAGGGGATTTTTTATTCTGCTGAACTGCCATTTTACTACTCCAATCAAAAAATATCGTTACCGCCTGATCCACGCGCATGCCTTGCACCGGCCAATCGGCCCGTGCAAGGCGCTCGACCCGGCAGCGACTCGCGCAGACGAAAATAGTCGCCATTATACCGAAATTGCCTGAGGTTTGCATTACATCGATCAAAGTACTCGGTCACGCACGATAACTTCAATATACGTTTGGGAGACAGGCCTATGGCCCATCTTTCCGGTATCCGTTCCGGCTCGACATGCTGTCAAACTGTCAAAGCTGTCGCCAAATAAGACGATCATGATATAATTTAAAACTTGTATTGTCAAAAAATAAGGCGCCGAGCGAGTGATCAGGAAAATTCTTATAGCCAACCGGGGCGAAATCGCCGTGCGTATCGTGCGCGCCTGCGCGGAACTTGGCATTATATCAGTCGCCATTTACACCGATGCGGATCGCCATGCGCTGCACGTCAAAAAAGCGGACGAATCCTACAATATCGGCTCCGATCCGGTGCAAGGCTATTTAAACGCGCATAATATCGTCAACCTGGCTGTCGCCAGCGGTTGCGACGCGCTGCATCCCGGTTACGGATTCCTTTCCGAAAATTCCAGTCTCGCCGAAATCTGCGCTCGACGCGGTATCCGCTTTATCGGCCCGGACGCCAGGGTCATACGCATGATGGGCGACAAAATCGAAGCACGCAAAGCGATGATCAAGGCGGGAATTCCCGTCATCCCCGGCAGCGAACACAATCTCGAAAATCAGGAAAAAGCTCGCCTGCTCGCCGAGAAAATCGGTTACCCTGTCATGCTTAAAGCGACCAACGGCGGCGGCGGCCGCGGAATTCGCCGTTGCGACTCGGAAGCCGAACTATTAAAAAACTATGGCAGGGTGGTATCTGAAGCCAGCAAGGCGTTCGGCAAGCCGGAAATATTTCTGGAAAAATGCGTTGTCAACCCCAAGCATATCGAAGTGCAGATCCTGGCCGACAATCAGGGCAATGTCATCCATTTGTTCGAACGCGACTGCTCTATCCAGCGCCGCAACCAGAAACTGATAGAAATCGCGCCCTCACCCCAGTTGACTGAAGCGCAGCGGCAATATATCGGCAAACTGGCAGTCAATGCCGCCAAGGCGGTCAAATACGTCAATGCCGGTACGGTCGAATTTTTGCTCGATGAACACAATCAATTCTATTTCATGGAAATGAATACCCGTCTACAGGTAGAGCATACAATCACCGAAGCCATTACCGGCGTCGATATCGTGCAGGAGCAAATCCGCGTCGCCAGCGGCTTGCCGTTGCAATATAAGCAGGAAGAGATACAATACCGCGGCTACGCCATGGAATTTCGCATCAATGCCGAAGATCCGAAAAACGGTTTTCTGCCGAGCTTTGGCCGCATTACCCGATATTATGCGCCCGGCGGTCCCGGCGTTCGCACCGATGCCGCCATGTATACCGGTTACGTCATTCCGCCTTATTACGATTCCATGTGCGCCAAACTGACGGTATGGAATCTGACCTGGGACAGCGTTATCGATCGAAGCCGCCGCGCCCTGAACGATATGACGGTATACGGCGTTAAAACGACTATTCCATATTACCTTGAAATTCTGGGTAATAAGGATTTCTGCAGCGGACATTTCGACACATCATTCGTCGAAACTCACGCCGAACTGATAAACTATAATTTCGGCCAGCCGCCTGAAATGCTGGCAGCCGCCATTGCTGCCGCCATCGCCGCTCATAACGGTTTGTAATCGGGGGTTGCCCCCAGCTTAATTTTTAGACTGTATCGATCCTATGCCTAACGTATTTATTACCGACCTTGTGCTGCGTGACGGCCATCAATCACTGATCGCCACGCGCATGCGTACCGAACACATGCTTCCCATTTGCGCCAAACTCGACGCTATCGGATTCTGGTCGCTGGAAGCCTGGGGGGGCGCCACCTTTGACGCTTGCGTACGCTTTCTCAAGGAAGACCCGTGGGAAAGACTGGCAAAGCTGCGTAAAGCCTTGCCCAACACGCCGATACAGATGCTGCTGCGCGGCCAGAATCTGCTGGGCTACCGTCATTATGCGGACGATGTGGTGCGCGCATTCATACAAAAATCCGCCGATAACGGCGTCGATGTGTTTCGCGTCTTCGATGCCATGAACGATCTGCGCAATATGCGCGTCTCGATCGAGGCCATCAAAAAAGCCGGCAAACATGCCCAAGGCGCCATTGCCTACACTACGAGCCCGGTGCACGATATACCCCATTTCGTCGCGCTCGCCCGCGGTTTTGCAGAGCTGGGCTGCGACACCATCACCATCAAGGACATGGCCGGATTGCTGACGCCGAGCGTTGCCTACGAACTGGTGAAAAACATACGCGCCGCCACCGGCCTGCCGGTGCACAATCATAGCCATGCGACGTCCGGCCTGGCCAGCATGTCACATCTCAAGGCCATCGAAGCCGGCGCCACCGTGATCGATACCTGCATCTCGGCCTTTTCCGAAGGTTCCAGTCATCCGACTACCGAAACCATGGTCGCGGCGCTCGCCAATACCGAATACGACACCGGCATCAAGCTTTCCGATCTGCAGGAAATCGCCGCCTATTTCCGTGAAGTCCGAAAACTCTACTGGCAGTTCGAAAGCAATTTCACGGGCGTCGACCCGCGCGTTTTGATCAGCCAGGTACCGGGCGGAATGATTTCCAATTTGTCCAATCAGCTCAAGGAACAAGGTTCACTGAGCCGCATGGACGACGTACTGGCGGAAATTCCGCTGGTGCGCGAAGATTTGGGATTTCCTCCGCTGGTCACACCGACTTCCCAGATCGTCGGCAGTCAGGCTGTGATCAATGTGCTGACCGGCGATCGCTACAAGACCATCACCAACGAAGTCAAACTGTATCTGCAAGGCCGCTACGGCGAAGCGCCGGGCCCGATCAACCAGACCGTGCGCGAGCTGGCGATAGGCGATCAGGAAATCATCCATTGCCGTCCCGCCGACCTGATCCCCGACGAGATGGAAAAACTCAAGAGCGAAATCGAAGGCGTCGCCAAATCCGAAGAAGACGTGCTGACGTACGCCATGTTTCCCGATATCGGCCACACGTTCCTGCAAGAACGCAACGCCAATACGCTCTCACCGGAAGTCCTGCTGCCTGTCAGCGAGCAGAACAGCAATTCGGCCACGCGCTTTGCCGCCGATGAATTTCATATCACCCTGCACGGCGAAACCTATCATATCCGTCTGACCGGCACCGGTCACGGCTCGCAATCCGAACGCCCGTATTATGTCTCGGTGGACGGCGTCACCGAAGAAGTATTCGTCGAGTCGCTGAACGAAATCGAAGTCAGCACCGACAACGCAGCGCCGAACGGAAAAGCCAAATCCACCGGCAAATCCGGCAATAGCGGACGCCCGCGTCCCACGCATCGCGGCCATGTAACGACTGCCATGCCCGGCAATATCGTGGAGGTGTTGATCCGTACCGGACAAAAGGTCAAGGCCGGCGATCCGGTATTGGTCATCGAAGCGATGAAAATGGAAAACGAAATCCAGGCGTCGATATCCGGCACCATCATCAATCTGTTTGTGGCCAAAGGCGACGCCGTAACTCCCGACCAAGCCTTACTGGAAATCCAGCCGGAATAGACGCATGGCAGCAGCGCAACTCGTGCTCGCGTCGACTTCCGCATACCGCCGCGAACTCCTGAACAAGTTGCGCGTACCGTTTACCGTGGCCGCACCGCTCGTCGACGAAACGTCCCTGGCCGGCGAATTACCCGATGCCGCTGCCCTGCGCTTGTCCGTACTCAAAGCGCAAGCGCCTGCATCCAGCTTTCCGGATGCGCTCATTATCGGCTCCGATCAGCTGGCCAGTCTCGACGGTATCCATATCGGCAAGCCCGGCAACCATGCCTCGGCCGTGGAGCAATTGCGCAGCATACGGGGTCAGGTACTGGTATTTCATACCGCACTCAGCCTGTACAACAGCCGCACCGGCAATCTGCAATCCTGCGTGGTACCGACTACGGTAAAGATACGGCACTTAACCGATATTCAAATCGAGCATTACCTGCGCAAGGATCAACCCTACGACTGCGCCGGCAGCGCGCGTTCCGAAGGACTGGGTATCGCCATCATGGAAAGCATGAACGGCGAAGACCCCAATGCATTGGTTGGCTTGCCGCTGATCGCATTGACCCGGATGCTGTACAACGAAGGCTGGGATGTGCTGACACGATGAACACTGCCAATTCGCACTCCTGAAGCGAATTCCGACAACGTCCACAGATTTGTGTAGAAGGCAGCGCACCGATCGGCGCTCAGGGCGCGCTACTCATCAACACAATTTACAATTTAAATCCGTTCGCTCAGGGATTGATACGGGAAATTTTCGTACCCTCGATACTCAGGCTTGCCATGAGGCCTTCCTGGTCGAAAATCACCGCATACGCATCGTCCTTCAACGTCGTCGACGACAGATTGGTGGCGGCGCCTTTGTTGAGTACGACTACCGTCGGCCCGACGCCAATTTCCCATCCCTTGGTTTTTTTCAAATAATTGACTGCCCGGTCGTTCATCAGGAACAGGACATAGCTGTACGATTGCACGCCGGCCTGCCAGCCCCACGAAGCCGAAACGGAATTATAGTAACCGTCAATCTGCTTGCCCCTGAACAGAACCCCTTCGCCATAACTGCCGCCGAAAACCAGCCCTGCCCGATAAATCTTGGGAAATACCAGTATTTCCTTGGCTTTTTTCGAAATATCCCGCGCTATCGGATTGGATTTATACAGGGTTTGCAAAGCGTGCTCGGCGTCCTTGTTCAAATCCTCCTTGGTAGCGGCACCGGCTTGGGTGCTCATGATGCTTAACAAAAAAGCAGTAGCAGCGAACAGCATATAATTATAAACGTTAGCTCTCATAATCGTTCCTCCTCGAAAAAAAACCAGATTGTAAGGAATAATGGCCCGATATACGTGTCGATTCTGTTCGTTTACGCACATAAATCTCCTGCAATCAGAGATGCTAACTTTCGGCAACAAACGGATCATTTTCCGACAGTTCGATCGATTCCAGCGGTTTACCGACGGCAAAACCTTGGGCATAGTCGATCCCCATCGTGCGCAACAATTCCAGAAGCTGCATATCTTCTATCGATTTCACCGCCACTTCGAGATGAAAGCCATGCAGCATCTCGGCCAGGTTTTTAACAAAAATCCGCGCTTTGCTATCTTCTCTCAAACTGCGAGTCAGACTGGGATGCAATTTGATCATATCCACGGACAACTTTTCCAGATACTGCAAAGAAGTCGGCCCAAGTCCGAAATCATCCAGTATCAACATTCCTCCATACTCCCTGATCATATTGGAAAGATTGCGCACCAGACCCATGTTTTGCAAGGCCGTGGTCTCGGCGATCTCGAACCTCAGCTTATTTCCGGACAACGCATATTCGTGCAACATCTGTTCGATTTTTTTAGAGAAATCAGGGTCACGCAAGGTCAAACGCGACAGATTCACCGATACCCAAACTTCCTGACCGAGCTTGGATAACGGGGCGATTCTGCGTATGACCTTGCGTATCACCATCAGGTCGATCGGCAAGCTCAGATTGGCGCGCTCGGCCGACTCCAGAAATAACCCGGGTGCAATCAATTGGCCTTCTTTGTCTTCCATCCGCAGCAATGCTTCATACGCATCGGTATGCCCGGTTTCAAGATTCAGCAAGGGCTGGTACAGCAACATGAACTGGTCGTTGCTCAAGGCGCGGCGTATGCGCGCTTCCCATTGCAAATGCGCCTGAACGTGCTCGACTTCGGGAGCGGAAGCCCCATACAGTCGCCAGCAGCCTCTTCCGGCTTTTTTAGCCTCGTACATGGCGGCATCGGCAAACATGACCAGTTCATGGACATCGTTGGTATGCTCGGGAACGAATGCGATACCGATGCTGATCGATGCCTGGAATAATTCTCCCTCGAAAACGAATGTCGCCTGCGCAAACGCCGCCAGCAATTTATTGGCGACGTCATGCGCTTCGCTACCGGTAGTTTCAGGCAAGAATACGGCGAATTCGTCGCCACCCCAGCGCGCCAGAATATCGGTATTTCTAAGCGTTCCATTCAACAAGCCGGCGACGCCCATCAGATAGGAATCGCCGATCTTGTGACCGTAGGTATCGTTAACGAACTTGAAATTATCCAGATCGAGGAATAACAGGGCGCCACGCCTCCGGTAGCGGACGGCGTATTTGAGCCAATCTTCCAGCGTATCCTGAAAACGCCGGCGGTTCAGCAAGCCGGTCAACGCATCGTGATCGGCCATATGCGTAATCAATTCATTCGCCTTACGCGATTCTTCGAGCGCCAGACGCAGGGATTCGGTTTTGTCGAATACCTGCTGCTCCAGCGAATTTGCCAGCGCGTACAGACGATCCTGGCGCACCCCGGCATATCGCGCTGCCAATCCCAGAAACACCGGCGCGGTATCGATGATGTATAACAAGATATGCTCATGCGCCAGCACGATCAGATTCGGCAGCGTTTTTACCGCACCCAGTTCGTTCATGAAATACAGAAAAAAAATCGAGCCTAACGGAAAACTGAATCCGAAAAAGACCCCATATAATGTATATTTATTCGTCTCGCTCCAGGTCTGCATACTCGATCAGCCTTTCTTTAGAAAGCGCATCATACCAGCACCCCGTCCTGCAATTGCAATATACGCTGCATTTTGCCGCCCAGTTCAGGATCGTGGGTCACCACCAGAAAGCTGGTGCCATGATGCCTGTTCAATTTGAACATCAGCTCATGTATGCCTTCCGCGGTATGGCGGTCCAAATTGCCGGTGGGCTCATCCGCCAGCACGCAGGACGGTTGCGTGACCAGAGCCCGCGCCAGCGCGGCACGCTGCCGTTCGCCGCCCGACAGCTCGCCGGGCGTATGGCTGGCCCGGTGAACCAGTCCCACTTCTCCCAGCATATCGGCCGCCTGCGCGCGCGCAATCGCAGGCGCTACCCGCCGAATCAGCAAAGGCATGGCAACGTTGTCCAGCGCGCTGAATTCCGGCAGCAGATGATGAAACTGATAAACGAACCCCAAGGCCCGGTTACGCAGTTCGCCGCGTGCGGCTTCGCTGAGCTTCTGTATATCCTCGCCCATGATCTGCACGGTACCCGCCGTCACCTTATCCAATCCCCCCAGCAAATGTAGCAAGGTGGATTTGCCCGAACCGGAAGCGCCCATGATCGCCACCATTTCTCCCGCAAGCAGGGTCAAGTCGACACCGGTCAGTACCGGCAGGATAATCTTGCCCTGTATATACGACTTCACCAGTGCCCGGCACTGGATAACGGCTTCATTCATAACGCAATGCCTCCGCCGGATTGATGCGCGACGCGCGCCAGCTGGGATAGATAGTCGCAAGCCAGGACAACAGCAACGAGACCAGCGTAATGATGGTGACATCGTGACGGTCGATCTTCGACGGCAACTCGCTGATTTGATACACATCGGCGGATAGAAATTGTATGCCGAATGTATGCTCGATAAACGGCACCACGACTCCGATATTAAGCGCCAGCAGTAAACCGCCAATCAGGCCGATTGCAGTGCCGACGACGCCGATGACGGCACCCTGCACCATGAATATCTTCATGATGCTCCATGGTGATGCGCCCAGAGTACGTAATATGGCGATATCCGCCTGTTTGTCCGTAACCACCATCACCAGCGTCGATACGATATTGAATGCGGCGACGGCTACTATCAATAACAATATGACGAACATGACGTGCTTTTCCATTTGTACCGCACGAAAAAAGTTACTGTGCGATTGCGTCCAGTCGCGTATATAGTAATCCCCCGCCAATGCTTTGCTCAATTGCTCGCTGACATGAGGAGCACGATATAAATCGTCAAGTTTGAGACGTACGCCGGATACCTTGTCGCCGGTTCGGAATAATTTTTGCGCGTCCTGCAATGCGATCAGGGCCAGCCCGGAATCGTATTCGTACATGCCTATTCTGAATATACCCACCACCGTAAACTGCTTCAACCGGGGAATCATGCCTGCCGGTGTAATCTGACCTTGCGGTGTAATCAGAGTCAGCTTGTCGCCCATCTGTGCGCCCAACGCATGCGCCAGATCGATACCCAGAACGATCCCCCACGAGCCGGGACGCAATGCGGCCAAACTGCCCTGCTGCATCTTGCGTCCCAGATCGGCGACCGTGTCTTCGTCGGCGGGCAGAATTCCTCTGACCATCGTTCCCTGTACCGCAGTATCGTACGCCAGCAAGCCCTGCCCCTCCACATAAGGCGCCGCCGCTTCGACTTCCTTGACTCGCAGGCTTTGCGCGGCAACTTGCCGCCAATTGGCCAGCGTATTATCGAAACCAGTAACTTCAATGTGCGCGGCGACGCCCAATATGCGATTACGCAATTCGTCCTGAAACCCGTTCATCACCGATAGCACTACGATCAGCGCGGCGACGCCCAGTGCGATGCCGAGCATGGAGATCATCGAAATGAACGAAATAAAATGATTACGACGTTTTGCGCGAGTATAACGTAAACCTATAAATAGCTCGTAGGGCTGCACTTCCACTTCCTTTATTTGAACCCGAATGATAATCAGGCGGCTCAACGAGCCTGCGCGAGCGCTGTGGGCCAGCATTTCGCGCCCTGACGAATTATCGGGGTTGAATGGTTTATTTGTCGTGACGCATAATTTATAAAACCGTCAAAGCTCATTCCTGGCGTCGAGCATCGAGGGTTCGTTTAATTATTTGGTGATTTATCGGCAATTTCGCCTAGAATGAAGATAGTCGCATTCTACTTTATTTCCATCCATGATAATAATTTGTACGATTTCCCTTTGACCTGAATTGAAAAACCCATTACATTACACGCTATGCGTATTATTAAATATATACTTATCATTGCATTAGCACTGAATAGTGTATCCGGCCGGGCGGACGACAAGCCAAATCCGCCCCCGCCTACACACGCCGAGCTCGCTATCTTTGCCATGGGACTGATCGGTTCCGTATACAAATTCGGCGGCGACGATCCCAATACCGGCATGGATTGCAGCGGCTTCGTCCGCTATGTCTATCATGAAGTGGCGGGAGTAACCTTGCCGCATAGCGCCGCCGCGATAAGTAAAATCAGCATCATCATACACAAGGCTCAGCTCAAGCCGGGCGATCTGGTTTTTTTTAAAACCATGAGGAAAGCATTTTCCCATGTCGGCATTTATCTCGGCAATAACCGCTTCATCCATGCCGCAAGCAATAAAAGCGGCGGTGTAATGATTTCCAGCCTGGACGATACCTATTGGGCGCATACCTACGACGGCGCACGTCGCCTTCTTACTTCCACTGCGCACAGCGAACCCGGGGCCACCGCCACGCTCGTCCAGACCCGGTATGCCTATCCGGCTCCGACCAATGCTGCCGCGCTAGCTCCCTGACCATCCGATACTGTTTATATTTTTGACGCCGTTAACGAGACAGGCGAATTTGACATAACGAAGCTCACCATCCATCCGGTCTATCGCTTATAATCTCGCTTTTGCTTATCTGGCGAGCCTATGTCCATCACTACCGAGATTTCAAGACGCCGCACTTTTGCCATTGTTTCGCATCCCGATGCCGGCAAAACCACGCTGACGGAAAAATTGCTGTGGTTCGGCGGCGCGGTTCAGGTAGCCGGCGAAGTCCGCGCACGCAAGGCCAGCCGGCATGCGACTTCCGACTGGATGGAGCTGGAAAAGCAGCGCGGCATTTCGGTTACATCCTCAGTTATGCAATTCCCCTACCGCGACCATATCATCAATCTGCTCGATACGCCGGGCCACGAGGATTTTTCCGAGGATACCTACCGCACGTTGACAGCGGTCGATTCCGCAGTCATGGTCATCGATTCGGTCAACGGCGTCGAAGCGCAAACGATCAAACTACTCAATGTTTGCCGCATGCGCGACACGCCGATCATCACATTTATCAACAAACTTGATCGCGAAGGCCGTTCGCCTATCGATCTGCTCGACGAAATCGAGTCGGTGCTGGGCATGCAATGCGCGCCCATGACCTGGCCGATCGGGATGGGCAAACGCTTTCGCGGCATTTATCATTTATACGACGATAATGTGCTGGCGTTCGATCCGCAAGCCGAAAAGGGCACCGGTGAAATCATAGCGGGACTGGATAACCCGCGACTCGATCAATTCATCGGCGAACAGGCCGACGAATTGCGCGCCGAGATCGAACTGGTGCGCGGCGCATCGCATACCTTTTCACCCGCTGCCTATCTGGCGGGCAAACAGACGCCCGTCCTGTTCGGCTCCGCAGTCAATAATTTCGGCGTGCAGATGATGCTCGACGCTCTCGTCGACCTATCCCCTGCTCCGCTCGCACGGCTTACCGAATCGCGCAAAATCGAACCTGCCGAGGCGAAATTTTCCGGTTTCGTGTTTAAGATACAAGCCAATATGGATCCCAAACATCGTGATCGCATCGCCTTCCTGCGTGTCTGTTCCGGTCGCTTCGATCGCGGCATGAAAATCCGGCAGATATCCAGCGGCAAATTCATGGCGGTCAATAACGCCATTACGTTTATGGCGCAGGATCGCAATACCGCGGACGAAGCGTATGCCGGCGATATTATCGGCATTCCCAATCACGGTACCATACGTCTGGGCGATACGTTTACCGAAAACGAGACGCTGAAATTCATCGGTATTCCTTCGTTTGCGCCGGAATTTTTCCGCAAAGCCCGTATAAAAAACCCTCTTAAAGTCAAGCAATTGCAAAAAGGTCTTCAACAACTGGCCGAAGAAGGCGCAACACAGCTGTTTCGGCCGATGTCGTCGAACGACCTGATTCTGGGTGCAGTGGGAACGCTGCAATTCGACGTCGTCGCGCATCGACTCGAGTTCGAATACGGTGTCGATGTGCTGTTTGAAAGTTGCGAATTCGCGACCGCCCGCTGGCTCCGGGGTTCCGATACCGACCTCAAACAATTGATCGATAAATACGGTTTCAATGTGGCTTTGGATGGTGCGTACCAGTACGTTTATCTGGCACCTAACCGAGTGAATTTATCGATGATGCAAGAACGGTTTCCCGAGATACAATTCCTGGAAACGCGGGAAATTTATTGAATGAAGAAGATGGATGATTGTCAGATTAATGGTTACTATCATAATTAGCGCAATTTCACAAATAGTCGCCGAACGCCTGTTTATTTATGCTAAAAAAAATTAAATTTTTAAATTTTCCGGACACCGACAGGCCCGAAAGCTATCGTAATTTACAGGCAATTCTGCCTCATCCTGATGTCTACTTCGAAATCCGCATCAGCCGTAAACTGCTCTTTGCAATCCTGGCGTCGATGCTGGTGCATATTCTGTTTCTGTATTTCTTTAACCATCAAACCAAACCGCTTTCCGCCCGATCTCTCAGTTCCCGCGACGACACGCTCAATGTGGAATTGACGCAGCCCGCGCCGGCCAAACCGGCACCATCAATTCCGCTTCCTCCCGTTCATGCCGTTCCTCCACCCCAGCCTGTCCATGCCCGAACTGCGAGACCGGTCCGCCGCCAACCTGTGCACCACCCCGTTCTGACTGCAAAACCTGTCATCTCCTCGCTCAGACATAACCGGTCGGTACCGGTAAGCCCTCAGCTGGCGCCGCCCCCTCCGGCGCCCGAAGCGCCCAATACGCCTGCGCCCACCGACATGAGCAGTTATATCAATATGGTCAGAGCGCGCAAACGGGCGGAATCGGGCGAAGAAGCCGCCCCGCCGAGCGCCGATGACGTACGTATGGCACGGATCAAGCAAAACCTGAAACCGCAGGGCGGCGGGGGCATATTCCAGATCATACACGTCGGCACCGAAACGGCGGAATTTACTTTCCGCGGCTGGAGCGACAGCACTTACAGCAATCCCATACGCCAGACCATCTATGTCAAACTGGACGGCAATCCCGACATAGAACACGCCATCGTACGCAAAATGATAGCGATCATCCGCGAACGGCATCCGGGATATTTCACTTGGGAATCGTATCGACTGGGACGTTCGGTAACTTTATCGGCCAAACCGGAAGACAATGCTGGCCTTGAAGATTTCATGCTGAAAGAGTTTTTTTACAATAACAACCGCGCGGCGGAACAATAATCCTTAGCCTGTCTGACTTGTCAAACAACTCGTCCCACAGCCGTTCCAAGGATAATCCCGATCTCAGTCCTGAGGGGTTTGCGTTAACCAGTTCCGCCGCGATTGTTGAGCATGGCTGAAGAGTTGCATCAAGGCGTCGGCATCCTGATTGCGCAATGCGGCATGCAATTGTTGGAGGCCCTTCTGAAACGCCTGCAATTCGTCCAGTATCGCCGAGCGATTGGCGATAGCGATATCGCGCCACATTTCCGGACTGCTGCCGGCAATACGCGTAAAGTCGCGAAACCCTCCCGCAGCAAAACTGAACAATTGCTCCGCGTTGTCGCGTCGTGCAATCATATCGACCAGCGTATACGCCAATAAATGAGGCAAATGGCTGACGGCAGCGAAAATGGCGTCGTGTTCGGCTGCGCTCATGACACGGGTTTGCATGCCACAGCATTGCCACATGGCGGACACGCGAGTCAGTGCGTCCGGATCGGTGGCAGGCAAGGGTGTAATGACCAGTTTTTTATTGCAATACAGATCGGGATGCGCCGCAATGGCGCCACTCAGCTCTGCTCCGGCGATGGGGTGTGCGGGCACGCAGTTCGCCAGATTTCCCGCAAGATAGCGCTGCATCAGTTCGGCCACATCCTGTTTGGTGCTGCCTGCATCGGTGACGAGCGTATGCGGCGGCAGATACGAGGCAATATCCTGCATGATCGTACCCATTTGCCCGACGGGTACGGCGAGCACGACGATATCGGCATCGGCTAGCGCCTCCTCGATATTGCCGGTGATGACATCGACGACGCCGAGGTCCTTTGCCTGTCGCAAATTCTCGATATTGCGATCGACGCCGACCACCGTACCGACAGCGCCTGCCCGCTTCAGACTTAACGCCAGCGAACCCCCTATCAGACCGACGCCGAAGATTACCAGCCTGGAAATGGCATATGTCATCCGGGTCCTAATCTGCTCAAGGCACCCTGATCATGTTCACTCATGATGCAAGCAACCCAACCCGGCCTCCTGGTCACCGGGCATCAGATATCGCGCCCCAACACCTTGGCGATGCCGCCGAGATCGGCCATCAACGACTTCAATTCCTGCGGCGTCAACGCCTGATCGGCATCGCACCACGCTTCGCATGGATTAGGATGCATTTCCACCAGCAGGCCGTCGGCTCCCGCCGCAATCGCAGCGCGCGACAGCGCCGCGACCATCCAGGCCTTGCCTCCGGCATGTGACGGATCGGCGATCACCGGCAAATGCGTTTCCTTTTTCAGGACCGGGATTGCGGTCACGTCGAGTACATTGCGGTAGTAGGTTTCAAACGTGCGGATACCGCGTTCGCAGAATATGATATTGTGGTTACCCGATGCGGCGATGTATTCGGCCGCCATCAGCCATTCGGAAACCGTCGCCGACATCCCGCGTTTGAGAATGACCGGCTTGTCTACGCGGCCGACTTCTTTCAGCAGGTCGAAATTCTGCATATTGCGCGTACCGATCTGGATCGCATCGACATCCCATTCCATGAAGGTATCAAGCATGCGCACGTCCATCAGTTCGGTGACGATAGGCAATTTTGCCGCATCGGCGGCCTTGCGGAACATTTCCAGCCCTTCGACGCCCTTACCCTGAAAGGTATACGGACTGGTACGAGGCTTGAACGCTCCGCCACGCATCAGACGGCAGCCTGCCTCCCTGACGAAACGGGCGGCATCGTCCATTTGCGGCTGAGTTTCCACCGAGCAAGGGCCGGCTATCACCTGCACGGTATTGCCGCCTACCGGCACATCCTTGATGTGGACTACGGTATTTTCCTTATGCCATTCGCGCGCCACGATTTTGTACGGTTTTACGATATTCATGGATTGTTCGACACCGGACAGGGCATCGATCGTTTCCTGATTGATCGCGCGTTCGTCGCCGATCGCGCCGATGATCGTGCGCTCGACACCGCGCGACACATTGGCTTCGCAGCCGTATTCCTTGACTTTCCTTACCACCGCATCGATTTGTTGCTCATTTGCCCCCGGGCTCATCACGATAATCATTACTGCTCCTTTAAGGCGCTTTCCAACGCCTGCAAAAATTGATGGTTTTCCGCCGCAAGTCCTATACTAACACGCAAGAATTCCGCCATTCCATAATTACCAATCGGACGGACGATAACGCCTGATTCAAGCAATCTTCGGTACATCGCCGTCGCATTGCCGATGCGTACGGCCAAAAAATTGCCGTACGACGGGATATAGTTCAGTTTCAATAACGCGAGACCCTGGGTAATCTGCCGCATCCCCAACTGGTTCAAGGCATAACTGCGTGCTATGAACTCATCGTCGGCCGCCGCTGCTGCCGCTGCGGCCAGCGCCAGATGGCCGACGTTAAACGGCTGCCGCACCCGATTGAGCAAATCCGCGACTTCGGCGCTCGCCAGCGCGTAACCGATGCGCAAGCCCGCCAGACCGTAAGCTTTGGAAAACGTCCGGGTCACGATCAGATTAGGGAATCGCGCCAGCCAGTTCACTGCATCCGATTTCAGCGTTTCCGGCAAATATTCACCGTACGCTTCGTCCAGCACGACCAGAACATGCTCGGGCACCTGTTGCAAAAACGCCAGCAAGTCGTCGTTGATTAAAAAGGTGCCGGTGGGATTGTTGGGATTGGCGATAAATATCATCCGCGTATCGGCGCGTACGGCATCGAGCATTGCTTGCAGGTCGTGACCGTATTCGCGCGCCGGCGCAGTAATGCCTTCGGCTCCTGCCATCCGCGTCGAAATGGCGTAAACCGCAAAAGCATGTTCGGAATATACCGCCGACGACTCCGGCGAAAGAAAGGCGCGCGCAGCCATGTCAAGGACATCGTTCGATCCGTTACCCAGCACGATTTGCGCGCTCGCGACACCTAATCGCTCCGATAAAACCCGCTTGAGATCGTAACCGCTACCGTCGGGATAGCGGGCAAGCTCATGCAATTCCCTTTCCATCGCAGCCAAGGCTTTGGGGCTAGGCCCCAGAGGATTTTCATTGGATGCAAGCTTGACGATACGTTCCGGCGCCATACCGATCTCGCGTGCAAGTTCGGATATGGGCTTACCCGGCTGATACGGCGCTATGGCGCGAATATGAGGTGAAGCGAGCATCACGGGCGATGCGGTTGCAAAACTCTGCCGGGTATTCGGTTTCATCATGATAGTTATCGATTCTGTGGGTTATTCAATGGAATTCCGATTGCGCATCGATCGTGCAAATGAATCACAATACACCGACGGGATACGATCCGAGCAGCTTCAGGTAGCTTGCTTCCTGCCTGACTTCTTCCAACGCCAGACTGACGGCCGGATCGTCGCGATGGCCTTCGATATCGATAAAAAATACGTATTCCCACAATTCGGCGTAATCGTTTTTATTGGTTGAGCCATGCCGCGCCGGCCGCGACTCGAACTTGGTCAACGAGACGCCATGGCGCACGAAAGGCTGGAGCAATTTGACTATCGCCCCCGGCAGATTGGGAGCGGACAATACCAGCGATGTCTTGTCGTATCCCGATCGCGCCGCATCTTCTTTCGCCACCACCAGAAATCGGGTGGTATTGTCCGGTTCGTCTTCGATATGTTCGGATAGGCATTGCAGGCCGTAAATCTCGGCTGCAACCGTACCTGCCACCGCCACGGCCGAATCGTCAGCTGCCGCCAGCCGTGCCGCTTCGGCATTGCTGGCAACGGGAATCCGGCGCGTATTCGGCAAATGCCTGTTCAACCATTCATGACATTGCGCCAGCGACTGACTGTGCGAATAAACAATGTTTACTCCGGCCAGACCCGCTACTTTGCGCAACAAGGACTGATGGATGCGCAAATCGACTTCGCCGCAAATTTTAAGCGGCGTATCCTGCAGCAGGTCCAGTGTCCGGTTAACCGCGCCTTCGGTAGAATTCTCTACCGGGACGACGCCGTAATCCGCCTCTCCTGCCTGCACATCGCGAAATACTTCGTCTATCGATGCGCACGGCCTCATTTGCGCTGCATGACCGAACTGTTTGATCGCCGCCGTCTGGCTGAAAGTGCCTTCCGGACCCAAAAAAGCCACCGTCAGCGGTTTTTCCAGCGCCAGGCAGGCCGACATGATCTCGCGGAACAACCTGAGCACCGTTTCATCGCTCAAAGGTCCTTCATTTAATTCCTTGATCCGGCGCAATACCTGGGCTTCACGCTCCGGGCGATATACGGTGCCGTTTTTCAGACGACCAACCGTCTGTGCATGGTGTGCGCGACGATTGACCAGTGCGAGCATCTGTTCGTCTATCGCATCGATTTTGGCACGCAGTTGTTGTAAGTCTTCAGTCATGTTCCCGGTTAACTCCGGCGCTCGGCGAATTCCTGCATATAGGCGACCAATGCCTGAACGCCCGCCAGCGGCATGGCATTGTAGATCGAGGCACGCATGCCGCCGACCAGCCGGTGGCCTTTCAATTGCAGCAGCCCGCGATCGTCGGCCCCGCACAGAAATTCTTCGTCCAGTCTCGAATTATGCAGGGTAAACGGAATATTCATGCGCGAACGGCTGTCGCGCGCTACCGGACACAGATAAAAGTCGCTGGCATCGAGGTAACTATACAAGAGATCCGCTTTTACCCGATTGCGCTCGGCTGCCGCCGACAGGCCGCCCTCGTTCTTCAAATGCCTGAACACCAGTCCGGCAATATACAGCGCGTAGGT
This sequence comes from Pseudomonadota bacterium, assembly GCA_021795395.1. Lineage (GTDB taxonomy): Bacteria > Pseudomonadota > Gammaproteobacteria > Burkholderiales > Sulfuriferulaceae > Sulfuriferula. Next base: position 20,965 of record JAJYPN010000015.1, on the reverse strand, counting down.
CGGCGGCGTATTGTACATGGAATGCTGTTCGGCCTGAATCCGGTAGTCGAACATGGTAGGCGTGCCGGGCAAGGTCTCGCCGATCATGTCTTCGCGAACGATAACCAGCGTCAGGCCGGCAGGACCGATATTCTTTTGCGCCCCGGCATAAATCAGCCCGTAACGGCTGACATCAATCGGCTTCGACAGGATATTCGACGACATGTCTGCGACCAGTGGAACCTTACCGGTATCCGGGGTCCAGTGAAACTCGACGCCGCCTACGGTTTCGTTGGCGACATAATGGACATACGCCGCTTCGGCATCGAGCTCCCATTCGACTTTCGGCGGTACGCGATTGCGCGCGCTGGCGGCCACATTGACGGTCGCGTAGCGCTGCGCTTCTTCTATTGCCTTTTCGGACCAGATACCGGTGTTAATGTAATCGACCTGCGATTTACCGCGCAACAGATTCATCGGCACCATCGCGAATTGCGATGATGCGCCACCCTGAAGAAACAGAACCTTATAATTGTCTGGGATAGCCAGCAATTCTCGCAGATCGGCCTCGGCCTGATGTGCAATTTCCTGGAATTCCTTACCGCGATGGCTCATTTCCATCACCGACATTCCCGAGCCGTGCCAATCGAGCATCTCGTCCCGCGCCTGTGCCAGGACAGCCTTCGGCAACACAGCGGGGCCGGCGCTAAAATTATATACGTGCATTTGTTTTCCAGCCGATCCTTACATTATCTGAACAGCGATCGATTATCGATGCCGAGGGCTTATCCCTGTATCGAGATCTTTGCACGATTATTGCGCTTGCTTATATTTCGTTAAAAAACGGCTCAAATCTTCATGTATTAGTACACTCCGGTTTCTTGCCCTTTTTCGCCTCATCCGAGCGGCGCTCGCTACATCGTGCAAAGCTCTCTATTCATTAAGCCGTCCTTAATCTGATTCTTCGTCCGGTTCCAGTACGCGTTCGACGCCGATCAGTTTTTGCCCGTCGTCGAGATTGATCAGGGTCACGCCTTGCGTTGCGCGTCCCATTTCGCGCATTTCCTTGACCCGGGTGCGTATCAATACGCCGCCGTTGGTGATCAGCATGATTTCGTCATCCGGTTCCACCAGCGTCGCTGCAACCACGCGACCGTTACGTTTGGTCGTCTGTATCGCAATCATACCCTGAGTTCCGCGTCCGTGACGAGTGTATTCGGCGATATTGGTACGTTTGCCGTACCCGTTCTCGGTGGCCGTCAGCACCGATTGCTGTTCGTTCTCTGCCACCAGCAGCGAAATGACCTTCTGATCGGCGCCCAGCTTCATGCCGCGCACGCCGCGCGCGCCGCGACCCATCGAACGCACGTCGTTTTCGTCGAAGCGCACGGCTTTGCCGCCATTCGAGAACAACATGATGTCATGATTGCCCTCGGTGACCGCTACGCCCACCAGATAATCGCCGTCATCGAGTCCTACTGCAATAATGCCGGAACGACGCGGGTTGGAAAATTCCGATAACGGCGTTTTTTTCACCACGCCGTGCGCTGTGGCCATAAAGACGAAACGATTGTCGACAAACTCCTTCACCGGCAAAATCGCATTGATTTTTTCGCCGTCCGACAAGGACAGCAGGTTCACGATAGGTTTGCCGCGTGAAATGCGGCTGCCTTGCGGCACCTCGTACACCTTGACCCAGTAGACACGCCCCAGATTGGAAAAACACAGAATATAATCGTGGCTGTTGGCGATAAACAGGCGCTCGATAAAATCGTCTTCTTTGGTAGATGCCGCCTGTTTGCCGCGGCCGCCGCGTTTCTGCGCGCGATAGTCGTCCAGCGGCTGCGATTTCATGTAACCGCCGTGCGACAGCGTGACCACCATGTCCTGCGGGGTAATCAGATCTTCCGTGCTCAGATCCTGCGCATACATCACGATTTCAGAGCGGCGCTTGTCGCCGAACTGCTGCTTGATCTGATTGATTTCATCCTGAATGATGAGGGTGACGCGCTCGGGACGTGCCAGTATATCGAGCAGATCGGCAATCCTGTCGATGATCTCCTTGTACTCGTTGAGTATCTTGTCCTGCTCCAGACCGGTCAAGCGTTGCAGACGCAATTCGAGGATCGCCTGGGCCTGCGCATCGGACAAACGATAGCCGGCCTCGGACAGGCCGAATTCGAGCGCCAGCCCGGCAGGACGGAACGCCTGAATGTCGGCCACCGCACGGCTCAACATTTCTTCCACCAGATGCGAACGCCAAACCTTGCCCATCAGCCCTTCCTTGGCGACAGCGGGAGTCGGCGCGGCCTTGATCAGCGCGATGATATCATCGACATTCGACAACGCAACGGCCAAGCCTTCCAGTATGTGCCCGCGCTCGCGCGCCTTTTTCAGCTCGAATACGGTACGGCGCGTAACCACTTCGCGGCGATGCCGCAAAAAAGCGCCGATCATCTGCTTGAGATTGAGCAGGCGCGGCTGGTTATCGACCAGCGCTACCATGTTCATGCCGAAACTGTCCTGCATTTGCGTGTGTTTGTACAGATTGTTCAATATGACTTCGGGAACTTCGCCGCGCTTGAGTTCTATGGCGACGCGCATACCCGACTTGTCCGATTCGTCGCGCAGATCGGCAATGCCTTCTATGCGCTTTTCGCGTACCAGTTCGCCGATCTTGATCAGCAGATTCGCCTTGTTTACCTGATAAGGCAATTCATCGATGATAATGGACTGGCGCGTCCCGCTCTTGTCCATATCCTCGAAATGAGTGCGCGCGCGAATCACCACCCGGCCGCGACCGGTGCGATAGCCATCGCGCACGCCGACCAGACCGTAAATGATTCCGGCAGTCGGAAAATCGGGCGCCTTGACGATATCGATCAGTGTTTCGATATCGGTTTCCGGTTCGTTTAGCAAGGTCAGACAGGCATCGCATACGTCGGCCAGATTATGCGGCGGAATGTTCGTCGCCATGCCGACCGCGATACCCGACGATCCGTTGATCAGCAGATTGGGGATTTTTGCCGGGAGTATCAGCGGTTCCTGTTCGGAACCGTCGTAATTGGGACCGAAATCGACCGTCTCCTTGTCGAGATCCGCCAACAGCTCGTGAGCGATTCTGGACATGCGGATTTCGGTATAACGCATGGCCGCCGCGTTATCGCCATCCACCGAGCCGAAATTGCCCTGACCGTCTATCAGCGGATAGCGCAGGGAAAAATCCTGCGCCATGCGCACAATGGTGTCGTACACCGCGGTATCGCCGTGCGGATGATATTTACCGATCACGTCGCCGACGATACGCGCCGATTTCTTATATGCCTTGTTCCAGTCATTGGACAGCTCATGCATCGCGAACAGTACTCGACGGTGGACCGGTTTCAAGCCGTCGCGCACATCCGGCAACGCGCGGCCGACGATCACGCTCATCGCATAATCGAGATAGGAACGGCGCATTTCATCTTCGAGACTGACGGGGAGCGTTTCCTTAGCGAAAAATTCCATTGCGTAGTATTTTTATGTGAAGAGATAATCGTGCGATTTTAGCACAGAGGTGGATGCCAGCGAAACTCGGTTTGCTTAACGGCGGATTCAACAGATTGCAGAGCAAGCAGCATGCTGTCAGACCGAATGATGTCAGGGAAGTCGAGCGCAGCACTCTTTCTTTATTGTACATAAAACATGGCGCATTTATATCTGAATTAAAGCCGACTCCATTTTGCTATAATGCCCGCTCAAATTATCCGGGGCTGTCATCGTGTCCGAACGTTTTTCCGTAATATTGCAATATCTGATGCCCAGACGGGCCATCAACATGCTCGCCGGCATACTGGCGAATTCACGGCATGCCGGGCTGTCACAATATCTGATTGGCTGGTTTCTGGCGCGCTACGATGTCAACATGCTGGAAGCAGCCGATCCAGACGTCGGCAAACACGGCAGTTATAACGAATTTTTTACCCGGGCGTTGCGCAGCGAAGCGCGACCGCTATCAACGTCTGAATTCGTATCGCCGGTAGACGGCGCGATCAGCCAGTTCGGCGAAATCGCCGACGACCAGATATTTCAGGCCAAAGGTCATCACTACTCCACCGTGGCGCTGGTCGGCGGCGATGCGAAACTCGCCGCGCAATTCCGCCACGGCAGTTTCGCTACGCTGTATCTTAGCCCCAGGGATTACCATCGCGTCCATATGCCGTGCGACGGGCGTTTGCTGCAGATGATTTATGTGCCCGGCGACCTGTTTTCGGTCAATCCGGTCACGGCGCGCGGCGTTCCGGGTTTGTTCGCCCGCAACGAACGCGTCGTCTGCGTGTTCGAGACCGCGCAAAAAACGCCGTTTGTGCTGACGCTGGTCGGCGCATCCATCGTCGGCAGCATGGCGACGGTATGGCACGGCGCGGTCAATCCGCCGCGCACCCGGTCCATTCGCGTCTGGCATTATGATAACGCAGCTATTTCATTGCAAAAAGGCGAGGAAATGGGCCGGTTTCTGCTCGGATCCACCGTCGTCCTGCTGTTTCCGAAAAATACGCTGCAATTCAATCCTGAATGGTCGGCGACACGTCCCGTACGTATGGGCGAAACGATGGGTGTTCGATACGCAGTCAAAAATGCTTAAGTCCGCTGCACCGGAATTATTTTAGCCTTCGATTTAGCTGCGGCCGGCCACAATACCGGCCAGATGCGGCCGGTAAAAATCCAGATCGACGACCAGATCAGCGCACCGCCGACTACAACAACCGCGTGCCAGCCAAACAGGAACCCCGCAGCATAAGCCAGCATGCCGGCATTGGCGCATCCCATTTGCAGCCACGGCCAGATGCCCATGCGTATGGGGTTCCCCGTAAACCGCGGCAACATGTGAGCGCCCAGGCCGTAGATCAGCATCAGCACGAACCCCACCGTCACCAGATGCAATGCCACCGGCCGCGTCGGGCCATCGGTCAACAGCGTACCGTTGATCGCCAGCCCCAGCCCACCCAGCATCAAATAAACGACGGATGTCATGATAAACCAGCGATTATCCAGCGACAGGCTTAGCCCGGCGTTTTGCATGTCGGTCTGCCGCTTGGACGGCGCGCTCGCCACCCATTCCCGCGCCTCTGCCAACGTCGGTACGCCCAGCCCTTTCAATTCGCCATCGATCACCAGCGCAGGAATCGTTTTCAGGCGCAGACGGCTCACCAGCGCACGCCCTTCGGGTTGCGCCATATCGAGCACGGCGAAATCCAGTTCCTTTTCTTTCGCCACCACCTGCCACACTTGCTCTGCCTGATGACACGATGCACACCATTCCGACACCAGAAGTTCCACTTTCATTTCCGCCTCCTAATCCTGACAGCGCATGCACTGCACATCGTAACGATCGATCCACGCCTTGAGCGCAATTTGCGCCGCGGCACCGGTGGTCAAATGCTCCAGGGCCGAAGCCGGCTCATCGGGCCGCATCTGCACCAGCCATGCATCGCGATAGGGGTCGATGTTGATCAGGCTCGGACTCGCCAGCACCTTCTCGTTACGCGCGACGATTTCTCCGGCGAAGGGCGCAGGAATGCCGCCAGCCCATTTACCCGACTCGATACGCGCCAGCGGTTTTTTCCAGTCGCGGTGCGTACCCACGTCCTTGATCCAGACGTATTGCACCTTACCCGACATCGTCTGCGACGGATCGGTAAGGCCGATCGTATAAACACCGTTTTCTTCCGGACGCACCCAGATATAATCCAGGTCGTAATATAAATCTTCCGGTAATTCGCAACCGCGATGTTCAGACATGATTATCTCCAGGGTCCGTTAGGTTTTACCGTCATGATGATATTGACCGCAAACGCCGCTATACCGGCATACACCACCGCTCCGCCAACCAGCACCAGCCAATTGAGCAATGCCAGCCAGCCTGCTATCATGATCGGCAACCCGGCATTAGACAGATAAAGCTGCCAATTGGCGAGTTGCTCGGAATAGAGGTCCTTCCCCGAAAACCGGGGCAGGACATGCAAGGCAACCCCATAAATCATCATCAGGATAAAACCCAATAGCATGATATGCCCATGAATGCGTGGAACATTTCCCGGTATCAATCCGGGCTCGGCCAGATAGGTCAACGCCACCAGACCGCCCAGCAAGCCGTAAAACAAGCCTATACTTATAAACCAGCGATTACGTTTATGCATGTTCGATACTCCTTGCTATTCGATGAGTCATTATAAACGCTGGATTTTTTCAACGACTTGATCCATATCAATCGCATGAATCGCACTCCTGAAATCAGCAGTTTTCGTTTGGCGCCCCTTTTCCGCGAACTTGACCGGGATCTGCTGACGCAAATTGCACAGCACGCCCGTTGGCGCGAACTTGAGACCGGCGAGCAATTATTTGCCAAAGGCGATACCGGCCATCATTTTTTTCTGGTCAAAAGCGGAGTGATCAAACTGTTTCTGATGTCGGAGGACGGGGAAGAACACATCACTGAAATCGCCGGACGCGAACAATTGTTTGCCGAGGCTGTCATGTTCATGGGCGATACCTATCCGGTATACGCCAGCGCGCTGGAACCCAGTACCCTGATCGCATTCGATGCGCATTTCTTCGTTACGCTGTTACGCGCCAACTCCGATTTATGCCTGAAACTGCTGGGTACGCTCAGCCGGCAACTGCATACCCTGGTCGTCGAGATCGATGGCCTGACCTTACATTCGGGATCGCGCAGACTGGCGCGTTATCTGCTGTCTCAACCCGCCAAAAAAACGGCGAACGGTCGCATGGTCGAATTGCCCATCGCCAAACAAGCGCTGGCGTCGCTACTCGATCTGCGCCCGGAAACTCTATCGCGCATTTTGAACAAGCTGGCGGAAGAGGGTTTGATCGCCATCGATACCGATTGCATTACGCTGATACAACCGGTATCGCTGAGCCGCATTTAACCGCGATACCCATTAAGTCCCTCGGAATCTGCGCAAACGCTGGCGGTCACGTTAGCTCGCCATCATCTTGCCCCCGAAGAATTGTCCGGTTAAGAAATTGTCATCGGTTTCCCGATCCTGCGGAAATCGGCTGTTCCTTGATATACATGTAATCGCGGGTCAACGGCAACGGGATATGCCGATCGGCTCGCGCCTTCACCGCCAATACCTGATGCACCGAGATCCAGTTATGCGCGAATCCGTGCGCGCAACCCGCAAGATAGGTACGCCATATCCGCCATTTCTTTTCTCCCGCGATTTCCTTGAGGCGCGATCCTGCGGCTTCGAAACGTTCCGACCAATGTTCGAGCGTCAACGCGTAATGGCGGCGCAGACTTTCCACATCCGTCGGCTCCAGACCGGCGGCGCTCATTTCTTCCAGCAGAAAACCGATATGCGGCAATTCGCCATGCGGGAAGACGTAACGCTCGATGAAATCGCCGCCGCCGAACGGGAGATCGCCGGTTGCCGGATTGGTCGTCGTGATGCCGTGATTCAAGACAATACCGTCGTCGTTGAGCAATTCGCCGATGCGGGCGAAATACTCGCGCAGATGCTTCAAACCGACATGTTCGAACATGCCGACGCTGCTGATCCGGTCGAATTTGCCCGCTACATCACGGTAATCTTCAAGACGAACTTCGCAGCGATCGGCGAGACCGGCGCGTACGATGCGTTCCCGAGCCAGATCGTATTGATTTTGCGACAAGGTGATACCCAGAGCTTTGGCGCCGTATTTTTCTGCCGCCCTCATGATCAGCGCACCCCAGCCGCATCCGATATCGAGCAGGGTATCACCGGGCCGCAACCGCAATTTATTGAGAATATGATCGATCTTGCGTTCCTGCGCAACATCCAGCGATTCCGTTCCGTCGCCGAAATACGCACAGGAATAGACCATATTACGATCGAGCCACAACGAATAAAATTCGTTCGAAACATCATAATGGTAGGAAATCGCTTCCGCGTCCATCTGTTTGGTATGCAGAACGCGGCGTACGCTACTGCGTATCGATGACGCGTCTGCACCGTACACGGCAAGACGTTCGGCAACTTCTATCACATCGGCCAGCCGGCCTTCGATATCGATTTCCCCTTCGACGTAAGCATGTCCGAGATTGTCAAGCGTCGGCATGAAGAAATGTTTCAAACCTCCTGCGGACAGAATCGATAAGGTGACTCGCGGCGACGCGCCGAGATCGAAGGCCGTCCCGGTCCATAGCCGTAAACGCAGCGGTATATCGTGGACACGTAACTTATCGACAAATTTGTTAAACCGCTGTTGCCAGAACATATTGCCTTTCCTTTCGTCAATGGAAAATCAAAATGCAGCCGTTCCGTTAATCATGCATAAACTCGAAAACCATGAATGCTACCGACCAACACGGTAACGGCTCGGCGTATAGGGAAGTATGACTTTTACATTTTACAATCAAATATTTTTTAAATTCAATCTTATTTATTAATTCAGCCGTATAAGTGTCTTAAATATGTGTAGGATAAAACCTCAGCCGTCTGCATGCGGGCCCGAGCAAGCCATCTATCCCTGCCGCCACTACTTCATAGACGCACGATCGACCCCATTTCGGTGATTGTTTGTACGATAATTAACATGTCGATCACATTTCCCACGTCCAGTGAATTATCCTTCCATCATGAACTATCAATCAATTTATTGTTTAATAATTAAAATTTCTATCAGTCAAAAAATGACGTCCGTGGTTAACTCACCCATAAGCGTTAAAACATGCTATTTTTATATGCAATTACCCATCAAGCTGCCAGACTGCTCAAGACATCTTGCGCAGAATCCGTAGTAATACCTTATCAACATTTTGAGGAGATAATATGGACTCAAACTGGATAGACAAACAAAGCCAACGTTTCGGCAACCATACGCTTACCGTAGGAATTTTGCTGATAGTGCTGGGCTTCATCGGCATACTTGTGCCGGTAGCGCTTTCCGTCATCACGGCCGCTCTGATAGGTTGGCTATTGATACTGGGCAGCGCATTCTGGGGTTGGCATGCCTATAAACACGGCGCAAGCTCCATAGACTGGATCAAATCGATACTATTGCTGTTCACCGGCATCCTCATTCTGGTTCGCCCCTTGACCGGAATCGCCTCAATCGCTATATTGCTCAGCCTGTATCTGTTCATGGATGCTTTCGCCAGCTTCTCGATGGCTGACCGCACCCGGATACGCAGCGTTCACGGCTGGATGATATTTAACGGCATCATCGATATTATTTTGGGCGTATTGTTTCTCGTCGGCTGGCCTGCCTCGTCGCTCTGGATGGTCGGCATGTTTGTAGGCATCAGCCTGCTTTTTGACGGTTGGGCGCTGGCAACGATAGGCTGGGGCATGCGTAAGCCGTGACACTCGACGCGATTCATTCTCCGTTCGGCTGACAGAATTACGAACTACCTTGCAGAACTGAGTTAACGCGCATCATGGAATACATCAATCTGTGGAACCCCGCCCATCCGGCGGCAGCTACCGCTCTGGTCACCGCCCTGCTGTTAGGCCTGGTACACGGCATGGTGCCGGACGAGCATACCTGGCCGATTACATTCAGCTACGCGGTCGGCGGTTATTCCACGCGCAAGGGTTTGCGCGCCGGACTGCTGTTTTCGGCCACCTTTACCCTGCAACGAGCGATAGTCAGCGAACTGGCCTGGTTCGGGCTGTCAGAATGGATGCGAAGCAAATGGCTGAACGACGCGCTCTTCATCCCTATCGGCCTGTTGATGGCGTGGGGAGGATGGATGATGCTCAAGCAACGCCACAGCATGCATCTGCATCTGATCGGCAAATGCCGCGACAAGGATAACGCAGCCGGCGGCGTTGGCTCCTGGGCACGCATGACCGGATGGATGCCAGCTGTGCATGGATTTGTCGCCGGTTGGGGATTCGGCGCTTTCGCGCTCATCCTCTACACTACTCTCGCTCCGGCCATGCCCAACGCGATCTGGGGCTGGGTACCCGGCGCCCTGTTCGGTTTCGGCACCTTGATCGTACAAGTCATTGCCGGAGGCTTATTCGGCCGGATGGCTGCAAGCCGCCAGTTATCGCCCGAAGCGATACGTATCGTGGCGCTGACCACGGCCGCGCGGACGCTGCTGTGGGGCGGTATAGCCTATACGCTCGCCGGGATACTCAGTCTGTTATTCCCCGGTCTGGCGGCATGGAGCATCGATACCGGCATCCGCGTGCACGGGTTGTCTCACATCAATCTGCCGCTTATCATTGCGGTGTTTTGCGTAGCAGGCATAGGATTGGGAACTTTCCTTACGCAGACTCGCGCCTTACGCGCCGCTACGCATGATAGCTGAATACTAACCCGTTGCGGAATCCCGAACGGCAGGCTGCCAGCGACGCAATAACAAGGCATTTGAAACCACGCTAAAACTGCTGAACGCCATCGCTGCCCCGGCGATGACGGGGTTAAGCATGCCAAATGCGGCAAGCGGTATGCCGATCAGATTGTAGATGAACGCCCAAAACAGATTCTGCCGAATCTTGTTGTAGGTCTTGCGTGAAATATCGAGCGTATCCGCCGCCAATAAGGGATCGCCGCGCATCAGAGTCACGCCGGCCGTATGCATCGCAACGTCGGTGCCGGTAGCCATCGCAATGCCGACGTCTGCCGCCGCCAGCGCCGGCGCATCGTTGATGCCGTCGCCTACCATCGCCACTATCGTACCGTCCGATTTCAAATCGGTAATTGCCTGCACTTTGTCGGCCGGCAGCATATCGGCCCTGAATTCATTCAAGTCTAACGCTTGCGCCACCAGCGCTGCGCTGCCGCGATTATCGCCGGTCAGCATGACGATACGCACGCCCAGCGCTTTCAAGCGGTCGATCGCCATTTTCGCTCGGGGTTTTATCGTGTCGCCGAAAGCGAGCAGGCCCAGCAGAACATATCGGCCGTCGATTTCCTGCGCCAGCCACGATACGCTGCGACCGGCGTGTTCGTGATATGCTGCGCTTTCCGCCAGCGCAGCGGTGCTCAGACCGAGACCCTGCGTCAGACGGCTGCTCCCCAGGGAAATTGCAGCTCCGTCCAGTTTGCCTTGTATCCCCATTCCCGGCAGCGCCCGCACATCGCTGACATCGTACAGAACCAGATGTTTGGCCGTAGCGGCCGCCAGGACGGCACGTGCCAGCGGATGTTCGCTGCCTTGCTGCAGGCTTGCCGCCAGACGCAGCAATTCGTCCGCCGTCGCGTTCACGGGTTCCGCAGCAATCAATTCGGGCTTGCCGGCGGTAAGCGTGCCTGTCTTGTCGAACACCACGCAACGCACGCCATGCGCTATTTCCAGCGCTTCCGCATCCTTGATCAGGATGCCGTAACGCGCGGCGATACCGGTGCCGACCATGATGGCGGTCGGCGTTGCCAGACCCAGCGCGCAAGGACAGGCAATGACCAGTACCGCCACTGCGTTCAGCAGCGCCTGCTGCCAATGACCGTTCGCATAGCCCCAGCCCAGCAGCGTCGCCAGCGCGATACCGAGCACGGTGGGCACGAATACGGCGCTGACTTTATCGACCAGCCGCTGGATAGGCGGCTTTGCCGCCTGCGCATTTTCGACCATGCGGATAATACGCGCCAGCGTGGTTTCCGCACCGGTCGCCTGCGTCTCGACCAATAACAGACCGTCACCGTTGACCGATCCTCCTATGACTTTCGAACCGGGAATTTTATTTTGCGGCAGGCTTTCACCGGTAATGAGCGATTCGTCGACTTCGCTCTGTCCTTCACGCACTACCCCGTCTACGGCAACGCGAACTCCGGGATGCACCACGACCCAATCGCCGGTACGCACTTCGGCCAAAGCGATATCGATCTCGGCACCGTTGCGGCGGATGCGGGCAATTTCCGGGCGTAATTGCTGCAACGCGCGAATCGCTGCCGCGGTTTCGCGTTTGGCGCGCGTTTCCAGCCATTTACCGAGCAAGACCAGGGTAATCACTATCGACGACGCTTCGAAGTAAAGCGGCAGCCTGACGCCGGCCGGCCGGCTCAGCCATACATACACCGATAACCCGTACGCGGCGGAAGTCCCCAGCGCCACCAGCAGGTCCATATTGCCGGTGCCGGCCATCAACGCCTTCCAGCCCGCCTTGTAAAAACGCCCGCCCAGCCAGAATTGCACCGGCGTAGCCAGCAGCCATTGCAACCAGGCAGGCAACATCCAGGCCCGGTTGAACAGCATCCCCGCCATCTGCGCCAGCAGCGGCAAACTCAGCGCGGCAGACAGCGCAACCGGCCACCAGACCGGCAAGCGCGTTTGCGTCACTGACAAATTTACGGTATCGGTCAACGGAACCGCTTCATAACCCGCGGCGTGCACGGATTGCAATAAGCTTTCCGCCGTAGTTCCGGCGCCAGCTTCGACGCGCGCCTGTTCGGTGGCAAGATTAACGGCGACGGAACGCACGCCCGGAACCTTGCTCAAGGCTTTTTCGACCCGCGTCACGCACGACGCGCAGGTCATGCCCTTGATACCCAGATTGATTTCCTGCAAGGCGACTTCGTATCCCGATTTTTCCACTGCCGCAACCAGATCGGAGAGCGCCACGTTCGGAGCGGCGGTCACGTTGGCCTGTTCAGTACCGAGGTTAACGCTGACCTGACTGACGCCGGGAACCTTGAGCAGGCCTTTTTCCACTCGGGACACGCACGACGCGCAGGTCATGCCCTTGATCTGCAGGCGTTGTTCTGTCGACGATGAGTTTGCAGCGCTGGTATCGGTCATTGCAACTTCCGGTATGCTTTCCCAAAATACGCTATCTTGCGATGAAATCCATGATTTCAATTCACTATGCCGGTAATGCCGCCGTATACGCCAAAACCGGCCGTAATGGCGATCGTGCAGGCGACCACCCACGCATAGCTTCCCTGTAAACGGTAAGGTTCAGGCAAGCGCCGCGCCAACAGGTAAAGAAAACCCAGAACGACAGGCAGCAACAAGGCATTCATGACCTGTACACCCACACTTAACGCCACCAGATCGGCGCCGGACGCGACCAGCAGGCCGCCGCCCGCCAGAGAAACGGCATACATGCCGTAAAACCATGGCGCTTCTCTCGGCTCATGCTCCAGCGAATGTTTGACTCCCAACAATTCGCCCAGCGTACGCGCCGCAGTCAGACTGACAACGATGGTCGCCACCAGCGCAGCACCGCTCATGCCGAGTCCGAACAGAATCTTGCCGACATTTTCCCCCAGAAAAGGCGTAATCGCCTTGGCGATGCCCTGCACCGTATCGATAGACCCGCTGCTGCCGTGCTGCCCTAATGTCGCCGCAGTCGCGATCAGCACAGCCGCCATGATGACTTGCGTGATTATGGCTCCGGCCATGGTATCCATGCGCGCTGCCGGCAGATCCGCCACAGTCAGTTTTTTTTCCACTACCGCCGATTGCTGATAAAACACCATCCACGGCATGATCACTGCGCCGATATTGGCGGCGACCAGATAGAGGTATTGGTGATCATGCCAGGGAATATCGACCATTCCGTGCAACATTGGCGAAAACACCGGTTTCGCCTGCCAGGCGACGACGATGAATACCAACTCGAACGCGCCGACTGCCATGGCAATCCGTTCGACCGATACGTAAGATCCGGTAAACGCCATAAGCAGCAACCCCGTCACGACCACCAGCATCGTCGCCCACGATGGCACTCCGAACAGCAATCCTACACCGGCCAATCCGCTCAGTTCGCTCAGCAGCGCACCAACGCAGGCAATAATCAGGGTGCCTACCGACAGCCATGCCCAGCCGCGCCCGAAGTACTCGTGTATCAAATCGCCGTGACCTTTCCTGCTGACTATGCCCAGACGTATCGTCAACTCCTGTACGACATAAAGAATGGGGGCGAGTATCAATTGCAGCAGCAACAGTCGATAGTTCCATTGAGCGCCGCTCTGCGCCGCAGTAATGACGCTGCCGGCGTCGGTGTCGGCCAACATCACCACCAGTCCGGGACCCAGCACGGTCAAAAACCGCGCCCACCTCGTACGGCGGCTCGCAGCAGTTGAATTTGTCAATATATTCTCCATATTATTTACCCGGAGGCCATAAAATCATGCAGTCAAGTAATTCTGCATAGGAAACCGGCAGGCAAGCCTATAGCCAAAACCACTCTGCACTGGGTTATCATTGAATAGCTGCTGTCATAGCCATTTTTAAATTTGATTATAACGCTATTAGCTTAATCGAGAATTATTTACGATGAACTGACAGCGTGTAATCCGTTCTCAATATTATCGAATCAAAATCCCCGTCGAATCGCCATGGTCAAAAATTCAAATACCATTGCTACAATCGGGCACTCGACCAGATCGACAGGAGAATTCATCGATCTGCTGCGGCAAAATGAAATCGAGCGCGTAATCGATGTGCGTTACATTCCCAGATCGCGCCATAATCCCCAATTCAATAACGATCGATTGGAAGCATCGTTGGCAGACGCGGGTATTGCGTATACCCATTTGGCCGGATTGGGCGGATTACGGCCTACACGTCGGGATTCGCCTAATCAGGGCTGGAAAAATCCTTCATTTCGCGGCTATGCAGACTACATGCAAACTGCCGAATTCATCGCTAACATGGAAAAACTGATCGAATTGGCTCGCATTGACTCATGCGTCTTGATGTGCGCAGAAGCAGTACCCTGGCGCTGTCATCGTTCCCTGATCGCCGATGCCTTGCTTGTCCGCGGTTGGCAGGTCGATGATATCCTCGATAAAAGCCATCGCAGAGCCCATTTCCTGACCTCCTTTGCCTACGTCGAAGGTGCCTCTATCCTCTACCCGCCCGGCCCGGCAAAATCGCCCTGATTGCAAACCTGGCACACGTCATCAACCACGCCTTGCTGCTCAACACGATCAGAGAATAAAATCAGCGCTACCTTAACATGGATGCAATATCCGATGCGCCGGTAGGAAAAGCGAAAATGGTGTCCATGATTTCCGCCGCCTTGATTCGATGACGTATCGCCAGAGCAAACAAATTGATCACTTCGTCGACTTGCGGCCCGACCAGATGCGCGCCGAGCAGCTCCCCGCTGTGCTCCTCAAACAGGATTTTATATCCGTAAATCGTCGCTCCCTGATGCCTGGCGCTAAACCAGCCGGCAGCATTTGCCGGCGGCACCTGCGCCGATAACAATCAGATCATAAGGTTTCACATTACCTCCTGCCGATGTATGGTACTTTACATTAAAGCAATTTCCATTTAATTCAGTACGTTATGAAACATACACGCTCAGCCGACACGCATAGTGACTTGCTTTCGACGTGAGGGATGCAGTCAGTTGGCTTGCAGCCACTTGAAATAGCGTGGCTATCCCCCATTTATTAGACACATTTTTCCACTCTAAGGGAGTATCAGCACCATGACTGTCGCAGCGCATAAGGAAACCCTGGGCTTTCAAACCGAAGTCAAGCAATTATTGCAATTGATGATTCATTCCTTGTACAGCAACAAGGAAATATTTCTGCGCGAACTGATTTCAAATGCTTCGGATGCCGCAGATAAACTTCGTTTCGAAGCGCTCTCCGATAATGCGTTATGGGAAAACGATACCGATCTGAAGATCCGTATCGATTATGACAAGGATGCCCGTACCATTACTATCGCCGATAACGGCATCGGCATGACGCGGCAGGAAGTCATCGAACATATCGGTACGATTGCCAAATCCGGCACGCGACAATTTTTTGAAAACCTGTCGGGCGACCAGGCACGCGACACCAATCTGATCGGCCAGTTCGGCGTCGGTTTTTATTCCGCCTTCCTGGTTGCCGACAAGGTCACATTGTGTACGCGTAAAGCCGGCCTGGGCGCAGAACATGGCGTGCGTTGGGAATCGTCCGGCGAAGGCGATTACACGCTGGAAATGATGGAAAAAAACACGCGCGGTACGGAAATCGTTCTGCATCTGCGCAAAGAAAATGAGGACATGCTATCCAGTTACCAGCTCAAATCCATCATCCGCAAATATTCCGATCACATTACACTGCCTATCGTCATGAAGAAGGAAGAGTGGGATGCCGAAACGCAAACCACAGTCGTGAAGGAGGAAGACGACATCGTCAACCAGGCATCCGCCTTGTGGGCGCGCCCCAAGAGCGAGATCAGCCAGGAACAGTACGACGAATTCTATAAGCATGTCTCGCACGATTACGAAGCGCCGCTGGCGCATATCCACGCCAAGGTCGAAGGCAAGCAGGAATACACCGAATTATTGTATGTACCGGCGCGCGCGCCATTCGATTTATGGGATCGCGAACAGCACCACGGTATTAAACTTTACGTGCGCCGCGTGTTTATCATGGAAGACGCCAAGCAATTGATGCCTGCCTACCTGCGCTTCATCCGCGGTGTCATCGACGCCAACGACCTGCCGCTGAATGTGTCGCGCGAAATCCTGCAGGAAAGCAAGGACATCGACACGATCCGTGCCGGATCGGTCAAAAAGGTGCTGGGCATGCTCGAAGATCTCGCACAGAACCAGCCGGATAAATATACGACATTCTGGAAGGAATTCGGTCAGGTACTGAAAGAAGGCCTGGGAGAAGATTTCAGCAACAAGGAACGCATCGCCAAATTATTGCGCTTTGCTTCGACGCACAATGACACCGATGTGCAAAATGTTACTCTGAGCGATTACGTCAGCCGCATGAAAGACGGTCAGGACACGATTTATTACGTCACCGCCGACAGTTTTGCCGCCGCCAAAAACAGCCCTCATCTGGAATTTTTCCGCTCCAAAGGAGTTGAAGTTCTCTTGCTTTCCGAGCGTGTGGACGAATGGATGATCTCGCACCTCACCGAATTCGACGGCAAGAAATTGCAATCGGTAGCCAAGGGCGATCTCGATCTCGACAAACTGGCCGACGAAGAAGAGAAAAAAGAACAGGCGAGCGAAGCCGAAGCCTTCAAGGATCTTGCCGAAAAAATCAAGACCGCACTCGGCGATCAGGTAAAGGATGTGCGCATCACGCATCGCCTGACCTCATCTCCCGCCTGTCTGGTGGCCGGCGAGCACGATATTAGCGGCAATCTCGAACGCATGCTCAAGGCAGCCGGACAACAAGTTCCAAACACCAAACCGATACTCGAGATCAACCCCAAGCACGGTTTGTTGCAACGTCTCAAAACGCAGGAAGACGATGCCAAGTTCAATGACTGGAGTCACCTGCTGTTCGATCAGGCCCTGCTGGCGGAAGGCGGACAACTTGAAGATCCGGCGACGTTCGTGCAACGTCTCAATGCCTTGTGGTTGGCATTGTAATCAGCCGGCTTCATAGTGCCCGATAGCTGATAGAGCCCCAGCGAACCCGATCCAACGGCCGGGTTCGCTGCTGCCTCACTTATTCCGTTACCCCTACTCCCGATTTTATTTTGGGTGTTGATTTGCTGAATAGCCATCGTTCAGCGTTTGTAAAAAGGCAACGATGTCTTGCCTGTCTTGCGCGCTCATGGCCGGAATTTCGCCCGCTTTCCGGTCGAAGGGTGCATCGGTCACATCCACATTTCCGCGCTCTGCCGGTGGAATATCGTTAAATTTTTCCGTCTTTCCTGTCGAGTCCTTGCCATAAATCGTTTGCGGCTCCGTATCGCGCAACGCATAGAAATCCATAACCTGGGCCAGCGTATGGTACTCGCCGTTATGAAAAAAAGCGTGACGCGTCGCCACGTTGCGCAAAGTCGGCGTCAGGAACATGCCGCAATAATGCGTTTGCTGTTTCAGGTCGGTGCGATACGGTCCGCAGAGACCCAGATCGAAATAATGCGGATCGCGGTTGGCAGGAATTCCCGCATTGCGGGGCACACCTAGCGCTTCATACTGCATGTCGGTGAATAACGGCGGCAAGCCGTCGCGCGTAACATGATCGAGATGGCAGGCTGCGCAATTGCCTTTGCGCGTATCGTTAAAAGCCAGATAACCGCGTAGCTCAGCCGCCGTAAAACGCGCGCGACCTTGCAGCCATGCGTCGTATTTGCTGCTGAAAGGACGAAAGCTCGCATCTTCGATCTGAAAACGCGAGAGCGCGAACAAGGCTTCCGCGACGGCCAATGTCGGCTCCCGGAACACGCCGGGACCGAACAATTGCACAAAATCCGGCGCATACGCAGCTTGCTTCAGCTTGGCAAGCAATATCGCCGGCGTACCCCCGTCCATTTCCAGCGGATTGAACAGCGGTCCTCCGGCCTGCTGTTGCAGGGTATTCACGCGACCGTCCCAGAACAGGCCGCCTACCGGGACCAGATTGCCGGCAGCCGCCTTCGTCCCCAGCGCAGTTTTCTGCACATGCGGCGCCTGTATCCCCAAACTTGCCTGCTGTTGCAGATTGACCGATTCGTTTCCCGGATTATCCGGACCGATACTGAAATTGGGCTGGCGATACAGATATTCCAGCGACGGCGCCGCACGCACGCCGAATTGATGCATATCGCCGCCGCCTAATTGTACGGAAAGCCGGTTGTCCGGCGCATAGGCGTGCGCCGGATCGTGACACGAGGCGCAAGACTGGTTGCCGGATCCGGAAAGCCGCGGATCGAAAAACAGTTTACGGCCCAGTTCCGCCACCGCGCTGAGCGGCTTTGTCTCTGGCAGTGTCATGCGCACCACGTCGGGATTGGCGCCTTGGGCGAGCAAAAAACTCCTGCGCGGCTGATCCAGCCAGCTTTGCAGAGCTATCGGACTACGTGCGATCAAAAGGATTACTGCAGCCAATAAAAGCAGCACCGCAGCAATCCAGGCCGAACGTCCGAACATCAGTAAGACACAGGCGTAGCGCTTCCGGCTGGCGCAGCATTCAGTACCTTGCCTACGGTCGGATCCAAATACAGCGCAGGGATGTTACCGCTACCGCTGAAATTGAACAGATCCATCATCGAACCGGCTGTGGCATCCCATGAACCGCCACCCAGACGCTGGCTACCCAGCCAGTTGTCTTCGATGAAACGCGCTACGGAAGACAAGGAAATCGGTACGTGACTGACATAATTCGGCTTGGCCCAAGGCGAGATTATTATGAGCGGAATACGCGTACCGGGACCGCAACGGCCATTGACCGGCAATCCGCTTACGCCCGGTAATTGAGGTTGCGTAGTACTACCTGTGCCGCACAAGCCTGAACCGTTGACTTGATCGGCCTGGGAATCGTACGAAGCGCTGGTCGGCGCAGTGTAAGCATGGTCATACCAGCCATCGGAATCGTCCCAGGTGATGATGACGACGGTATTTTTCCAGTCAGGTTGTTGCTGCAGGAAATTCACGACCTTGGTGACGAAGGCCTGTTCGTCCAGCGGATCGGAATAGCCTGGGTGACCATCCTGATACATAGGAGCCTTCAAATAACTTACCGAGGGATAATTACCCGCCTCTACAGCCGCAAAAAAATCGTTCATGCCATATTGATGGTTAGCCGGATCGGCCGTTTGGCTGTTAGATTCCATCGTGTAGCCAATGGCCGCAACGCTGCTGGGCCTGGCATGCGTAGGGTTTGCGGTAGTTTTGTAGTATTGAAACCACATATGGTGCGGCATATAGTCGGGAACGATTTGCCCCACCACGCCGGAGTAGGTGCTGCGCTGACAACCTGTAGTACCGTTGGCGTTGGTTGCAGTGAGGTTGAAACCTCCCGTAAATCCACCCCAGGTAATACCTTTGGCGTTAAGCAAATCACCGATGTTCTTGCCGGTCATCATTATGTTATTCGCAGTACTGGAACACGGGTCATACGCAGGATCCACATCGTTGATCAAGGTAAGACCGCCCTGACCGTCGTTGATGTAATAAGAATAGGCTGCAAGCGTAAAGGGTGCCTTGGTGGTAGCGATGTTCGTCATGCCGTTGGTCTGACCGCCAATCACCTCCAGTGCGCCCGGAGTGGAGGGGCCGTAAGTATCCGTGTATGCGTTGTCGCTCATCGCGAAATGCTGGGCGTAGTTCCACAACGCCGTGATGGTATTGCCGTCAAAGTAGCCCATTACCTGACCTGTTGTTCCGAAAGCACCCACGCCGCCGGTCGTGGCATGGCCGGTATATTCCGGAAACAGATCGGCCGAACCATGGTCGTATGCTTGCTGCTCTGCGGTGTAAGCATGGTTCTGGTCGGCGGTTGCTGCCTGGGTGGGATCGAGCCGGAAAGGATTGGCCGCACCGGCGCCATTCGCAGTATTAGTAAAATTGGGGTTGTTAGTGAGCAGGTTGGCGCTTACCAGATTGTTCGGAGTAGGCGTACCGGCTGCAGCGGTAAAATTTGGTTCACCCAATGGGTTAGTAGCATTGGGATAAGTCCCGAAATAATGGTCGAATGAGCGATTCTCACCGAAGATAACCACCACATGCTTGATCGGCGTAGCGGTAGCCAGCGCATCCTGCGGCGATACGCTGGCGGGTGGCGCCGGCGGCGATACGGATGCGCCATTGCTCGAATCTATGATACAACCCTGTAGAAACAGAGGTAATACCGCCAACGCTGTTATTCTATACCGAAACGTTCTGATCATTACAACCTCCCATGAGTCTAGCAATAATTCGACGTGAAATCCATACCCGGCTTTACGCCAGCAGATTTTTCCAGCAGGTTTTTCAGATTTTTCAGATTTTTCCAGCAGATTTTTCTTAACTTTCTTCACTATTGACATGATAATAACCAGTTCACATTGCAAAAATGTGACTAGCAAATTATATGTTTATGAAAAATTTTTATCGTTTCTTATTTGGCAGGCTTCAAATCGAAGATAGATCCATCTGCTGCTCGATAGCGATTTCGTCTGTATTCCTTGTGGCTGGAAAACGTCCGATCCTGCACGGAATTTACGTATATGCAGTTCTATGCCACAATGTTCAGGCACTTAACCGTGTTTGCCATGGCGCAAAGGCGTAAAAGGCACTGACAACCGATCCTTAAATACCGCTCATTCAGCTTATCGACTCATGACCACTGCCCACGCTATCGACACCCTTATCGAAGCCCGCTGGAT
>JAJYPN010000043.1 GCA_021795395.1 Pseudomonadota bacterium | reverse complement strand
GTGAAACGGGACAGCGCCAATGATAGTGTGGATTACCCATGTGAAAGTAGGTCATCGTCAGACTCCTATCCCGCCAACCGCCCAACCTTGTGTTGGGCGGTTTGCTTTGCATGCCAATATAGATTTAAACCGCTTACAAGCTTGTATTGATTACAGGTTTTGATTAAAGTATAGACAGGTTTCATTCCATGGCATAACCGATGGCAAAATGGATTAATTATTGGCCGTATGGCTCGGCTTTTGCCGATGGACTGTTGCTGTAATTGACGAGATGGAGATAGATCATGCCATACAAGACAATTAGCGAGTTACCGAAAGCCCAGGTAGATCAATATAGCGAGCATCAGAAGAAAGCGTTTCTCGAAGCCTTCAATAATGCATACAAGGAATACGGGAAGGATGAAAGTCGGGCATTTGCAGTAGCCCATCATGCGGCGCAACAAGCCGGTAAAAAAACAGATAAAAAATGAATGCCCGGTATGCCGACGATGGTCGGCGGCGGTATTAAAACCTGATCGGTCCGGTCCAGTGCGGCATGCCGGCGGTGCGTTGCCGGATATCCGAAGCGGGGTTCAAGACAGTGCCTGCTCGAAATCGCCGATCAGATCATCGGTATCTTCAATACCGACAGACAAGCGTATAAGGGAGTCGGAGATACCCATGCTGCGTCGTCTATCAGCACCCATTTCCCAGTAAATGGTATCTGCCGCCGGGATCGCCAGGGTCCGGGTATCGCCGAGATGACTGGAGCTGATGACTATATTGAGCTTTTTAAGGAAAGCAAGCTTGTTTATGTCCTCGCGCAATTCTATGCCGATAAGGCCGCCGTATGCTTTAAATAGCGTTTTAGCCCGCAGATGTTGCGGATGTTCGCTCAAGCCGGGGTAGTAAACCCGGGAAATGGCGGAATGGTCTGCAAAAAACTGGGCCAGGCGCGATGCGTTTGCGCAGGTTTTATCCATGCGCAAAGCCAGCGTTTCGGAACCGGTAGCGATACGATGAGCGCTCTCGGCCTGCAGGGTTGCCCCCATGTCGCGCAAGCCTTTTTTTCTGATCTGGGTAATCCCCCATAATTTTGGGTCGGCGCTACGATAGTTGTCGTAGATATGGGGGAACCGTTGCCAGTCGAATAGGCCTGTATCGGTGACGGAGCCGCCGAGGGCATTGCCGTGGCCACAGATATATTTGGTTAGGGAGTTGATGACCAGCCCGGCTTTGACCAGAGCAGGACGAAATAAATAGGGCGAAGTGAGCGTATTGTCGACGACATACACTATGCCGCGTTCGGCACACACTTCGCCGATACCGGCGAGGTCGGCAATCTGGGTGCGGGGATTGGCGATGGTCTCGACGAAGACCATGCGCGTATTATCGCGTATTTCGGCCGTCACATTGGCGCTATCGGTGGCGTCGACAAAACTGATTTCTATGCCTAGCGTGCTCAGCGTCGTAAAGAGGCTGTTGGTGTTGCCGAACAGAAATGAGCTGGCGACCAGATGGTCGCCGGCACGCAACAGCGCCAGAAAACTTGCCGCCAATGCTGCCATGCCGGTACTGAAACAGGCTGTTGCTATGCCTTGTTCCATAAGGTTTATTTTCGTTTCCAGCGCAGACGTAGTGGGGTTGCCCTGCCGCCCGTACACATAACCCGACTGGCTGCCTTGAAACACCTTGATCAGATCTTCGGGATCGCTGTAAGCATAGGCTACGGAAGGATGCATAGGCCGATGTATGGCTCGATACTGGTCGGGTTGCTGCCGGTCGCTGTGTAGAATTGCGGTAGAAAATCCGGGTTTGTTCATGATGAATCCTGTCTGGTTAGCGAGTCCGGCTATCGACGGCTAGGGATATCGGGCAAAAGCGGCAACCCGGCTTCAGCGAGGCGAACCCGCGGCTAGAATACGAAGCGTTCGGGCTGGAGCGCGTTTTTGAGCGGTGGGACGCAGGTTTCAAACAGGGTAATGGTGCGATATGCGCCCGGTGCTACGCAATGCACGAGTTGCGCCGTCATGGCAGGCGCATCGCCGGTAATGGCGAACAATCGGCCGCCGGGGTTGAGATCATTAATAAACGTCTCGGGTAAAATCGGTGTAGAGCCGGTGAGGACGATGACATCGTATTTGCCATGGCGCGACCAGCCCTTTGCCGCATCGCCGGTTTCGAGGGTAATATTGCGCAGGCTCTGAGACTTTAGTTTGGCTTTTGCTGCGGTTTTGAATTCGGCGACGATATCGACGCTATAAACGTATTTCCCCAATGCGGCAAGCAATGCGGTGAGATAGCTGCTACCTGTCCCTACTTCAAGGATAACATCGGTTTTGACTACAGCGAGCTCTTGCAAAATCCGTGCTTCCAGTTTGGGAGACAACATGTTTGCTCCGTGACCAAGAGGAATTTCCATGTCCACAAAAGCCAGCGTGCGGTAGGCATCGGGAACGAAATCCTCGCGCTTGATCTGTTTGAGCAGATCGAGCACTACCGGATTCAGTACGTCCCACGGGCGTATTTGCTGCTCTATCATGTTAAAACGGGCTTGTTCGATATTCATTGTCATGCCTTGTTATCAGAATTACTTGCGATTATTTCATAATTCCTATACTTTAACACTTCTGCTAGGGGTCTTCATGCGAAAAATGCATGAAGCGAGAGATACCCTTTGAACCTGATACGGATTATACCGTCGTAGGGAAGCATTCGATGCTCCTTACGCTATTTGCCAAGGATGCCTTGAAATGAATGCCAACCCCGAATTTATCGCTGCTCAAGCCCATGTTGATGAGGCGGCGGTGCAAAGCCTCCCCAATTCCCGAAAGGTTTATGTGCCCGGTTCGCGGTCCGATATCCGGGTGCCCATGCGTGAAATCACGCAATCCGATACGCCTGCGTCGATGGGTACTGAAGTCAATCCGCCGATTTACGTTTACGACTGTTCCGGGCCCTACAGCGATCCCGCTGCCGATATCGATATACGGCGCGGGCTGGAACCGGTGCGTGCGGGCTGGATCGCCGGACGCGGCGACACGGAAGTGCTGGATGGTTTGAGCTCGGAATACGGCAACGCGCGCTCGCACGATGCCAGTCTGGATGCCATGCGCTTTCCGGGTTTGTTGCGTCAGCCGCGCAAAGCGAAAGCTGGCACCAATGTCACGCAAATGCATTACGCTCGGCGCGGAATGATTACACCGGAAATGGAATACGTCGCGATCCGCGAAAATATGCGGCGTGAAGAATATTTTGCCGCGCTGAAAGCAGCGGGTCCGACGGGACAGAAAATGTATGACCTGTTGAGCCGTCAGCATCGCGGTCAAGCTTACGGCGCTGCTTTACCAGAAAAACTTACGCCGGAGTTCGTTCGTGACGAAGTAGCGCGAGGCCGTGCCATCATTCCGGCCAATATCAATCATCCCGAAACCGAACCGATGATCATCGGTCGTAATTTTCTGGTCAAAATCAACGCTAATATCGGCAATTCGGCGTTAGGGTCGTCGATCCAGGAAGAGGTAGAAAAAATGACCTGGGCAATACGCTGGGGTGGTGATACGGTGATGGATTTATCGACCGGGAAGAATATCCACGAAACCCGCGAATGGATCATCCGCAATTCGCCTGTACCTATCGGTACGGTGCCGATCTATCAGGCGTTGGAAAAGGTCAACGGCAAGGCGGAAGATCTGACCTGGGAAATGTTCCGCGATACCTTGATCGAGCAGGCCGAACAAGGCGTGGATTACTTCACCATACATGCCGGTGTCCGTCTTGCGCATGTACCGCTTACCGCGCGGCGTATGACCGGGATCGTCTCGCGCGGCGGTTCGATCATGGCGAAATGGTGCCTCGCGCATCATAAAGAGAGCTTTCTTTATACGCACTTCGAGGACATCTGCGCCATCATGAAGGCTTACGATGTCAGTTTCAGTCTGGGCGACGGCTTGCGTCCCGGATCGATTTACGACGCGAACGACGAAGCGCAACTGGCGGAACTGAAAACGCTGGGCGAACTTACCCAGGTAGCATGGAAACACGATTGCCAGGTAATGATAGAAGGTCCGGGTCACGTCCCGATGCAGTTGATCAAGGAAAATATGGATTTGCAGCTGGACTGGTGCGACGAAGCGCCGTTCTACACGCTGGGGCCGCTGACTACCGACATTGCGCCGGGCTACGATCATATTACGAGCGCCATCGGCGCGGCGCAAATCGGCTGGTACGGCACGGCGATGCTGTGTTATGTGACGCCCAAGGAGCATCTGGGACTGCCCGACAAGAACGATGTGAAGGACGGCATCATGGCGTATAAGGTCGCGGCGCATGCGGCGGATCTGGCTAAAGGCCATCCCGGTGCGCAGATTCGCGATAATGCCTTGTCCAAGGCGCGCTTCGAGTTTCGCTGGGAAGATCAGTTCAACCTTGGCCTCGATCCCGACAAGGCGCGCGAATTCCACGACGAAACCCTGCCGAAGGATTCTGCCAAGGTGGCGCACTTCTGTTCCATGTGCGGGCCGCATTTCTGTTCGATGAAAATTACGCAGGACGTACGCGATTATGCGGCCCGGGAAGGGCTGCCGGAACAGACTGCGTTACGACAGGGAATGGAAGCGAAGGCGATGGAGTTCGTGAAACAGGGAGCCGAAATATACGGGCGGATATAAGACTGGGTAATCGGCTGCGCTGCAATACTGGCTGTTACATCCTTGCGGGGTAGAGCGGCAAGGATAAATTAATCAATCACCAAGGGCTTGATCTGGCGGACTAACGGTCAATTGTCGTTTTCAGGTTCAAAGATCAGGCCATGGTTTTGATCTCGCTCAGTTCCCTGATTTTTTCCAGCAGTACTTCGTCCTGATAGGGTTTGCCGAGATAGGCATTGACGCCCAGACTGAAGGCATGGTCACGATGTTTGTCGGCTGTGCGCGAGGTAATCATGATAATCGGGATATTAGCCATCTTATGATCTGCCCGCATCACCTTGGTCAATTCGAAACCATCCATGCGCGGCATTTCGATATCGAGCAGCATGACTACAGGCGCCGTATTCTGCAGAAATTGCAATGCGTCGATGCCGTCTTTGGCTGTGACGACGTCATATCCTTCGCGATTCAGCATCCGGCTGGCGATCTTGCGTACAGTCAGCGAGTCGTCGACCACCATGATAACGGGCCTATCCGGAGTTATTTCACCGATCGCGTCCGATTGCAGATTATTGCGAACCTGCGTACCCTGGCGCTGGGCCAATTGCACGGGATTGAGTATCAGCACGATTTGCCCGTTACCCATGACGGTAGCGCCAGCAATGCCGAGTACACGGGACAATTGCGGTCCTATGTTCTTGACCACGACTTCCTGATTGCCGGTAAGACGATCGACCAGAATGGCAACGCGCTGGTTGCCACTGCGTAACAGCAGCACAGGACTATAAGTTTGCGTGATCGGTTGTCTGTGCATTTCGCCGAGTAAATGCGACAGATAGAAAAAATCATAATGATTATTCTGCCAAACTATCTGTTTGGCTGCCAATAACTCTTGCAGACGTTCGGTTTTGTATTCCTGCACCTGTTCGATGATGGACGAGGGTATGGCATATTTCCGCTCGGAAATCGTCACCATGACGGTTTGGGTGACTGCCAGCGTAAGGGGAAGGTAAATCGAGAACTGAACGCCCTTTCCGGTTTCCGAAGCCAGGTCGATGCGACCGCCAAGCTGGGTGATTTCGTTTTTCACCACATCCATGCCTATCCCTCTGCCGGAAAGGGTAGTAATGGTCCCGGCAGTGGAAAAGCCGCTGGAAAAAATGAGCTGCATGAGCTCGTCGACAGGAATTTCGGCACCCGACTCAATCACGCCGTTTTCCATCGCTTTGGTACGGATTGCTTCCAGATCGAGGCCCCGTCCGTCATCGCGCAAGGCGATGATGATTTCATTGCCTTCCTGGCGGGTATAAAGCACGATTTCGCCGTATTCGGATTTATTCGCGGCGATACGGTCCTTCGGCAGTTCTATGCCATGCGCTACCGAATTTCGCAGTAAATGCTCAAGCGGAGCGATGATTTTATCGAGGATGCCGCGGTCGAATTCGACATGCGTCCCTACCAATTGCAAGCTCGCCTTTTTACCGAGGTCCTTGGCCGCCAGACGTACCGTACGATGCAAGCGATCAGAAATGCTGGCGAGGGGCACCATGCGGATATGCATCAAAGCCTGCTGCAGATCTTTGGCCAAACGACTTTGCTGAGTGATTGCGGCATCGGTTTCGTTGAGCCCGACTGCCAAATTTTGCTGGACGGTGCCGATATCGTTGACGCTTTCTGCGATCATGCGCGTCAGTTCCTGCAGGCGTGTGAAGCGGTCGAATTCCAGCGGGTCGAACTGAGCATCTTCACTGCGCATGTGCGACAGATTCGATTGCATCTGGGTTTCGGCCTGAATTTCCAGTTCTCTCAATTGGGTGCGCAATCGCATCAGGTTTTCGTTGAGCTCCACGGTGCTCTGACGAATATTGGTCACGCTGCTTTCGAGCCGCGAGCGCGTAATATTGATTTCACCGGCTTCGTTGACC
Organism: Pseudomonadota bacterium; assembly: GCA_021795395.1. Lineage (GTDB taxonomy): Bacteria > Pseudomonadota > Gammaproteobacteria > Burkholderiales > Sulfuriferulaceae > Sulfuriferula. The sequence continues at coordinate 11,044 of JAJYPN010000043.1, read as the reverse complement.
AGTCTGTCGACAGTTTCGGCACGAACCCGTAAGGATTGCATGCTGGGTTCGCTTTCCATAACGACATGCGGGTTAGCGGTCAGATCTGCCGTGGCGAGAGTTTCCGGTTTATGCCTATCGTGAAAACCGGGTTCGGCAAGGACGGCTGCCGGAGCAGTTGGTACGGGATGACGCAAATGCTCGATTGCGGTATTGAATTGATCCAGTTCGGTTTCGAAACGGTCGAAATCGGTATCGGTGACGATGTGCTTGCTTATTGCATCCACGATTTCCGTTTCCAGCTTATGCGTCAATTCCCCGAGCTTCATTGCGCCGGCCATGCGTGCGCTGCCCTTGAGCGTATGCAACAGTCTCTGGATATTGGTTTGTTCCTCGCCATCCGGCGCCTGGCGCCAATGGCGCAGGGATTTCTCGATTTCCGGCAGCAGATCGCTGGCTTCTTCCAGAAAAATCGGCAGCAATTGTTCGTCTACGTCATCGGTAACCTTATGTTGTCGATCCGAGTTGTCGCTGGGTAAAAGGAGAGTGTCCAAAGTGGCGCCGGCATGGATCATTTCGGCATCAGGCGCCGGAGATGCATGCTGCGCAGACGGCTCGCTCAGGGATTCCGGCATGGTCGCCGTCATATCGCCGATGGCTATTTGATCGAAATCATCGACGGGTGTCGGAATAGGGGTCTGGGCATGATTGAGCTGTTCTATCAGCTCGGGTACCGGACCGGGCGATTGCTGCTGGCTGATGCTCTCCAGCATGCATGCGATTTGCGCGATGGCGGCGTCGGTAGCTATGTCGTTAATGGGCAAGAGCGAACCCGTGCCGTGCAAACGATTGAGCCACGATTCCAAAGCGTGGGCCAGATCGGCTACTGCTGTGAATCCGGTCAGCCCAGCGATACCGGCCAGGGTATGCGCCGCTCGCATGAATTCGTAACTGACCATTTCCTTGGGATCGTGTTGCCTACGGTCGAACTCGTCGCGTAATGTCTGATAATGCTGATTGGCTTCGCGTAAAAAAATGTCGAGCAGCATGGGGGAAATCAGGTTTGTGCCTATCGCGATGCGCTCATCCGGTGGTTCGAAGTCATAATCGGCGGGTTTGATTTCAGCGATCGGCTCATTTCCGGGTTCGGCCGATTCCGATTCCTCGATGATGGCTGCAAGTGTCCCTGCATCGGAAGTATCATCCATGCCGAAAAAAACCGATGTATAAAATTCGTCGCTGCTATCCGGTTCCTGCGCAGGAATATCGTGTTCCGGTGCGCTCAGTTCCACAGGCAAGATGTCTGCAGAGTCATCGTTTCGTTTTTCGATCGTTTCGTCGATCCCGTCCACCTGGCTCGAAGATGCGCCGGTATATTCGGTTCCGGTTGCAGAGAGGATATCTGCATCGGTCGAGGATACGGATGATTCCGCAGATTGCTCAAACTCAATCCGTATCGGCACAGTGTCGGCGATAGCCGCTTCCGTCACCGAAGCATTGCCGGAATTCGCCAGACGCAGTTGATCCGCTTTTGCAATCAGCGACGGATAATCGATAGCGGGGGCAATGTGATTCTGCAGCGCGTCTATCCAGCTTGATATTGCAGGGTAAGCGAGCTCCAAAATCACTAACAACTCGCGCGTCACCGTTTTTTCATCCTGCAGCCAGAGGTTTAACAATTGTTCGATAGCCCAGGCCGTTTCGCCCAATTCAGTCAAACTCACCATCCGGCCGCTGCCCTTGAGCGTATGGTAACTGCGCCGCAAGGTGCGCAGGGCTTCAAAATTATTATTCTGCCCGGTGACGGTTTCCAGAGCCTCTTCTATCGTTGACAGAACTTCGCGGGCTTCTTCGAGAAATATGCCGAGCAGTTCGGCGTCGATTTCTTCGGCAGGCTGCTCGCTCGAAGCCTCGACAATTTGATTGGCAGGTAACGGAACTTCCATTTTTCGGGCCAAATCGGCCAAAATCGAGTCGTTACCTGCTTTTATTTGCGTCTGAATCTCATGGATTTGCGTCTTGAGTTGATTGTCGCCGACCAATTCCGCATCCTGACCGATTTTGTTCAAGATGCTAACGATCTTTTTTTTGGCATCTTCTTTATCGGATAAGTTTTGCCAAGCGGCAAGGTGATGGTACAGATCGGCATTGAGCGTTTTCAGTTCGTCTTCGACGCGTTCATTCTCGACCGGATTCGCTGCAGAACAGTCCTCGATCAGTCCCAACTGGATCAGGATTGGCTGCAATAAGTGCAGTGCTTCGGGCCGATTGTAGCGCTGAGCCTCAACATATAAACTGATGCTGCTGACCGCATCGGCGATAACCGGGAAAATCGATTCGTCTACAGTCGAGGCGGGGTCGGCCAACTGGCTTATCATTCCATGCGTATGTTCCAGAATCTGAGCTGCGGCATCGAGTTGCATGATGTTCAAGGCGCCCTGAATTTCCGTAAGCGGGCGGTCAAGACCGGATATGAGCTTTCTGTCGTGCAGTGCGTCGCGGAAAAAACTGTCCAGCGCTTCCTCGATTTTTTGTATATTCAGCTGGATTTCCTGCGCTACCTGCGCCATTAATAATTTTTCCTGCGCCTGGCGTGAAATTTCGTCCAATAAGGGTATCTCGACGTTATCGGCAAGATTGTTTTCAGAATAGGCGGCAGTCCGAAGCCGTTTTGTCTGTACTTCCACTTGTTGTAATAATTCGCCGCTGATATCTTCGTAATGTTCCAGATTATTTTGTAATAATAACAGCGTAGTCGCTACTTCCAGATTGATTGCTTCGTGACGTTGCGCCGGCAGATTCGGAAAATCGTTGGTGACTCCGAGGATTTCGGTGGTCAGTTTGTTGATTTGCGTATTGTTTAAATGAGCGGTTAGCGCGTTCAGTTCGTTAATGGCGGTTTGAAATCCGCTTAGCGAAGCGAGATGGCCGGAGGCGAATTTAATCCAGAATTCCTTGGCATTATTGAGCGTGAGCAAGATTTTCCTGAGCGAATGGCGCAGCTCTATTATTTCTCTGGACAGTTCGACCGGATGAGGGATCAGTTTCCCCAGACTGAATGTTTTTTTTACTGCGGCAACATGTTCGTTGACATCGCGGCTCTGGGCTACAAAATATAAAAGGTCGCGCAGCAAGCGCTCGGCGATTTTGTGCGATCCTTCGATATGCCGGCGCATCTGCAGATCGATGCGGCCGCACAGCTGTTTTACGGAAAAATTCGGTTCGATCGAATGATGGCTCAGGCAATCGACGAAAGCACCGGTACCCCACCAGAAAGTTCGGCCGGCAGAAGTGGTCATGGCGGATTCAAAGTCCGAAACAGCGTTGCGCATCGCGCCCAATCCCTGGTCGGCATCCTGTTGGCGTAAAAATCCCAGCAAGCCGCGTTGAAATTTGATGCGAGCTCTTTTAATTGCTTGCATCCGTTCGGCAGGGTTTAAGTCGGGGCTGCTATCGTTATTCGGAGCCCGGCAATCCATATCGGGAAAAAACAGGTCGCTTTCGTTGGTTTGCGTTATTCCGCGGGCAGCGCGCAGTCGTTGATAGACCGGAAATAGCAATAATTCGTGATTCGGCTTGTCTTTCAGCAGTTCGTCCAGATAATGCTCGATGGCATGCCCGGCCTCTCCCAGCAAATCGAGTATCTCAATCGTGATTTCGATCCGGCTATGCTCCAGCGCTTCAGTCAGGTTCTCCATTTCCTGGCAAACCAGCGCTACGCCAGGTAAATCGACCATTTCAACTGCGCCTCGCACCTGATGCAGATAAGTGCGGACCGGACGCAATGCTGCCGGATCGTCTTCATCCTTTCTGAAGTGATCAAGCTGTTCATGGATCTGCTGCAAGGCATGATCAATTTCGGTTTTGATCCAGCTTAGCGGTGCAATATCGTATTCGGCGGTATCGCTCATATGTTTACCTGTAAAAGCAGTTTTAATTATTGTTATCTATACGGTTTTAGTGAATAACGCGAGCTTTGCGCTTCTATTGAAGCTATAGGACAGTCGGACAGTCTCATGCCAGCTTGAAGCCGGAAATGGATTTTTTCAAATCGGCGGCAAGTGTCGATAATTCGCCGATAGACGATGCAGTTTGCTGGGTGCCGGCAGTAGTCTGTTCTGTAATCTGTTGAATGTATTGCATGGCTTGTGCCACTTTGCTGGTCGCCATCGCCTGATTATCGGTGGCGACAGAAATGTTTTCAATCAAATCCGCCAGGCTGCGGGAAACTTCGCCGATTTCGTTCAGCGCTCGTCCCGCGGCATCGGAGAGTTTGGCGCCTTCGACCACCCCCTGGGTACTTGTTTCCATGGCAGAAACAGCGTCCTGGGTGTCGGATTGAATTGTTTTTACGATTGCGGCAATTTGTTTGGTGGCTTGGCCTGACCGTTCGGCGAGACGTTGTACTTCTTCCGCAACCACCGAAAAGCCGCGTCCCGCTTCGCCGGCAGCGGCTGCCTGGATGGCTGCATTGAGCGCCAGTACGTTGGTTTGTTCGGTAATATCGGAAATCAGTTCGACGATTTCGCCGATTTCCTGCGATGATTCGCCAAGTCGTTTGATGCGTTTTGAAGTTTCCTGGATGTTTTCGCGGATGCTATTCATGCCGGCAATCGAATTTTCCACAGCTCGAGTCCCTTTTTCTGCAGCTTCCAGCGATTGGTTCGCAACCTGGGCGGACTGATTAGCACTCGCCGAAACGTCGTTAATCGATTGTGAAATCCCCAGAATGGCAGCAGAGGTTTCTTCGATTTCCTGAGATTGCCGCTGTGCGGCTGCAAGCAGCTCTTCGGATATCGCCTGCGCTTGCAGGGTCGTATGCGTCACCTTTTCGGTGGCGCGGTTAATACCAGAAACCAGACCCCGCAATTCGTCGATAGTGAAATTGATGGAATCCGCGATGGCCCCGGTGATGTCTTCGGTCACTGTGGCGTTGGCGGTAAGATCGCCGTCTGCAAGATCGCCCAATTCATTCAGCAAGCGCAAAATAGCTTCCTGATTGCGCTTGTTTTCCGCTTCGCTTAACTGTACCCGCCGTTTCGATTCGTTAATGTTGACAAAGCCGAACAGTATCAGGCTGCCCAAGGCCAGAAGTCCGGAAACTATTGCAACCGCATTGCCGATAGTTCCCAGATTTTCGTATGCTTTAGCCGCTTTTCGGGCATCGTTGAGGATATCGTCGCTGGTTTTGAATACCACAAAGCTGCTGTGTTTGGTGATGACCAGCTTGTTCACATTATCGAGAACGCGATCGAGATTGGTATGAACCGGCTGGAATGTGTTTGCAATCTGGGTGAGCAGGCTACGGGCGCCGGCATCGGTCAGTGCGTCCGGGCCGATTTGCAGGTCTTGCAGGACAGCCTGAAAATCGGCGCTATCCTGTTTCAATTGCGCAGTGATATCCTGTTCTCTATTGCTGGCAGCGATTTCGCTATTAACGCCAGAATTAATGTGAGTCGAATTAAAGCGCCATACCGGCTGATTGACCAGCAGCGTCAACGCGGTGGTATTGTGCGTCATGTGTTGTGCAAGCTGAACAAGCTTGTCGATAAGCGCCGCATTATGAGTATTGGCGGCAATTGTCCTGGTTTGCAACTTGTGCGCCAGAATAAGCAGGGTGTCGGCATTCTGATTGATGTCCGCAGCCCCGGAATACGCATTCGACAGGCTATCCTTTTGCTGGATGATCAGATTGATTTCGTTTTCGAGCGGTGTCCAATGCGTTTTTAATTGGGCCAGCAGGGGTTGTATCGATACGGGCGAGGCCGGCAGGGCAAAGCTGCCTTTGGTTAGCGAGTTAAGATCGGAAGTGAATTTTTCCGCGCTGCGTTGTAACTGCGTATACGCCGTCGGACTTCCTGCAACCGCTTGCTGTGCCGTTTTGGTGATGCGTTGCGACAACATCTCCATTTCCGTCACTTTGGTAATGTATTCTGTTTTGTTATTGGTTTGTACGCCGTTGTACATGAGCAGTACTCCGGCCACGACCAGGAATCCCAAGCCTAACACCATGGTCAGCAGATATTGCTTTTCTACTGGAAGGTGTCCGATAAGCGGTGTTTCGTAGGTATTGCTCTCGGACATTTTTTTCAGGCCGCCCATGATGAGGGTGGTGTTTTCGGGCGCGGCGGGGCGTTTGCTGTACCTGGGGTCGTTTTTAGGATTGAAGCTGGGGAGTTTGAATGCCATGCCGTGTCTCCACTTATAATAATCAGTTGATGAAATGCCGGTGATACATTTGTTCAGACACTAACGGTTAAAAAGGCCGGATCGGTTACCAGGGTTGCCATATTGATACTGAACCAGTGTTCCCCCTGGTCGTCGCGATAGCAATCCGCGGACAGCTTGGAATCGGTATGCCGGGATTCGAAATGCATCTGGTCCAAATTGCGCAACCCGAGTGCCTGATCTATAAACAGGGCGGTATTGATGGCGAAACGTGGATGAGTAATCAACAGCCGATTGCTGGCATAAGGCTGCACCTTGCCGATGCCGACGTAAGAAGGCAAATCCACCACGCTGTAGAGTTTGCCCCGTATATTGGTTACGCCGAGAAACCAAGATTGCGTCAGCGGAACCGAAGCAAATGGCGGTGCGGCAATGACTTCGCTGATATCGGCAAGATCTATCAGCCATTTTTGATTGCCTGCGCGTACCGCCAGTCGGCTATTGATGGTTGACCGGCTGGTGGCGAGCTGTAACCGGTTGCTCAATTCCTGTTGGAATTCCCTGAGGCTGACACGTTTGGACATGCTTGTTTCCCGCGATAATGAATTTACAGGGAGCGAATCTTTTGCAACAGCGCGTTTCCGTCTATGGGTTTGACAATGTACTCGATAGCGCCCTGGCGCAATCCCCAGATTTTGTCGGTTTCCTGATCTTTGGTCGTGCACAGGATTACGGGGATGTGTTTCAGATCCTCATCCTTGGATATGGCGCGCGTAGCTTGAAAACCGTTTAAACCGGGCATGACGACGTCCATCAGGATCAGATCCGGCATGAGCTGTTTCGCTTTTTCCAATGCTTCCGTGCCGTTTTCGGCAAGATTGATCTGGTAGCCCTGCTTTCCGAGCAGATCGGCCAGAAAGTATCGTTCCGTAGGTGAATCGTCGACTATAAGTATTTTTTGCACAGCCATGATAGGTATAACCTCAACTCTGTTAATGGGTTTGGGGGATATTGTCCATTACCGCAGCATAACGTTGTACTGCCATTAATATGGTATCTTTGGTAAAGGGTTTGGTCAGATATTCGTTGGAGCCTACCATCCGCCCGCGAGCTTTATCGAACAGGCCGTCTTTGCTGGAAAGCATGATGACGGGCGTGTTTTTGAACTGGGTGTTCTTTTTAATCAATGCGCATGTCTGATAGCCGTCCAGGCGCGGCATCATGATATCGACGAAGATGACATCGGGCCGATGGTCGGTGATTTTTGCCAACGCATCGAATCCGTCTTCTGCCAGTATGATTTCGCAACCTGCCTGTTTGAGAAATATTTCGGCACTTCTGCGTATGGTGTTGCTATCATCGATCACCATGACTTTAATGCCATTCAAATTTCTAGTGTCGGTCATTCCGCCCCCGTGGATATTATGCTTGAACGTAGCAATCGTGCCGAGGTCTCGCCTCCGTGACGCTATCGTAACTGTAGGGTTTGTTTTTAATCTTATTTTAGCTATCTGGCAAGTATTTGTTAAATTTTTTATTGGCGCAGGAATCCCTTGATCAAATTATTATCGCGTGTTGATGCTGATAAGTACGACAGAGGTTTTGCCATCTGGTATCGACATGATGCAAACCAATGCGCAGCGGGCAGCCTCTCAACTTTATATGACTATCATTTCAAAATCTTCCTTGCGCGCTCCGCATTCCGGGCAAGTCCAGTTCATGGGCACATCATTCCATGGCGTCCCAGGCGCGATGCCGTCTTCAGGGCAACCTTCCGACTCATTGTAAATGTATCCGCATACTACGCACAGATAACTCTTGAATTCCGATTCCATAATCACGCCGCTTTTCAGTTAAAATGTTAATTCTAATCTAGTTGTGCGTGTTACTGGCGCTGATTTTTAAAAATGATCTCTATTCCGCCTCCCATAGTAATGACATTTGCCGCATCGGATCCGACAGGAGGCGCAGGGCTGCAAGCCGACCTGCTGACTTTGACGAGCCTCGGATGTCATGCGTTGTCCGTTATGACTGCCATTACCGTGCAGGATACGGTAGGCGTCGAGGATTATTATCCGATCGATGCCGAATGGGTCGCCGATCAGGCGCGATGTGTATTGGAAGATATGCCGGTTGCGGCCTTCAAGATAGGCATGGTCGGCAGTGTCGCGGCTATCGCTGCGATTGCCGCCATCGTGGCGGATTATCCCGATGTCCCCTTGATTCTCGATCCGGTGTTGGCGTCAGGGCGCGGAGACGAGTTATCCAACGACGATGTGCGCGCGGCGCTGATGGATATGCTGATTCCGCAAACGACGATCCTGACGCCGAATAGTCTCGAATTGCGCCGTCTTGTGCAGGATGATGTGGCAACCGCCGATGAGGTGAATCTGGACGTTTGCGCCCGGCATTTATTGGACACGGGATGCGAATATGTGCTGGTGACCGGAACGCATGAAAATACCTTGCAGGTTATCAATACCTTATACGATGAAAATGGTGTCGTACGTTCTGATTCATGGTCGCGGTTGCCAGGCAGCTATCATGGTTCGGGATGTACGCTCGCCTCGTCGATAGCCGCTACGCTCGCGCACGGACTGGATGTATCGGAAAGCGTGCGCGAAGCGCAGCAATTCACGTATGATAGTTTACGCGCCGGGTTTCGGCCGGGTATGGGGCAATTTATTCCCGACCGTTTGTTCTGGGCGCGCAGAGAGGAAGAAAAGTGATTTCAGGACTCTATGCAATCACCCGCGAAACCGACGATACGGCGCATTTGCTCGCATCAGTAGCCGCCGCATTGCAAGGTGGCGCATCCGTCGTGCAGTATCGCGACAAAAGCGCAGATATCGCACGGCAGCATGAACAGGCCACCGAGCTTCTGCTGTTGTGCCGTCGCCGGAATGTTCCCTTGATCATCAACGACAGCTTGCGTCTTGCCGATCTGGTGGGGGCGGATGGCGTCCATCTGGGTAGCGACGACGGCAGCATACAGGAAGCCAGGATCATTCTGGGTCATGATAAACTCATTGGTGTTTCCTGTTACCAGTCCTTGACCAAGGCTCTGGCGGCGCAAGCTGCAGGGGCGGATTATGTGGCGTTCGGCAGTTTTTTTCCATCCTTGACTAAACCGGGCGCCATACGTGCGGACTTGTCCTTGTTGCGTCAGGCGGCGCGAGTGATCCATCGCCCTGTCGTCGCCATAGGCGGAATTACCCTGCAGAATGCCGAAAACCTGATTATGGCGGGCGCTGACGCAATCGCTGTCATCAGTGCTTTGTTTGATAGTGAAAACGTGACCGAAACGGCATGGCAATTTGCCGATTTATTCTTTGATGAAACTGAAGATTGAGATGACTAAAAATCAGGCTTTATTCGAACGCGCACAACGACACATCCCCGGCGGCGTCAACTCTCCGGTACGAGCATTTCGTTCGGTCGGCGGGACGCCGTGTTTTTTCGAGCGGGCAAAAGGCTCGCGTATCTGTGACGCAGACGGGCATGAGTTTATCGATTATGTTGGTTCCTGGGGGCCGATGATCGTTGGGCACGCCCATCCTGAAGTATTGCAGGCCGTCTACGATGCGGCGGCACTGGGTTTGAGCTTCGGCGCACCGACTGCGCGCGAGATAGAGATGGCGGATTTGCTGGTAAGGCTGGTACCCAGCATGGAAATGGTACGGCTCACGAGTTCCGGCACCGAAGCGACAATGAGCGCTATCCGTCTGGCGCGGGGGTTTACCGGGCGCGACAAGATCATCAAGTTTGCCGGCTGTTATCACGGGCATGGCGATTCCCTGCTGGTCAAGGCGGGTTCCGGCGCATTGACTTTCGGCCATCCCAGTTCGGCGGGCGTGCCGGCCAGTCTGGCGGCACACACGCTGGTTCTGGACTATAACGCGCCGCAGCAGTTGATCGATACGTTCGCCCAGTGGGGCGATCAGATCGCCGCGGTCATCGTTGAACCGGTAGTCGGCAACATGAATCTGATTGCGCCGACGCAGGAATTTTTACGTACCATGCGCGAAGTATGCACGCAATACGGGACGGTTTTGATTTACGATGAAGTGATGACCGGTTTTCGTGTGGCTTTGGGCGGTGCGCAGGCGCTGTACGGTATCACTCCCGATCTGTCGACATTCGGCAAGGTTATCGGCGGCGGCATGCCGGTCGGCGCATTCGGAGGCCGACGGGACATCATGCTGCAACTGGCACCGTTGGGGCCGGTGTATCAGGCCGGCACCCTGTCGGGGAATCCTGTCGCGATGGCGGCGGGATTGGCTACCTTGAAATTGATACAGGCTCCCGGCTTTCATGACCGATTGGGCGCTGCCACGCAGCAATTGACAGCCGGTCTGAGCGCGGCGGCCCGCAAACACGGTATCGTTTTTTCGGCGCAGCATGTCGGCGGTATGTTCGGTTTGTATTTCTGCGAGCGGGTGCCGCAGACTTACGATGAAGTCATGACGAGCGACACGGCAGCGTTTAACCGGTTCTTTCATGCCATGCTGGCCGCAGGGTGTTATTTCGCCCCCTCCGCCTTTGAAGCGGGCTTCGTATCGGCGGCGCATACGGCTGAAGATATCGCAGCGACGCTAGCGGCGGCGGACAGGGTGTTTGCGGGTATGAGGTGAGCGACTGTCGGGTTCGAAGCTGGCAAGACCGCGATTCGGTACGGAAGCGCGAAAGCGCGCGGGGTTGAGAAGGAGGCAGGAGGATCAAGCGTTCCAGTTGGTATTGTCGTTTGAGGCCGGATTTGCGCTGTTGTCTTGAGCATAGTTGCTGTCGGGGTAATAGCCGGAATTATCGTCGGTAATTACGCCGGCGTCGTTAACCGGAGTTCCGTCGGGCGCATAGTCATTCAGGGCAATGTTGCCGTGCCCGTCGTCCGTATAGC